>CAIOLM010000034.1 GCA_903859205.1 uncultured Microbacteriaceae bacterium
GATCAGAAGGTTGGGGGTTCGAATCCCTCCGGGCGCACTTTCACACTTCCGCATGATTCCGCGGGAATTACCCGGTCATCACGTGCCTAACCATGGAGCACAACGATGTCCAAAACAGATGTCAGTCACGATGTCAGTAAACCGGTCGCACGCACCTGCTCGCGACACGCCCATAAATCGGGTACTTTTCACGCGCCGGAAAGTACCGAGTCCCCAGTATTTACAAGGCTAAAGACGTCCAAAAGCACCACAAAAAAGTGCGTGTCTCTTTTGAAAGCCTTTTTAGTACGAACTCGAGTACTAATCCGGAAGGCGGTGAGCGCGATGACCCAGCTATTGACGATCCAACAAGTCCAGACCCAACTGTCGTTATCCCGAAGCAGCGTCTATCGCCTGATGGACGAGAAGCAGCTTGAGCGCGTCTACGTCAACTCGGCCCCCAGAGTCGTCTCCGACTCCGTTGACGCCTTCATCGACCGCCTCCGCAAACCGAGTTCCATTTTCGCCAGCGAAAGAGTCCACTCATGAGCAACGCGACCAACGGTTCCATTTTCGAAAGCACCAACCCCAGCGGCAAGCTTGTTTATAAAGTTGAAGTGCCCAACGGCTACCACCTCAACGGCCGACGCAAAATGATTCGCCGAACAGCCGCCACCAAAGCCGAGGCCAGGAACCTTCAACGCACGCTGATTGCTCAGATTGAATCAAATCGGTTGGCTCCAGCACGGGAAGAAACGCTCGAGCAGTATTCGATGTGGTGGCTTCACACCGTCAAAGCCAACCAGGTGCGCTACTCGACCGCTGGGGACTACGAAGACCGCCTTCGGCGCTGGGTATTGCCTTTCCTGGGCCGGCTGAAACTCTCCGGGATCGAATCACGATCAGTTGAGTCCTGGATGGCCTTGCTTCGTCGCAAGAACTTCTCAACCAAGACAATTAATGGGGCCAGGACGGTTTTGTATGGCGTCATGCAGCACGCCTATCAAACGGGCTTGATCACCCGAAACCCCGTCGCGGTTGTTCGACCGTACCGGGCCAATCGTGACGAGAAGACAAGCGTTCAGCCGCACTGGACAAAAGAAGAAGCGCTCAAGGCCATCACGGCTTCGGTCGGCACTGAGTTCGACCTGTTCATCAACATCGCGCTGACGATGGGGCTTCGCCGGGGTGAAATCCTCGGGCTGAAATGGAGCGACTTTAATCTTGAAAAGGGAACACTCACGATTGCTCGAACTCTGAAGGAGGAACGACGTTTCGACATCAGCGGCAAGGCGACGGTGCGGGTTGTTGCCGACAAGACGAAGACTCGAGCTGCCGAGCGAACCTTGCAGGCTGGTTTGAGTGTCCTCGTTGCCATGCAGAGGCATAAGGAATACGTCGATTGTCTTAAGGCTGATGCAGGCACTAGCTGGCAAGAAACCGAGTGGGTCTTTCCCTCAGCCACAGGCACTGCACTCGCACCTTCGAACGTTTACAACCGGTTCGTCAAATTCTGCAAGGCGCATGACCTTCGAGTAATCCGCATCCACGACATGCGCCACACCTCAGCTGTCTTAGGCCTCGAGGCGGGAGTTCGGCTCGAAGGAGTCAGTCAGGCCCTCGGCCATTCGCGAGTTGACGTAACTAAGTCGATTTATGCGCCTTACGTCCAAGTGCTTGCGGACGAATTCACAACGGCAGTCGATGACTACTTGAATGAAGCCCTCTTGCACGCACATGAGGGAGCTCTCGGAGGTGAAGTTCAAAAGTTTTGAACCTGACAAACTCCCGACGAACAGCCCTTATGGTCTGCGGCAAGATAGTCGACAGGTCCCACCCCCGGGTCAATAAGACCCCGGAGACCCAAAGTCGCATTTTCCGGCCCCAAGAGCTTAGATTCATGAAGTTACTAAATATGTACCAAGCGTGTACCTTTGAGCTTGGGGAAATTAGTTTCCTTCCAGCTGACCAAACGGGGGAGAAATGGCAAGTAGCGAAGAGAACTCTGCGAAAGACGCATCGTCAGTTTTGTCTGACATGCAGAATACGGCGTCAGCCGCTAAGGCGGGTCGTCCATGGTTCAGGAAGAAGCGTTTTTTTCTGCCCATCTTGGCCATAGTTTTGATCATCATCTTCGCCGCATGCTCTTCGCGAGGTCAATCCACCACACAGTCGGGCCTTTCCAGTGGCACAGCTTCGGTTGCAGCTGATACCCCAGCCCCGGCTACGCCTTCCTTCAAGACGCAAAAGGTGACTGGGTCCGGAGACTATGTCGTGAAGTTCGAAGTAGATTCCCCTGCCATCGTCACTTTTTCCTGCCCAAATTGCTCTGGGAACACTGTCCTCGAAACGGACGGGGCAGAGTCACTCCTGGTGAACGAGATTGGGGGCTACTCGGGACAGCATCTCATCAATACCGGTGACGGATCGATCACGACGAAGTTCTCAATCACTGCTGACGCAAAATGGACACTCACTATTGCCGACATTTCCGCGGTGAGAAGTGTCTCTGGGCCTGTTACGGGCAAGGGTGACTCAGTAGTCAACCTAACCTCATCCTTTGATACGGCCGCTGTTAAAAACGTTGGTGAAGGAAATTTTGCTGTCTACGGCTACGGCGCGGGGAGTCAAGATCTCGTTATCAATGAAATCGGAAGTTACAAAGGCGTCGTGAACCTAGTCGGCCCAGGCGTTGTCGAAATTACGTCCTCAGGCGCTTGGTCAATTACCCCCCAATGACAAGGAACGATTATGGCGAAATTATCGACTGAATATGTGAACGAATGGCCTGTTATGGGGCCACTGGGTAAGAAAGAATCTGTCTTGCTGGCTCAGAACCTCAGTACGGATGAAGAGGTTCTAGGCACGGCTATTGGTAGTTTTGGGCAAACCGTCGTTGCAACAACCAAAAAGGTGATCATTCTGAAGTCAGGCTTTATGTCTGGGCAGACTTTTGGAAACAAAGCGACATCTTTCGATTACAGAACCTTAGTGGGAGTCGAGGTAAGGCAAGGCTTTGCCCAAGGAGAATTTGAAATTCTTGCCGGCGGACTCGGCAACAACCAAGCCAGCACCATCGGTGCAAAAGTGAATATGGCTCAACAGCCAAACGGTCTGGTTTTTCCTAAGACTGATGCGAAAGCTTTCAACGCAATGGCGACAAAGATTCGTGACATGAGTCATTCGGCCCACTCAGAAGGGCAGGGCCAAGCTGGTCAAGGACTGTCTGCTGAGCACCCATCAGTTGCGGCGATCAAGCAGCTTTCAGAGCTTCACGACGCCGGGATTCTGAGCGACTCTGAGTTCGAAACCAAGAAAAAAGACCTTCTGTCGAAAATGTAGGCGTCTCGCCTCACTCAGCACGGTCAGGAACAAGGAGAAATATGTCAAGGCGGTCATTAGCGCTAGCGGTTTCTCTGGCGCTCGGGTTTCTGCTGCTCCTCGTGCCTGAGAGCGCTTCAGCGTCTCAATACTCGTCTGGGGGATTGCGATGCACCATCGTTGGCACCTCGGGGAACGACAGCATTAGCGGCACCGCGGGAAGGGACGTTATTTGTGGTCTTGGCGGGAATGACACAATAAATGGCCTCGGCGGGAATGACGTACTTGATGGTGGTGCAGGTAACGACACTCTGGTCGGTGGTGCTGGTAATGACAGTCTTGCGGGCGGATCAGGCACAGACACCGTCTCTTTCGTTGATGTCACGACTTCGTCGAAGTCTGTTGCGGCGAATTTGT
Source organism: uncultured Microbacteriaceae bacterium (assembly GCA_903859205.1). Classification (GTDB taxonomy): domain Bacteria; phylum Actinomycetota; class Actinomycetes; order Actinomycetales; family Microbacteriaceae; genus CAIOLM01. The sequence continues at coordinate 3,718 of CAIOLM010000034.1, forward strand.
CGACAGGGCTTGCTTCTGGTGACGGAGCGGATTCTCTGACCGGGGACGAGAATCTAACCGGTGGTGCAGGTAACGACACTCTGACCGGAGACGTGAACGGCAATACTTTGACTGGTGGTGCAGGTAACGACACTCTGGTCGGTGGTGCTGGTAATGACAGTCTTGCGGGCGGAACAGGCACAGACGCTGAAACGGGCGGCGTTGGAATCGACTCTTGCGATACCAGCGGAAGTGAAACTCGAGACCCGTCGTGTGATTTGCTCCCCCTCATGAGTTCTTACTTCGCACACACCTCCGGCAGATTCAACAACTGGAACTCAGCCTTCACGGGCTGCTACCTGGTCTACGCTGATTCTTTCTACGGCGGCACCATTCGGGCATTAATTCCAATTCAAGCGGACGGCAGCTTCTCTTACGATGTCCCGCCCACGGCGAGTAAATGGTCGAGAATAATGTCTAGAGCAGCCTCCCAGTCTGGCGGTCAATTCGCTCCTGACCCGAGTTGCCCGTTTGACGCATGGTCCTATTTTGGCTCTTCAGGAAGTTCAACTTGGAACTTCGGAGCAAGCATTGTCAAGGGCGAACAAAATTACTTAGAAGCAACAATGCCCGACCTGGTTCAAATTACGGTGAAGACCCGACTGCCAGACGGTACGGCCATCCCTGCTTCACAAGTGTGGTGCACGGGCACCGCCCCCAGCCCTTATGTTTTTGTTCCAGGCTCGATTGGCTGGGCTGATGGAATTGCCGCGAGAACCACCGATTGTGGCTCCGAGAGCATTCCGCTTCATACCGACACCCTAGGGTCAATCACCTTTTGGGCCGTCAAAGGCGAAACCATGACAATCTCTGCGAGGGCAACAGTATTTGGAATGAGCACGGACGCGACGTCGACGGTGACTGCGGATGGTTCGAAGGATGTTTCCTTAACTTACTTTGCAAATTAAGTTCGAACGCCGTGGACCCTGTTCGTCCCGATGTCAATGAATGTGTCAGTCAAAATCTCGGAATATCGTGACACGGCGCGACACACGGTGACGCGATAGCCCAGCAAAATAAGGGAATTTAGCCGCACGCGTCATGGGCTGATAAGAACTAGTGACTCTCACCTGAAGACCTGAGTCTCGTCTTGAAGCAGCAGGAACCATGGGGGCATCCGGACTTGCTACCTCGGAATCCCCTCACAGGTTCGTCATAGAAATGTTTGGTTTTATCGTCCGGTGACCTCTGAAACTGTAAAAACGCTGAGCGTTAAAGTTCCTGCAATTACCGCCTTCTTTTGGACAATCAAGATCATGTCAACGACGGTGGGGGAGACTTTCGCTGACCTGTTGAACACTCAGCTTGGCCTGGGCCTCTCGATGACTGCGCTCATCATGACCGGAATCCTCATCCTGATTCTTATTGCGCAGTTCTCGCTGCGACAGTATGTGCCCGCGGTCTATTGGCTGGCCATTGTGGCCATCAGCACGGTTGGCACGCTCCTGACCGACTACCTGCATGATGGTTTAGGGGTCGAGAACTGGCAGGCGATCATTGTTTTCGCGATTTGCCTCATAGTCGTCCTCCTGGTCTGGTTTTTGCGCGAGAAGTCGTTAGCCATGAAATCAATCAATACCCGTCGCCGCGAAGCGTTCTATTGGCTAGCTATGCTCTTCACTTTTGCCCTGGGTACCGCGGGCGGGGACATCTTCCTCGATGACCTAGGCATCCCTTTGTTGGCAACGTTTATTGGATTCGCTGTCGCATTGGGGCTACTAGCGCTGCTTTGGCGAATCAAAGCCGTTGGCGCAGCTGTCGCTTTTTGGATTGCCTGTGTGCTTACCCGTCCACTGGGCGCTGCTCTAGGTGACTTGCTGGCTCAACCCGCGTCAGACTCCGGCTTGGGATTCGGAACGGCCACGATTTCATTCATCTTTTTGGCGCTCATTGTTGGACTCGTAACGTACTTGTCGATTTCAAAGCGCGACCAGATTCGTGGCTAGCCGGGTGGCGGCAACCTTCAGCGGGCGTGCGGGCATTGTCAAGGTCCCTGAGATCACGCTCGTATTTTGGGTTATCAAACTGCTCTCCACCGCGATGGGCGAGGCTTCTTGTGACTTCCTGATTCGACTGCTCACCCCTTTCCCCGCGGTTGCTCTTGGATTTATCGTTTTTGCCCTTGCGTTGTTCCTACAGTTCCGCGCCAAAAGTTATAACGCCTGGATCTACTGGTTTTCCGTCGTCATGGTGAGCGTTTTCGGAACCATGGCCGCGGACATCGCACATGTGGGGCTGGGCATCCCTTATGAGGTGTCAACTATTGGATTCGCTCTTGCGCTCATAATCATTTTTGTCGTTTGGAAACTCGCCGAGAACACGCTCTCGATCCACTCGATAAACACGCGCCGTCGAGAAGTCTTCTATTGGCTCACCGTGCTCACAACCTTTGCGCTCGGCACTGCAGCCGGAGACTGGACCGCCCATTCGCTCGGCTGGGGCTTCCTCGTATCAGCAATCGTGTTCACGGTAATGATGTTCATTCCCGCGATTGGTTTTCGATGGATGCGCTTCAATGGCGTTTTCGCGTTTTGGTTTGCATACGTCGTGACGAGGCCGGTGGGTGCTTCCTTTGCTGACTGGATTGGCGCTGAGCCTTCCCGTGGCGGACTTGGTTTTGGATTCGGCAACATTGCTCTATTGCTCACGGTCGGGATTGTCGTGCTTGTCTGGCGTGCAGCACGCCGCGAAAATGTCAGTGAATATGTCAGTCAAAAAGGTGCAACATCGTGAAACATCCAGACACACCATGACGCGATAGCCCAGTAAACTAAAGGAAAATATCCGCACACTTGATGGCCTGATAAGAACTACGGATCAGAAGGTTGGGGGTTCGAATCCCTCCGGGCGCACAATAGAAAAGAGCCCCCTTGTGGGGCTTTTTTCGTGTAATCGTTACTTCTGCGACCGCTTCAGCTTTCGGCGGATTGGTCCCCACACGCCATCAGCGAGTCTGAGTGCGAGGCGCACCGAACGGCGATTAAGTTGAGCGAGTTGGAGTGCGCCAAATCCGTTACCTCCGCCGTGTGCAAGCCGTGCGGCCCGTTCCCTCAGGAACTCCGGGTCGACGGGTTGCCCTGCTAGGCCAAGTATCGCGTCGAGGACTTCGGAGTTGAAGTCCTCGGAGGTTCGGAGTTTTGTAGCGCTCTCGGTTACGTCAATGCGCACTGCCTCCCGAATCACATGAGGCAAGCGATCGAATTCACTGAACAACAGTGTTGACTGAGCTACCCCGAGCAGGCCCACAACTTCGCGTGTCGTCTCGGTGTCAAAAGCCACGAGGGCTTTTCCGGCCCTGCGAGCCTCGGCAATCGGCAGCCCGAATCCTTCGTAGGCAGAGGGATAGACCACAACGTCGGCGGTTGCAAAAAGAGCCTGAAGGTGGTCACCGGCGAGGCTACCCGACCTCAGCCGAGTGATGTTTCCGCCATATGAGTCTTTATCCGATAAGGCAATGACTTCAAATCCTTCGTTCTCGACGGCAGCGATGGCCGGGTCGACCTGTTTGTGCTTGTAGCCGTTGCCAAGGATGAGAACGCGTATTTTGTCGGAGGAAAAAACCACAGTTTCGGGAGCACTAGCCAGTGACCGCGCGGATACAAGTGCGAAGTCCTCCACGAGTCCCATCGGGACGACGCGACCGTTGCGAAGGCGAGTTCGTGGACGGAAGTGCATGAGGTCTGCACGGCCCGCCTCACTAATGAAGAGTGTGAGGTCGGCCAATTCGGCAGACAAATAAACCGAATGCTCGGTCGCCAGGTTGCCGACGTTGAGCTCCCACGTTCGAAGCCCAATGATGTCGAGGTGCAGAGAGGCAATGCGCGAACACTGCAGGGACAGGCGCACCAGGGAGTCGAACGACCACAGTGGTGAGAGGGCGAAGCCGACGTCGAACACCTTCGCAACGCCTTCATCCAGGAACCACAAGTCGAATCCAAGAGCCTCGAGACCAAAATAGGCCGCCATCTCTCTGCTGATCAGAAGGGTGAACTGGGCGTCGACCAGACCGCCTGCCGGCCTCTGAGCTAAGAAGTCAATAAAACTGAGAATGGTTCGTACCGTGCCATCCATGCGCGGAGTGAGCATAGAACAGTCAATAAGAACGGAGGGTCGTTCTACCGGTTCCAGGAAGTCGAGAAACTTGTCGACGGGATCAATTCGGGTGCGAAAGTAGTTTTCTATGAGGGATCGATAAATCGGATGGCGCCGTTCCATGATGCGGGCGTGGCGTTCGGCGAGCTTGGTTGTGCGGCTGCCGAAGCTCGCTTGGCCGTCGTGAAAAACGAAGGCGTGGTTCGCGAGGACGGAGGAGTATCCAACTGAATTCACTCGGAGGCAGAAATCATTTTCTTCTTCATAGCCCGGCGAAAAGATTTCGTCAAAAAGTCCGTGGACCTGGATAACCTGTCTGCGGATGAGCATGCAGTAGCCCGAGACGACGGGAACAACGGAGTAAGGGGGCAGGACTTCGTGATGCTTGAAATAGAGCTGATGTGATTCTTCACGGGTGTGCTTGACTCGAGAAAATGCTGGAATTGTCGCTATCGTTCCGTTGTTGCTCCTCGGTCCGACGCAGGCGTGACGAGGGGAGGCGTCAAGGACTAATTGCATTTCCTCCAGGGCACCCTGGGTGAGCTCCGCGTCGCTATTGAGTAAGAGAATGTTGTTGGACGTCTGGTCCAACTCGAACACTGCCCGATTACACGTGGCGCCAAAGCCGAGATTCTTTGTGTTCTCAAAGTATTCGATGCCGGGCCTCACCAGCATTGCCGCACTCACGAGCTCCCGAATTTGCTCGGAATCCGGCCCCGCGTCATTGATGACAATCAACTTATTCGTCGGCAGATTGCCGAAGTTCAGAATCGAATCAAGCACACGCTTCACGAAGTTTGGCTGGCCAAAGACGGGGACGATAATCGTGACGGGTGTCATAGCAGCCCCACGATTCGGCTCAGCGCTTGGCCGAAAGTTGCCGAGCCAAAATGCGTCTCCGCACGAGATTGGCTCAACGCCGAAATGCGGTTCCAGAGCGCCTCGTCAGTCAGAAGCTTGATGACGGCATCGGCGAACTCGCGAGGGTTGTCTGAAATAAACTCCGCGAGCTCTCCTTCCAAACGCATGCCCTCGGCAGCTATCCCTGTCATGACTACCGGGACTCCGTGAACCCACGCTTCCCCAACTTTGCCCTTGATGCCAGCACCATAACGCAGTGGCGCAATGGCAACCCGAGACTGACCATACGTGTCTTCGAGATCATCAACCCAGCCGACTACGTTGACGGCAGGAGTGTCATCGCGTTCAAGATGTTTCGGTGCAGGAGCACCCACGACAGTGAGAGGTACTGGCCCGAGGCTTTCAACAACAAGGGGGTAAATTTCATCCAGAAACCAAGTGAGGCCGTCTTCGTTGGGGCGGTGGTGAAAATTGGCGACAAAGATGAGCCCTTCCCGCTCACTCCATTCGAGTCCCTGCGTGACTGGACTCGGGTGCGAGTTCGACAGAAGCTCAACCTGCCCTCCACAACCGAGCTCGCCGAGCAGTTCCAATTCATAGGCTGAAACGACGAGGGTGACATCTGCAAGTGCAATCATGCTCAACTCCTGCTCGCGCGACTGGGCTAGTGCGCCCGCCGCCCGCCGAGGCATGTCTCCTGAAAACAGTTGGAATTCGCGTTCCTCGCGCAGAAAATACAGGTCGACGGTGTCAAAAACGACCTTGGTCTTCGTAAACGCGGGGGCGATCCGTTGCATGAACCAGACCATGTTTGGAGCACGAGCCACGTGGAAGAACGTAAGTTCACTCTCGATGAGTTTGAGATAACCCACCAAATTCTCGTCGTGCATGCTTCTGTGCTGGACGCCCAATCGATTAAATTGCGCCTCATAGAAAGGCTCTCGGGGATCGGGCGGAGAGACCAAAATGATTCCGAAGCCGAGTGCCTGATACCCGAGAATTATTTCGAGGAGGCGACGCGAACCAGCGGTGTGTTTCCATCTCGGATACGCGTCGACAATCACGATGGTGCCGGCCTGTGCCAGGTGCCTGCGCGCAGCAGTTTCATAAAGTTCTACATCGTGACGGCCATGACCGGCCAACTCACCCCGCCACTTATCTAAAAAGATTTCGCGGTTGGTCGCGGTCAACTCCTCGGGGGATTTCTTCGCGTACTTTCGATAGCTACCTTGCTCGATATGCGTTACCACCGCCGAGGGTTCATAAACCACTTTGTACCCCAACGAGCGCACGGACATCGAGAGATCGGTGTCCTCGTAGTAGGCCGTTTTGAAGCGAGTGTCGAACCCCCCGAGTTGATTGATTAGAGCACCACGCACCAGCACAGCAGCTGCCGAGCAGTAATCAACCTCTCTTCGGTAGGCAAATCTCGGGTCATCTGGGTGCTGACCAGCACCGTAGTTTGTCGTAGATCCATCGCTGAATATCAGACCTCCTGCCTCCTGAAGGACTCCCGACGGCTTGACCAACTTCGCACCGACGAGTCCCACTTGAGGATCAGCGAAGTTCTCATAGAGGGCGTCGAGCCAACCCGGTTGTGGGAGCGTGTCGTTGTTCAACAAGCAAATGAAATCGCCGCGGGCCTGGGCGAACGCAGCGTTGCAGGCAAGCAGATAGCCAACGTTTTGCTTGAGCACGAGGAGTCGAATGCCCGAGAGTTTGGCTAACCTCCTGCTGTGCCGCGCAGACGAGCCGTCATCCACAACGATGATTTCATAACTTACTTGTGTGGCTGAGGTGCGAATTGCATTGATGCAGTGGATTGTGATGCCGACGTTCTCGTAAACCGGAACGATGATGCTAACCGTGGGGGGCGACTGCGGAAAGTTGAAGCGATCGGTTTCACCTGGGTATTTGAGAAACCCCCAGTGCCGAAGTCTGCGCACGCCTGCACGCAACGCGCGACCCGTCTGTGAAGAGGCCGGGAATCGAGCGCGAGCAAAATTGCGCAAGCGGTCGCGGTCTCGTCGGCTCGGAAACATGCTATTTCCCGACGATCGCTCGGTAGCTGAGCGTCCAGCGCAGGGGTCCCATGTCAGGGCTGGTCACACTAAGGTTGCCGGCAGCGGACTCGTCCAGACGCGTACTCACAATGGGGGTGGTGTCGTTAGCAAAAACGGTGATTCCCGAGTTCGAGCATCCCCAGCCGGCGACCCAATAGGCGCCGCCGTGAATGGGGCGGAAAGAACCGGTGCACCCTGAGGTCGCCCCCATGGGGTCTACAAATACTTTGTTTACGGTTGCCGTGTGCGTCTTGGGGTCAACAGTGAAGACCAGCCCCCGGGCGGCTCGATTCGTCTTACTCCCGTTGTCAAAAACGCTGAATTGACCGTTTCCGAGATAGCGGGCATCGTGTTGACCGCTCAAAATTTGTGACGGGTCGACCAGCGCACCTGTGATGCCCAGAGTGCCAGGATTTGAGAGCGCCAGAGAGGCTCCTGCCATCTCCGAGCCGCCAAGCTTCCAGTCGATTAGACCGCTGGCGACGTCAATCTGGTAGACCGAGTCCGTGTTCCGCATGGATACGAGGAGCTTGCGGGCGCCGTTGATTTTGTAGGAGTCGATGCTGTTGCAGTGAAACACGTCAACGAATTCTCCGTAGCGCGCGCTCCTAGTCTCGCCGTCGGGAAGGTGATCAGACGCAGACCAGTCAGACGTGATTCGATTGTTCTGCACATGCACAAGATGACAATTACCTATAGCGGTGACCCGGGTTCCATCTGGTTTGATGCCGCAATTCTTCATGTGCTGCTGGTCGCACGCGACACTGTCGTAGCGGATTGCCCAGTAGCCACCCTGGCCGTCTGCTTCAAACTCATGAAAGTCGAGTCCAAGAGCCGTGCTGGAACTGTCGGTTTTCTCGGTGGACGGGGTAAGCGATGCGACGGCTGCGCACGTGGCCCACGCACCGCTCTTATCGTTACACCCACCGCCGGTAAACATGAGCTTGCCTGAGGCGTCAAAATCGGCTGCGTAAAAGAATGAGTTCGCGAGAGTTCGCGAGCCCTGAAGCTTGAGGTCCGCGCCGAATTCGAAGAGTCGAGCCGGGACCCCCTTCGCCCTGAACAAGGGACCCGTCACAAGAACATGCTCGGGGGCGGCCGCCAGCTCATCTGCCAGGTGCTGGTCATAGACAGTCCGGCTGAAAACAAGACCGGAGTTTTCTGATGTCGTCAGCCGCGTGGAAGGGCGACTCACCAAAAAGATAACTCCCAGAATCACCAGAATAGAAATACCTGCGCCGGTGATCCACAGCCAGCGGCTAGCTCGTTTTCTATTCACTCATCCAGCGTAGCGGGGTTAGCCCGCGTCCCTCGTGGCTAGTACATGCCGGGGATTATTCGGTATTTCACCTTGCCGGTGTACTGACCCCAGAGAGTGCCGTACTTTGCCTCGCAGATCTTTTCGTCGTCCCGTTCGCGCGTGACAAAGAGGGCGACGTAATAGAGCGGGTACAGCCACACCATCCAGATTCCGAAGTAACCGGGCGCAGCCGCGATTGCAACGGCCTGAAGGATCTCGCCGAGGTAGTTGACGTGACGGCTGCCGCCCCAGAATCCGTTCACGAGCAGAGAGTGCTTGCCGTTGGTGATGAACTCTGGTGTGATTCCGAGGAACGAACGCTCGGGGGTGGTCTTGAAGTAGAACTTCTGCATGTTCGCGCCACGGGTGAGAACCCATCCGCCCAGGAAGAGCGCACCGATAAGAACGGTGGCCCAGGTAGGAATCCCGGGATTAGGCAGGTCGGCAGTGAACCAGATCGACACCGAGTAGAAGTACGGATAGAAGGCTAGGCAACCGAAGCCCAGCTTGAAGCCCACCCGTTCGGCGATGAAGTCGTAGGTCCACAGATGCACGCGCTCGAAGAACAAGTACTCGAAGCAGAACCAGGTGAGCATGGCACAGGCGAGCAAAAAGCCAGGGTTGATCTCGGCAACGTGGGTGACGTGGAAGGCCGCGAACGAGAGAACGTTCAGTTGCAGAAGGACCGCGCCGACCAGGTAGAGCCACACCTTGGCATCGATAAAGCCATCCCGGTATTGGGTGTTCTTCGATCGGCCAAACCAAAAGTCGGCCAAGAAGGATGCGCGCACCGGCGGGAACTTCAGCACGATGTAAAGCGCGTAGATCAGTCCGATGGCGATCGCACCAATGAGCCCCCACCAGCGGGTCTCATAAAGCCACGTGAACGGAACGAGGTTTGTGTAGCCCAGCACAAACCACAAGGCGATGCTGACAACAAGCACGTATTTACCGTTGATGCGATAGCGCAGCACCTCTCCGGTGAGGTCGTTGGTTACATAGCCGGTGACCTTGCGGGTCGGGATGACGGCGTGCAGCAGTGTGATCACGGCATACGCAATCAGCGGGGTGATTAGGCCCAAGAAAATCATCACGACAAGCCTCCTGTGTTCTTGGACATGATACCGATGGCTGCGCGTCGACTCAGTAGCCGGGTCATGAGGAACCGCCCGATTTTGTTCACCGCACCGGGCACCACTACCGGGCCGTCGCCAAGGGCATTCAGAGTCTGCTCGGCCACCGCGGTCGGCGACATCGTGCCTGGTGCTGGCCGAGCGCTTTCGGCTTGCTCGTATCCAGGGGTGAGGATTGCCCCCGCCGTGCACACCAGCACGTCGAGCCCCAGCGGGGTGAACTCTTTCCAGAGCCCCTCGGCCAAGATGGTGTTGAACGCCTTCGTCGCCGCGTAGGTGGCGAGGTTCGGGCTGCCTTGCCCGCCGGCGAGCGATGACATGAGCACAATCCCGCCCCTGCCTCGCTCAATCATCGGTGCCGACAACAGGCGTGTCATCAGGAGCGGCGTGCGCACATTCACTGCCGCTGCGGCAGAGAGTTGATCCTCGGTTGCCTCTGCAAACGAGCCGATTGGCACGAATGCGGCGTCATAGATCAGCAATCCGATGTCGAGGCCGAGCCCAGTCACGCGTTTCTTCACGTCGTCGAAGTCGGAGAGGTCAGCGGCGATGGTGATGACGTCAACGCCGTGAGCCTCACGAATCCGCGCCGCTGTGGCGATGAGAGCCTCGCGGTTGCGCGCAACGATGACGAGGTTCACGCCTCGGCGTGCAATGCCTTCGGCGAACGCGGCGCCCAGTCCGTACGACCCTCCGGCAACCAGCGCGTAGGGCCCGTACTTCTCTGAAAACGGGCGAGCCGTCCTTGTGATGTTTTTTCTCACGCGATTGTCGGTCGTCGCTCGTGCCATCGGAACTCCTGTTCAAGACTGTGACCCAGTTGGAAGAGCGTTGCCTCATCTCCGGGCCCGCTAATAAGTTGCACGCCAACGGGCATCCCGTTGTGGTCAACACCCACCGGAAAACTCGCCGCTGGAAGCCCTGAGAGGTTCGCCGCAACGGTGAATGTGGCAGTGCGTCGTTCCAGCAGGCGCTCGCCGCCCGGATCCTCGTTGGCCTCGGCGTAGACCTTGCCAACCGCAGGAACGGTGGTGGCCATCGTCGGGGTGAGCAGTACGTCGAACTGATCTCCCCACTGTGCAACCACTCGACGGGCTTGAAGCTGGATTGCCATCTCAAGACCTACGTAGTCAACCGAGGTGAAGTCGCGGGCGCTGTCGAGCCGGTACTGAATGAAGGGGTCGCACAGAGCCGGATTGACGATGTCGGAGTTGGCAAGGTAGGCACTCATCACGTGATTGACGAACGCGCCGATTGTCGGTGGGTCGAACAGGTAGGCGTCGACACTACTCACGCGATGCCCGAGCTTCTCAAGAAAGCGCGCGGCCTGCTCTGCTGCCGCAACGCAGTCGTCGTCGACATCGACACCAACGTTTGCCAATGAAAGAACACCGATGCGCAGGCTCGTGTCTGCCGGGTGAAGCTCTTCAACGAACGGTCGCGACGGCGGCTGGGTGACAAACCAGCCCGCCCGGTCGCCAGGGGAAAGAACATCCAGAATCGCTGCCGAGTCTTTTACGGTGCGGGTGAGAACACCGTCGGTTGAGGCAAAGTTCCAGTGCCCAAACTCCGAGGGAACTCGACCGCGGCTCGGCTTGAAGCCGACAAGTCCATTGACGGATGCGGGAACTCGGATCGAACCGCCGCCGTCGGATGCGTGCGCTGCCGCGGCAATTCCCGCAGCAACCGCAGCCCCAGCGCCTCCCGATGAGCCACCGGCCGACCGCTCGGTGTTCCAGGGGTTTCGTGTCGCGCCGTATCGAGAGTTAACCGTGTCGGTCAGTGTCACGAATTCGGGAGTGTTCGTGCGGCCGACGAACGAGAACCCAGCGTTTCGAAAGAGGCTGACGACCAAGTCATCTTTCTGCGCAGGGGCGTCGTCGATTGCCCGAGAACCCATGGTGTTGGGCTGGCCGACGGCATTGACAAAGTCTTTCAATGGCAGTGGCACTCCCTCGAAGGGTCGTACCGGAGCCCCAGAAGAAATGCGCGCCTGTGATTCCCGTGCCGCGGCCATCGATTGTTCGCGGTCAAGCCAGATGACCGCGTTGATGGCGGGGTTGATCTCATCGATGCGCTGGAGCGTGAGTTCCATCACTTCAACGGGCGAGATTTCACCTTCGCGAATCGATTGGGCCAGCTCGACGGCAGACTTGTCGAGCGGCGACTCAGCGTCACTCACGCGCCGGTCATGACTTCGAAGATGTGAATCTCGGTCGCATCTGGCTTGCTGTCGGCATGACCGACGAAAACGGTCCGCGTCATCCAGTTGTAGTCCGGGTGGTCAACTCGAAAGTGTGGTCGGGTCATGAAGTATTCAACGTCACGTGAACCGGGAGTTGCGTAGCGGGTGATTCCGGTGTTCAAGATGTCGATGATGACGCCGCTATCGAGCTGAATCTGGTATCTGGCCTCGACCTCGAGAATGTCTTCTCCTGCGCGAAGCGTGGCCCAATCCCCGCCGCCGCGAAGCACCTTGCCCGCAAAGCCATCACCACGAACCTGACCGCCAGTAATGGGAATGAAGTACAGCACACCGCTACCGCTGCGCCCGACTTCCATCCAGTCATCGACCTCGGCTCGAATCGTGAAGCAGTAGCGCAGATTGGGGGTCGCTGGCTTACCGGTCACGCGGAGCTCCTTTGCTCGGGGGATTTCATTACAACAGACATCGTTGCCTACTTCAACGCGTGCAGGCGTAACATCGCCTCGTGACTATTGGAACGAAGCCCATCGAAGTCTCACCCGATCCCTTTCCGCCGTTCATGATCGGCCAGGGGCATGTCGTTGGCAAACTCGTCTTTCTCTCGGGACAGGCAAGCATCGACGCGAATGGTGCGATTGTCGGCGCCGGCGATGTCGAGGCGCAAATCACGCAAGCCATGGCCAACATTGAGCGTGCTCTCGCGGCGGCTGGCTCATCCATCGACCGCATTTTCAAAATCACGGTCTACCTCACCGACATGTCGCACTTCGACAAGATCATGGCCATGCGTGAGCGCTACTTCAGTGCTCCGTGGCCGGCCGACACAACTGTCGGTGTTCAGGCCCTGGCGCTGCCGGAGCTCATGGTCGAGCTTGACGTCATTGCAACGACGGCGTAGCCATGCCTTGTGGGGTGTGGCCGACCCATTCCCAGCAAAACTGAGGCGTTGAGGCCTCTAGCCCTTGCGCCGTAGGCTGGCGCGCAGCTTTCGCAGCGGCACCGTCACCGTCCATGAACGTGAGGTGAGCATCCGATCCAAACTCGATTGAAGCGCTTCGCTCTGGCGGTGGGCAGCTTCCAGGTCTCGCGAGAGTCGCTCACCGTGCTGCAGCGCGGAGGCGCAGTTGTCTTGGAGCACAGTGTTATCGAGAGCGAGCCGCACGAGCGTTTGTCGCTCAGAGTCTCGAACCCGCGCATCCCACATTTCAGAAAAACCAGGCGCGCTCATCTTTCGAGCGAAATCGTCCAGCTCCCGAGCCCGCTCGGCGCCCGTCATGTCTTCCCGGCCAATTTGGTTGAACTTTGCGGTCGTAGCTCGAGGGGATGTTCGTGCCGTGAAGTTTGGCGCTGAAAAGAACTGCTCCCACATGTAGTGATCCGTCCATCGCCCCTTTGGTGCCGGCCGCCACCCGTGAGGCAATGCCTTGTAGGCCGCTCGAGAGTGCAGCACTCCCGTGAGAGAAACGGTGTTTCGCATGACGGCCGGGTCTAGGTGCCACTTCACTGACGCGGGGTCAGCCAAGTCGCAGACCATGTGATGCAGGCTTCCGTCACGGTTGATGAAGATCGGCAAGGTGTTCACAAAATCCACACCTTCCAAAAGTCCTGCCAACGTTTGAATGTGGTCGGGAAACAGCAAGTCGTCGTCGCAGAGATACCCAATAGCTGTGGCGCGCGAGGCACGAATTACCTCATCGCGATACTCCTCGCCGTGGCGAACGGTCTTAGGCCTATCGACAAAACTGACTCGCTCATCGGACTTCAGAATCGGCGCCAGGGCATCGCGAGTATCGTCGCTGACGCCATCGCCGATGACGACAATCCCTAGGTTCTGCTCGGTCTGGTTCTGTGCACTTGCAATTGCCAGCGGCAAGGTCTCCGGATGACTATGCGTGGGAATGACGAGCAGGGTGTCTGCCCGAAAAGCTTTCCCGGCGAGCTCTTCCAACGGAGCCTTAGGCTTTGTACTGGTTGGGGAAGAACTTCGAGACATCCACCGGAATCTCAGTTGTGTTCCACGGCAACAGCAGCCTGTCGGGAGCACCATGTTCGTAGACCTGGGTGGGGTGGTTTATCAGGTACGCCTCCTGTTCACTGAGGCAGATGTTCATGTGCCACACACCGATTGGGATGCGCAATTGGCGAGTTCCTTGAGCCGTGAGAACGACGTTTTGCACCACACCGCGCGTAGGCGAATCGGCTCGGGCGTCGTACAGGATGACGAGCACTTCACCGCTAATGAGCGTGTAGCGATCGAGTTTCTTCTCGTGCAGGCCCCAACCTTTGGTTTGCCCAGGACGGATGGTGAAGGCATAGCAGTACGTCAGCGGTTCTTGCCAGTGAGACGAGTCACCTGCATAAATTTCAAAAACCCGTCCTCGGTGGTCCACGTGGTTGACCGGCGACTGCGTTGAGACACCAGCAATGTGACGAGCGAGCGATTCGCCGGAAGGGGTAACCGTTGCCGAGTCTTTTTCGGCTGCGCTCAAACTGGGGTCGGCATCGTGTGACATACGTCGAGTGTAATGCTGAGTCTCAGGCGCTCACGAGAGCGGTGGAAACCCCTATTCTTTTCTGAGGGCCCTATCGACTCTGAGATGAGGGGAAGTGACGTGGTGGCAGACAAACAAATCACTGTCACAGATGTAGCCGTCGTCATTCCTTTCTTTAATGGCTCGGCTTACATTGAACGCGCCATCAAGAGCGCGTTGAGCCAGTCGCGTCGGCCATCAGAAATCATCATTGTCGACGATGGGTCTTCAGCCGCCGAGGCTAAGAAGCTCGCGAGCATTGCCCGTGACTATCCGGTCACAGTGCTGACTCAGCCGAACGGCGGCCAGGGCTCGGCTCGAAACCTAGGCATCAAGACCGCTCGAGCTGATTTCGTGTGTCTACTCGACCAGGACGATTATTTTCTGGAATGGCACATCGAGCATCTTGTGAGTATTGCCGAGGCACGGGGAGACCAGAGGTTCGCGTTCGCTTACGGGGACACCTGGCGCGGCGATGAGCGGGGGACAGTGCTTTATCGATCCTGGGTGGAGAGCGCGTCAGTGCACCCCAAAACCAATCTCTTCATGCAGCTCGAGCACGATTGCTTCATCCTTCCATCGGCAAGTTTGATTGCAAAACAGCCCTTTCTTGAGCTGGGCGGATTCGACGAGAGTCTCAGAGGCTTTGAAGATGACGATCTCTTCACCCGCTTTTTTGCGGCTGGGTACACCAGTGTCTTTGACTCCCGCCCCGTCACATTTTGGACGATCAACGAGTTAAGCACCTCGTACTCCATCGTCTTCTCACGCAGTCGTTGGCTCTACTTCGAAAAGCTGCTGCGGACGTATCCGGATCGACCGACGAGCAACGAATTCATCTTTCGTGATCGTCTCCGACCAAGGTTCATGGGCGAGTTCGTCTTCAGTTATTTGTCGAGCTGCTTCTTCCAAGACGGTCACGCCGGGGAGCACCTCGAGAGACTCCGGGCATTTAGAAATTACTTAGAGGCCAACCCATCATGCCGAGGGTTAAGGCGTGACAGGTTTGTCTTGTCGGTCATGGTTCGCCTCCGCTCCAAAGACGCTGTTCGTGTTGCAAAAATTATGGCTTCGACCTGGGGAGGCCCGTTCTTTGGCCGATTAGGCAAACGAAGTGTGCGCCCCCGGTTGCGTGAGCTGGTCAATCTTTCCCGGCAGGCCACAACCTCACCGCATGAGCCTTCCGACCCGAGCCAAAGCAGGAAGCGATGAAAGGCATTATTCTCGCCGGGGGCTCCGGCACTCGATTGTGGCCCATCACTAAGGGCGTCTCCAAACAACTCATGCCTGTCTATGACAAGCCAATGATTTACTACCCTCTGTCGACCCTCATGCTTGCCGGGATTCGTGAAATCTTGGTCATCACCAACGCCGAGCACCTCGAACAGTTCCGATCAGTTCTCGGCGACGGCTCCGATTTCGGCGTCTCGCTCGAGTACGCCATTCAACCGGAGCCCAACGGACTGGCCGAGGCCTTCTTGATCGGCGAAGAATTCATCGGGCAGGATTCAGTTGCCCTCGTTCTCGGCGACAACATCTTCTGGGGAGTCGGCATGGGAACCATGCTCGCTCAGAACTTGGACCCGCAGGGGGCAATCATTTACGCCTACCAGGTATCGAACCCGCAGGATTACGGCGTCGTGGAGTTTGACTCTTCGCTCAAGGCGATCTCGATTGAGGAAAAGCCTGCGGATCCCAAGAGCCCGTTCGCGATTCCGGGCCTTTACTTCTATGACAACACGGTGGTGGCCAAGGCTAAGAACGTCACGCCGAGCGCTCGGGGAGAGCTCGAGATTAGCTCGATCAACGAGATGTTCTTGACCGAAGGCGGACTCCGTGTTCGGGTGTTAGAACGCGGAACGGCATGGCTCGACACTGGCACAGTAGAGTCCATGGTTCAGGCGACGGAGTACGTGAAGGTTATCGAACAGCGCCAGGGTCTCAAGATTGGCTGTATCGAAGAAATCGCCTGGCGTCAGGGGTGGATTGGCGACGAAGCCCTAGCCAGCCTCGCCGACCAGTACGCCAAGAGTGGCTACGGGGATTACCTCGGTGGCCTGCTCAAGAAAAATGCCGGGGCATAAGGCGCGCACATGGTCTTTCCAGCAAAGAGAGTCTTGGTTCCTGGTGGTGCCGGCTTCATTGGTTCCAACTTCGTTCGTCACGTGCTCGCGCAAACTGACGCGAGCGTGACCATTCTTGACGCACTTACCTATGCCGGCAGCTTGACGACGGTCGAGAACATTCTCGGGGATCGAGTCTCGTTTGTGCGCGGGCGCATCGAGGATCATGCTTTGGTCGACCAGCTCGTGAGCGAGCACGACCTCGTGGTGAACTTTGCCGCCGAGTCTCATAACGACAATTCGATTTCAGACCCGAGCTCGTTTGTTAAGACCAATGTTTCGGGCACCTTCGCTCTTCTCGAGGCCGTTCGCAATCACGACGTCCGCCTCCATCACATTTCTACGGATGAGGTCTTTGGCGACCTCGACTTCGATGACGCAAGCAAGTTCACTGAGTCAACCTCCTACAACCCCTCAAGCCCCTATTCAGCCACCAAGGCGGCTAGTGATTTTCTAGTGCGCGCGTGGGTGCACACGTACGGGATCCGCGCGACGATCTCGAACTGTTCAAATAACTACGGGCCCTACCAGCACGTCGAGAAGTTCATCCCACGACAGATCACAAACGTTTTGTTAGGTGTTCGGCCTCGGCTATACGGAACCGGCCGAAACATCCGAGATTGGATTCACGTCGACGATCATTCCTCGGCCGTGCTTCGCATCATCGAAGCGGGCCGTCTCGGTCAGACGTATCTCATCGGGGCAAACGGCGAGCGCTCCAATCTTGAGGTCGTTCAGGAAATCCTAAGACTCATGGGAAAACCAATCGATGAGTTCGACCTGGTCAACGACCGACCTGGACATGACCGTCGCTACGCCATTGACGCCTCTGCCTTGCGGGACGAACTGGGGTGGAGTCCAGCCTTCACCGATTTCTGCGTGGGGCTTGAAGCAACGATCGACTGGTATCGAAATAACGGCACCTGGTGGGCCGACCAAAAAACCTCGACCGAGGCTTTCTACGCGAGAACGGGTCACTAGGCATGGCTCAACCTCTGAACGTCGAACCTTCTTCGATTCCCGGGCTCATGGTCGTTCACCTGCCGGTGCACGGTGACTCTCGTGGTTGGTTCAAGGAGAACTGGCAACGCGACAAGATGGTCGCTGCGGGCCTTCCTGACTTCCAGCCAATCCAGAACAACATTTCGTTCAATGTCGCGCGTGGAGTAACACGCGGCTTTCATGCCGAGCCCTGGGACAAGTTCGTTTCAGTCGCCACCGGCTCCGTGTTCGGAGCGTGGGTTGACCTGCGGCAAGGACCCACGTTTGGCAAGACTTTTTCGTGCACGATTACCTCGGATGTTGCGGTCTTCGTTCCGCGAGGCGTCGCGAATGCGTTCCAGACATTGGAGCCAGATACCGCGTACACATATCTCGTGAATGCCCACTGGCGTGAGGGCTCTGAGTACCTCAGCGTGAACTTGAGCGACCCTCAAATCGAGGTGCACTGGCCGATTCCGCTGGTGGATGCCCTCACCTCTGAAAAGGATTCACACAGCCCAACTCTCAAAGAAGTACGGCCCATGGCCGACAGGAAGCTCGTGGTTCTGGGGGCCGGCGGGCAGTTGGGTCGCGAACTCGCAGCGCACATGCCCCGAGTCGTGACACGCTCGCATTCGGAAGTAGACATCGCAGAGGCGGGCGCCCTCGCGGGCCTCGATCCCACCACAACAGGTGCGGTGATCAACGCCGCAGCATTCACAGAGGTGGATCGCGCTGAGACAATCGAGGGGAGGGCCGTCGCGTGGCGAGTGAACGCTGAAGGCCCCGGCCGCCTCGCTGATTTTTGTAACGAGCTAGACGTGCCTCTCATTCATGTCTCAAGCGACTATGTTTTCGACGGGTCGAAGCACGGGGAATACCTCGAGACCCAGCCCCTCAGCCCTCAAGGCGTCTACGGTCAGACGAAGGCGGCTGGCGATATCGCTGCCGCCCGGGCGCGTCGCCACTACATCCTCAGGACCTCATGGGTGATTGGCAATGGTCCAAATTTTGTTCGCACGATGTTTACGCTTGCGCGAAAAGGGGCTGAGGCCCTGGTTGTTTCAGACCAGCGGGGGCGACCCACTTTCACGTCCGAGCTCCGTCAAGCTGCTGAGCACTTGATGGCTGTCAAAGCTGAGTACGGAATCTACAACGTCACCAACTCGGGTGACTCGGTGAGCTGGTCAGAACTCGCCAGAGAGGTTTATCGGCTGGCCGATGCCGACCCCAACCTAATCAGGGATGTGACCACCTCCGATTACTTTGCCGACAATCCTGAAGCAGCCCCGCGCCCGGCAAATAGTCTGCTGAGCCTTCAGAAGTTGAAGGCTACTGGCTTCGCCTCGCGCGACTGGAGAGAGTTGCTCGCCGACTACGTTGCTGACCTTAAACGTGACGAGCAGTGACCCCGCCAGTGACGATCTTTCTCAGTGCGCCGTGGCTTGTGTTTTCAGGAGGTCTCGGTGAGGTCTAAATCCACGCTTCGCGAGCTTCGAACCATCGTGCGCCGCGAACCCATCCGCTCGCTGACTATCGACGTCTTTGACACCCTTGTTTTGCGGGATTTCTCATCTGAAGAGGAGCGGTTTTTGCTGGTTGCGGAGCGCTGGAGAGCGCCCCTTCAGCAGAGCATCTCCACTCTCATCACGGCGCAGGAGATTTACTCGTTTCGGCAGTACACCCGCGAACTGGCGCACCGAAATTCTGTTTGGCGACGGGCAACGGGTCTTGTGTCGGCGCCGAACACTGAATTCGAGATTCGACTGTCTGACTGGATTGATGACATCCTTCAGCAGCTGATGGAGAAATACCGGGTGACTTTGTCGCCACAGGAGCGAGTGCGCATCTCACAGGAGCTCATCGAGATTGAACTCACCTTCGAGACCGAGCGTTTAAGGCCGAACCAGAAGCTCATCGCCGTTCTTGACGAGCTCCGACGCGATTACCCCGTTCGTATTTATCTGGTGTCTGACATGTATCTCGCTGGAATTCAGCTTGCCGAGATTCTGACAAGGCTGGGGGTATCGACGTATGACGGTCTCGTTACCTCATCTGACGTCGGAGTCAGCAAGAAGTCCGGGCGACTCTTCGATCTCATTGAATCCGAGGGCACTTTTCCTGGGTATTCCAATGCGGTAAATGTTCACCTGGGAGATCGCGTTCAGGGTGACCTGCTCGCGCCGAGGCTCATCGGGTCACGAGCTCTCTTGCTCCGCACAGCGCACCACGCGCGGCAACGCGTCGCTTACCGAATCTCGCGCGGCAGAACACTCATGCGCGTTGCCCGTCACTGTCGCAAGGAGGTAGCCGCATGGAACGCTCGGAGACTGAAGCTCGATGCATTTTCTTCACGGGGAGCACTTTTTGGCCCTAGCGCGCTTCAGTTCGCAACCTTTTATGTTGATCGCGCTCACCGGAACCCGGACGTCCCGTTCGTTGCCGTTTCATCAGAAGCGTCTTTTTTTGAGCAGGTTGTCGAGCAGACCTCGACGATTCACCCTCCAAATGTGCACTATCTTCCCGACGTAAATCGCGCTTCCCTGTTGCAGACCATTGAGTCAGTTCGCGAACAAAATGGTACGCCCCAGGCGGTTCGAGATCTGCGCCTGCTTGATGGAGTGCGTGGTCAGGTGGAACCCAGAGCCCCACAACAAGCGGGCGAACTCAAGCAGGAGTGGCCCTTTGACGAGGTCTTTCCTGAAGAGGCCACACACGCGACCCTGATCGACGTTGGATGGATGGGTACGATTCAAGTTTTGACCCGACACCTGGCAGAAATCCAGGAACGAATCATCGAGGTCTCCGGCCTTTATCTTGGTCGCTACGCCTCTTCGACCAGGTTCGAAGTACCCACAGGTATTCGGGAGGGCGTTGTCTTCGACGACGTCAATTCGAGTGCACAACGCCCGTACTTCGTTCCCGAGTTATGGGAATTCATTCTTGGAAACAAGCCTGCGTACGCCGACCAGGGCCCGCACGCGCAGCTGCAGACGGGAACGTTTTGGGTGGTTTCAGACTGGCGCGAGAATGTCCGCCTTTCGCCGGGCGACTTCTCGAGCGTCACACGTGGGCCTCTAAGGAAGATGCTCGTGTCACCGAGCCAGGTTGATCGAAGCATCCTTGGGTCAATCCAATGGGATGTCAGGGTTGGGCCAGACATGGAACTGCGACCCCTTGTACCTGAGCGTTCGCGGTCATTCCTGGCGACCTACACCAGACTTTTCCTCCACCCTCGTTTGTCTTATCGGGAGTATGTGACTCCCCTTCCACACATCTGGGTGGCAGGGCATGCCCGCGCGCAATCGCTCGGATGGTTCATGAGACTTGCGCTGTTTGTGGCAAAGCTCGTCGGTCATCCCAAGAATCGACGGTTTTGACTGCTTGAGGCGGGCAAACTCGTTTGCCCTGGCAGGTCTCCATCGTCCACGACGCTAGAATTCAGACGCGGCGAGAACACCTCTAACGGGTGTTTGAGAGGGAAGCTTTGATCAGCGATTCAAGTGTTGCTACACAGCGAAAGATTGCCATTCAGGCGCTACCGCTGGCTCGCGTGAGTCAGAACACAGGGTTCATTTTTGGCCTGCCCTCGTCGTATGCCGAAATCTGGCACTATCGCGATCTGCTGGGTCAACTCACTCGTCGCGAGATTCGTGCGAAGTACAAGGCGAGCGTGCTCGGAATCCTATGGAGCCTGGTTCGCCCCCTCGTCCAGCTCCTGATTTACTATTTCGCCATCGGTCAGGTTTTGGGCGCGGCTCGATCCATCCCGGACTTCGCCATTTATGTCTTTAGCGGGTTGACCCTGTGGGGGCTCTTTGTCGAAGTGCTGACCCTGAGTCCGCAAAGCCTCTTGAGTAATGGCGGGATCATAAAAAAGGTGTACGTGCCTCGCGAGCTCTTCACTCTGAGCGCCATAGCCAACGCACTGCTCAATTTTGGCATTCAACTCATTCTGCTCGTGATCTTTACCTTCATTACGGGCGCGGTCCCACCCCTGGCGGAAATTGGCTATGGAGTTCTGGGGCTCGCCATCGTCATTGTTCTCACTTTCGGGCTGGGTCTGCTCATTTCAGCCATCAACGTTTACGTGCGTGATCTTGAGCACTTGATTGGGGTCCTGTTGACGATCTTCTTTTGGCTCTCGCCGATCGTCTACACCTTCGCTTTCGTCAAGACCACCCTTCAGGGGTTCTGGCTCGAGCTCTATCTAGCGAACCCCGTCACGGTCGCCGTCATGGGCTTCCAGAAGGCGACTTGGCGTGCCGGCAGTGAAGCCCTCGACACCTGGCCTGACGACCTGATGACGCGGCTCATCGTGGCTTTGGTTGTTGCCGTCGTCTTTACCTTCATCGCCCAGCGTCTGTTTAGTCGGATGCAGCGCAGCATCGCTCAGGAGATCTAGTGTCAACGAGCATCGCAACCCTGCACGATGTTTCTAAGCGCTTTAAGGTTTTCACCGAGAAAACACTCAAGGAGCGATTCCTGTATTTCAACAGCGCGCGAGAGCACGCTCAAGAATTTTGGGCGTTGCGCGACGTCACTCTTGAGATTCCACTGGGTTCCACGCTTGGGCTAGTCGGCCACAATGGCTCGGGCAAGAGCACGCTGCTTAAGATTCTTGGCGGAATCTTCCAGCCAACGTCAGGCGATGTCTTGCGGCGTGGCCGGATGGCCGCCCTCTTAGAGCTTGGCGCGGGCTTTCATCCCGACATGACCGGACGCGAAAATATCTTTCTCAGCTCAGCGCTGGTCGGAATGTCCAAGAAAGAGACTCAGCGCCACCTCGAGGAAATCATCGATTTTTCGGGAATTGAACAATTCATCGATACACCCGTGAAGTTCTATAGCTCCGGAATGTACGTTCGCTTGGCCTTTGCCGCCAGCATTTTTTCTGATCCCGACCTCCTGCTTATCGATGAGGTTCTTGCCGTCGGAGATGAACCATTTCAAGCAAAGTGTTTGTCAAAAATTAGAGAGTTTCAGCGTGAGGGTCGGTCCATCGTGCTTGTAACGCACTCCAGCGCGACCATTCGCGAGTTCTGCGACCAGGTGGCAGTGCTCGACCGCGGCAAACTTCGCTTTGCGGGCGAGACTCATGCGGGGCTGGATGTCCTCAACGGCATTTATGCAGAGTCTTCGAAGTTGGACTCCCGTCCCCAGGCGGACGCTCACATCCGTGGCGTCACCGTAAAGCCGTCGCGCGTTAACGCCACTGGTGAGGTTCCGCTGGGGGCGTCTCTTGCGGTCAGCATCGATCTCGACCTGAGAGAGGTGGCCGAACCGGCGACTGTCGAGGTTCGATTTGTAGCGGGCTCGGGGCAACTGGCCTACCAGCTGAGCTCTCGAGATCTTTCGCTCGAGATTCCCGAGGGGGCACAGAGCGTGACCCTAGCCTTCGATCTCAAAGACCAGCACTTGGGAGGCGGCGAGTACCAGGTGGGGGTTGAGTTGATCGACGGGTTCCAACGTAGCGTCGCAAAACGCAATCGCGCGGCTGCCTTTTTCGTCGAGTCCGCTCCGTTCGGCCAAGGGACAGCGCGCTTTGACGTGACTGGCTCCGTGAGTTAGTGCAGTGTCAAACAGGAGCACCGACTATCTCGGTAGCTTCGGCGACGAGGTGCATGTTGTCGCGCACGACGTCCGCGGCGATGCGCGCTAGCGCGACGGCCGCCGGGTTGAAGCCCGAGGCGGGGTAAGCAACAGACACGGTTGATCTCACGTCGTCGAGAATTCGCACGGCGCGAACCCCCGGGTGGGGTTGGAGTCGCAGGCCCGAGGCGGGTATCACGCCGCTGAGTTTGGTGTACGCCACAGCCGCCAAGAACTCCTGCTCGTTTCGCGCAAAGGCGCCCACATTCGGCTTACCTCCAGCGCGCTCTTTCTCGAATAACCAGAACTCGCCCCAGCGCGAGGGGATGCTCGGTGGAAAAGTCACCCAGCTGTCACCGAAAATCTCGCTGACGTGAACAGCCTCGCGCCCGGCCAGCGGGTGCCCGTCCCACACGACTACATTGAGTGGCTCAGAAAACAGCGGAATCGTCGTGAGTGACGGTACGCCCCCGGGCGCCCGTAAGAATGCGATGTCCATTTCCCCAGCGAGCAGGGGCTCGATTCCTCGAGCAAAATCTGCGTGGCGAATCTGTAGACCGGTGTCGGGGTATTCCCGGGCGAATGCCGACAGCACAGGATGTGTCAACTCAGCGAGGCCGTTGCCGTAGATGCCGACTCGCAACTGATCGGGCGAACCGGCGCTGATTGCTCGCGCGAGGTACGAGAACTCATCGCTCGCGGCAACGAGACCGCGCGCCCGCTCGAGAAGTTGGGCGCCCTCAGTCGTGAGTGCGACCCCTCGAGTGTCGCGATTGAACAGGCGAACATCCAAGCTTTTCTCGAGCGCAGCGATGGATCGGGTGAGCGCGGGCTGCGACATGTGGAGGCGCTCGGCGGCGATGCGAAAGTTGAGTGTGTCGGCTACCGAGACGAAGTGTGCGAGCGCGCGAACCTGCATGCGACACAGCTTATGCATAAAGTGCATTACTCGCGCTAAGAAAAGTATTAGACACCACTCTCGTTCGGGTCGCAAGATGAGGGCATACCGAAAACTTCGGGTTACTTGTGGCGAGAGAAAAAGGGCAATCATGGAGCGCAGGTCAATTGTCGTAGCTGGTGGCGGGCCGACCGGTCTGGCCGTGGCGTTGGGCCTTGCTCAGCGAGGTGCAGAAGTAACGGTGCTGGACAGGGCTCCTGAACCCAGCAACGCACCCCGAGCGCTCGCCTACCTTCACCCGGTGTTGCCCGGCTTCGCCGCGTTGGGTGTGCTCGACGACATCAAAGCCGACGCCGCGATTAGCGACGGCATGAACTTCTTCGACCACGAGTCGGGAGAGTCTTTTCACTTGACATTGGATGCCATCGAAAACGATTTTCCCTTTCCGTTCGTTCCACTGCTCGGTCAACACCGCGTGAGCGCTATTCTGCTGCGTCATCTCGCCGAATACGACAACGCCGAGGTGCTCTTCGGCCACGAAGTGGTCGGCATTCAACCAGAAGACGACAACGTTACCCTCACGGTTAACACGGCCGAGGGCGAGAAGGTTATTGTCGCCGACTGGCTCGTCGGCGCCGATGGCGCGACCAGTGCTGTGCGCAAGCTCATGAACCTCTCGTTTGACGGCATCACCTGGCCCGAGAAATTCGTCTCCACAAACATCCGTGCCGACCTGCATGCGGCTGGCCTGCAGATGACCAACTGGCGCATTGACCCGGTCTATGGTGCCGTCATCGCCCGTTACTCCTCTGACGATTCCCTCTGGCGGTTCACTTTCAAAGAGGATGCCGAACTCCCTGACGAAGGACTCGAAGAACGCATCCACGCTCACTTTGAGACCGCGATTCCCGGCAACCTGCCCTACGAGATCATTCAGTTTGCGCCTTACCGCATGCACCAGCGCGCGACTTCGTCGTTCCGATTCGGACGCGTCTTGCTTGCCGGCGATGCCGCCCACGTTACTAACCCGATTGGTGGCCTTGGGCTGACCGGAGGCTTCCTCGACGCGTTCGTTCTCTCAGAGGCATTGGCCGCTGTGGTTCACGGTGAGGTAGAGGACGCCGTGCTTGATCGCTACTCCGATGAGCGCAGGCGGGTATACCTCGAGTACGTCTCGCCAACGGCCTCCATGACGAAGGGAATCCTGTTCGATGATCACCCCGCCGAGGTGAAGCAGCAGATTATCGGCCATCTTCGCCACCTGCGCGACGACACAGAGTTCCGCCGTCAAGACTTGCTCAGCATGCAGGCGATGGTTACTCCATCGCTCCTCGGATAGGCAGAGAGAGAATCATGGAACACAGTTACTTCTGGATCACCGGCGACAAGGTTAAGGCCTCGGCGGGAACCGTCTACGCGGGGTCGATGTTTGTCGAACTGCTGACCAACGGCAAGCCCACCACGAAGCCGAACGTCGTTCTCGTGCACGGCGGCGGCGGTCAGGGAACTGACTATCTCACGACGCCAGACGGTCGCCCGGGTTGGGCACCGCTCCTCGCCGAGCAGGGCTACCCCGTCTACGTCGTCGACCGACCAGGACACGGTCGTTCGCCTTACGACCCCGAGGTGTTGGGGGCTCCGACGCCGACCTGGGGTGCAGAGTTGCTCACCGGCATTTTTCTGGGAGACCCGCAGGGTCCTCCGCTGGCGCCTAACACCCAGTGGCCTGGCGCGCTCGACGGAAGCGACGAGGTTTTCGCCCAGTTCGCTGCGTCGCAGGGCCCACTCAGCTCGAACCTTGCCGAAATGCATGCGCGTGAGCGCGACCGCTTGGTGAGCCTGCTCGAGCGCATAGGCCCGGCAGTGATTTTTGCCCACTCTGCCGGCGGCCCGGGCGCAATCTTGGCCGCAGACGCTCGCCCCGATTTGGTGCTGGGTCTGGCGGCGATCGAGGTTATCGGACCACCCTTCTTGGGACGCCCCGGAATGGAGCTCCCCTGGGGTCTCGCGGCAGCACCGATGCACTACGACCCACCCATTTCAGATCCGGCGGAGCTGAACCTCGTCATCGATGAGAGCAAGCCTGTGCCTGAGGCCCTTCAGGCTGAACCCGCTCGGAAGCTGCCCAACTTGGCTCGCGTTCCGATTGCGATTGTGACCGCCGAGGCATCCCCGTTCACGTATTTCGACGGACACCTCAAGGACTTCCTCGATCAGACCGGCTGCCAAAGCACGCTCATGCGGCTGGCTGACCACGGCATTCACGGCAACGGTCACGGCATGATGCTCGAGAACAACAACGCCGAGGTGCTCGCTCTCATTGAATCGTGGGTCTCTGCCCTACGGAAGAACTAGCCCGTGGCGGCAATCGCGTAGAGCGTGACCGTCGTGCCGTCGGGGATAGGCCCGAGGTGGTCGCCGAGCTGGTAGCTCGTGCCGGTGTCATCGGCGCGTGTGTTCCAGTGGCTAAAGTAGGCCGCGCTGCCGCCGTCGATGCTGCCCATGTACCCATATTCAGGGCCAGTGTTGCCATCGAGCGACCAGGCGGTGTCAGCAAAGGTAGACGCCACCACGTCGCCGGCGTGGAAGAAGCCAGTGACCGGGCCGCCGTGAAGCACCGAGCCCTCGTCAAGGTTGCTCATGCTGTACTGGTAGCGGCCCGCGGAGACCGCGTAGCTAAAAGTCAGCACGACCTTACGAATGGATGCGCTCTGGCTCGAGGTCAAGCGCACGCTCAACGAGCCCACCGTTGCTCCGGTGCGGGCGGCGGCGTAGGCGCAGGCGCGTCGCGCACGGTCGGTGGCAAGGGCTCGGATCGTGCGAGCGGATGCTCCGAGGTAGTTGTATCCGGTGTACCCAACGCAGCTGACTGAGGTGCTTCCGGGGTGGGCGGCAACGTAGTTTCGAATCGTGCGCGTCTGAGCCGACGTGAGAGTTGACTTCATCGTCACGAAGCCACTCACCGTGAGTGAGCTCGGCGACGTTGTTGCCTGCGCGGGAGTCCCGAGTCCGAACAGTACGGCGGCAAGCGCAACCAGCCCAACGAAGACTTTGCTCAGGTGCTTGTTCATGTCTGCTCAACTCGATTCAGGATGCCGGTGTCCCCAAGTATAAAGACCCGGCAAGCTTGCTCGCCGGGTCTTTTGCTTTTGGGGATTACTTGCAGTTGCAAGATCCGCCGTTGGCGGTGCACTGGCAGTTTCCACCGCAGTTGCAGGTCGTGGTGTCGGTCATCGTGTTCACCTCCTTATTCTTCGGGTTGTGGGTACGGGGCTTGTGACTAGTCGGGGTGCTTACTTCGACTGTCGGTTCTGTGTCAGTTCAAAGACTTTGAGCATCTCGTCGACGGCTTTCTGGTTCTGGGCCGGGTCATCCGATCGCATCATGTGACTGACGTGCGTGCGCAGGTGGTTCTCGACAACGAGTTTGTTGAGCGACCCTAGCGACTTCTGGATGGCCAGCGACTGCGTGATGATGTCCATGCAGTACTCCTCGCTCTCGATTGCCTTGATGAGGCCGCGCATTTGGCCCTCGATAATCTTTGCCCGGTGGAGGGCCCGTTTTTTGATGTCATCGATCACAATCTCATAGTACCCCCCGGGGGTATTAAGTCAAGGGGCTGTTGCCCCAAGTGGAATCGCCACGGCGGGGCCCTAACTGTGTTTGGGCCGCCGGGCTGGCATAATTGTCGGGTGCACAACGTCGTACACACACCTCACGCCAGCTATAAGAACCTGCGATTGAATGAACGTGGTTTCGACTACGTGTTCATTGTCTTCTTCTGCTGGGCCTTCGTCTCTTGCATGATCAGTGACGCCATCCCAACGCTCGGCATCGTTCAGGCGCCCGATTCGCCTAACTTTCTGGCGCAGATTAACTACGCCTACTCCTCGGTCAACGACCCGCTCTTCATGAACCCGCCGATCTGGATGCGCTTCATCACCGGACTCTCGGCCTTCATCTACGCCCCGTTCTACATCTTCTTGGTTTACGCGTTGATTCGCGGCCGCAACTGGATCCAGTTTCCCGCCGTCATCTACGCCACCATGATTGTCACACTCACCGGTGTGGTCGTCTTCGGTGTTGAGTTCATCGGTGAAGAGCAGTTCCGCACGCCGAACCCTATTGGGTTCCTGGCGTACAACTTGCCCTACGTGCTGATTCCGCTGCTGCTGCTGATTCGCATGCGCAAGCCACTGCCGTTCACGCGAAAGTTCTGATTTCGACCGGGCTCAATCAGCGACGGCAACAGGCTCAATCAGCGACGAAAAACCTGCTCGCCTGCGAACCACGTCTCGAGTACGGTCACATCGGCCAGGTCGGTCACCGGAATCTGCCACGGGTTGCGATCGAGCACGATGAAGTCGGCGGCCTTGCCCACCTCGAGCGAGCCAGTTACATCGCCCAAGCCCATCGCCTTGGCTGAAGCTGTCGTGTAAACAGCCACGGCCTCATCGAGGGTGAGCGCTTGCTCAGCCCACAGGGTGCCGGGGAAAACCTCGTCGGGGTCAGCGCGAGTGATGAGACCTTCGATGCCCAGCCACGGGTTGGGCAACGGGATGACCGGCCAGTCACTTCCGCCGATCACAACGCCGCCGGCATCGAGCACCGAACGGTTCGGCTGCATCTTCTGAGCGCGCTCTTCACCGATGACGAGCTTGATGGCTTCGTAGATGACGCCAGGAAACCACAGGGTGGGCGAAATCTCAGTGGTCACCTGCAGGGCAGCAACGCGCGGGATGTCCGCTTCGGAGATGAACTGACCGTGCGCGACATGCAGGGGAACGGTAAAACCGGCATCGCGCACCTGCTGAGCGGCGTCGAGCACGTGACGAACGGAGCCGTCGCCCGTGCAGTGAATCTTGGCGCCGAGCCCGGCCTTTGCCGCGCGCATGAGCCAGTCAGCAAGCTCATCGGCCGGCATCGATATTTCACCATGATGGTGAGCGCCGTGCTCGTCGGTCGGCAGGTAGGGCTCCAGGAAGCACGCGGTCTGTGTCGGAGGAATGCCATCTAGAAAGATTTTGATGAAGTCGGGGCGGTGGTGCTCCGTGCGGAATTTTTCGCCCTGCCACACCAGTCCGTCGCCGATGGGGTCAGCGTCGAAAATCATGTTGTTGGCCATCAGGCACGAGACCACCCATGACTTGAGGCGGCCCTCATCCTCGAGCTGTTTGAGTGCGTGCAGGAGCTCGAGGCTGACGCCGGCATCCATGAATGCGGTCACGCCATACGAGTGAAGAATCTGCATGCCACGTTCGCTGGTGTCAGCCCACAGCTTCGCGGTCATCGGGTTGAGCTCGTTCATGACGCGCTCGACAATCAGGCCGGCCGTTTCGAAGAGCATGCCGGTCGGCTCAGTCGTGCCCTCATAGCGAACAATCTGTCCGTCGACGGGGTCGGTGGTGGATGCGTCGATGCCGGCCAGCTCGAGCGCCTTCGAGTTCGCGTACTTGTTGTGGTGGCTGTCGTCGACCAGCAGAACCGGTCGCCCGCCAGCGGCCTCGTCGATGCGCGCCTTGGCCCCCGGCTCGTTCATCTCGGCGATCAGCGTGCTGCCCCAGCTTCCGCCGACGACCCAGGCGTTCGCCGGCAGCTCGAGTGCGTAGGCACGGATGAGCTCGATAATTTCGTCCAGCGAGGCGGTGGGCAAAAACTCGATCTCCATGAGGTCGCCCTTGCCGGCGATCTGATGGTGGTTGTGTGCATCGTGAAGGCCGGGCATTGCCGTGCGACCTTCGAGGTTCACGACACGGGTGTTGCTTCCGTGGTGGGCGGTGTGAACATCCGCTTGGGCGCCCACCGCGAGCACGCGGCCATCTTTGATGGCGAGAGCTTCTGCCCAGGGGTTAGTCGGGTCAAGCGTGGCGATGGGGCCACCGAGAACGATGAGGTCAGCGTCAGTCACGGTTTCTCCTGATGTCCAAAGAGTCTTAGTGGGCGGAGCGGTGGTTAGAAACTAGTGGCCGTGGGTGCAGGTGCAGGCATGGGTGCCGCACCTTCCTGAGCCACAACACGAGCATGACGCATGTCCGTCGGGCAAGTCCAGAGCCGGGTTCACGTCAAAGAACCCATAGGGCTTGAACATGAAGCCGGAGTAGTCCACTGGCATCACTGGCCAGTCTTCGGTGCGCGGAATGTTCGTCGGTCCGAATTGGTGCCACAGCACGATGTCTTCGTTGAGAACCGAGTCGCCGCCGGCGACATAGGCCGGCAGGCCGGCTCCACCAGCGTGTTGGTTCGGGTACATGCCAGCGGGCCAAATCTCGTTGGCCTCGTACTTGGTCACCCACACGTGCTTCGTCGCGAACGCGGCTCGGGCGGCAACCGGCGATTCGGGCTGTGCCATGAGCACCGGGTTGCCCTGCGGCACGAGCTGATACTGGGTGGATGCGCCCGTGTAGTTAGTGCGGTGACCACTCTTCACGTGCCATGACCGGGCCTTGAGGTTGTCAGCCAAGCGGCTGCCCTCGGTCTCAATAGGGGTCACCGTATAGGTGAACGCATTGCCGTAGGGGTTTTCAGGGCCCATCGGGATGCCCACAACGTCGACCTCCTCGACCGTGTTGTCGTTGCCGTCAACGGCGACATCGAGTCGGGCCGAGAAAATGTGCTGGTGCACCGGAGCGAAAAGCCCGGGAGCGATCTCGTTGGCGTGCGGGTGGGCCGTGCCGGGAACATCCGCGCCATTGAACACCACGCCTGTGGCCTTGGCCTCGACCTGAATAGTGCCATCGAGGTAGAGGTACCAAAAGAAGCCGTAGTCGTAGTTGCCGATGGTGGCAAAGTACGAGATCACAAAGCGACGCGAACGACGCGAGTCGGGGTTAAAGTTGAGGTCGGTGTGCTTCCACAGAACGCCGAAGTCTTCTTCGTGCATGCAGACGGCCTGCGGAACAACCATCGGGTTTCCGTGGTCATCGGCGGCAACGCCGTCGAAGTAGTGAATGACGCCGAGGCAGTCGCAGCCGAGCACGAGCGGGTTGGCGTTCTTGCCAAGCAGGTATTCACCGGCATCGAAGTAGCTGATCCAGAACCGGTTTATCGACTTGTCACCGTAGGGCACCACCATCTCGGGAACGGATGCGCGATAGAGCACCGACCGATCTTCGCCTTTGTCGTTGAACGTGACCTGGTTGAGCACCAAACCCTCTCGCGAATTAAACGACACGCGGAACTTCCAGTTCTCCCATTCGACGAGCGACCCGGTCACCGAGAAGCTTGGACCTTCGGGCTGGGTAATCTCGATGGGTTTGAGCGTGGTGCGTGCCGGGCCGACGGTCGCGACGTCGTAGTTGCCGCTGCCCTGCGGAATCGGAATGTCACCTTCGTCTTGAACTTTGACAACCTCGCCGGTGGTGAGGTTGATCGTGACGAGTAAGCCTTCAACCGGATGCGCCCAGGGGGAGTCTTCTTTATTGGCTCGCCAGAACGTGAGCGAGCGAATCATGCGGCGGCCGATCTCGTCTTCGAAACCGAAGTAGCCGGGGGCCAGCGGTGCGCAGAACACGTCGTCGATGTTGGTGACACCGCGGCGCTCCATGGCGTGCAGCCAACGCGGGTCGGCCTTGACCAGCGCCTCGACCTGGTCGTACTCCTCGAACAGGTATGGCGGCTGACCATAAGGGTGAGTGTCTGAGTTCACACGGGTGAGCGAGGTGATCGCGCCCTCGGTCACTGAGACCACCGCCTCGTGTGAGATGCCGGTGGCCATGTCGAGCATGACGAAAAGAATGGAGCGGTCGAAGGCCTTGCCGGGCTTCCAGGCGAGGGTTGCTTTTTTGTCTGGCTCGACGGGCAGGACGGCCGGAAAGCGAACGGTCTCAGTGACGTGGCCGGCATCCACCAGAATCTGGCGCCCGGCGGCGATCTCACTCTCGGTCAGCGGATCGAGAGGGTGAGTGACCTCGGTGACGCGGGCAACACGCTTGCCGTGAGTGTGGGAGGTGTCGACCATGACTCTACCTCGTTCTATTTGAGCAGATGCTTATTAGCCTACTCGCTAAGCCTAGCCTTCGCCCATTACGTCGTCCCACAAGACACCGACCGTCGAGCGGATGCTCTCGAGGGGTGCTCCCGCAAGGCGCTGAAGAACGAGCCCGTCGAGCGCGGCAAATGTGTAGCGGGCGCGTTCGGCATTGAACCGCTCACCCAGTGCCGCCTCAAGGGCAATCGTCAAGGTCGTGACGTAGTCGGCATAGAGCGTCGCAACCTTCTCGGCAATCTCGGGCTGACGGTGGGCAGCCAGCACCATCTCGTAGACAAAAATCTCGCGGGCCGAGTTGGCGGCGAGCATCGTCGTGAACGAGTCGATAAATCCGCCTCGCGTGCGAGCGAAATCGTTGAGGTGCGACACATCAATCGACTGGTGAATGGCGTGATCGAGAGCCGCCTCGATGAGTGCATCCCGGGTTCCGAAGTAGTGAGCGATCAGCGAGTTGTTGACGCCCGCCTCGTCGCCAACCGCACGAAACGTGAGCCCGCGCAAACCTTTGCGGCCCACCACGGCAATCGTGCCATCGAGCAGTGCCTCTTTGCCGCTGCCGTCGCCCGGGCCACGCTTGGGTGCTGCTGCCGGTCGGGCTGTCATGGCGCTCCTCGTGTAGGTCTGCGTCAGGTTAGCAAAGTGCCCCCCGCTTGAGAGCAGGGGGCACTTGCAGTGTCTTACCTAGTTGGTGTGCAGGTTGAGCATTCCCGGGTCGGTGATGATGGTGCCGCCGTCTACGACGAGCGACGAGCCGGTGATGTAGCTTGCCTCGTCGGTGAGCAGCCAGGCGATGGGCTTGGCCTGTTCCATCGGCGACGATGCGCGCTGCTGCGGAACGAACTTCAGGATTTCCTTAAAGATGTTCTCGACTGTGGTGTTCTTGTGAGCAGCTGCCTCGGCGAATTCGCCCTCGGCCATTTCGGTGAGAATCCAGCCGGGGCAAACAACGTTCGCGCGCACACCGTGCTTCGCGTAGTCGTAAGCGATGTTCTGAATGAGCGCCGTGAAGCCGGCCTTCGAGGCGGCGTACGCCGACATGCCGTAGCCGCTGCGCAGTGATGCGATCGAGCTCACTCCCACGATGCTTCCCTTGGTCTTGACCAGCTCGGGCAGAGCGAACTTGGCCAGCAAGAAGTTTGCGGTCAGGTTGATGTCGATCGTGGCCTGCCAGTCGGCAACGGGGTAGTCGGTAACGGTTCCGTTGGTCACGATGCCCGCGTTGAGTACCAGGTTGTTGATCTTGCCGTGCGCCTTGATGGCAGCATCAACGAGGGCCTTGGCACCTGCCTCGGTCGCGATGTCACCGACAACGACAGTTGCGCCAGTGTCGGCAGCAACGGCGTCGAGAGGCGCTTGGCGACGGCCGGCGATAACGACCTGGTGGCCGCGCTCAGCAAGGAGGCGGGCCAGGGCGGCACCAACTCCGGTGCCACCGCCGGTGATTACGGTTACGAGTTTGTCAGTCATTTCTTCTCCTTTATATATGGGTGTGAAAACTACTCGCCAGTTGCGTAGGTAGCGGTGACTCCGCCATCAACTGCGTAGACGGCTCCGGTAACAAAGCTGGCGTCGTCGCTGAGCAAGAAGCGCACCACGTTGGCCACTTCTTCTGGTTCACCCAGGCGACCAATCGGCGCCGAGCTGCCGGCAATCTTGGCCGCTTCGTGCTTCTCGGTGCCGGGCAACAGGGTGCCCGCGATGTCTTGGAACATGCGGGTGTTGATGAATCCTGGTGCAACAGCATTTACGCGGATGCCCCCTGCGGCCTCCTCGGTCGACGACGTGCGCACGATGCCGGCGACGGCGTGCTTGGCGGCGTTGTAAGCAACCGTCATGGGCAGTCCGAGTGACGACGCGATAGATCCGGTGCAGACGATGGAGCCCGAGCTTTGCTTGCGCATGACCGGGAGCACCGCGCTCATGCCGAGGAATACTCCGTGCAGGTTCACGTCGATGACGCGTGACCAGTCGGCGTAGCTGACCTCGGCGGTGGGGGAGAGCACGCCCTCGATGCCTGCGTTGTTGAAGAACCCATCAACTGTGCCGAAGGCCTCGACGGCCTTGGCAACGTAGTTCCGAACGTCTGCCTCTTTCGTGACGTCGGCCATGACGATGATCGACTTCACGCCCAGCTTGTCGACGGCCTCTTTGGTGACAGCAACGAGCTTCTCGTCACGGTCGACCAGCACCAGGTTTGCACCTGACTCGGCGAGCTTGAGGCAGGTCGCGCGACCGATGCCGCCGCCTGCTCCGGTGACGATGACGTTCTTTCCAGACATTTCGATAGGCATGGTTTCTCTCTTCTGTGCGTTTCGGTGCGGGTAAGGGCTAGGTGGTCAGGGTGAAGCCGCGGTAGCCATCGGCGGCCACCTTCTTGAGTTCTTGTTCGTAGGGAGCGACGCCGCCCATGTAGACCAGGTTCACGCGTGCCTTGCCTTCGACGTTGGCACCCACGTACCACGAAGACGCAAAACGCATCAGGGTGGAATCGCTCACTTCGTTCACGTGGTCAGTCCACTCTTGTTCTGCTGCGGCCGAAGGCTCGAAGACCGCGACGCCATCGTGCTCGAGCTTTGCGATCATGTCGGCGATCCATTCGATGTGAATCTCGATGGAGAGAACAACATTGCTCAACGGTGCAGGGCAGCCGGGACCAGTCACCACAAACGTGTTCGGGAACCCAGCAACGGCGAGGCCCATGTACGAAGCTGGCGCTTCCTTCCACTTGGCCGCGAGCGACAGACCATCGCGACCTCGAACATCGATGCGTGAGAGCGCCCCCGTCACACCGTCGAAGCCAGTGGCAAGGATGATCATGTCGACTTCATAGTCACCGGCGGTGGTGGTGAATCCCGTTGGGGTAATCGCGAGAAGTTCTTCGTCGCGGAGGTCGACGAGCGTGACATTGTCTCGGTTGTATGTCTCGTAGTAGTCCGTGTCGATACACAGTCGCCGAGTGGTGATGCGGTGGTCAGGAAGTAGCTTCTCAACCAGCTTGGGGTCGTTGATCCGCGCACGAATCTTTTCGCGGGCGAAGTCAGCCACGAACGAGTTTGCTTCATCGCTGACGACGGCATCGACGACCGCGCTTGCGAAGCGCATCGGGCTGCCGTAGTTGTAGTTGCGCTCGAGTTCGCTACGAGCCAGGTCTTCGCCCATCTCAGAAAAAGGCTGACCGAGTGTCTCGGTGACGCAGCCCAGCATCTGGCCGCGGGCTTCGGCGCGGTATGCGGCGTAGTGAGACTTAACCTCCGCGACCCGTTCCTTGGTCAGCTGTTTATTGTGAGCCGGAAGCGAGAAGCTCGGCGTGCGCTGCAAAACGTAAAGGTGCTCGGCTGTTTCGCCCGCGATCGGGATGACCTGAATGCCGGATGATCCCGTTCCGAGTACGGCAACTTTCTTGCCGGCGAAGCTGACCGGTTCGTGGGGCCACAGGGCAGTGTTGAGAAGCTCGCCCTTGAAAGAGTTCATGCCGGGGATGTCGGGCACCTTGGGGATGGAGAGCATGCCGGTGCCCCACACGATGTACTTGGCATCGAAGTCTCCGGCGGCGGTCTTGACGAGCCAGCGCTTGGTTGACTCGTTCCAGGTCGCGCCGGTTACCTCAGTGTTGAAGCGAAAGTCTTTGATGACATCCAATTTCTTGGCTGCAAATTCGAGGTAGGCCAAAATGTCTGGCTGTGCCGGAAACTTCTCGGTCCAAGTCCACTCTTGCTGGATCTCTTCGTTGAACGAATACGAGTAGTCCAAGCTCTCGACGTCGCAACGAAGCCCGGGGTAACGATTCCAATACCACGTGCCGCCAACCCCGCCGCCCCGTTCGATGCCTACGACCGAGAGCCCGAGCTCGTGAGCCTTGTGCACCATGTAGATGCCCGCAAAGCCGGCCCCGACCACGACGATGTCGGTGCTTTCAGGATGTGCGTTAGCCACGGGAACCTCTCTTCGTTGATGGGTCTCTTTGATGCTCTCAGGGCTCCGGCTCGATTTCTTGGTTGAGTGTGCATCCAGACTGTCAATGTGTGCAGTTCTCGAGGCACTCTCTTTACTCGCTGCAAGAAATCCCATTGACTAGTCTGAGCCACGCTTTTGCATCACCCGAGGAGATCGCCATGAAGACCAAAGCCGCCGTCGCATTCGAAAAAGAGCAGCCCCTTGTCATCACCGAAATTGACATCGACGAGCCCCACGCGGGTGAGGTGCGCGTGCGCCTCGTAGCAAGTGGCGTGTGCCACACCGATGCAATCGTGCGTGACCAGTGGTACCCCACGCCCCTTCCCGCGGTTCTCGGACACGAAGGCGCCGGCATTGTCGATGCCGTTGGCCCTGGGGTCACTAAGGTTGCGGTCGGCGACAAGGTGCTCATGAGCTTCTCTCACTGCGGCGAGTGTGCCAACTGCGCCACCGGTCGCCCGGGCTACTGCCAAGACTTCTTTGGCGCGAACTTCGGTGGTCGTCGCGGTGACGGCTCGAGCTCGTACTCACTCGATGGCCAGCAGATCAGCTCGCACTTCTTCGGGCAGAGCTCTTTTGCTGCCTTCGCAAACGTAGGCATCAACTCGCTGGTCAAGGTGCCGGCCTCGGCCCCCCTCGAGATTCTCGCCCCCCTGGGCTGCGGAATCCAGACCGGTGCCGGAGCTGTGCTGAACACCCTCGACCCCGAGGCCGGTTCATCCATCGCAATTTTCGGTGCAGGCGCGGTTGGTCTCTCGGGCCTGCTGGGTGCAGTCATTGCAGGCTGCACCACCATCATCGCGGTGGATGTTCACGACAGCCGTCTTGAGTTTGCCAAGTCGCTCGGCGCAACTCACACTGTGAACGCAGCCAAGGAAGACGTCGTCGAAAAGATCAAGGAGATCACCGGCGGCGGTGTCAACTATGCGCTTGAGACCACAGGTGTCCCGGCAGTCTTCACGCAGCTCACCTTCGCGCTGGGTGTTCGCGGACACGGCGCTGTTGTCGGGGCGGCGGCCCTCGGGACCAACGCCAACTTCGACATCGGTTCGCTTTTGCCCATGGGCATCACCATCACGATGGTTGTTGAGGGAGACTCGGTTCCATCGAGCTTCATCCCCAAGCTCGTCGATCTATACGAGCGCGGTCAGTTCCCGTTCGACAAGCTGATTAAGACCTACCCCTTCGACCAGATTAACCAGGCCTTTGAAGACTCAGCCAAGGGCGGCACGCTCAAGCCGGTGGTCGTCTTCTAGTAAATACGCGCAACCCACTTGACCATTTCAAGAAGTGTGGCAGACTGTATACGATTTCTGATTCGATGACGGGTCAGGCCTTACGGTACGAGCACCAGGAGGTTTCGTGGATTCGACAGTTGCAGCCGCCGAGCAGGCATCTAGCGACACGATTGCTGTGCACGACTTCGACGAGTGGCGCCGCATCGTCTCGAGCTCGTTTGTTCCGCTCGAAGTAACCTCTGACGACGCAGAGGCGTTTCGCGGCCGGATGAAGTCGCGCGCCATCGGCGAGATCCTTATCACTGAGATTTCAGCAACTTCGCACCAGGTTCACCGTACCCCTTCGCTCATCGCGCAGAACGACAAGAAGTACATCAAGATGTCACTGCAGATGGCCGGCACCGGTCTGCTCATGCAAGACGGTCGACAGGCGATACTCGGCCCCGGCGACATCGCGATCTACGACACGAGCCGTCCGTACACCCTCGAGTTCCACGGTGATTTTCGTTCGCTCGTCGTCATGTTTCCCCACTCGCACATCGACCTTCCCGTCGACTCACTTTCGCGACTGACCGCGACCCGCATCGTCGGCGACGAGGGCATCGCTCGGCTGGTCGGCCCCTTCCTGGTTCACCTCGCTCGAAACATGGATCGCCTCGTTGGCCACAGCGGCATCCGCCTCGTGCATAACGCGATCGATCTCGTGACGACAGTGCTCTATAGCCAGCTTGATTCGGCCGAGGGTGAAGCGAACAACAGCCACCGCGCCTCTCTGTTGCGCGAGGTGCACGCGTACATCGACACGCACCTGTCCGACCCCGAGCTCAGCCCGCGCGATATCGCGGCCGCCACATTTATCTCGACGCGACACCTACACGGCATCTTCAAGGAGCAGGGCGTGACCGTTTCCGCCTGGATCCGCTCACGCCGGCTCGAGCACTGCCGTCGCGACTTGACTGATCCGCTGCTCGATAGCAAGCCTGTTTCGGCCATCGCCGCACGATGGGGGTTCACCGACGCTTCGCACTTCAGCCGTCTGTTCCGTTCGACCTTCGGCGAAGCGCCGACCCGGTTCCGGGTCGAATCGCGGGCAGAGCTCCAGCGCGAGAGCGCTTAGTGCCGTCGCCGGTTTCGCTCACCGGCGCCGTTATCAAATCGTGACTGCCAAATAGCAGGTATCGGGGCCGTCAATGCGACCCAAAAAAAGCAAACGTCGACGCAAAAAACCGTGTACTATCGCGCAATTTTTCGGGCTTTCGCGCATAGTCAACTGACATTCCGCAATTGACAAGTCGTTGACATTTTTAACGGTTTACTGTTGTCTCAATACATGCGGTGATGTCGAAAGGACTCGCCCGAGACTTGCAACGGTGCAAGGGATGTCACTTCATCCTTTGTTTCCACCGCAGGCTCCTCGAGTGGCCCTAGGCTCAGCGCAGGCCGAACAGGTAACTGACCGGTCAGATTTGGAAGCGGCACACCAGCGTGCCGCATAACCGAGAGGCAATAACAAATGCGCATTTCCAAGAAAGCCATTGCAGTAGTCGGCATCGCCGCACTTGCTGCCGTGGCACTTACCGGCTGTGCCGGTGGAGGAGGCGGAGCTGCCACGGGCACCCCGATCCTCGTCAACTCGATTACCGACACCAAGGGTTTCCCTGAGGCTGCCGCTGTAGCTGCTGAAGTATTCAAGGAGTACAACGCTGCTGGTGGATTCAACGGTCACCCCATTGTGCTGAAGACCATTGACGCCCCGACCGGTGACGTCAACGCAGCTAAGAACGGTGCCGCAGACTCCATCAACAGCAAGGACGTTGTAGCCATGGTTGGCTCCAGCACCTTCGGTGAGTGTGCCATTAACCACCAGTCCTACGAGCAGGCCGGCATGGTTGCTTTCCAGGGCGTCGGTGTTGACACCTTCTGCTTCACTACCCCGAACATGGCTTCTGCAAACAACGGCCCCCTGTTCGACATCTACGCAACCGCGTGGAACGCAATCAAGGACGGCTCAGTCGCACCTTGCTTCGTTGCCAACTCGGGTGACCCCAGCACCTCCTACGGCTACACCCAGGTCGTCAAGCTGATCACCGAGCGCACCGGCGTCAAGTGGGCAGACGTTGAGATTCCTCAGCAGACGGCAGCCAACGACTACAGCGGTGCAGTTATCGCTGCACTCGGTCACAAGTGTGACGCTCTCGTCTTCGGTGGAGTTCACCCGGTTGTTGCCGCAATGATCGCTGTTGTCGCATCGCAGGGCTCGAAGCTTCCTGTCTACGTTCAGACCTCGTGCTACGACCCCGGCTTCCCCGCTGACCCCGCTGTCAAGGCATACGCCGGCAAGGTCTCGGTTCCTGCAGAGTTCGCTCCTTCGGACGACGCTTCGAACGCTGACTTCAACAAGGTTGTCAAGAAGGTTGCTGCGGCTCCGACTTGGTCCTACTCGTTCGAGCAGGCCGGTTACCTCGCTGCTAAGGACTTCATCATGACCCTCGAAAAGGTCAAGGGTGACGTTACGCGCGAGAGCGTAGCCGCCGCAGCTAAGGACGACGCTACCTGGCCCGACAAGAACCCGATGCGCGGTAACCCGTGGGTCTTCGGTTCGGGTAACGAGCACCAGGCTAACTCCTCGACCTACCTGGCCGAGATTGCACCTGGCTCGGGAGTATGGACCTCAAAGGGTCCGTGGCTCCAGGCAGCCGACATGCAGTGGACCAACATCCCTGCAGTTCCGCCGGCTGGCTAGTAGCTAGCTCGACAACGAGCATCGTGTGCGGGAGGACTTCGGTCCTCCCGCACACGACTCTCTCTCCAGATACTTTCCTTACACACTTCAGGAGCGCACCGAAAAAATGATTATCGTAAACGGCTTTGCGGGTCTGACGCAGGGAGCGTTTTTTGCCATCATCGGCATCTTGCTCACTCTCATGTCCCAGCTCACCCGAGTGGTGAATTTCTCCCAGTTGGCTGTGGGCATGTTCGGTGGGTTCGTGGGCATGACGCTCATGATGAACCCCGATATTCAGCTCAATATTTGGCTTGCGCTCGTCGTGTCGATTGTCATCAGCGCGGCTCTCTCGGGCATCATCGGCTGGATCATCGCTACATGGCTTCCCAGCGCTCCTATCTCTAACCGCTCGGCCGTGACGGTGGCCGCCCTGCTCCTTATCGTTTCGACCGCGTCTGTTCTGTTTGGTGCGAACCACAGCAACTTCACGCCGATTGTTTCGGGCAATGTGACGCAGTTCACCATTCCCGGCGGACAAATCGTTTTCGTCTCGCAGAGCCTCGTCGCTCTTCTCGCTTTGGCTTTCGTGATTCTGATTGCCTCATCCATTCTTCTCAAGCGCACCATGTTTGGTGTTCGACTTCGCGCCATCTCCGACCGTCAGTCGGCAGCCGAGCTCATCGGTGTCAACGTCAAGGTATTGAACGTCGGAGTCTGGGTCATCTCGGGCGCCCTAATCTCGCTCGCCATTGGCTTCGTCCCGGCAACAATCAGCAACGATTACATTTCGTTCTCGCTGCTCATCATTGGCGGTTCGGCCGCCGCGCTCGTCGGGGCATTCAAAAACCCGTGGCTTGCACTTGTGGGCGGTCTTCTCATTGGCGCCCTGCAAGGCGTCTGCTCTGCAATTCCCCAGATCGCACCGTACAGAGACTGGGTCGTGTTTATTTTGATTCTCGTGTTCCTCCTCTGGAACCAGCGCAAGGAGGTCTGGGATGTCGCTCGCTAAACAGTCAGCAAACGAAGGGTCGGCTAAGCAGGTGTTTGCCAAGCAGGGATTCGTTCACCGCCCGTGGGCTCCGCTTGTCCTGGGAGCCGGAATCATCGTCGGCGGAACCATCATCGGTTTGATTCTGGGCTCGGTGACTGACTTCGGGTTCACCCGCATGTCTCTCATCTTGATCACCACGGTCCTTCTCTTGGGACTTGGTGTTGTCACCGGAACCGCTGGAATGATTGCCCTGTGTCAGCTCTCGTTTGCTGCCGCCGGTGCGTACATCGTTGAGTGGATGTCACTGCATCACGTGGCAAGTTTCCTCGGCGGATTCGCCTTCGTCTTCTACATGATCTGCGGTGCAGCTTTCGCCATGATCATGGGAATCATCGTAGGCTTGCCAGCCCTTCGACTTCGCGGTGTAAACCTGGCCGTGGTCACGTTGAGCCTGTCGTTTGTCTTTGACGTCACCATCGTGACGCTGGGCTTCCCGGGCACGAAGACAAACGAATTCATCGATCGCCCGTTTGGCATCGGTGGCTCTCCTGAAGACAAAGACACCGTCTGGGTAGCTCTCTTCGCCCTTATCGTGACGGCCATCATCGCTATCGCGGTCGTCTATCTCCAGCGCAGTCGCTGGGGCTCGGCGTGGAAGATGGTCGCGTTCTCCGAGCGCGGAACGGCCTCGTCGGGAACCAACGTGCGGTTCGCCAAGCTAACCGCTTTCGCCGTCAGCGCCGGTGCTGGTGGAATCGCCGGTGGCTTGTTCGAAGCCCTTTATCGTCAGGGCAACCCGACACTGTTCGGGCCGTATTCATCGCTCGTGCTCTACGTGCTTTCGGCCATTGTCGGTTCGTACCTCGTCGACATGGCGTTCTTCGGCGGTGTTCTCTCCGTTGTGATTCCGTTCATTCTGACTCGCTTGTCATGGCCAATGTTTATCGGAGACATGCTCTTTGGTGTTCTTGGTATTCAGGCGCTGACGACCGGCTCAAACCTTGGAGAAGATATCCGTCGCGGAATTCGCCGACGCAGTCGTGAAGCCAAGCTCGCCGCTGTGAGCGAAGTTCTGCACGATACAGGTGCTGTCGCAAGCGTTCCGATCCCCAAGGGAACTGGTCGTCCGCTTCTGGTGGTCAAGGACCTCGGAGTTCAGTTCGGTGCGGTCAAAGCAAATAGCAACGTTGACATCGTTGTTACTGAGGGAACCATCCTCGGACTGATTGGCCCCAACGGTGCCGGAAAGTCAACATTCATCGACGCGGTCAGTGGCTTCCTGCCTCACCACACCGGTGTGGTCGAACTTGACGGTGTTGCTCTCGACAACAAGACACCGAGCAACATTGCTCGCTTGGGTCTTCGCCGCACCTACCAGCAGGATCGTGTTCCTTCGACTGTGACTGTTGGTGCTTACGCAAAGTTCGTGACCCGCGGCAAGGCAACTCGTGCCGAAATCGACGAGGTGCTCGACTTCTTTGGATGCCCGACGTACTACACCCCTCTCAGCCTTGTTGATGTCGGTACCCGACGTCTCATCGAGGTAGCGACGGGTGTTGCCGCAAAGCCAAAATTGCTCATGCTGGACGAGCCTGCAGCTGGTCTCGACCACGAACAGCACATCGCTTTCGGTGAGCGCCTTCGCCAGGTTCCGACCAAGTACGGTGTCACGTTGCTGCTCATTGAGCACGACCTCGACCTCGTGCGCAGTGTCTGCTCCGAAATCACCGTTCTAAACTTCGGTGAAGTTCTCGCTTCTGGAGCACAGGACGCGGTCCTGAACAATCCTGAAGTTCTCAAGGCCTACATGGGTGAAACGGAGATGCTGTGAGCCTCGTATTAAATGATGTAACCGTGAGTCGGGGTGTTGGCCCGGTGATTTCGAACGTTTCGCTCGAGGTCAAGCCTGGCCAAATCACGACCCTGGTTGGCCCGAATGGCGCCGGTAAGACGAGTCTGATTGAGGCTATCGCCGGAGTCATTACACCAAGCGGTGGAACCATCGTGATGGATGATGTCGACATCACCAAGCTGTCAAAGCGTAAGCGCTCGCGCGCTGGGCTTTCGATTGTTGAGCAGGGTCGAATGATCTTCCCGTCGCTCACCGTGAAAGAGAACCTTCAGCTGACTGCTCGCACGAAGGCAGACATGGATGAGGCGCTCGCTCTTTTTCCGGAGCTTGAGAAGCGACTGAACAACCAGTCGATTCTGCTCTCGGGTGGAGAGCAGCAGATGGTCGTGCTTGCACGCGCCTTC
Organism: uncultured Microbacteriaceae bacterium; assembly: GCA_903859205.1. Classification (GTDB taxonomy): domain Bacteria; phylum Actinomycetota; class Actinomycetes; order Actinomycetales; family Microbacteriaceae; genus CAIOLM01. The sequence goes on from CAIOLM010000034.1 coordinate 46,688, forward strand.
GCCGCCAAGCCCAAGTATTTGCTCCTCGACGAGATGTCTCTCGGTCTGGCGCCGGTCGTGTTCATGCGACTTCTGCCTGTCATCGAGGGCATTGCTAAGTCGGGCGTGGGAGTCCTGTTGGTTGAGCAATTCGCTCACCTGGCGCTCAAGATTGCTCAGGATTCGGTTGTCGTGACCAGTGGTCGCGTTTCTTACCAGGGCGACCCCAAGGCTCTGCTGAAGGACGCCGAGCTGCTTCGCCAGAAGTACATGGGCTAGCTTCCCACTCAAAGTAATGTGGCCCCCTCGTTTGAGATGAGGGGGCCACATTTTTTTTCGCGGCGCTGATTTCGCGAAAAACTTGTTACTTGACGAGAGAGCCGATCACGCGGTCAAACATTGCTTGGAGCTCAGTTGCGCTGCTGGCTGTGCCGGCGACGTAGTAGTCCGGGCGAACAAGAACGTGCGAAACCTTGTTCTCGCCCATCCACTGACCGTAGGTTCCTTCGATGTCGAGTACTGACGCGCCAGTCTTGCGAGCTCCGATCGTCACGACGCGACCACCAGCCTTGGCGAAGTGAGCGAGCTGAGTATCGGTGAGTTGCTGGTCGGCGGCATCAATCGCGCTGAGGAGCATCCACCCGCGGCCGACGGTATCGTCGAACAGGCCAGTGCGACCGCCGTGGGCAACAAGGCCTTGGATGCTGGGCTTGCCGGCAAGCTTGTCACCGGAATCCCAAGTGCCCTCACCTAGGAGAGCATCGTGCGGGTCGACCGGACGAGGGTTTGCCTTGTACTCAGCGATCATGGCGGCGTCGCGCTTGGCGGCTTCCTTCTCGTCGGTGATGCAGATGACGCCACCCAAGCCCATTGAGAAGTCGATGTACCACTTGGAACCTTCACGGCGTTCATCGGACCACTGGTCGATGAGCTTGTAGTCGCCGACGCCCTTCAGCAGCAGGTCAAGACGCCACATCAAGTTGAAGACATCACGGAAAGCGGCGCACATACCCTCACCGGCGAAAGGTGGCATAAGGTGCGACGCGTCGCCCACCATCATCGCGCGACCGGCGTTCCACTTCTCCAGAAACTTGCCCTGGAAGCGCCACGCGACAGCACGGTCGAGCTTGTCTTTCTTGGGGTCCATGCCGAACGGCTCCATCAGGCGCCAGACGTTTTCAGGCTTCGCGATTTCCTGAGGGTCTTCTCCTGGAAGAACCATGAACTCCCATCGGCGGTGACCTGGTCCACCTGGCACAACAGTCGTCGGGCGAGCTGGGTCACAGATTTGGAAGTGCTTTGAAAGGTAGGCCGGGTTGTTCTGAGGCGTGGGCATGACTGCCGGTGTCGTGTCGACAACGACCCAGTCATAGTAGAAGTTGAGGTCTGTGAGTTCGTACCCAACAGCGCGACGGATGAAGCTGTTCGCTCCGTCGGCACCAATCACATACTTCGCGTTGACGGTTCCAGTCTTGCCGCCGGGCTTAGGAGTCGCGATAATTCCGTCGACCTGAACCTCGTGGTAGTCAGCGGTGACTCCCGTGTCATCTTGACTGAAGCGGTTAATCTCATAGCCCTGCCACATCCGAACATTCGGTAGTGAATCAACGATGCCACGGAGGCGCTCTTCGAGGTCGGGCTGGTCGAACCAGTAGCGGTTGCGCCATCCGTCATTTGCGGTTGACTGCCAGTCGACCTCCAGAAGAATCTCACGATCTTTATTCACCCAGAGGTAGCGGTCATCGTGGTAGTCGATAGCCGGATCATTGTTGGAATTGATTCCAAGCGATGCCAAGATTCGAGCAATTTCGTGATCGAACGTCACGGCTCGCGGGAGGGGGTAGGGATCTGGCCAGCGGTCGATACCAATAACGTTGTAGCCCTTTTGGCCCAGAAGAAGACACGAGAGCAGACCGGCCGGACCGAGACCAACGACGAGGACATCGGCTTCATCGACACTGTTCGACATTGAAAACTCCAAAAAATGAATACCCGTTCATTTTTGAACGTGATTACACTTTAGGGAAGATATTTCGTTTGTCAACTAGCTCAGAAAATTGATTGGAGCAATCTCGTGAATACGCCTGCCGCATCTGCTGCACCGAAGAGCCTTCGCGTGCGCAAAGCCGAGGCGACGCGTAGGCGCCTTCTCGATGCTGCCCGCGCGCAGATGGCCGAAGGCGGCCCTGAGTCGATCACCATTCAGACAATCACGATGAACGCCGATATTGGGCAGGGAACTTTCTACAACTACTTCGCCTCTCGCGATGAAGTCATTGACGCAGTCATCTTGGACGCAGTGGAGTCGATGGGCCAGCGACTCGACGCGCTGACGGCGAACATGACCGATGCTGCTGAGATCTACAGCTTCTCAACCAGGCACCTCATGCGGACTGCTGTGTCTGACCCCGTGTGGGGGTGGCTCGTCGTTCGTTTGGGCATCGCGCAGGATGGGCTGTTGAGCGCACTGGGCCCGCGCGCGTCGCGCGACCTTCAAATTGGTGTCGATTCGGGTCGATTCAAGATTGAGGATGTTTCGATTGCCTCAGCTATGACTTTTGGATCACTTTTATCCGTGATGCACAACTACCTCGACGGAGATCACACAACGGACCCCACGGAAGCGTATGCCGAGAACCTGCTTCGCATGGTCGGCGTCCCCGCGGCCGAGGCGCACGAGATAGCGCACCGCCCACTTCCTCCGCTGCCCGGAGCTTGAAAAATTTTCGAACGCGCAGGGATTTTCGAAATTTCGTTGACTAACCGAAATTTTGAGACGAGAATGAACTCGCAGGTTCATCTTGACAAAATGAATTTGTTGTCTAAAGTGTAGATACGTTCAAAAATGAACGCACATTCACTTATTTTGCCAAACCACGAGCCGTTCAATGACGAAAGGGCGATTGATGACAACGAGCACTGCGCCAATTTTGGTTGCTGAGGCTGTCACGCGAACCTTCGGCGGTGTCACTGCCGTCAACAAGGTCGACCTGGTTGTCAACGAGGGCGAGCTCGTCGGAATCATGGGCCCTAACGGCGCGGGCAAGAGCACCTTTTTCTCGCTGGTGGCGGGAGCTCGCAAACCCAGCTCGGGCAAGCTTTACGTCTGCGGCAAAGATTTCTCCAAAATCAGCCTGGGTGATGCCGCCCGCTATGGCGTTGGCTTGGCCCACCAAATCCCGAAGCCGTTCCGCAAGCTCACCGTTCGACAGAACGTTGACATCGCTTCGTATGTTCTTCCTCGCAAGCGTCGTAAGGCCGCGGTGGACTACGCCCTAGACATCAGTGGTCTCACCGATCGCCAAGACAAGATGGCGGGCGACCTTGGTCTTCTCGAGCTCAAGCGACTTGAGATTGCTCGTGTACTCGCGCTCGAACCCAAGCTCGTTCTTCTTGATGAGGTCGCTGCCGGTCTTAACGAGGCAGACCTCGACGAGCTCGTTGCTCTCGTGCGTAAGGTGCACGCCACGGGAAAGACCGTCATCTTGGTTGAGCACGTGCAGGAGGTCATCCATAAATTGGCAGAGCGCGTGGTCGTTCTCGAGTGGGGCAGCAAGCTCACCGAGGGAACGCCCGCCGAGGTCTCGAAGGACCCTCGCGTGGTTGAAATCTATTTAGGCAGTCCTCAGAACGAGGATGCCCTCAAGCGTCAACCAACGAAAGCCGGAGAAACTCGCCTTAAGGTCGATGGTCTCAGCGCGGGATACGGCCCGGTCAAGGTGCTCAACGATGTCACTTTCGATGTTGCTCAGGGAGAGATCTTGACGGTTCTCGGAGCCAACGGGGCCGGCAAGACAACGCTGGCCAAGGCCCTCGAGGGAATGGTCAAGACCCGCTCAGGAAGTGTTGTCTTCAAGGGGGAGGTCGTCACCGACATGCCAACCTTTGCCCGTCAACGCAGCGGACTCGCCCTCGTTCCCGAGGGTCGCCGCCTGTTTGGCGACCTCACCGTGCGAGAGAATCTTCGCTTGGGTCTGAAGTCAGAGCGCGGTTTCAAAGCTAGTCACAAAGACCAGAGCCCACTTGACACTGTCTATGAGCTATTCCCTAAGCTGACCGAGCTCAACGACCGCCAAGCTGGACAACTCTCCGGTGGTGAGCAGCAAATGGTCGCGGTCGGCCGTGCCCTCGCTGGCGAGCCCGACGTCATCATCTTCGATGAGCTCTCGCTCGGCCTTGCCCCGATCGTCGTTGATCGACTTCTCGAAGCCGTCGTAAAGATTGCCAATTCAGGCATCTCGGTCGTACTCATTGAGCAGAATATTCACAAGGCGATCGCGGTAGCCGACAAAATTCTCGTCCTCAAACGAGGCGAGGTCGTTTTTTCAGGGAAGCCCAAAGACTTCTCTGAAGAAGAACTTCAGCGTGCCTACCTTGGCGCGGAATGAAGAATCCACCACCAAGAGAAAAAAAACAAAGGAGTATTTCTCGTGAAAAAGAAAATGCTGGTCGCTGCTGCCGTTGTTGCAGCTGCAGGCCTCGTGCTGTCGGGTTGTTCCGCCAGCGGCGGAGCCGGCGATGACATTGTTATCGGAGCCTCGGTTCCGCTGACGGGCCCACTGGGCACCATGGGCACCCCCGTATCGATGGGCTACCAAGCCGCTGTTGACGAGATTAACGCTGCTGGTGGAGTCGACTTCGGTGGCGCCAAGCACAAGATCAAGCTCGTTATCCAGGACAACGCTTCTGACCCCGCCAAGGCTTCTTCCCAGGCTAAGTCGCTTGTTCTCGACAGCAAGGCTGTCGCACTTCTCGGTCCGGTTACCCCGCCCCTCAGCATTCCTGAGGCAACGGTTGCCGACCAGCTGAAGGTGCCCTTCCTAACGTCGATTACCCCCATCCGTGCATTCGGTGGGGCTAACCCCAACTGGAACTACGCATGGGACGTCTTCTTTGACGAGCTCCAGATGACCCAGACCCAGTTCCAGGCATCGGACCTCATCAACACCAACAAGAAGGTCGTTCTCTTCACTGACACCGAAGAAGACGGTGTTGTCATGGGCAAGCTGTGGGAAGCGAACGCTCCCAAGCTTGGCTACACGATCGTTGGTCGCGAGACCTTCGCAGTCGACAACGCCAACTTCTCCAGCCAGGTTGCTGCAGCCAAGAAGTCAGGCGCAGACATCGTCATCGCTCAGGTCATCCCGCCGGAGGCTATCGGCATCCTGAAGGAAATGAAGGCCCAGGGTTACGACCCCAAGGCAATCTTCATGGAGAAGGGTGGAAACACCGGTAACTTCGTCAAGATCACCGGCGGCCTCGGCCTCGGTGTCATGGCTGCTAACTGGTTCGCCGAAGGCATGGGTCTTGCGCGTGAGAAGGAGTTCATCGACAAGTACGCCGCCAAGATTGGTGGCATCAACTCTGACCTTGGAATCCTCGTTTGCGGTTACTCGATTGCTAACGTTCTCGCCGACGCCATCAAAGTTGCTGGTGGAACCGATCCTGCCAAGCTCAGCGCGGCAATTGGCAAGACCAACGGCGACTACGCAATCGGTCACATCCAGTTCACCGAGGGTCACGCAGCCCCGCTCAAGGTCATTCAGACCCAGTGGGACTCGAACAACAACCAGGTGATGGTGCTCAACCTCGAGGGTAAGGCTGCTACGCCGATTGTTACCCCTGAGGCCGGACTCAAGTAGTCCGTAACCAGTAATCGACAGTGAGGTACGTGTCATGGAATTTGTAAACAACGCAGTGTCGGGTTTGCTGCTCGGCGGTCTTTATGCCGTCGCAGCGCTCGGGCTCTCACTCGTCTTCGGGACGATGAAGCTCGTGAACCTGGCACACGGACAGTTGCTTATTCTCGGCGCGTACCTCACTGCGATGCTGATTGGTTTGTTCGGTGGCGGTGACCCACTCCTGGTGGGCGTCGCTGCCGCAGTTCTTCTTGCAGTCGTGGTCTACCCGCTGCAGCGCTACATCATTACTCCGGTCATGGCTCAGGGCGAAGAGCCGCCGATGACTGTGACATTCGGTATCAGTGTTGTTATCACCACACTTCTGATCATTGTTTTCACGTCGAGCCCGCTTCCCACCTGGGCTGTCGAATATGCAACAACGCAGTGGGACCTCTTCGGAATTCGAATTCGCCTCATTTACCTCATCGCCACTGTCATCGCGCTGGTCTTCATCCTCGCGCTGATGTGGCTGCTCAAGCGCACCGCGTTCGGCCGCCAAGTTCGGGCAGCCTCGATTGATGCTGAAGCGGCTGGCCTCGTCGGTATTGACGTCAAGAAGACCTACGCCCGCGTGATGTCGATGTCTGCTTTCGTTGCCGCTATCGCCGGTGTGCTCATCGCGCTCTCGTTCTCGGTCGCACCGACAACCGGTACTGGATGGCTGCTTCGCGCCTTTACCGTGGTCGTTATTGGAGGCCTCGGATCTCTTCCCGGCACTCTCTTCGGCGGATTCATCGTCGGACTCGTCGAGGCCGCTGGGGCCGCATGGGTCGGCCCGCAGTACCGTGACGTCATCGTCTTCGGAGTCCTCGTAGTCATTCTGTTGGTCCGCCCGAACGGGCTCTTTACGAAGGTGGCCAAAGCGTGAGTACTCGGCTGAAGTCCCTCCTGTCGTACGGCATCCCCGTCGTCATCGCAGTAGTTCTGTATGTCACCGCCCAAAGCGTAGATCGCGCGATGGCGAACGACTTCACGGGGCTATTCCTGCTGATGACCCTGGCTATGGCGTGGAACCTCGTTGGCGGCTTCGGCGGTCAGTTTTCTCTGGGCCACTCCATCTTCGTAGGCGTCGGAAGCTACGCCACGGCCGTCATTTTGACCACGCTGGGCTGGCCTCTGATCCCGACCGTTCTTGCCGCAGCCGTCATGTCGGCCCTCATTGGGCTGCTCCTGGCATACCCGCTGCTGCGTCTTCGCGGACCGTACCTCGCTGTGGGAAGTTTGGGCATGGCCGTTGCCTCGTACGGCTGGATGATCAACTGGAACTTCACCAAGGCGTCACAGGCATACGCCATTCCGGTCTCAGGCCAGATTAGCCTGCAGGAGACCTACCAGTACGCCACGATTTTGCTTCTCATCGCAGTCGTCTCGATCGTCGCTCTGGTTCGTTCTCCCCTCGGCCTTCGCCTTGTTGCCCTTCGCGACAACGAAGCCGGTGCGGCGAGCATTGGCGTGAAGCGCGTTCGCACGCTTCTTCCGGTGTGGGCTCTTAGCGGACTGCTCACTGGTGCGATGGGTGCCGTCTATGCCTTGCAGAGCGGCAGCCTGACAGTGGATGCGACCTTCAACATTCAGTTCAGCCTCGATGCCGCGATCGTCTGTGTCATCGGTGGCCTGGGAACACTCTCGGGTCCGGTCATCGGCTCGATCATCATTTACTACCTGCGCAAGTACGCAGCAGACTTCGCTAATTACGCACTTCTCATTGAGGCCGTGGTCTTGGTCATTGTTGTTCGATTCTTCCCCTCGGGTCTTGTTGGCCTTGCCACCAAGGGATACCGATCCATCACCTCTCGCCGCACTGACGCGTCCAAGAAATAGAGGCGCCCGTGGACAATCTCGACGAGTCGGGCATCCTCACCATTTTTATTGATGGACCCGAACGCAACCTGCTGAATCCGGGGGTCATGCGCGGGCTGCTTGCAGAGCTCAAGGCCGCGGATGTGAACCCCGAGGTCAAGGCAATCTTGCTAACCGGCAAGGGCGCCGCATTCTGTGGCGGTCTCGACCTGGCGGCCATTCGAGCCGGGGGAGACCCGGTGGAGTTTGCCGCCTGTCTGGCCGAGCTTTTGAAAGAGTTTCCGCGCCTGCGCAAGCCGGTGGCCGCAGCTGTCAACGGCGATGCCGTTGCCTCGGGCGGTTCAATCGTCGCCGCGGTTGACTATGCGGTGAGCCTCGACTCGGCCAAGATAGGCAGCTACGAAGTGTCGGTCGGTGTTTGGCCCATGGTTGCCCAGGTGCCGTTGATTCACCGCATCGGTGCTCGTGCCGCAATGGAGAACGTTGGCAGTGGGAATCCGTTGACTGCAGACCGAGCATTTGAAATCGGTCTGGTCAACGCTGTCACCGACAGTGCTAACCTCATCTCGATCACCAAGTCGTGGCTAAACGACGCGACCCGCGCTGGCGCTGCAGCTCACGGTCGTGTTTCTTATTACGAGCTCGCCGCGATGTCATACGACGAGGCTCTCGATGCGGCGCTGGAAAAATTCGCCGCCCAATTTAGGTAGGTGAACATGGCACTCATTCGACTCGCAGAGCTCGATGAACTTGAAGGCACTCCGCGTGAGGTAGCCGAATCAGGTCAGGCTCAGTACGGTCACCTTCTTAACACGTGGCGGGCCATCATGAACAAGCCCGACCTCTTTGGCGCCTACCTTCCGTTCCTGCGCCAGGTCGCCGGCCCCGGCGTTCTCGACGTGAAGATTAAAGATTTGTCGGCCCTCTATGTAGGGTTCTTGAACCACTGCCGCTACACCGCTAGTCACCGATCCACCTCCGGGCTGAAGAATGGTGTCACTGCCGAGCAGATGATCGCTGCTGTTGCCGGTGACTGGGGCGATTTTGATGAGCGCACGCAAGCTGCGTTGGAGTTCACTCGGGAGCTCACGCTGAATCCGCAAACCGTGACATACGATGATGCCCCACAGGCGGTCTCGTCTGCGACCCTCGCCGCGCTCAAGAACGAGTTCAGTGATGTTGAGATTCTCGAACTATCCATGTCTGTCTCTGTGTGGAATGCCCTTTCGCGGTTTCACCGAGTGATGGGCTTCGACCTAGATATGCCCGAAGCACCCGAAGGAGTAAACCCGAAATGAGCACTGCAACCCGCGGCACGATGGGCGTTGACTGGGAACAGCGCGTCGACTTTGACCGACTCCGTGAGGAGCGCCTTGCCAAGCTCCGTGCACAACTCGAGAAGTCTGACCTGGGGGCACTGCTCGCCTTTGACTTTGGCAACATCCGCTATATGACTGGCACCCACATCGGCACCTGGGCGATGGACAAGCTAATTCGTTTCGCTTTGATTACCCGCAACAGCGACCCCATCATCTGGGATTTCGGGTCTGCCGCCAAGCACCACACCCTTCTTGCTCCCTGGCTGGGCAAGACCCACATGCACGCCGACGCTGATCCGCACGCTCCTCACCATGATGCAGTGAAGCCTCGAGCAGAGCACGGCTCGCGCGCTGGTATCTCGACTCTTCGTGGAGCTTTCCCGCCCGATGCTGGAATCGCCGAAGGCGTCGCTGCGAAGATCAAGCGTGAGCTCGAGAAGTTTGGCGTGGCTAACGAGCCTCTCGGTGTTGACGTACTTGAGCTGCCCATCCTGTTTGCTCTTCAAGCTGAGGGAATCGAGGTTGTCGACGGCCAGCAGACGTTCCTCGAAGCTCGTCGCATCAAGACGGGCGATGAAATCACTCTTCTCACTACCGCCGCGTCGATGGTGGATGCGGCCTACGAGAACCTCTACGAGTTCCTCAAGCCCGGCGTGAGAGAGAACGAGACAGTGGGTCTCGTGGCAAAGACGCTCTACGACCTGGGGTCAGAGTACGTCGAGGGTGTCAACGCGATCTCGGGTGAGCGTTGCTCGCCGCACCCGCACGTTTTCTCGGACCGACTGATTCGCCCGGGCGACCCCGCGTTTTTTGACATCCTGCACAGCTTCAACGGATACCGCACCTGCTACTACCGCACATTTGCTGTTGGCTCTGCGAGCCCGGCTCAGGTCGACGCTTATAAGCGTGCCCGTGAATACATGGACCTGGCAATCGCCCTCGTCAAGCCTGGTGCAACGACCGCAGACATCTGTGCCGTGTGGCCCAGTGCTCAAGAGTTCGGATTCCCCGACGAAGAGGCAGCGTTCGCACTGCAGTACGGACACGGCGTTGGTCTTTCAATCTGGGAAAAGCCAATCTTCTCTCGTCTGACCTCGTTCGATCACCCCGAGACCCTCGAGGAGGGAATGGTATTCGCACTTGAGACCTACTGGCCCTCGGCCGATGGCATCGGTGCTGCGCGCATCGAGGAGGAGGTTATCGTGACCGCAACCGGGTGTGAGGTGATTACCAAGTTTCCTGCGGAGACGCTCATGGTCGCAGGCGGCCAGCGGTACTACTCGGTGGGCGGGCCACTGTCGAACATCCGTGATTCGCAGTCACACCTCAATACCCCCGAAGGGCGCGGCGAGGTCACCGCATAGGCGACCTCACTAGTGCGCTGGAGGGACCTCGAATACCTCGGGGTGTTTCTCAAGTTCACGACGAGTGCGCTGGATGTGCCCGGTGAGTGTGCGCTCGGCGTCTTCGGCATCGCCGCGGGTAATTGCATCAACAAGGAGCCGGTGTTCGAGGTGAGTGACATCGAGGCTTGTTCCTCGCACCATCTCTGAGTAGGCGCGGCGGTAGTGCTGAGTCGTGTTCCACAGGCGGTGGATGATTTCTGCCAGCGTTCCGTTGGGGGCAGCCGAGTAGGCGAGCAGGTGAAACTCGCGGTCAAGTTTCATAAACGCGGCGACATCCGTGCCGGACTCCATTGCAGCGGTGAGTTCGCCTAGTCGTTCGACCTCTTCGGGGGTGAGATGAGCCATGCTCTCTCGCAAGAGCAGGGGCTCGATGCGCTCGCGAATCAAGTACTGCTCGATGCATTCGGCCTGGGACAGACTCGACACCCACGCGCCCGTATTCGACACCATTGTCACAAGACCGTCGGTGACCAGGATGCGCAAGGCCTCACGCACCGGAATGCGACTTGCCCCAAACTCCTCGGCCAGCTCCTCCTGGCGAATGCGTTCACCTGGTGCCATGGCACCGGACAAGATCTGCTCGCGCAAGGCGTCAGCAATGCGAGTGCTGACGACGGTGGTGGGGGCTTCCATAGAAACGCGTTTCGGTGAGGAGGGTGGACTCGGGTGGGGGCCGACGAAAACTACTGCGCGGGGTTGGCCGGGTGCCACAAGATTACCGGCGCATCCGACTCGTACGCCTTTCCGGCCGGGTAGCTGACCAGTTCGAACTGCATTCCCCACGGGCTCAGGAAGTACACCCAACGCTGACCAGCAGACGCCGCCGAGCTGGCTGTGGGTTCGCCCAAGATCTGAATTCCATGGCTACGCAGGTGCTCAACCGCGGTGTCGAGGTCGTCGACGTAGAACGCGATGTGGTGACCGCCAACATCGCTGTTGCGCGGGGGAGTTGAGTTTTGACCGGGTGATTCGTATTCAAAAACCTCGAAGTTCGGCCCGAAGTGGCAACGGTAGAAGCGCAGCCGACGAATGACGCTTCGCGGGTCGACATTGAGGTGTTCGGCGAACCAGTTGTCTTCGCGAATCCAGGGGCCAAGCTCGTACACGAACTCGCAGCCGATGATGTTGACGAAAAAGTCGTGTGCCTGTTCCATGTCGGGCACGGTGAAACCAATGTGCTCGGCTCCGCGAAGTCCCGGGATGCCACTCATGTGTGCCCTGCTTTCGTCTGAGGTGAACTCTTGTATCCATATTAAGTCATTTTCGGGAAATTGCGCCATAAATTCTCTAAATTTAGTTGCGATTGGATACATTTTGCGTCTACCCTAGAGGAATGCGCCTACGCCGCAGTGACAAAGGAGTACACACCGTGCCTGTCGAAAAGAAGCTTGAAGCCGGATCGCCCTGGGTCGAACTCACGACCACCGCAGCCGACTGGAAAGCAGCCGACCCCCAACTGCTCATGAACATGCTCGGGCAGATGCACCTGATTCGTGCGTTTGAAGAGTCTGTGCTCGAACTCGCCGGAGAGGGCCTGGTCCACGGGCCCGCTCACTCGAGCATCGGCCAAGAGGGTGGCGCCGTCGGATCTGCTGTTGCCTTGCGCGCGACTGATGCCGTCAACGGCACTCACCGGGGACACCACCAGTTCCTGGCGAAGGCCCTGGCATACGTTGCCCCCGAGGGCTTCAATGCCACTGACCTGGTGACTGAGGGCGTGCAGGCGATGCTGCAGCGCACGCTTGCTGAGATTCTCGGACTTGAGCAGGGCTACTCGCGCGGTCGTGGCGGCTCGATGCACCTGCAGTGGTTGGAGGCCGGAGCACTCGGCACCAACGCAATCGTTGGCGGCGGTGTTCCCTTGGCTGCCGGTAACGCCTGGTCGCAGAAGCACGCTGGCACGACTGATATCTCAGTAACCTACTTCGGCGATGGTGCGACCAACATCGGTTCGGTGCTCGAGACCATGAACCTGGCCGCCGCATGGAACCTGCCCCTCTGCTTCTTCATCGAGAACAACCTTTATGCGGTCTCAACCCGCATTGACGAAGTGACCAACGAGCCCCGCCTGTCGGCTCGCGCGCTGGGATTCAACTTCCCCTCATGGCGCGTTGACGGAATGGACCCGTTGGCTGTTCACTTGGCCATGCAGCAGGCAACCGAATACATGCGCGCGGGCAACGGCCCGGCGCTGGTCGAGGCCGAGGTGTACCGCTACTTCCACCAGAACGGCCCGTACCCGGGAAGCGCGTTCGGCTACCGCCCGAAAGACGAAGAGAAGGCATGGCGTGAGCGCGACCCGCTGCTGCGCGTTGCTACTGAGATGATCAAGGTCGGCCTGATTGACCAAGCTGGCGTTGACTCTGTTCGCGCTCAGGCCCAGGCCGCCATGAAGCTTGCTGTCGACCAACTGGTCGAAGCCGACCCGGATGCCGCTGCCGGCGTTCGTCGCATCCGCCCGGAACTCTGGCCCAACACCAGCTTTGTTGATGAGGGAATTCGCGGTGACGCGAGCGAGCTCTCTGCCGGCCACAACCTCGAAGAGTCCACCTACACGGGCGCTCTCGTTGACGTGAAGCTCGTTGACGCCGTGGCCGCTGTGATGGACCACCGCATGGGTCTGAGCGACGAGATCGTTGTGATGGGTGAAGACATTCACCGCCTCAAGGGCGGTACGAACGGTGCCACCAAGGGTCTGGCAGAGAAGTATCCTGGCCGCGTTCTCGGAACGCCCATCAGCGAAAACGCGTTTGCCGGCCTGGGTTGTGGAATCGCGACCGACCGAAGATTCCGTCCGGTGGTCGAGTTCATGTACCCCGACTTCATGTGGGTGGCCGCCGACCAGGTGTTCAACCAGATTGGTAAAGCACGTCACATGTTCGGTGGCACGAACCCTGTTCCGCTGGTGCTGCGCACGAAGGTTGCCATGGGCTCTGGTTATGGCTCACAGCACCTCATGGACCCCGCGGGAATCATGTCCACCAACCCCGGCTGGCGCATTGTTGCTGCATCCTCAGCTTTTGACTACGTCGGCCTGATGAACGCTGCACTCACGCTCAACGACCCGGTCATCATGATCGAACACATGGATCTGTACGGCATCGACGGCAAGATTCCCGCCGACGACCTCGACTACCAAATCGAGTTTGGCAAGGCAGCCGTCAAGCGCGCTGGAAACGACGTGACGGTGCTGACATACCTTTCGATGGTGCACCACAGTGCCGAGGCCATTGCTCAGACCGGCATCGACGCGGAGCTCATCGACCTGCGCTGGCTCGACAAGGCCAGCATCGACTGGAACACCATCGGTGAGAGCATCAAGAAGACCAACAACGTGCTCATCGTCGAACAGGGCGCCAAGGGAACGTCCTACGGCGGATGGCTCTCTGATGAAATTCAGCGTCGATACTTCGACTACCTCGATCAGCCGGTTCAGCGCGTGACCGGTGGCGAGGCTGCCCCGAGCATCTCTAAGGTTCTCGAGCGTGCTGCCATCGCCAAGACCGAAGAGGTTGTCGAGGGGCTCAAGCGCACCATGGCCAACGTTCGCGGAGGTAACTAATCATGGCTACCGTCGTTCGCATGCCCAGCGTTTTGGCTGGGGCCAGTGAAGCGGCCATTAACAAGTGGCTCGTCGCCGAGGGTGGCGCTGTCGTCGTTGGTGAACCCTTCGCTGAGCTCGAAACCGAGAAGGCCGTTGTCGAGTACAACGCCGAAATCAGTGGCATTCTGGGCCGCATCGTGACCCCCGAGGGCAAGATCGCCAAGATCGGTGAGCCCATCGCCGTCGTGATCTCCGATGGCGAGACGGCTGCTGACATCGACGCTGCGCTTGGTGCGGATGCACCCGCCGCTGCGCCTGCCACCGAACCTGCAGCGCAGGCTGCTCCTGCCGCTGCTCCCGCGGTGGCCGTGGAGGTTCCCGCCGTCGCGGTCGCAACTCCCGTTGTGGAAGTCGTCCCCGTGACCTCGGCAAGCTCGACCCACGACGGTCGACTCTTTGCCTCGCCACTTGCCCGCAAGCTGGCCCGCGAACGCGGACTCGACCTCTCTGCGGTCAATGGCAGCGGCCCTGGCGGACGCATCGTTCGCCAGGATCTCGACAACGCTCCGGTGGCCTCGGCGGCTCCCGCAAGCTCGGCCGCGTCGGCCACCTCGACGCCGCGAGCCGTGGCACAGCCAGGACCAGCAGAGCTCATCCCACACTCGGGAATGCGCAAGGCTATTGCTCGTCGCCTCACCGAGAGCAAGACCACGGTGCCGCATTTCTACGTGACCGCAGAGTGCCGGGTCGACAACCTGTTTGCCCTGCGCGCGCAGGTCAATTCGATTCCCGGCACCAAGGTTTCGGTCAACGACTTCGTCGTGCTGGCCGTAGCCAAGGCGTTTGTGGATGTTCCCGAGGCCAACGTCACCTGGACTGACGAGGGAATGCTCAAGCACTCCAGCGTCGACATCTCTATTGCGGTTTCGACCGAGGGCGGACTCCTGACCCCGGTTCTGCGTAACGCGGCGAACAAGAGCCTGACCGAAATCTCGGCTGAGGTTGCTGACATGGCGGCTCGCGCTCGAGACAAGAAGATCAAGCAGGATGAGCTCGAGGGTGGTGCATTCTCGATTTCGAACCTGGGCATGTATGGAACGCTCGAGTTCGCCGCCATCTTGAACCCGCCGCAGTCGGGCATCCTCGCTGTTGGTGCTGCCAAGGAACAGCCCATCGTGGTCGATGGACAACTCACCGTGGGCAAGGTCATGCGCGTTACGCTTTCTGCAGACCACCGCGCGGTCGATGGTGCGCTCGCAGCCCAGTGGCTCGCGGCGTTCCAGAACCGCATCGAAAACCCAATCACCCTGTTCGTGTAGAGCAGTTATCGCAAAGGGATCACCATGAACAGCACTGTTGGCTGGGTCGGCGTCGGCAAGATGGGCGAAGCCATGATCGAGCGACTGCTCGACGCTGGCATCGCCGTGGAGATGTGGAACCGCACTCCTGAGAAGTGTGCCGCGCTGGTTGAGCGCGGCGGTGTTGTGGTCGGCTCGCCTGCCGAGGCTGCCGCTAACGAGGTTGTGTTCTCGATGATGCTCGATGACAAGGCGCTGCTTGATATGTCGACTCGTGCAGACGGCATTTTGGCCGGAACCGCAAAGGTCTGGGTTGACTGCTCGAGTGTTAGCCCCGGTGTCGCGACCGAGGTTGCCGAAGCTGCGGCCGCCCGCGGCATTGCATTCGTGAACGCTCCCGTCAGCGGCAATCCGGGGTCCGTTCGTTCGGGCAAGCTCATTTTTGCCGCATCCGGTGATTCGGCTGCCATCGAAACCGCCCGGCCGTTCTTCGAGGCCATTGGTCGTGCCGTGCACCACGTTGGAGATGCCCAGCAGGCCGCCGTGGTCAAGATCTGCACGAACGCCATACTCAGCGTCGTGCTCGACAGCCTCGCCGAGGTTCTCGTGCTCGGCGAAAAGTCGGGTGTGAAGCGCGGTGACCTCCTGAACTTCATCAACGACAGTGCGATCGGTTCGCCTTTCACTTCGTACAAGACGGCCGCGCTGGTCGGGCTGGATTTCACTCCGACGTTTGCGCCTGACGCTCAGCGCAAGGATTTGCGCCTCGCGTTGTCGCTCGCGGAAGAGACCGGAACCTCGATGCCGATTCTGCGTCAGACTGAGGTGGAGGTAAACCGTATGGTTGAGTCGGGCATCGGTGAGGGCAAAGACTTCGCCGCGATTCTTCTGCAGGTTGCCCAAGACTCGTCACTGACGCTCGGAAACGAAGGATAGGTCGCATGGCCAACATCTCAGAAGCAGAACTTCTCGCCAAAGTCCCCACCGGCCTGTACATCAACGGCAAGTGGGAGGCAGGCTCCACAGGCAAAACCATCCCGGTCAGCGACCCGGCGACCGGCGCGGTGCTCGCAAACATCGCCGACGCATCCCCCGAAGACGGCATCCGCGCTCTCGACGCAGCCGTGGCAGTGAAAGACGCCTGGGCAGCAACGCCTCCGCGCGTGCGTGGCGAGCTGCTGCGCAAGGCGTTCGAGCGCGTGCAGGAACTCAAAGATGAATTCGCTTTGCTTATGACCCTTGAGATGGGCAAGCCCTTGGCCGAGGCCATGGGTGAGGTTATGTATGGCAGCGAGTTCCTGCGTTGGTTCTCTGAAGAGGCCGTGCGCATCACCGGCCGCTACGGCATCAACCCCGAAGGCAGTGGTCGTGCGATTGTCTCGTACCTGCCGGTTGGCCCCTGCTACCTCGTGACTCCGTGGAACTTCCCGCTGGCCATGGCAACCCGCAAGATCGGTCCCGCGATTGCAGCCGGCTGCACCGTCGTCATTAAGCCGGCAACCCTGACTCCGCTGACCACCCTGTATTTCGTCAAGATTCTTGAAGAGGTAGGCGTGCCGGCCGGTGTGGTCAACGTGGTTACCAGCTCGAGCGCATCTGCACTGTCGAGCCCGATCATCGCTGACCCACGTCTTCGCAAGCTCTCGTTCACCGGTTCGACCTCGGTTGGTATCGCGCTTATGAAGCAAGCGGCCGACAACGTGCTGCGCACCTCGATGGAGCTCGGCGGAAACGCCCCGTTCGTGGTCTTCGAAGACGCCGACCTCGACAAGGCTGTTGAGGGTGCGATGGCAGCCAAATTCCGAAACATCGGTCAGGCCTGCACCGGCGCAAACCGCTTCATCGTGCACTCTTCTGTTGCCGAAGCGTTCACGGCTAAGGTCACCGAAAAAGTCAAGGCCATGAAGATTGGCCGCGGAACCGAAGATGGTGTCACCATCGGGCCGCTCATCGATGATCGCGCTGTGGCCAAGTGCGACGAGCTCGTTACCGAGGCTGTTTCGCGCGGCGCTGTGGTTACCACTGGCGGAAAGGTTCTCGATGGCGCGGGCTCGTTCTATGAGCCCACCGTTGTCACGAACGTGCAACCAGGCAGCGACATTCTTACCGATGAAATCTTTGGTCCGGTGCTCTCGATCATCACGTTCACCGATGAGGACGAGGCCATTCGCCTGGCAAACGACACCGAGTACGGTCTCGCTTCGTACGTGTTCACCAAGGATCTGGCCCGCGGTCAGCGCCTGATTGAGCGCCTTGAGGCAGGCATGATGGGTCTGAACGTCGGCGTGATGTCGAACGCGTCGGCCCCCTTCGGCGGCATCAAGATGTCGGGCCTAGGTCGTGAGGGTGGCTTCGAGGGCATTCACGAGTACCTTTCGACCAAGTACACGATGACGCCGAACCCCTTCGCCTAACTCGACGGTCGGCCTCTCGGCAACGGCGCGGTAGGACTTCCTGCACCGTGGTTTAATCGGTGTGTGAGTAATCAGTCCACCCCAGAAATTCAGTTCAAAACACGCAAGTGGGTTCGTCCAGAAGACCTGAACGCCAACGGCACCCTCTTCGGGGGCAGCCTGCTTAAGTGGATTGACGAGGAAGCAACCATTTACGCCATCGTTCAGATGGGCAATCGACGCGTCGTGACGAAGCTCATGTCTGAGATCAACTTCGTGGCGTCTGCGCGCCAGGGCGACATCATCGAACTCGGCCTCGTCGCGACAAACTGGGGTCGCTCATCACTCACCATGCGCTGCGAGGTGCGCAACATGGTCACGCGCACCAACATTCTGACCGTGGACAAGATTGTCTTCGTCAACCTTGACGAGGATGGCCGACCCGAACCACACGGGTACACCGAAGTCACCACAACTCGTGACCGGTTTGACCTCGAGCACTACTAGACGAGGAGCTGGTGCTTAGCGAGGTCGCGGTAGAGCGGCGTGCTCTTGACCAATTGCGAGTGCGTCCCAACGCCAATGATTTTGCCCCCGTCGAGAACCACAATCTGGTCGCAGTCGACCACGGTGGAGAGGCGGTGAGCAATGATGAGCAGGGTGCGGTCGATTGCCACTTTGTCGATGGCCTCGCGCATCAGCTGCTCGTTTGCGCCGTCGAGGCTTGAGGTCGACTCATCCAGCAGAAGAACCGGAGGAGCTGCGAGGAGTGCCCGAGCAATCGCGAGGCGCTGACGCTCGCCGCCCGAGAGCATGATTCCGTCTTCGCCTACCGGGGCGTCGAGGCCAAGCGGGTTGCGGTCAAGCACGCTACCGAGGTTTACATAATGCAGAACCTCGATGCAGTCGGCGTCGGTTGCCTCGGGAGCGCTGAGCAACAGGTTGTCGCGCAGGGTTCCCGCGAGCACCGGGGCATCCTGCTCGACGTAGCCAATCTGGTGACGCAAATCTGCACGGTCAAGCGCACGCAGGTCGACGCCACCAAGGCGGATGACACCAGAGGCTGGGTCGTAGAAGCGCTCGATGAGGTTGAGCATGGTCGACTTGCCCGAGCCACTCGGCCCTACCAGTGCGGTGCGCTGACCGTGTTTCACGGTGAACGAGACGCCGTTCAAGATGAGCGGAGCGGGCTCAGCCGCAGCCTCGGGTTCCGCGGCCTTGGCAGCAGCCTGGGCGAGAAGTTCTTTAGCGCTGGGGTCTTTAGTCGACTCGTCGTCTTCAACGGGTTTCTTGGCCAAGGGGTACGAGAAGACGACGTTGTCGAACTCAAGGGCAATCTTTGACTCGTGCAGGGCCTTTTTTGCCATGTCGCCGTCGCCGGCAAGGGGCATGACCTCGCGATCTTTCTCGCCCTCACTCGGAAGCGCGATGATCTCTTGAATGCGGCCGAGTGCACCGAGTGCCGAGTTCACCGACGTGATGGCACCAAATGCCTGACCCAGAGGCATGATCATCATGAACAAGAACAGGATGAACGACACCAGGGAGGCTACGGTAATCGCGCCAGAAGCCACGCGGAATCCGCCAACGCCCAGCACCGTCAAGAACGCGACCTGCATAGCGATACCGGCAACCGGCACAACGAGTGCCGAAATCTTGGCGACCTTGACACCCATGCGCCATGCGCCCTTGGCTTCGTCTTCCACGGTGGCAATCTCGCGCTCAGTAGCGTTGGATGCACGAACCGTACGAACCGAGCTAATCGCTCGCTCGACTGAAGCGGCAAGCTCGCCCACCTTCGCTTGGGCCTTGCGGCTGGCGACGCGGATGCGGCGCGAGAGAATCGTGACCACGGTCACGGCCACGAAGACGACGAGCACGGTCAGGCCCAGCAGAACTGGGTCGATAATTGCCATGGCAATGATGGCGCCGATGAACGTCAGCGATCCGCCGACGGCTTCGACGAGACCCTGAGTAAGGACCGCGCGAAGCAGGGTGGTGTCGGAGCCAACTCGAGAGACGAGGTCGCCGGTGCGGCGAGTGTCGAATTCCGAGATGGGCAGGTTGAGCATGCGACGCACCAACTGGCGACGTGAAGAGAGAACGACGCCCTCACCCGTGCGCTGCAGCAGGTAGTGCTGAAAGCCCGAGATCAGTGCCGCGAGAACGACAAGACCGATCAGCAGGTACAGAATGACGCCGAGGTCTTTCTCGGCACCGACGGCCGAAATGACCTGGCTGACAAGAAGGGGCTGGGCCAGCGATGCGCCGGCGCCGAGCACGCTCAGCACGATGACGAACGAGAGCACCTTCTTATGCTCCAGCAGGTAGGGCATCAGCTGCCCAAAAGTGGCCTTCTTGCCGCCTTTGGGTTGCTCGCCACGTGAGCCGCGTCCGCGGCCCATCCCCATGCTCATGGGCTAGTTGGCCATCGCAGAGGTCACGCCAAGAACAATGTTCACGAGCGTGAGAACGCCGATTGCCCACAGGCCCACTGAGGGAGCGGGCTTTTTGTTGCGAAGAACGAACGCGATGACCCAGACAGCCAGAGCGATGACCAGCTTGATGCCGATGACAGCGTTGTTGACCTTCTCGTCGGGGATCGCACCCGAAGCGTAGATTCCTACCAGCGCAATGCCCGTGACGAGCTGAAGAAGGGCACCGTCGAGGTATCCGCGAACGACGACCCCCTCGCCCTTGATGATGGGCTTGAGGTTCACCAGGAAGGCGCCAAAGAGGTAGGCCATACCGACGAGGTGCAGAATGATGAGGATCGTTGCGAAGATTTCCATGCTTCGAGACTACGCCTTCTTGATATCCCGAATCGTGAGAGCTGCCTGAATGGCAGCCACGGCTGCCTCTTCGCCCTTATCTTCTTTCGAACCGGGCAGACCTGCGCGGTCGAGGCCCTGCTGTTCGTCGTCGAGAGTCAGCACGCCAAAGCCGACTGGCTTGCCTGTGTCGAGAGCCACGCGAAGCAGACCTTGGGTTGCGGCATCGGAGACGAATTCAAAGTGAGGTGTGCCACCGCGAATGATCACGCCGAGCGCAACGACTGCGTCGGCACCATTTTCGAGAACGACCTTGCTCACGACAGGCAGCTCGAACGAACCGGCCACGCGAACGACTGAGTACGTCGCTCCGGCCGCTTCAAGCGTGCGGGTGGCGCTGGCCACCATGGCTTCTGAAATTACTTCGTGCCACTGCCCGGCAA
The DNA here is from genome assembly GCA_903859205.1 of uncultured Microbacteriaceae bacterium. Lineage (GTDB taxonomy): Bacteria > Actinomycetota > Actinomycetes > Actinomycetales > Microbacteriaceae > CAIOLM01. Next base: position 67,322 of record CAIOLM010000034.1, read on the forward strand.
CGACAACGATGTTGAGGCCGGTGGCATCAACCGAGATGTGTGCGGTGGGGGAGCCGTGCCCGCTCATGCGTTGCTCACTTTCTTGAGTGTGTTGACTGCCTCGAGAACAGGGATGCCACCGGGAATCTTGTGTCCCATGCGGTCGCGCTTGACGTCGAGGTAGCCGGTGTTGAACTCGCCAACACCCACGAGAAGCGGCTCGAGCCCGGTAACCGGGATGCCGTACTTCTCGAGCTGGCGAACCTTCTCAGGGTTGTTGCTGAGCAGGCGAACTGTCTTGACGCCGAGGTCGTCGAGCATGCGGGCGGCAGCAACGTAGTCGCGAGCATCTGCCGGGAAGCCCAGAGCGAGGTTGGCGTCGAGAGTGTCGAGGCCCTCCTCCTGGAGGCGGTATGCCTTGAACTTATTAATGAGACCGATTCCTCGTCCCTCGTGCCCGCGCATGTAGAGCACGATTCCGCCCTCGCGCACGATGGTGCGAAGAGCCTCGTCGAGCTGCGGGCCACACTCGCACTTGAGCGAGCCGAGCGCTTCACCGGTCAGGCACTCTGAGTGGACCCGAACCAGCACGTTCTCGGAACCTAGGTCACCCGAGATGATTGCCACGTGGTCAGTTCCGGTGGCGCGATCGCGGTAACCACGCATCTTGAGCGGGCCGAACTCCGTGGGCACAGTGGTTTCGACCTCGAAAGCGATGCGGTGGGCATCCAGGTCAAAGTGGCTGCGCTCAGGGAGCGGGTTAGCCGCGAGGTATTCCTGCAGCGCCTTGATAGTAGTTACCGGAACGTTGTCGCGCTCACCGAGCTCCATCAGGCCGGGCATGCGCATCATGTCACCGTCTTCGGCAACAATCTCGGCGATGACGGCAACCGGTTGTAAGCCAGCCAGCCGCATGAGGTCGACGGCGGCTTCGGTGTGACCGTCGCGCTCCATCACTCCGCCGTCAACTGCGCGCAGGGGCAAGATGTGTCCGGGGCGAATCAGGTCGTGTGAGCCGGCGTTCGGGTCAGACAGAACGTGCAGTGTCCGAGCGCGGTCGCTGGCGCTGATGCCAGTAGTCACGCCGCTAGCCGCGTCGACCGTGATTGTGTAGGCGGTGTTGCGGGTGTCCTGGTTGCGCTCGACCATGATCGGCAGGTTCAGTCGGTCGGCAAAGTCGCGCGACATGGGCGCGCACAGCAGGCCTGATGAGTTGCGCACAATCCAGGCGACGGTCTCTTTGGTGGCGAGTTCGGCCGAGAGGATGGCATCGCCCTCGTTTTCGCGACCTTCATCGTCGGCAACGAGCACAACGCGACCAGCGCGAATCGCTTCGATTACTTCGGGCATGGGGGTGAGGCTCATGAACGGCCTCCTTCCGTGTGGAACGCGAGCATTCGCTCGACGTGGCGGGCGACGATATCGGTTTCGATATTGACGCGGTCGCCGATGGCTCGTTGTCCCAGGGTGGTGGCAACGAGAGTTTCGGGAATCAGAGAGACCTCAAACCACTGTTGGTTATCGGTCACGGGGCTGACCGCGCTCACGGTCAGTGATGTGCCGTCGACGGTAATCGAACCCTTGTCGACGAGCAGCGGGGCAAGTTCGCGTGAGAGACCGAAACGGATGACCGTCCAGTCGCCGCTCGGGCGCACCTCGAGTACCTCGGCCGTGCCATCCACGTGGCCCTGCACAATGTGTCCGCCCAGACGGCTACCCAGCTCGGCGGCGCGCTCGAGGTTGACTTTGGTTCCTTGGGCAGCAGCATCGAGGGTACTCATGGCCAGGGTTTGGCCCATGACATCAGCGGTGAATGAGTCTGCGGTCTTTTCAACAACCGTCAGACACACGCCGCTGACACAGATGGAGTCGCCGTGGCCGGCGTCAGCCACCACCTTGGGGCCGCGAACCGTCAGGCGCACTGAGTTGTCGGTGGGAACAATGGCGGTGATTTCGCCAACTTCTTCTACAAGCCCGGTGAACATCAGGCCTCCTTTCGCGGAACGGCTTCGATAAACAGATCAGGGCCGAGTTGCTCGATGCGCACGAAGTCAAGGTCTACCCGCTCGGCCAGGCTGCTGACTCCGACCTCGGTGACAGCCAGGCGAGAGCCGCCGAGCAGCGTCGGGGCGATGTAGACGTAGTAGCGGTCGACGACACCAGCCTCAATGAAGGCGCTGGCCAGCGTGGGGCCGCCCTCAACGAAGACCGAACGCAGACCGCGCCCGTGCAGCTCGCCAAGGATGGCATCGATGTCACGCGTACCGGGGATGATTGGCTCGTGCGGGTGGTGATAAATCAGCGAGTCACCGGGAATGGGGCGCTCGCCGATAACAACGGGCACCGGCTGAGTTTCGTGCAGGTCGCCGCCGGCGGTGCGTGCGGTCAGGGAGGGGTTGTCGGCGAGAACGGTGCCAGTGCCCACGATGATGGCGTCTGCAGCCGCACGCTGGCGGTGCACGAGCTCACGGGCTGCTTCGCCAGTGATCCACTGGCTAGTGCCGTCTTCGGCTGCAACTCGCCCGTCGAGGCTTGCGCCCCATTTGACGGCTACTTGAGGTCGACCAAGGCGGGCCGACATGAGCCAATCGTGCTGGTGGGCCTCAACTTCGTCGGCAAGAACGCCTCCGATCACTTCGATTCCGGCCTCGCGCAAGCGCTCTGCTCCGCCAGAGGATGCGTGACCGGGGTCGGTCACGGCGTAGACCACGCGTGCGACCCGAGCGTTGATGAGGGCATCGACACAGGGGCCTGTGCGGCCCGTGTGGTTGCAGGGCTCGAGGGTGACGACCATGGTGGCACCACGAATCTCGTCTGCAGAGAGCTTGGAGAGGGCATCGACTTCGGCGTGCGGGGTGCCACTTCCCATGTGCCAGCCCTCGGCGATGATGGTGCCGGCCTCGTCGAGCGCGATGGCACCCACCTGTGGGTTTAGACCGCGTGCTGGTCCATTACTGGAGAGGTCGATGGCGCGACGCATGACGGTTTCGTAAACCGCGATCATGTTGTCGTTCATTTGTGCCTTCTACCCGAATCATGTTGTTGAGAAACAACTCCGGGGAGGCAGAAATAACGCTTCGAAAAAACGAAACGACAACTCTGCTGGCAAATGGCGTCAACCATTCACCCGCGCTACCTCTCATCCGGACTTTAACCGTCGGTGCTGGAATTCCACCAGCTCAACCTGTTGGCCTTCTTGCGAGGGCCGCTAGGGTCGCGGACTATAACCGCCGGTTCAGATTTACACTGACCCCGGAGCGCGTTGCTCTTACATAAACATTCTACGCCCGGAAATATTCCCTGACCACTTGGTTGTGCATCAATGTGAACCGAGTGCCTTGCACAAGCTCGGGAATAATGGGCGCTATGGATGCCCAGACCGTCGTCGCCGACCTGCAGGCGCTTGCTGATCCGAGCCGCGCGGAGCACTCCGCACGCTTCTTCAAGACCGGGCCGGGGCAGTACGGCGAGGGCGACGTCTTCATGGGATTGACCGTGCCCAATACCCGAATCGTTGCCCGGAGATATCGAGACCTGCCGCGCGCTGATGTTGACGAGCTGTTGACCTCGCCCATTCACGAGGTGCGCCTGTGTGGGGTTGTGATTTTGACCGAGCAGTTCAAGAAGCTCAAGACGAGCCCTGACCGAATCGATGCATTCGATTACTACGTGGGGGCGGTTCAGGCCGGTTTCATCAACAACTGGGACCTTATCGATGTGAGCGCACCCACCTTCGGCACGCTCCTCGTCGATCAAGGTCGCGTTGCCTCGTCGAACGCCAGCGGTGAACGGCTTTTGCGCAAACTCGCCGTCGCGGAATCGATGTGGGAGCGCCGCCTGGCCGTGCTGCTGACCTTCGCATTCATTCGGGCGAACCAGTTCGAGCTCACCCTCGCCATGGCCGACATGCTGCTAGGTGACAAACAAGATCTCATGCACAAAGCCATGGGGTGGATGCTGCGCGAGGTCGGAAAGCGTGATGCCGACGTGCTGCGTGACTATCTCGCCGCTCACATCAGGGAGCTGCCGCGCACCACGCTTCGCTATGCCATTGAGAAGTTCGACGAGCGCGAGCGAAAGGCGTGGCTGGCGCGATAGGTCGTATCGAGTCCCGCATGCCTTTTCACAGGGTGTTCATAGCTTTTTGCGACAAGTTGTATAGCAACCGTTCTTAGGTTCGTTTCATCCGCACCATTTCATATCGTTAGGTTTCTCATGTTCTTCTCGTATTTGCGCCGCGAATTATCTGGCCGAAAGAAACAGACCATCATCGTGGCTACCGGTATGGCCCTTGCCATCGCACTGGTGATCATCGTCAACTCGGTTGCGTTGGGCGTGAAAAGCGCCCAGGCGAAGGTGCTTGAGTCGGTCTACGGGGTCGGTACCGACATCACGGTAACTCTGACGCCGACGCCGCCCAAAGCCGGGGCCCTGCGTGGACAGCACTTCGATATCGGGGCCGCCGCAGGAACCAGAGCTGCTGGCTCTCAGAAGGTTTCGACTTCGCGCTTGACCACTGGACCATTCTCATCAACACTTCCGTCAAGCAATCTCGCCACAATTCAGTCGACTGTGGGCGTGAAGGCGGCTGCCGCCACCCTCAAACTTGAGAACATTACTTTTAGTGGCGAACTCCCCGACCAGAACCGCACCATCACGATTCCGCAGGGTGCTCCCGGAATGCACCGAAGGATGCCCGGTGGCGATGGAGGAACTCAGGTCAAGGTCGGTCCCGACGGCGGAGCAGACGGCGCCGGCGGAAGCGCGTTCGACATCAAGAGTCTCTCTGTTCTCGGCGTGGACCCCGCAGGTGCGATTGTTGGTCCCCTCTCGAGCGTGACACTCACCGACGGAAAGGCGCTAAGCGCCGAAGATGCGGGCAAGTACAACGCTGTCGTTGACGCAACCTACGCGACCAACAACTCACTCTCAGTCGGCAAGACAATCGACCTCGGCGGCAAGACCTTCACCGTCATCGGTCTTGTGACGAACTCCACTTCTGACTCGAGTAGCGCCTCAGATGTCTACATCCCCCTGGATGTTGCACAGACCCTCTCAGGCAATGCCAAAAAGGTAAGCACCATCTATGTTCAGGCGAAGGATTCGACGCAGATCGCGAGCGTGCAGAAGAGCATTCAGACCGCACTTGAAACGACAACGGTTAAGACTCAGGCCGACCTCGCCTCGAGTGTTTCGGGTTCACTCGGAACCGCGGCAACCCTGCTCGAGAACCTAGGGCTTTGGCTGTCGGTTGCCGTGCTGATTGCGGCCTTCTTGATCGCCATCTTGTTCACGACCTCGGGCGTGACCCGTCGTACGCGTGAATTCGGAACGCTCAAGGCCATCGGTTGGTCCAACGGACGCATCACGGGTCAGGTTGCCGGCGAATCGGTCGTGCAAGGCCTTATCGGCGGTCTCTTCGGAATCGTGCTTGGAGTCGTAGGAGTGATCATCATCAACGTGATTCACCCGGTTCTCTCGGGTACGGCATCGACCAGCAACTTCCCCGTTCCTGGTGGAGGTCACGGCGCGCCCGCCGGCTTCGGGGGCGGACTGCCTCCTGGAATGAAGGCCGCCACGGCGACGACTGTCACCCTAGATGCCCCGCTGACCTTCACCATCATCGCTCTGGCCGTTGGCTTGGCCATCGTCGGCGGCGTTCTGGCCGGAGCTTTCGGGGGATGGCGTGCCTCACGCCTGAGCCCGGCCGAAGCCCTGCGCAGCGTCAACTAAGAATTCGAAGAAAAGGACTTACACCTCATGTACAAAATTGAAAACCTGACCAAAACCTACAAGCAGGGCAGGCGCACAGTACGTGCCCTTGACAACGTGAGCGTCGACATTCCCTCCGGCCAGATGGTCGCCATTCAAGGCCCAACTGGCGGCGGAAAGTCGACATTCCTGCAGATGCTCGGAGCGCTCGACCGGCCGACCGAAGGATTCATCTCAATCGGTGACCAGGTCATCACTGAACTCCCCGATCGCAAGCTGTCGGGAATTCGCTCCGAAAAGATCGGCTTCGTTTTTCAGACGTTCAATCTGATCCCCACGCTGAACGCACTTGAAAACGTCGAAACCGCTCTCGAAGGCCAGGGCCTCTCGCGCGAGGTTCGGCGTGAGCGCAGCCTCGAAGCCCTTGCCTCGGTCGGCCTCGCTGATCGCGCCGACCACAGACCGTCTGAACTTTCGGGCGGTCAGCAGCAGCGTGTGGCGATTGCGCGCGCAATTGTCAAAAACCCCGAAGTTCTGCTCGCGGATGAGCCGACCGGAAACCTTGATGAAGAGATGCGCGACGAAATCATGGATGTTCTGGAAGGCCTGTGGAGGTCGAAGAAGCTCACGCTCGTCATCGTGACGCACGACTCAGGAGTGGCAAAGCGAGCTCAGCGTCGTCTGAACATCAAGTCGGGCAAGGTGGCCGAAGCCGCTTAGCGCGTGAGGAAGCCGATGCGGTCGTAGACCTTGGCGAGCGTCGCGTCGGCGACCTCGGATGCCCGGTCGGCGGCCTTGCCCAGAATGCGGTCGAGCTCGGCTGGGTCGGCAAGCAGTTCTTGCGTGCGCTCGCGAATGGGCGCGAAGCTCTCGGTCACAACCTCGGCCAGACCTTTTTTGAGATGGCCGTATCCTCGTCCGGTGTATTCGGCCACGACGTCGTCAACCGTGCGCCCGGCGAGTACCGAGTAGATGGTCAACAGGTTGGCCACGCCCGGCTTGGCGTCACGGTCAAAGCGGATCTCGCCGTCGGCATCCGTCACCGCGCGCATGACCTTCTTGGCCGTGACGGCGGGGTCATCCAGAATCTTGAGCAGGCCCGCTTCGGTTTCGGCAGATTTCGACATCTTGGCAGTGGGGTTCTGCAGGTCGAAAATCTTCGCGGTCTCTTTGAGGATGTAGCCCTCGGGTACGGTGAACGTCTCGCCAAACCGGGAATTGAAGCGAAGCGCGAGGTCACGAGTGAGCTCGAGGTGTTGACGCTGGTCTTCGCCGACAGGAACGACATTGGCCTGGTACGCGAGAATGTCCGCGGCCATCAAAATCGGGTAGGTGAAGAGGCCTACGCTCGCAGCATCGGTGCCCTGCTTTGAGGACTTGTCTTTGAACTGCGTCATGCGGCTTGCCTCACCAAACCCGGTGATGGTCGAGAGCACCCACATCAGCTGGGCATGAGCAGGGACGTGCGACTGAATGAAGAGCGTGCTCTTGGCCGGGTCGATTCCCGCGGCGATGTATTGAGCTGCGGTTGAACGGGTGCGCGCGCGCAGTTCGGCAGGATCCTGTGGAACCGTAATCGCGTGCAGGTCGACGACACAGAAGAAGGCGTCGAATTCGTCTTGCATGCCCACCCAGTTGCTCAGCGCCCCGATGTAGTTGCCGAGGTGAAGCGAGTCACTCGACGGCTGCATACCGGAGAGAAGGATGGGCTTGGACATAGCTAAAAGTCTAGAGCGCGTAGTCGACCACAACGGGAGCGTGGTCGCTCCAGCGAGTGTCGTAAGAGTCGGCGCGATCGACTGTGTAGCCGCCAGCCACTGCTGCTAGGGCGGGGGTGGCCAAGTGGTAGTCGATGCGCCAGCCGGCATCCGTGTCGAACGCCTGCCCGCGGAAAGACCACCACGTGTACGGGCCGGCGACTTCACCGGCTGCTGTGCGTCCGACGTCGACCCAGCCCAGCCCGGTTCCGGTGGTGCCATCTGCTAGTTCAATCGTGGCGCCAGCCTCGCCCATGAATCGGTCGAAGTAGGCTCGCTCCTGGGGCAGGAAGCCGGCGTTCTTGACGTTGCCTTTCCAGTTCTTGATGTCGAGTTCGCGGTGCCCGACGTTGAGGTCACCCACGACGAGGGCGTAGTCGGTGTGCTTGGCGATCTCGGGCATGCGCGCGACCATGCCCTCGAGAAACTTGTACTTCTCCACCTGCTTGGGGGTGTCGACCTCGCCAGAGTGCACGTACGTGCTCACCACGGTCAGAACCTTGCCACCGACTTTGTAGTCGGCCTCAAGCCAGCGACCGGCCGAGTCAAAATCGTCGGCGCCAATAGCGACGCGGTGAATCTCGGCCTTCGAACGGCTGGCTAGAGCTACTCCGGCACGACCCTTAGCGCTGGCCGCATCGTGCAGGATGTTCCACTCTGGCCCAAGAAGAGACTCGAGGTCTTCGGTCGAGGCGCGCACCTCCTGCAGCGCGAGGATGTCGACGTTGCGGGCATCCAGCCAGTCGCTCATGCCTTTGCGGAAGGCGGCGCGAACGCCATTGACATTGACGGTTGCGATGCGTACAGACATGGCTTCAGTCTAGGTTTCTGCGCAGCACGCGGGTTGTGATGACTCGACGAGTTGCGATCCATGCGCTGTCTTCGAGCTCGTATCCCTTCTCGCGCATAGTGGTGGCAATCCAGGCGGCAGAAAAGAGATAAATGCGACTGGTGATGTTGAGCCATACGAGCACTCCGACAAACACTTCAATCGAGGCGAAGAGCGGGTTGGTGGTTGTTTCGCCGAGTGCGTATCCACCAATGAGCTTGACGACAGTCAGAGCGATGCCACCGACAACAGACCCGGGAATGAGATAGCGCAAAGGCACCGCAATACCACTCAGGATGCGCGTCGCCGCAGCAATCAACAGCACGTCGATGAACAGCAGAAAGATCAGAGTGATGACCTGAAAGAGAATCGCAATCTCGTTTCGGGAGGCGTCAAGCCCGAGGGAGGTCATCGCCCACGCGGTGAAGTTCACGATAACTACTGAGGCTGCGGCCGTGAGGAGAAGAATGACGCCGTAGCCGAGAGCTAGCGCGAGATCGATGAGCTTGAGGACAACGATGTTCACTTTTGCGCGTGGGACACCGAAGATGTGGTGCATTGCGACCCGCGTGTACTCAAAGAGGTTGATTGCGGTGAAAAGCAAAATAACGGTTGCAAGAGCACCCGAGAACCCGAGGGCGCGCTCTTTGGTGAGGTCTTCTGGTTTGATGGCGCCGTTCGGACCGATGAGCCCGGGTATCTGGCCGTTGACGAAGTCGACGAAGGCCTGAACGAGTTCGGGATGACTGCTCAGAACGATGCCTGCCGCCGCGAACACAATCCATATGGCCGCGAAGATGGCGAAGAACCCTTGGAACGACATTCCTGCCGCGGCGAGGTTGCCGCCGTTGACCGAGTACGACCGGTAGACCCGGTAGGGCTTCAGTCGCTGCGCCCATGCCAACGCGTTCTTCACGTGCTCATCCTATGAGCGAGCGCAGCGTCAAGAATGGGAACAATCTGGCGTCGAGCGGCCTGTTCAGAGAAGTGAGCTTGCGCAAAGGCGAAACCGCGCTCGGCCTGGGCGCGCAGTGTCTCGGGGTGGGTGATTAAGGCAACGAGGGTCTCGTAAATCTGTGAACTTGGCGTGCGGATCCACGCCGCGTCGCTTCCGGCCGGAAGGCCGGCCTCAAGTGATTCGCTCGCGCTGGTGAGCATCACGCACCCACGGGCCAGCGCCTCGACTCCGAACACTCCCGGTGTGTAGCTGAAAAAGTTGTTCAGAACGATGTGCGCTCGATCGAGTTCTCTCAGTACGCGCGCATTGCTGGTCTCTGTCAGCTCGGTGTAATCAAACTCGTATCCTTCTGCGCGCAGACGAGCGATTGCTTGGCTCACTTCTGCAGTGCCCTTGAGAAGAGGTGACGACGGGGCATGAACGATTCGAAGGGGCTCCGCGCGCTCGAACTTCGTGAAGTCCGCCACGAAATCATCGTCGGGGAAGGCGTACACGGTCGGGTGAAAAGTCGGCTCGAGGTAGGAAGCCTGGGCGCTAGCAAGACTGAACACCGCATCAGAATTGGCGTTGATGACTCGGGCGAGCTCCCTTTTAGAGTCCTCGTACTCCGGCGTTGCCATCCATGGATAGGCCCGGCCCAGAATGCCACCAACATGAACGCAACCGCGGTCCAGCTCAATCTCAACTGACATTGCTGTAGACCGGATGTCGGTGCCCGTCAGAAAGCAGGCGATCGCCAGACCCTTGCGACGCACAAAGTTCATCTCCCACGCGCGTTGGTCAATCGACGACACCAGATACCCCAAAGCTCCTACGTAGAGGATGCCTTCAGCGCGGTGGAGACTCTGTCCCAGCCACCACGGGCCGACCACCAGCGCCAGGGCATTTGCCCGTCTTTTCGAGGTGATCGCGGGTAGCTGGCGGTCATATTTGCGTGGGTAGTATTTGTTGGCGTAGAGAACCGTTGATCGAGCACCAGGAATCGTGCGGGTGAGGTTCCATACCAAGCTTGAAATCTCAGCGGCCCCGACCTCCCATGAAACGTTGGTCACGCCTCTCACGGTGACCCTGTGTAGGGCATAACTCAGGAGAAGAATTACCTTTTGAACACTCCAGACAGCGTGCCACAGGGCCAGATTCTTCACAGTCGTCAGGTTAGCGCATGAGAATTGTGATCCTCGGGGTCGAAGATCTTCTCTGGCGCCTTCCTGAAACCCTTGCCGGCGCGCATACCGAGGTCATCGTTGTGGGTCCGCCCGGCTCGTTTCTTCGCAACAGTGATTTTGTGAGTTCCTTCATCGCGCTGACTCCTGTGAAGCCTGCTGATGGTTGGTACTCGACCGTTGTTCACCATGCACGCATGTTGGCTCAACTGGATGCCGACTGGTACTTCCTCGGGTCGGACGGGCTGGCCGCTGCGATAGCTCAGTCTGACTTGCCTGTTGATATTAAGTTGCGACTCTTGCCCACACGCGGCGTTGACGGTCTGGCGTTAATGGGTTCGAAGGTCGGCCTGGCCGAGACGATGGTTTCAGCCGGCCTTGACAAGCCCAAAACCGTCGTCATCGAGAAACCGCATTTACTGGCGCCCGTTCTCAGGTCAAGTTCCCTTCCGGTCATGGTCAAAGCGAACATTGGGCGGGGTGGAACCGGCGTCGTTCGGCTCACAAGCGCCGAGGATGCAGACATTCCCGAGACGTGGTTTCCGGTCGTGGTTCAGGATTTCATCGCGGGTCGAACAATCTCGGTCGAGGCCCTGTTCATGGACGGCCGGCTGCTCGGGTGGCTCTACTCCGAAGCCCTTGCCTACTCAGCCCCCAATGGACCTTCCTCGATTCGACGATTCGTCGACCCGCCTTCTCGTGATTTTGAGACCCTTCTCAACCGGGTCGGAGCGAAAGCCAAGTTGGAGGGCTTTTTCAATTGCAGCCTGATGTGGAATGAATCAAAGGGGTCGCACTTTTTATTCGAGGTAGACCCGCGACCGAATGCATGGTTCCAGTTCGGCCCTCAGCTCGGCGTCGATTGGGCCGCACTGATGAGGGGAGAGGACGTTCCTCATTCGCCGGTTCTTCCTCACCGCGGCACGGTGATTCACCTCTACCCGCGGTCTGTTTCAAGTGCTTGGCGCAGAAACCAGCCATGGCGCGTTCTTCCCTGGGTCCTTCGAGTGCCAGGTACGTACGCGGCGAGAAATTGGCGAGACTCGAGCGTCAACGAGCGTGAGCGCATGCTGGTGCGCCGGTCGATGCGTCACTCTCTTTTGCGCATCCCCATTGCCGCGTATCGCCGCCTTCCCGACGACGTGCGCCACCGAATTCAGCGCTCAAGGTTTGCTGGCATCCTGCGAAAAATCTCAGGATGAAGTGATCACGTCGGGAGCCCGCGTTAGCGATTACTCGGCGTCGAGGTCAGACGAGAGCATCGTTGCGAGTTCGTCGGCAACCCTCTGGGTGTCATCGCCTTCGACAGAGAGAACGAGCTCTTGCCCGTGGCCGACGGCGAGTGCGAGAACCGAGAGGATGCTCGCTCCGTCTGCACTCTCGCCCGAGGGCTTCGTGATGGTCACAGTGTGCCCACTCGCACCCACTGCCTGAACGAACAGGCTCGCGGGGCGAGCGTGCAAGCCCACTCGTGAGCCGACGATGACGGTTCGGGACGCCTGTGTCACGGGGCTCCTTTGAGCGCAGATAAGGGGGAAACGTTAGCCGAAGAGTTTCTTGAAGAAGCCCGGCTTCTTCTCTCCGTTGAGCGCAGTCGCTTCGGTTGCCTTCGTCCAGACGCCGTTGCTCGGCGCCTTACCCTGTTCAACGACGACGAGGGTCTTGCCTTGTGCGGCGAGCACTGCTGAGTCAATCACGCTGTCGGCGTCAGCCAGTGCCTGCGAAACGCTGGCCGAAACGAACGGCTTGCCATTGAAACGACTGAGATTCTTGATTTCGAGGTCGCACGCAAAGATGACAAAGTCGGCTGCGTCAATGGTTGATTGAGCCATCGGGGTTGACCCCGCAGAGCCTTGGGTCTCGACGGTCATCTCGTGACCGGCCTTTTTCGCGGCTTGCTCAAGCGCCTCGGCAGCCATGTAGGTGTGAGCGATGCCCGTGATGCAGGAGGTGACGGCAACAATCTTCATACGTGCACCTCTCGCTCGATGATGCTGACGACCTCATCTGCGGAGCTCGCGTCACGAAGCTCGGCTCGGAACTCCTCGCGGACAAGCTTGCGTGCAAGTGCGGCGAGAATGTGCAAGTGGTGGTCATCTGCTCCGGCCGGGGCCGCAATCAAGAAAATCAAAGTGGCGGGGCCATCTTCTGCGCCGAAGTCAACGCCCTCGGGACTCAGGCCGATGGCGACCGACGGGACGGTGACGAACTCAGAACGGGCATGCGGGATGCCAATGCCAAAGGGAAGACCAGTCTTCATCTGCTCTTCGCGAGCGCGCACATCCTCGAGAAAACCCTCGATCTCTGTCACGCGGCCATCAGCGACGAGGAGCTCGGCAAGCTGGCGCGTGGCGTCTTCTTTATCGCGTGCTGTGAGTCCGGTGAGCACCAGATTGGAGGAAGTCAGAGCATTCTGCGCTGCCATGGATTCGGTCCCTCTTTTGCTGCGGAGTTCGGATGACGTGATGTCATCTCCTCGTCAAGAGTAGCGGTATCGGACACCAGCCCTGGCGTGCGTCTGGGCTTGCTCTTCAACGTACGCGGGCAATCCTCGATATCGTGAGGGTGGGATTGAGGAGACTGAGGTGTCGGAACTCACTGGAATTGGCATCGGCCGGGGAATTGCCGCCGGCCCTGTTCGGTGCATGCCGGATCCGTTGCCCTTGCCCACCGACGACCCGTTCACCGGTGACGTCGATGCGGCCGTCGAGAAGACTGCCGCCGCCATGGGCGTTGTTGCGACGTGGCTCAAGGAGCGTGGGGCACACATCGGCGGCGAAGCACAGGCCATTCTCGAGGCCCAGGCCCTGATGGCCGGTGACCCCGCTCTGGTCAAAGACGTTGCCACCCGAATCGCGAATGGCTCCACTCCAGAGCGCGCGGTGTACGAAGCGTTCTTGTCGTTTCAAAAGTTGCTCGAAGGCATGGGCGGGCACATGGCTGAGCGCGCAACTGACCTCGCCGATGTGTCCCAGCGAGTGCGCGCCGAGCTTATGGGGGTTTCGGTGCCGGGTGTTCCTGAGTCAGATGCCCCGTTCATCCTCGTTGCTCACGACCTTGCGCCGGCAGACACCGCGCTTCTTGATTTCACCAAGGTCTTGGCTCTCGTCACTCGCGACGGCGGCCCGACCTCACACACCGCAATTCTGGCTCGCGCAAAGTCGATTCCAGCCATCGTCGGTGTGACGGGTGCCGATGGCTTGACCGATGGCACTCTCGTGGTTGTTGATGCGGGTTCGTCAACCGTTCGCGTGGGGGTGGATGACGCAGCGGTCGCCGCCGCTGCGGCCAAGCGCGAAGAGTGGCTGAACGCAGCCAAGGCACCCATCACTGACGGCGCTCTCAAGGACGGACATCTCGTTCCCTTGATGGCTAACCTCGGTTCGCCCGCGGAGGCGGCCGCTGCGGTTGAACTCGGGGCCGAGGGTGTGGGCCTGTTCCGAACCGAGTTTCTCTTTCTGGACTCGGCGACGGCACCCACAGTTGAGCAGCAGGAGGCCCAGTACACCGAGCTTCTCAAAGCCTTCCCGGGCAAGAAGGTTGTCGCTCGTGTTCTCGATGCGGGTGCCGATAAGCCGCTCGCGTTCTTGAACGATGCCCAGGAAGAGAACCCGGCCCTCGGGTTGCGCGGCCTGCGTGCGCTACGCGCCAAGGAGAGCATCCTGCGTGACCAGCTGACCGCTCTGGCCAACGCCCAAAACAAGACCACCGCGCACCTGTGGGTCATGGCCCCGATGGTCTCGGATGCGCAAGAGACTGACTACTTCGTGGCACTGGCCAAAGAACTCGGCATCAAGGTCGCCGGCGTGATGGCCGAGGTGCCGTCTCTTGCACTCGTGGCCGAGCAGGTGCTCGAGACCGCCGACTTCGTGTCAATCGGAACGAATGACCTCACGCAGTACACGATGGCCGCCGACCGCATGCTCGGTTCGGTTGCATCGTTCCAAGACCCGTGGCACCCCGCTGTGCTGCGCCTGATCAAGCAGCTCGGCGAGGCCGGCGCTGCAGCGGGCAAGCCCGTGGGCCTCTGCGGTGAGGCCGCGGCTGACCCTGACTTGGCCATCGTGCTCGTTGGTCTGGGCGTCACTACCTTGAGCATGACGCCGGCTGCGCTGGCCGACGTTCGGGCATCGATGCTGACGGTCACTCTCGAGGAGGCCAAAGCCCGCGCGGCTCGCGCACTCAACGGTCGAACCGCAGCCGAGGCGTGCAAGCTCGGTACCCAGTAGCAACCCCACCGACGACAACTTGGCTGCGCCCGCGGGGCCCCTATGGCTGCGCCATTTCCCCGACGCCCGGCCACACCCCAGCCAAGTGTCGCCAGTGGGCTTCCTGCAGCTAGCGTGTAAACATGACGATTGAGGTTGTTGCTGTTGCACCTGAGCACAAAGCCGGCTGGCTGGCCATGTGGACCGGCTACCTCACCTTCTATAAGGAAGACTTGCCGTCAGCTCAGACCGAGCGCACGTGGCAGCGCCTTCTTGATTCCGAGTTCAACCTCAACGGTTTCGTTGCCGTGCGTGACGGCGCGGTCGTCGGGCTGACCAACTACTCGTTTACGAATTCAACCTGGGATGCGCATCCGAACATTTATCTCGAAGACCTGTTCGTCGACGAAGCTCTGCGTGGCGAAGGATTGGGGCGCGCCCTGATTGAGGCCGTCACCGAAGTCGCTCGCGCTAACGGGTCGAAGCGGGTGCGGTGGATTACCCACAACACGAACGCCACCGCGCGCAAGCTGTACGACCAGGTTGCTGAGCTCTCGGAGTTCGTGATGTACGACCGCACCGTCGACTAGGGAGTCATGATGGCTAGCAAATTTGAAACCCTCGAAGAATACTGCGCGAGTCTCGCTACGGCGCAGGGCAATGTTCGCGGTGACACCGTCAAGCGCATCGTCACAACAATTCAGCTCGATTACCCGCGTGCGATTGTGAAGATTGCGTGGAACGTTCCTCAGGTCCAAATCGACGGCGAGTACGTTTTTGGAATCAACGCCGCCAAAGGCTGGCTTGTGCTCGCGAGCTGGAACCCCGAGTCATTGCCATCTTTTGCCGCACGCCTCGAGGGATATGAGATGAACGCGCGCACGTTCCGGGTGCCCATCGATTGGGAGCCCGATCGTGACCTGCTGCGAGACCTCGTTGCCGATCGTCTCGCCCAGCTGGGTAGTGCCTAGGCGCGACCGCGCAGAACTGCCTGCTTGACCTCGGCAATTGCCTGGGTCACCTGGATGCCACGGGGGCATGCGTCGGTGCAGTTGAAGGTAGTGCGGCAACGCCACACACCCTCTTTGTCGTTCAGAATCTCAAGGCGCTCTTTGGCGGCATCGTCGCGCGAGTCGAAGATGAAGCGGTGAGCGTTGACGATGGCGGCCGGGCCGAAGTATTGACCGTCGGTCCAGAAGACCGGGCACGAAGTGGTGCACGCGGCACACAGGATGCACTTGGTGGTGTCATCGAAGATCTCGCGGTTCGCAATCGTCTGAACGCGCTCCTTGCCCTTTTCGGGTGTGGAGTTGGAGATGAGGAAGGGTTTGATCTCGCGGTAGGCCGCGAAGAACGGCTCCATGTCGACAATCAGGTCCTTCTCGAGCGGAAGACCCTTGATGGCCTCCACGTAGATGGGCTCAGTGATGTCGAGGTCTTTGATGAGGGTCTTGCAAGCCAAACGGTTGCGGCCGTTGATGCGCATGGCATCCGAACCACAAATGCCGTGTGCGCAGGAACGACGGAACGACAGGGTGCCATCCTGTTCCCACTTGATCTTGTGCAGAGCGTCAAGAACGCGGTCGGTCGAGAAGACCTCGACGTCGAACGACTCCCAGCGGGGCTCCTCGTCGGTTTCTGGCAGGAAACGGCGAACGATGAGGGTGATGGTGAAGGCCTGGATGGCGGCCGGTGCTGCAGTAGCCATGTCTAGTACTTCCTCTCCATCGGCTGGTAGTTCGTGATGACGACCGGCTTCCATTCGAGCTTGATGTGGTCAGCCTTCTTGCTGCCGTTGGGCTCGCCAACCTTGTAAGCCATGGTGTGCTTCATGTACTTCTTGTCGTCACGGTTGGGGTAATCGTCGCGCATGTGTCCGCCGCGGCTTTCCTTACGGTTGCGAGCGGTGACAACAGTGACCTCGGCGAGGTCGAGCAAGAATCCAAGCTCAATTGCCTCGAGAAGATCGGTGTTGTACCGCTTGCCCTTATCGGCGACCGAGATGTTCTTGTAGCGCTCACGCAGTGCGTGAATGACCGTGAGAACCCCGGTCAGTGACTCTTCGGTGCGGAACACCTGAGCACCGCGGTCCATGTGCTCCTGGAGCTCGCGGCGGATCGAAGCAACGCGCTCGGTTCCGGTTCCGCTCTGCAGGTGCTCGATGAGCTCGCGTACGTACTTTGCCGGGTCCTTGGGCAGTTCGACGAACTTCGCGGTCTGGGCGTAGTCAGCCGCGTTGTTTCCCGAGCGCTTTCCGAAGACGTTGATGTCGAGCAGCGAGTTGGTTCCCAGACGGTTTGAACCGTGTACCGAAACGCACGCGCACTCGCCGGCTGCGTACAGTCCGGGGATGACGGTGTCGTTGTCGGCGAGAACCTCGGCCTTGATGTTGGTGGGGATGCCACCCATTGCATAGTGGGCGGTGGGCATCACGGGTACGGGCTCAACGACCGGGTCGATACCTAGGTACGTGCGCGCGAACTCGGTGATGTCAGGAAGTTTGGTCTCGAGAACCTCAGCTCCGAGGTGCGTGCAGTCGAGCAGCACGTAATCCTTGAGCGGGCCAGCACCGCGACCCTCGGCAACCTCTTGCACCATGCAGCGCGAGACAATGTCACGCGGTGCGAGGTCTTTAATGGTTGGGGCGTAGCGCTCCATGAAGCGCTCACCGCTGGCGTTACGCAGAATCGCACCTTCACCACGAGCACCCTCAGTAAGAAGGATGCCGAGGCCCGCAAGACCGGTTGGGTGGAACTGGTAAAACTCCATGTCTTCGAGCGGAATGCCCTTGCGCCAGATGATTCCGACGCCGTCACCGGTCAGGGTGTGTGCGTTCGACGTCGTCTTGAAAATCTTGCCGAAGCCACCGGTGGCGAACACAATCGACTTGGCCTGGAAAACGTGGAGCTCGCCGGTTGCCAGCTCGTAAGCGACGACGCCCGAGGGCTTGGCTTTCTTGCCAGTGCCGGTCATGACCAAGTCGAGCACGTAGTACTCGTTGTAGAACTCGATGCCGAGCTTGACGCAGTTCTGGAACAGCGTCTGCAGAATCATGTGCCCGGTGCGGTCAGCGGCGTAGCAAGCACGGCGAACCGGTGCCTTACCGTGGTCGCGCGTGTGGCCACCGAAGCGACGCTGGTCGATTTTTCCCTCGGGGGTGCGGTTGAACGGCAGGCCCATGTTCTCGAGGTCAATGACGGCGTCGATGGCTTCTTTGGCCAGGATCTCAGCGGCATCCTGGTCGACCAGGTAGTCGCCACCCTTGACCGTGTCAAAGGTGTGCCACTCCCAGTTGTCTTCCTCGACGTTGGCCAGGGCAGCCGCCATACCGCCCTGAGCTGCACCGGTGTGCGAGCGGGTGGGATACAGCTTGCTGATGACGGCCGTCTTTGCCTTGGGCCCAGCCTCAATGGCGGCGCGCATGCCGGCGCCACCGGCGCCAACGATGACGACGTCGTACTGGTGGTAGTGGACGCCGTCCACGACCTTGCTCTCTTCGTGAATCTCAGATGACACGATGCCTAGCTTTCGATTGTGTGGTGCGAGGAATTACTTGAGGGTGCAGAACGAGGGAACGCCCGGAGCCAGCTGACCGTTGATCACGGGGCAGGGGTCGAACGTAGTGATGACGAGAAGACCGAGAACGATCAGCGCAACAACAGCGACCAGAACACCCGACTTGAGGATGCGACCGAGCACGCGATTGGTCGAGTAGTCGTTGATGATGGTGCGCATACCGTTGCCACCGTGAATGAGGGCGAGAACGAGCATCAGGCCGTCCCATACCTGCCAGAAGGGGCTTGCCCACTTACCGGCGACGAAGGCGAAGTCGATACCGCGAACGCCTTCGCCGGCAACCATGTTCACGAACAGGTGACCGAAGATGAGAACGACAAGGACCACGCCCGAGGCGCGCATGTACAGCCAGCCCCACTTTTCCCAATTGACCGACTTGCCGGCCTTGCGGGGGGATCGAGCGTAGGGGCTGCGAGGAGTTTGAATAGTCGTCATTTTCCGCTCAACTCCGCAACGATGTTGATGATCTGGCGGGGCAGGAAGCCGGCCATAAGAACGACCCAGAGGCCGATGACAATCCAGAACATGGCTCGCTGGTACTTGACGCCCTTGCTCCAGTAGTCAACGAGGATGATGCGCAGACCGTTCAGCGCGTGGAAGATGATGGCACCAACAAGCGCGATTTCGCCCAGACCCATGATGGGCGTCTTGTACGAGCTCATGATGGCGTTGTAAGCCTCGGGGCTCAGGCGGACCAGAGCGGTGTCGAGGATGTGCACGAGGAGGAAGAAGAAGATGGCAACACCGGTGATGCGGTGGAGCACCCACGACCACATTCCTTCGCGGCCGCGGTAGAGCGTGCCAGCGACGCGCTCGCCCTTCTTGCGGCTCGCGCGGGGTTCCGAGATAACGGACACGAGACAACCCTTCTGGTTGCGTTGATTGCAATAACTTCAGCCACGGATCGACGTCGAACCGCAGCACGCCCAAAGTCTATGGCGGTTTTCAAGCGGCAGTAAGGCTCTCGGCGGGGGCAGGTCACGCCCGGTAGTGTGTAAATATGACTGAATCGGCACTGCCGCTAACTGGCTTTTACGCCGTTATTCCGGCCGGCGGAATAGGCTCCCGGCTTTGGCCGCTTTCGCGCGCCGATGCCCCCAAGTTTCTGCACGACCTCACCGGCTCGGGCTCCTCGTTATTGCGTGACACCTGGGACCGACTCGTGCCACTCGCGGGAGCCGACCGGGTCATGGTTGTCACGGGTCGAGCTCACCGAGCCGCCGTGGAAGAGCAGATTCCCGCGCTTGCCGATCTCAACGTGGTGCTCGAAAGCGAACCTCGCGATTCCTCGGCGGCTATCGGCTTGGCTGCCGCAATTCTCGAAAAGCGTGAGCCAGGGGTTGTCATCGGATCGTTCGCGGCCGACCACGTGATTCGAGGCACTCGCTTCTTCACGCAGGCCGTTCGCGAGGCGGTTGCCGTGGCTCGCGCCGGGTACATCGCGACGATTGGCATTCGCCCCAGCGAGGCCGCGGTTGGCTTTGGTTACATCCATGCGCCCGGCAGTGCATCCATCGACGGCGCTCCGACCGCATTCGAGGTCGACAGCTTTGTTGAGAAGCCAAGCGCCCAGAAGGCCGAGGAGTACCTAGCCAGCGGGGACTACCTCTGGAACGCGGGCATGTACATCGCCAAGGCATCGGTGATTCTGGATGCGCTCGCTGTGACGGAGCCAGCACTGCACGCAGGGCTTATCGAACTCGCAGAGGCTTGGGACACCCCTACCCGAGGCGCAGTTGTCGACAAGGTCTGGCCCAAGCTCAAAAAAATCGCCATCGACTATTCGCTTGCCGAGCCGGCCGCTGTCGCGGGCAAGCTGATGACCATTCCGGGCGAGTTTGATTGGGATGACGTGGGCGACTTCGCATCCATCGCCAAGCTGCACTCGTCGGGCTACAAGAAAGACCTCGCGATTCTGGGCGAGGGCGCGCGCGTGCTCTCTGACTCATCGAACGGAATCGTGGTCTCTGAAGCCGGTCGAACTATCGCGGTTGTTGGTGTCAAAGACATCGTCATCGTCGACACCCCCGATGCCCTGCTCATCACGACCACGGCGAATGCCCAGCGCGTAAAGAGCGTCGTAGACGCTTTGCGCCTTGCCGGCCGCGACGACGTGCTCTAGGAAGCTGAGTGAGCTTGTCGAACCCTCAAGACGACCTTGCCCTCACCGTTGAGGGTGTTGACGTCACCACCCTCCCCAAGGTGTCGTTGCACGATCACCTCGACGGCTCTCTTCGCCCGGCTACCATCCTCGAACTTGCCGAGGCTGAGGGCATCGAGGTACCCGTTCTGACCGCTGACGAATTGGGTGCGTGGTTTGAGGCTCAGTCGAACGCTGGCTCGCTTGTCGAATACCTCAAGACCTTCGACCTCACCTGCGCGGTGATGCAGACTCGCGATGGACTCACTCGCGTCGCACGCGAGAGTGTGCTCGACCTCGCTGCCGACGGTGTTGTTTATGGCGAGCTTCGGTGGGCGCCCGAACAGCACCTGACCCGTGGGCTCTCGCTCGACCAAGTAGTCGAGTTTGTGCAGGAGGGCATCGAGCAAGGCGTGCAAGATGCAGCCGCTCTGGGCCGCGAAATCGATGCCCGTCAGATTGTGACCGCAATGCGTCACGCAGACCGCTCCCTCGAAATCGCCGAGCTCGCGATTCGTCACCGAAACCGAGGCGTCTTGGCCGGGGGAGTCGTGGGCTTTGACATCGCTGGTGCCGAGGCCGGGTTCCCTGCTTCGAAACACCGGGCGGCCTTTGATCTGCTCGCGGCTGAGCTCATGCCGGCCACGGTTCACGCCGGGGAGGCTGACGGTTTAGAGAGCATCCGTTCGGCGCTGCTCGACGGGCGCGCCCTGCGCCTGGGCCACGGTGTCCGGCTCGCAGAAGACGTGCGCGTTGAGACAATCGAGTCAGAGGTCACCACTGTGAGCCTGGGCGAGTTGGCGCAGTGGGTCAAAGACCGCGGCATTCCGCTCGAGCTCAGCCCGAGTTCGAACCTGCAGACCGGGGCCATCGCCGAGTGGGGGTCGACCATGGAGGCGCATCCGTTCGACCTTTTCTTCCAATTGGGGTTCGCCGTAACGGTCAACACCGACAATCGCCTGCAGTCGGCGACCACGCTCAGTCGCGAGCTCACTCTGCTTGCTGACGCGTTCGGTTACGGTGTCGCCGACCTCGAGGCTTTCCAGCTCAACGCTGCGATCGCCGCGTTCTTACCTCTCGACGAGCGTGAAGAATTGACCGAGCGCATTCACGACGGCTTCATGGATGCCGTGGCTGCGAGTCGCACACGATGAAAAAAGATCTCGACGGTTTGGTTCAGTTGATCGAGTCCAAGCGCGGACTCGGTCCATACGTGGTGTCAATCGAGGGGATTGGCGGAGCAGGAAAATCGACACTCGCCGCACACCTCGCGCTTGCTATCAACGACAGCGCGGTCGTGCCGATGGACGACTTTCTCATCAAAGAGACGATTCTCGACCGCCGCAACGAAGACCACTATGACCTGCTGCGCCTCGAGCGCGAGGTGCTCATCCCGTTCACACAAGGTCTGCCGTTCAACTACCGCCGACTCAACTGGAAGACCAACACCATCGAGCCCATCGACGGAATGATCGACTCGAGTCTGGTGATTCTTGAGGGCATCTGTGCGTACCACCCGCAGGTGGAGGAGTACACGAATCTCAGGGTGTGGGTGGCTACTCCGCCTGACCAAGCTATGAAGCGCGGTCGAGAGCGAGACGCCGAAAACGAGAACATCGATTATTGGGGCATCTGGCGCAACTGCGATGTCGCGTACTGCGCCGAGTTCGACCCCAGCGGTCGGGCCGACGTGATCGTGTCTGGTGTTTAGGCTTTAGCCATGGAACTCTCAGGCGTCTACGCGGTCATCGTCACCGTTTTTGATCTGCTCGGCGCGGCCACCATCGTGGCCGGTGTCGTGTTGGCCATTGTGATGGCGCTGGTTGCGCTCGGCCGTCACAAGCCGGGTGTGGAGGCCATTCATACGCTCCGCAATGTGCTTGGAGGGGCCATTCTCTTGGGGCTGGAAGTTTTCGTGGCTGCCGACCTCATTCGCACAATCACCGAGGTGCCCAGCCTCACCAATGTGCTCAGCCTTGGCCTCATCGTCGTCATCCGAACGGTTCTGAGCTTCACCATCCAGATTGAGATTGAGGGCACGCTGCCGTGGCGCAAAGCGCTTCTGGGCTCCGGCGCACAGGTTGTCGCGTCGGCAGTCAAGAAGGCTGCGCGCTAGGTTTCGATACGCACTGCGCGCTAGAGCAGCTGCTTCACCGCATCTGAAATGGTCGCGGCCTCGTCGCGAGTGTTTGCGTGCACATAGAACTTGAGTTTGGGCTCGGTTCCGCTCGGGCGAATCATGACGCGTGCGCCATCGGTCAGGTGCCACGCCAGCAAGTTCGTCGGCGGCAGGTCGCCGAGTCCGTCGCGGTAGTCGTCCACGCGCGCAATCTCGCGCCCGGCCAGCGAAGTAACCGGATGCTCGCGCAAAGCGTTCATGCGCGCACGCAGTTCATCGGCGCTTGGCTCGCGCACCGAAAACGAGATTCCGTAGACGCCGCCGAACTCGGCGGCGAGCTCGGCAACTTTGTCGCCAATCGACGAGCCCTGGCCACGGAGCTCGTGAGCAAGCTCGAGAACGGCGAGGGCGGCAGAGATGCCATCTTTATCGCGCAGGGTCTCGGGGTTCACCAGATAGCCGAGGGCTTCCTCGTAACCGTAGATGAGCTCAGGCACTCGCCCAATCCACTTGAAACCGCTGAGTGTGCGCTGGCATTGCAAACCAAAGCGCTCAGCGATGTTCTCGAGAGCCGGCGCTGAGACCACGGTCGTGGCCAGGCAGCCTGAGCGACCCGCCGCCGCAGCGCGTTGCGCTGCCCACCAGCCCAGCAAAACTCCAAGTTCATCGCCCGTGAGCATTCGATAACTCGAACCTTCGGGTACTGCAACGGCGAGTCGGTCGGCATCCGGGTCATTCGCCAAAATGAGGTCGGCACGCTCGTGGCCGGCCAACGCGAAAGCCAAATCGAGCGCCCCAGCTTCTTCGGGGTTCGGATACGCGACTGTCGGAAACCCGGAATCGGGCGCAGCTTGTTCGGCGACCACGTCGGGCAGCGCGTAGCCCGAAGCCGAGAGCACCGCGTGCAGCGTGGTCAGTCCCACGCCATGTAGGGGCGTGTAGACCACGCGCAATGACTCTTCGTTTTCAACCGGAGTCGGGGCGCCGGTTGCCCAGCGCGGGCCAACGGCGGCAGCGGTTGCAACGGCGTAGGCGGCGACAATCTCGCGACCCAGCCGCGTGAATTCACCGCGTGGCATCTGATCAAACGGTGTCGCCGACGCGTCGCGGATGCGCTCTTCAATGTCAGTGTCGATGGGCGCAACAATCTGGGCACCCTCGCTTTCGCCACCGAGGTATACCTTGTAGCCGTTGTCCCCGGCCGGGTTGTGGCTCGCGGTGACCATGACGCCGGCATCGGCTTCTAGGTGCCGTACGGCGAAGGCCAGCACGGGAGTGGGTAACTCGGGTGGGAGCGCGATCACTTCGCATCCGGCACCGGCGAGTACCGCAGCGGCGTCATCGGCGAACACGCTCGAGTTGGTGCGAGCGTCGCACCCGACAACAACGCGAGGGCGCGAAGCGGCTGTCGTGAGGAGATAGGCCGCCAGCCCCGCGCTCGCCTGCGCAACGACAACGCGGTTCATGCGGTTGGGCCCGGCGCCGAGCGCCCCGCGGAGCCCGGCCGTGCCAAACTTCAGGGCCCCGTCGAATCGTTCGGCCATGGCGAGGCCGTCGTTGCAGGCGATGAGCTCCTTGAGTTCGTCTCTGGTCACCCGGTCTGGGTCAGCTGCGATCCACGCGCGAACACGCCCGAGCAGGTCAGAACTCGGTGCAATCTTTGCCCCGGGGCTGCACTCGTCGGTCACAGGCGATCCAAGACCCCGCGGAGAAGCTCGACCAGCTGTGGCAGTGCGGCCTGACCTGCGGCAACGACTTCTTCATGTGAAAGCGGTTCAGCGCTCACGCCCGCTGCCAGGTTGGTTGCCAGAGAAATACCGAGAACCTCGATTCCGGCTTCGCGAGCGGCAATGGTCTCGAGCGTGGTCGACATCCCGACCAGGTCGCCGCCCATGATGCCCGCCATTTTGACCTCGGCGGGCGTCTCATACTGCGGGCCGCGAAATTGAACGTAGACACCCTCGGGGATGTCGGGGCTGACCTCGAGCACGAGTTCGCGAAGGCGGCGCGAGTACGCCTCGCTCATGTCGATAAAAGTAGCCCCCTCAATGGAGCTTTGTCCGGTGAGGTTGATGTGGTCGCGGATGAGTACTGCGGTGCCTGGCTTCCACTCGCGCCTGAGTGAGCCCGCGGCGTTGGTCAGGATCATGGTGCTCACTCCAGCGGCGGCGGCGGTGCGAACTCCGTGGGCAACAGCCGCAACGCCGTGACCTTCGTAAAGGTGAGTGCGCGCCCCGATGACCAGCAGGTGCTTCCCACTGGCAAGACGAACCGATCTGATTTCTCCCGAGTGGCCCTCGAGCACCGGCTTACGAAATCCGGCAATTTCGTGTGCCGGCATCACGGCAAGGGTTTCGCCCAGCTCTCCAGCGGCCTGCGCCCAGCCACTGCCCAGCGTGAGCGCGATGTCGTGGCGCACGACGCCAGATGCCCGGGCGATTTGCTCGGCGGCGGCGTTGGCAAGGAGTCTGTGCTCGCGGTGGTGTGTGCTCACTCTCCTAGTATCCCGGGCAGAATGGTGTCATGGCTTTTGGTTTTGAAAACAGGCAGCGTGTTGTCGTGATTGGCGGCGGCCCTGGTGGCTACGAGGCTGCGCTCGCGGGAGCTCAGCTCGGCGCAGAAGTCACGCTCATTGAGCGCTCTGGCGTTGGTGGGTCGGCCGTGCTTACTGACGTCGTTCCGTCAAAGACCTTGATTGCCACGGCCGAGGCCGCGACCAACATGGGCACCGCCGAGACGCTCGGTGTTCAGTTCTTCGCCAGGGGCGAGAATGGCAAGCCCGTTCGTCCCGAGCTCGCCATCAACATGGGCCTCGTCAACAAGCGTTTGCTCCAGCTGGCTCAGGACACCTCGAAAGACATGCAGGCCTCTCTGAAAGAGGCCGGCGTGACGACCATCCCCGGATACGGCCGCCTCGACGGAAGCGACGCCGTCATCGTTTCGACCGCCCCCGGAGGAACCGACTTCGAGCGCATCGAAGCCGACACGATCATCGTTTCGACCGGCGCTGCTCCGCGCATCCTCGAGACGGCGAAGCCCGATGGTGAGCGCATTTTCACCTGGACGCAGCTCTACAACCTGCAAGAGGTGCCCCAACACATCATTGTCATCGGATCAGGCGTCACGGGTGCTGAGTTTGCCGGCGCCTATCGCGCCCTCGGCGCCGAGGTGACGCTGGTCTCCAGTCGCGACCAGGTGCTGCCCGGCGAGGATGCCGACGCTGCCGCCGTAATCGAGAAGGTATTCACGCGCATCGGAATGAACATCCGCTCGCGCTCACGCGCAGAGAAGGTTGAGCGCACGGCAGACGGAGTCATGGTCACTCTTGCCGACGGAACTACCATCGAGGGCAGTCACGCGCTGATGGCCGTGGGTTCGATTCCGAACACGGCGGGCATCGGTCTCGAAGAAGCCGGCGTGGAGCTCACCGAGAGCGGTCACATCAGGGTCAATCGTGTAGCTCGCTCGAGCGTGCCCAACATCTACGGTGTGGGCGACTGCTCGGCTTCGATGCCGCTGGCGTCCGTCGCGGGCATGCAGGGTCGCACCGCAGTGTTTCATGCGCTCGGAGACGCCGTCGAGCCATTCGAGGAACGCAACGTCGCCGCCAACGTATTCACCAACCCGCAGATTGCAACCGTGGGATGGTCACAGGCAGAGATCGAGGCCGGCACCATTCGCGGCACGATTCACACGATTGATCTCGAGCTGAACCCGCGCGCCAAGATGATGGGTCTGACCGACGGTTTCATCAAGCTGATCTCGACGACGACATCACGCACGGTGATTGGCGGGGTCGTTGTTGCGCCGAACGCGTCGGAGCTTATTTTTCCGATTGCCCTCGCCGTCGAGCACCGGTTGACGGTTGACGATCTGGCCAAGGCTTTCTCGATTTACCCGTCGCTATCGACGACCATCAGTGAAGTCGCGCGCGCGCTTCACAAGGTGCTGTAGCGACTACTCGTCTTCGATGGTCAGCAACAGGTGACCGTTTGAGATCGTGGTACCGACTTCGGCGTTGATGTTTCGCACGATGCCGTCACGGGGAGCGGGAACCTGCTGCTCCATCTTCATGGCCTCGAGAACAATGACAATCTCGCCCTTGGCGACCTTTTGGCCCTCTGTGACGGCAATCTTGACCACGGAGGCCTGCATCGGCGCCTTGACCGAGTTGCCCCCGGCCGACTCGACGCCAGCTGAAGCCTTGCGCTTGGGGGCAGGGCCGAGAGTTGCCAAGTCACTCATGTTGGCGCGCAGGAGCTTGGCGGGCAACTGAACTTCGAGGCGGCGGCCGTCGACCTCAACGGTCACATGCTGACGCTTGGACTCGGCGGGGGTCGCTTCGGTCTCGCCGCTCCAGGGCTCAATCTCGTTGTTGTACTCGGTTTCGATCCAGCTCGTGTACACCGAGAAGGGCTTGTCGCCCTCGGGAGCAAACGCGGGGTCGCGAACGATTGAACGGTGGAAAGGAAGCACTGTGGGCAGGCCGGCCACCTCGAACTCATCGAGGGCGCGACGCGAGCGCTCGAGGGCTTCGGCGCGGGTGGCACCGGTGACGATGAGCTTGGCGACCATCGAGTCAAAAGACCCGGAGATGACATCGCCGGCAGCGACACCGGTGTCAACGCGCACTCCGGGGCCGCCGGGCGCGCGGAACACGTTCACCGGGCCGGGTGCGGGCATGAAGTTGCGGCCGGCGTCTTCACCGTTGATGCGGAACTCGAACGAGTGTCCGGTGATTTCGGGGTCTGGGTAGTCGAGAACGCCACCCTCGGCCAGGCGGAACTGCTCGCGAACCAGGTCGATGCCGGTTACCTCTTCGGAAACCGGGTGTTCAACCTGAAGGCGGGTGTTGACCTCGAGGAACGAAACCGTTCCGTCGGCACCAATCAAGAACTCACACGTGCCCGCGCCAACGTAGCCGACCTCTTTGAGGATGGCCTTGGATGCGCGGTAGAGCTCGGTCATCTGGGCGTCGGTCAAGAACGGAGCGGGAGCTTCTTCGACGAGCTTTTGGTGACGGCGCTGAAGTGAGCAGTCGCGCGTCGAAACGACGACGACGTTTCCGTGCTGGTCGGCCAGACACTGGGTTTCGACGTGACGCGGCTTGTCGAGGTATTTCTCAACGAAGCACTCACCACGACCGAAGGCGGCGATGGCCTCGCGCGTTGCCGATTCGAACTGGTCGGCTACCTCTTCACGGGTGCGGGCTACCTTGAGTCCGCGGCCGCCTCCACCGAAGGCAGCCTTGATGGCGACCGGCAGACCGACCTTGTCGACGAATTCGAGAACCTCGGCAGCATCTTTCACAGGGTTCAAGGTGCCCGGGGCCAGCGGTGCGCCGACCTTCTCGGCAACGTGACGGGCCGAGACCTTGTCGCCTAGCTGCTCGATTGCCTCGGGGCTGGGACCTATCCAGATAAGTCCGGCGTTGATAACCGCGCGAGCGAACTCAGCATTCTCAGCGAGGAATCCGTAGCCAGGGTGGACGGCGTTTGCGCCCGAGCGGCGGGCAACGCCCAAAATCTTTTCGATGACGAGGTAGGTCTCGGCGCTCGTGCTGCCGTTGAGGGCGTATGCCTCGTCGGCGAGCTTGGCGTGGAGTGCATCTCGGTCTTGGTCGGCGTACACCGCGACCGATCCGATACCGCTGTCGCGGGCGGCGCGAATAATGCGCACAGCAATCTCGCCGCGGTTGGCAATGAGCACCTTGTTAATGCGTGACATAGTTCCC
Organism: uncultured Microbacteriaceae bacterium; assembly: GCA_903859205.1. Lineage (GTDB taxonomy): Bacteria > Actinomycetota > Actinomycetes > Actinomycetales > Microbacteriaceae > CAIOLM01. The sequence continues at coordinate 95,497 of CAIOLM010000034.1, forward strand.
TAGCCTACTGAAGGCGGAGCCTTTTGCGGGCAGAGTCAGCGCTTCCAGAGGGCGGGCCACTCCACATCCAGCTCGCGCGCCAGGCGACGAACCGTGGGAATCGAAACCCCAATGACGGTGGACGGGTCGCCCACGATGGAGTCGACAAACGCGGCGCCCAGACTGTCTATCGTGAACGCGCCGGCGACCTCAAGTGGCTCACCGCTGGCCACGTAGGCATCGATTTCTGCATCGGAGATGTCGTTGGCGAACGAGACTTCTGCAACCGCGACGTGTCCTACGCCACTTCCGGCGCCGACGCCCGAGGTGGCAGGGCGGTTGTGAACCAGATGAATCAGCCAGTGGCCCGAGAACAGATGCCCTGTGCGACCCCGCTGGGCGTGCCACCTGGCCGTGGCTGCGTCAACCGTGTGGGGTTTTCCGTAGGTCACGCCATCGAGCACAAAAGCGGAGTCCCCGCCGAGGATGAGCACGCCCTCGGCCTCGGCCTGAGCCGCCGCCGCGGTCACGGGTTCAAGCTCGAGAACCGCCTCGGCCTTCACGCGGGCAAGCAGGAGAACCATCTCCTCGGGGCTCAGCGGCCCCGATGTAGCTTCGACCTCAGCCACAGCGGCGTCTTCGTCGACGTAGCTGGGCACAACGAGTGGCTCAATGCCAGACGCGCGCAAGGTGGCCAGGCGCGCGGGGGAGGTGGAGGCGAGGATCAGCTGCACGGAGTACGCCCTTCGGTGTGGAAAGCTCAATGTCATGGAGCTGGTTGAACTCGAGATTACCAATGTGGCCCACGGTGGCATTTTCGTGGCGCGCCACGAGGGTCGGGTGATCTTCGTCAGCGATGCCATTTCGGGAGAGCGAGTTCTCGCCCAGGTCACCGACACTTCGCAGAAGAGTTTCTGGCGCGCTACCACCGTCGAGGTGCTCGAAGCTTCGAAGCAACGTCAAGCTCACGTGTGGTCGGCGGCATCCATTGACCGCGCCCCCGAGGAGCGCGTCGGCGGCGCTGAGTTCGGCCACATCAAGCTCGGCTACCAGCGCGAGCTCAAGGCCCAGGTGCTCCGTGAGGCACTCGAGCGTTTCGCCCGAATTTCGCAGCCGGTCACCGTCGAGGGTCTGCCCAGCGACGACGAGACGAACGGCACCCTCTGGCGCACGCGGGTGAGCCTTCACGTCGATGACGCTGGGCGGGTGGGCCCTTACGCTGCCCGCAGTCACCGAGTTATCGAGGTGGATGACCTTCCCCTCGCCGTCGACGAAATCACGGCACTTGCTCCCCTGCGCTCCAAGCTCCCCGCCGGTTCCCGCGTCGATCTCGTTGCGCCGTCCGTCGGTGGTGCTCGCATCAACACCGTTGCCCCCCTGGAAAAGAAGGCGAAGAAGAAGCCTGGCCCAGGAAACCCGGTGGCCGTACCCAAGCTGAAGAACCGCGCGCTCATTCGCGAGGTCGTGGGCAATCGCGAGTTTTTGCTGGCCGAAGACGGTTTCTGGCAGGTGCACCGATTCGCCGCCGAAGCGCTCACCGACGCTGTCGTATCTGCTATCGATGGCGATCTGTTCGATGTGCGCGCCGCCAACCACGACCTGTACGGCGGGGTCGGGCTTCTGGCTGCAGCGATGGGCGATCGGTTCGGTTCGACCACTCGCATGACCAGTGTTGAGTCGAGCGAGCAGGCCACCGAGTTTGCGGCCGAGAACCTGGCTGACTGGGTTGGAGCCCGGGTGCTGACTGGCCGGGTAGATCGCTACCTCACGCAGGTGGCCACCGACACGTCCCCGTCTGAAAAGTCGGCGTGGAGAGCAGCGACCATCATTCTTGATCCGCCTCGCGCGGGGGCCGGCAAAGATGTCATCGAGTCACTCGGGGCGCTGGCGCCAGCGCAACTCATCTACGTCGCCTGCGACCCCGTCGCTTTCGCGCGCGACGCTGGCTACCTGCGTGAACGCGGTTACGAACTTGCCGAGCTTCGCGCCTTCGACCTTTTTCCGAACACCCACCACGTTGAAGCAGTTGCGCGGTTCGTCCGCGGCTAGTCGCACTCCCGGGATCCAACAAAAAATTTCGAAAAAACCTTGATTCTTCGATATTGTTGAATCGAGCACCCGGGCATCGATGACGAGCCCGGCGAAGAAACAGGAGTAGCAGTGAAGATTGCAAACGTAAAAGGTCGCCTCTCGATCGTTGTCGCTGACGGCCAAGCCGTAGACGTCGAAACGGCCAGTGCCGGCAAGTTCTCGTCGTCTATTCACGAGGCTTACGAGCAGTGGGGCGCCTTTAGCGCGTGGGCCAAGACTGTTGATGCGTCGAGCGCATCCACCTTTGCTGACGCTGATCTTGACTCGCCCGTTCCCACGCCCCGCCAGATTTTTGCCATCGGCATGAACTACGCCAAGCACGCCGCCGAGGGCGGCTTCTCCGTTCCTGAAGAGCCGACCATCTTCACCAAGTTCCAGTCGTGCATCACCGGCCCCTTTGCGCAGGTTCCTATCCTCGTCGACGGCAAGAACGACTGGGAAACCGAGCTCGTTGCCGTCATCGGCAAGACCGCGCGCAACGTCAAAGCCGCCGACGCCTTCGACTACGTCGCCGGTTACACAATGGGGCAAGACATTTCCGAGCGCGTTACCCAAGGCAAGGGCCCGGCTCCGCAGTTCTCGTTTGCCAAGTCGTTCGAGGGCTTTGGTCCGACTGGTCCGGTACTCGTGACGCTCGACGAGTTTGCAGACCCTAACGACATCGAGCTTGGATGCTCGGTCAACGGTGACGTGCGCCAGAGTGACAGTTCCAACGACCTCGTCTTTTCGGTGCCCGAGCTCATTGAGTACCTGAGCGCGCGCCTCACCCTGTACCCCGGAGACCTCATCTGGACCGGCACCCCCTCGGGTGTGGGGCTTGGGCGCAAGCCACAGGTCTACCTCAATGTGGGTGAAGAACTCGTCACCTGGGGTAAGGGCATCGGCGAGATGCGCAACAAGATTGTTGCCGCGAAGTAACTTTCGCTTCTACTTCTCTGAGTCGAACTGCACAGTCTGACGGCTCGCGATAACGGAGTCTGCCCATCGGGCCACAATCTCTTTGTGGCCCGGGTGCTCAAGGTAGTTCTGAAGGTTCTCTACGCTGTCGAAGACGGCGCAAACGCCAAAGTCTGCAGCCCCCGCGCGAATACCCAGATTGTCGCCGTTGTAGTACGCAACCAAGCCCGGGAAGCCGGCAATTTGCTCGCGCAGCTCGGTCTTCAGTGACTCAGCCGAGCCGGCCGGGCGATCCTCTTTGAAGACGAAACTGGTGGTGTGAATTATCACAGCAGGATCCTTGGGGGTACTCGGGTCTAGCTTTCCTGGGCGACGAAGCCCGATTCCAGCAGGAGGTTGGTGGTCAGGTCGATGTGTTCGCGAAGCAGTTTGGTTGCCAGTGGCACGTCACCGGCCAGGACGGCATCGGTGATTGCTTGGTGCTCAACGGCGGCGTTGCGCTTCTTGGCTTCACCGATGCGCGCCGACCAGTGGCGGTAGAGCTCCGCCGAGTCGCGGAGCTGTCCGCAGATGTCGGTGAGGCGCTTGTTGGTGCATCCCTGAAGGAGGGTCGCATGAAAAGCGTTGTGAACCTCGACCCAGTCCTCGTTCAGACGGTCTGGGTCGTTCGCGTCCATGGTGGGAGTGTTCGCCATACGAAATTGAGCGGCGAGCACCTCAGATTGCCAGGTGGTATCTCCTTCAAGAATCGAGTGCTTAAGCGTGAGCGCTTCAATTTCACAACGAGCCTGGGTTAGTGCAACGAGGTCATCTTTTGAGATGGATGTGACACGAAAGCCCTGCTGAGGAAGGTTCTCGACCAGGCGCTGCTCGACGAGGCGCGACAGCGCTTCACGAATCACGCCGACACTGAAGCCGTAGCGCTCACTGAGCTGTGCGAACGGAAGCTTGGTTCCCGGGGTGATTCGACCCGACAAAATGTCAGCGCGCAGGCTCTCGTAGACCTGCCCGTGTCGAGTCTTGCTCAGCTGCGAAACTGTCATGCTCCCTGCTACCTGCCCGTGACTTCGTGAATGAAGTTCTTTGCGAGTGTAGCGACATCGGCAGCGCTCTCGGCGGAACCGTAGACGTAGAAGTCGGGTCGAACGAGCGCGGCTCCCGCGCCCATGTCGACAAACCAGTTGGCGTAGTGTCCATCAACATCGGTTACCGCGAGCACATCGTCGCGGTGAGCGCCGGCGGCATCCACCGTGACGACCTCAATGCCCAGACTTCGGAGCGTTGCGATGGTCGAGGACTCAAGCTCAGCCGCCATCGCCGCATCGCGCATGATGAGCGCGCCCGGTTGCACGACGTCGTCGAAGCGATCAACGCTCGGATGAGCTGCTGTCGACACCCGCCCTTGCCACGAGAGGTATCCACCAGCTTCGCCGTGCCAAAGGCCTTCGCCTAGGCGGGGCTTGGGAGGCGGAGCTGCTGGCACGCCGGCCTCACGGTCGGCAATCATCGCGGCGTCTCGTGCGGCTGCAGCTTCTTCGTCGGGGATGCAGATAATGCTTCCGAGGGCAATCGAGAAGTCAATCATGTCTTTCACGTGCACGCTTCGCTCGGCCGTGAACGTGCTCAGCAGTGCGTCCTGAGCTTTGCCTTGCATCACAAGATCGAGCTTCCACGACAGGTTGACGGCGTCGCGAACTCCCGAGGCTAAGCCCTGTCCAGCGAATGGCGGCATCTTGTGCGCAGCGTCACCCATGATGAAGACGCGGCCTGAACGCCACTCTTTGGCCCACGCTGATTCGAAGCGGTAAATGGTGTGACGCTCCATCTTGGCGTTATCGGGGCGCACATCGAAGGCTGCGAGCAGGTTCCAGATGTTCTCTTCGTTGTCGAGCTCTGCTGGGTTCTCGTCGGGCAGAAGCATGAACTCCCAGCGACGACGACCGGGTCCGCCAGGAACGACTGTGGTCGGACGTTTCGGGTCAGCAATTTGGAGCGCGAGGTGCGTGACCTTGCAATCTGGTCCCGGAACGATGTCGACCACGAGCCAGTTGAAGAAGTATCCGAGGTCGTTCCATTCGATGTTCTGGCTCTTGCGAGTCTCCGAGTTGGCGCCGTCTGCGCCGATGAGGTACTGAGCGGTGACCGTTCGTGACGTGCCCGACTCACCATCGGTGAGGTTGACTTTGACAGTGTCTGCGTCTTGGCCCGCAAACGAAACATCGGTGTTCCAGTGGGTTTCCACGTTTCCCGTTGCGCGCATGCGGGCGTCGAGGTGAGCCTCCATGTTTGGCTGTCCGTAGAAGTAGGTGGTCTGCCAGCCCTGGGGGTCGGGCACGCTCCAATCGACCTCGAAAAGCGTTTTGTGGTCGGCGTTGACCCAGAGGTAGACGTCGTTGTATTCCTCGAAGGCGTCGGGCATTTTGTCTACGTGCATATCGGCTGCCTGAAAAATGCGAGCAATCTCAGCGTCGTGGGCGACCGCGCGAGGAAGAAGGTACTGACCGGACTGCTTGTCGGCAATGAGCACTTTATAGCCGCGACGACCCATCAGCAGGGCCATCATTTTTCCGACCGGGCCCATGCCCGCGATGACGATATCTACATCGGTGTGTGCGCCCGACATGGTGACTCCTCGTTGAGTTAGGTGTTCAGGAGACGCAAACATGCGTCTCGCGGCATTTCGAATCTACAAGAAATTTCGAAATTCTGCACTAATTCTTTACGAGGTCAACGGTGAAGGTGTCTCCGGTTTTTTCACGCAGCTCTTGCTCGGTGACTCCAGGTGCCATCGCGCGTAGAACGAGTCCGTTCTCGGTCACATCAAAGACCGCTAGGTCGCTGATGATGATGTCGACGCAGCGCAAACCAGTCAAGGGAAGGTCGCATTCGGCAACGATTTTGGGCGTGCCGTCCTTTGAGACGTGATCGGTCAGCACAATGACAAAGGGAGTGCCCGCAACCAGGTCCATCGCGCCGCCCATGCCCTTGACCAATTTTCCGGGGATGGTCCAATTGGCCAGGTCGCCGTGCCCCGAAACTTGAAGTGCGCCAAGCACTGCCGCGTGAACGTGCCCACCACGAATCATGCCGAATGAGGTGGCGGAATCGAAGATGCTTGCGCCGGGCAACAGTGTCACCGTCTGCTTCCCCGCGTTGATGAGGTCGGCGTCTTCGTCCCCCTCAAAGGGGAAGGGCCCCATTCCCAAGATGCCGTTCTCACTCTGCAGATACACAGTGACTCCGGGCGGGAGATGGTTGGCCACGAGGGTGGGGATACCGATGCCTAGGTTGACGTATTGTCCGTCTTTGAGTTCGAGTGCTGCCAGCGCAGCCATTTCGTCGCGTGTCCAGGCCATGGTCGTGCCCTCCTATGCCGTTCGCGGACGAACGGTCCGTTGCTCGATGTCTTTTTCGCGCGGGAGCGCCTGCACCAGGCGCTGAACGAAAATTCCCGGAGTCATCACCGCGGCGGGATCGATGTATTCACCCTCGGGCAGGATGATTTCGGCCTCGACGACGGTCAACTTTCCGCAGGTCGCCGCGAGTGGGTTGAAGTTGCGCGAGGTCATGCGGTAGAGCAGGTTGCCGGCGAGGTCGGCCGTGTGAGCGCGGACCAACGAAAAGTCAGTAACGATTCCACGCTCGAGAATGTACGTCTCGCCGTCGAAGACCTCATGAGACTTACCCTCGGCAACGGGGGTGCCGACACCCGTCTTCGTGAAAAAGCCGGCGATGCCCGCGCCTCCGGCACGCATCCGCTCAGCCAAGGTTCCTTGCGGGGTGAACTCGACCTCGAGCTTGCCCTCAATGAACTGCTGTGCAAAAAGCTTGTTCTCCCCGACATAAGAGGCGATGACCTTCCCGACCTGATGGTTTTCGAGAAGGAGCCCGAGGCTCTTGCCATCGATGCCGAGGTTGTTTGAGACGATGGTCAGGTTCTTGGCGCCGGAGTCGCGCACAGCCTCAATGAGATCGTTGGGGTTGCCACTGAGCCCGAAGCCACCGACGGCCAGGGTCGCTCCATCAAATACGGCATTGCCAATCGCCTCAGCGGCCGATGACCAGATTTTTGACATCCATCTCCTTTGACGAACTCTATCCTCGCACCGTCGGGCGATAATTTCGAAATTTTCAGAGATGTCAGGTATCGGGGGTGAAAAGATTAAGCGCCAGAGGGCCACCACGCGTGATGGCCCTCTGGCTGAGCTCGTCAGGGCAACAACCCGAAAAAGTGCACTGACGGGCACTACCGGCATCGGATGGGGGAAAACGATGACGGCTAGTCACCAAGTGTTTCGCGCCCCGCGCCCGCGCGCAAGAGCAAAGTCGTGCCGGTGTGACTCAAAACCGGGCCGAGTCAGAGACAGCTACGCGGTGAACTCGCGACCGAATCCTCGGTCTTCGACCATGTCTTCACGAATGCTGATTTGCGACTTGGCCCACGAGTTCATTCCGGGCGACTGAACTGCGTGCTCGATGACCGACTCTTCGTTGATCTGCGCGTCGAGTACGGCCCAGACAGCCGCTTTCTCTTCGGGGGTGACCCCGCGCGTAATGAAGCGCACGTCTTCGATTTTCACAGCGGGATGTTTCCGTGCTTCTTGGGCGGAAGGCTCGCGCGCTTGCCACGCAGGGCACGCATTGCCTTGACGATGGCAACACGGGTGGCGGCCGGTTCGATGATGCCATCGAGCTCGCCACGCTCAGCCGCGAGGAACGGGCTTGCCACGTTGTAGGTGTACTCATTCGCGAGCTTGGTGCGAACGGCAGCGACGTCTTCGCCGGCGGCCTCGGCGGCCTTGATCTTGTCGCGGTACAAGATGTTGACCGCACCCTGACCACCCATCACGGCAATCTCGGCGGTGGGCCAGGCGAGGTTGATGTCGGCACCGAGCTGCTTGGAGCCCATGACGATGTAGGCGCCGCCGTAGGCCTTGCGGGTAATGACGGTGACCAAAGGAACAGTTGCCTCTGCATATGCGTAGAGAAGCTTTGCGCCACGGCGGATAACGCCGCTCCACTCCTGGTCGGTACCGGGCAGGTATCCGGGAACGTCAACAATGGTGACGATCGGAATCGAGAACGCGTCACAGAAACGAACAAAGCGGCTTGCCTTTTCACCGGCCTCGATGTTCAGGGTTCCGGCCATCTGCGACGGCTGGTTGGCGATGATGCCGACCGAGCGACCCTCAACGCGAGCAAATCCGATCACAATGTTGGGAGCGAACAGCGGCTGTACCTCAAGGAACTCACCGCGGTCGACGACGTGCTTGATGATTTCGTGAACGTCATAGGGCTGGTTCGGTGAGTCGGGGATGAGCGTGTTCAGGCGCTTGTCGGCATCTGTTATCTCGAGCTCGACCTCGCTGTCGTAGACCGGGTGCTCTGCCATGTTGTTGTCGGGCAGGTAGCCAATCAGGTTGCGGGCGTAGTCGAGGGCATCGCTCTCGTCGCTGGCGAGGTAGTGCGAGACACCCGAGACGGTGTTGTGAGCGAGTGCGCCACCGAGCTCTTCAAAGCCGACGTCTTCACCGGTCACGGTCTTGATGACGTCGGGGCCGGTCACGAACATGTGGCTGGTCTTGTCGACCATGATGACGAAGTCGGTCAGGGCGGGTGAGTACACGGCGCCGCCGGCGGCCGGTCCCATGATGATCGAAATCTGCGGGATGACACCCGAGGCCGCAGTGTTGCGACGGAAGATTTCGCCGTACTTTCCGAGGGCCACAACGCCCTCCTGAATGCGAGCTCCACCGGAGTCGAGCATGCCGATGATGGGCACGCCGGTGCGGAGCGCGAGATCCATGATCTTGATGATTTTCTCGCCGGCGACCTCACCGAGCGAACCACCGAAGATGGTGAAGTCTTGAGAGTAGACGGCGACCTGGCGGCCGTGAATGGTTCCGGTTCCGGTCACGACGGCGTCACCGTAGGGGCGCTTGGCGTCCATGCCGAAAGCGGTCGTGCGGTGGCGAACGAATTCGTCAAGCTCGACGAACGAGCCTGGGTCGAGCAGTTCCGCAATGCGCTCGCGGGCGGTCATCTTGCCCTTGGCGTGCTGCTTCTCGATAGCGGCCTCACCACTTGCCGTTACCGCTTCGTGGTAGCGCTTCTTGAGGTCGGCAAGTTTGCCCGCGGTAGTAAACGGGTCAGTCGAATCTGCTTTGTCAGTCACGGAATCAACACTATCGAAGCCTGCACCAGAGACAATGTTCCTATGACGTTGAGCCGAACCCGCGAGATAAGTCCCCGCGTCGTGTGGCTCGATGAGATTGGCTCCACGAACACCGAACTTGCCCGCCTTCTCGCTCTTGAGCCGGCGGATGCATGGCCGCACTTGGGCGTGGTTGCCACCGACACCCAGACCGCGGGCAAGGGACGGCTGGGGCGAGTCTGGAGCGCTCCGGCGGGTACATCCTTGGCCGCCTCGGTCCTCGTGCGACCTGGACGCGGCCGACCGTTTAGCGCCGAGGGCTACGGCTGGCTCCCCCTGATCGCCGGAACCGCAATGGCTCGAGCACTTTCTTCGCTGGTGCCCGCGCCGGCTCAGGTGGAGCTCAAGTGGCCCAACGATGTTCAGATCGACGGCGCCAAAGTCTGTGGAATTTTGACTGAACTGCAGCCGGACGGGTCGGTCATTATTGGCTCGGGCGTCAACCTGACCCTCGCTGCCGACCAGTTGCCCACGCCCACGTCGACCTCACTCGCGCTCGCCGGAGCAACCAGCACGGCTGCCGATAACGTCTTGGCCGCGTACCTCAGTGAACTCGCCCCCTTGCTCGATCGGCTCGCTGCGACTGGTGGAGATGCGAGTGCCGCCGGTTTGGTGACCGATGTGAGTACTAGCTGCAGCACAATCGGGCGCAGCGTTCGCGTCGAACTGCCGTCGGGAGAAAAACCGGTCGGCACTGCACTGGGTCTCGACGCCCGCGGCTGCCTCATCGTGACAACGATGGAGGGGGAAAGCCTCGCTGTGGCGGCCGGAGATGTGACCCACTTGCGGGTAATAATGAATGGTGACTGAACCCATCGCCATCGACTCAGAGGGCTACCCTCTGAACACCGGATCGATGCCGGTCAGTATCGTCAACGAAAACCGCATTGCCAAGTTGCGCCATCACGCGGGCTCACTGCTCTGGCCGGCCCTCGGGTTCATCGTCTTCACCAGTGCGGCCGGATTTGCCGCAGGGTATTTCCCCGATGCCTGGATGCAAATCGCCCTGTGGAGCATCTACGGAATTTTGGTCATCGCCTTTGTCATTGTGCCGTGGTTGCGCTGGCTCGCTTCGAGCATCACGATCACCTCGCACCGTGTAGTTCTGGCGCAGGGACTACTCGTTCGTTCACGCCGCGAAATTCTGCTGATGCGGGTTCACGATGTCACCCTTCGTCGCTCCGCGGGCCAAATGCTCTTTGGTTCGGGTGACATCCTGCTTGGTGTGGGCGCGGAGCAGCCCGTGCGCATCCACGCGGTCCCGCGCCCGAATTTGGTTCTCGCCGCGTTGACCGACCTCGTCCACGCGTCGTCACCGCGCTCGCGCTAGCGACCGAACAGTCTGGCCAGTCCCCACACGGTGACTTTGCCCATAGCCTCGCGCACGATGGAGCCACTCATCTTCGACTGCCCGTGCTCGCGTTCGCGAAAAACAATGGGCACTTCGGTTTCGAGGTATCCCGCGTTGCGCACGCGCCTGGTCATATCAATCTGAAAACAGTAGCCATGTGATTCGACATTCTCGAGATGGATGTCCTTCAGCACGCCCGGCCCAAACGCACGGAACCCGGCCGTTGCATCCTTCACCGCAAGGCCCAGCATGACTCGGGCGTAGGCATTTCCCGCCCGACTCAGGAGTTCTCGATGCCAGGGCCAGTCGATCACGCTGCCGCCGGCGACCCAGCGCGAACCGATGCTCAGGCCCCAGCCGCTACCCGGGCGCACGGCGGCGATGAGCGCCGGGAGCGCGTCGGCCGGGTGTGACCCGTCGGCATCCATTTCTACGACTACCTCATACGAGCGGGCCAGCGCCCACTCAAATCCGGCGAGGTAGGCGTCACCGAGACCGCTCTTGATGGCCCGGTGCAGCACAAAGATGTTCCCGTCGGTCGCCGCGAAGGCGTCAGCAAGCTCGCCTGTGCCGTCGGGGCTGTCGTCATCGACGATGAGTATGTGCGCGCTCGGAATCGCTGCTCGAATCGCCGGAACGATGAGCGGCAGGTTCTCTATTTCGTTGTACGTCGGCACAATGACCAGCGCCGCCGACCCACTCTCGCGAACGTCAGTCATTGATGCTCACCCCGGTCGCGCCGCGGTTGCCCGGGTTCCAGACCCAGAAGCGGTAGAGCACGAAACGCACCAGCGTTCCGAGAACGAGCCCCACGATGTTTGCAGAGATGTTGTCTTCGAGCAGGGTGGTGAGCCCCAGCCAATAGTGCGAGATGCCGAGGCAGGCGAGTGTGACGCCCAGGCCGATGAGCGAGGCGGCCACGAACTCCACGAACTCGCGAAGAACGTGCTTGTGACGAACTTTGCGGAAGGTCCAGTAGCGGTTACCGAGCCAGTTGAAGACGATGGCCACCGATGTGCTGACAAATTTTGCGCCGAGGGCTGCGGTGATCCACCAGGCGTCTGGGCCGTCTGCCAGTCGCAGCAGGTTGAAGATTCCGACGTCGATGCCCACCCCAATGAGACCCACCACGCCGAACTTGAGAAAGTAGCTCAGCAGGTTCGTCCAGATGCGCTTGGGCACGGAAGTCGTCGTCACTGTCATGGCGAGCCTTTCGTGTCTGGCATGGGCGAGAATAGAAGAGCGCCGCCTGCTACGCGGCCCCCGGTACCCGTGAAAGGCACATCAATGACCAGAGTAGTTGGCGTTATCGGTGGCGGACAGCTTGCCCGCATGATGACTCCTCCTGCCATCAACCTTGGTCTAGAAATCTATGTGCTGGCTAAAGAAAGTTCTGAGTCGGCCAAGATTGCCGTCACCGCACTGGGCGACCACACGGATACGCAGGCATTACTCAATTTCGCTCGCGAGTGTGACGTGGTCACCTTTGATCACGAACACGTTCCGCAGTCGGTTCTCACCGAGCTTGTCGCTGCCGGGGTGAACCTGCAGCCGAAGCCAGAGGCCTTGCTTTACGCGCAAGACAAGCTGCTCATGCGCAAGCGTTTGGCTGAACTTGGAGTACCAATTCCGGGGTGGGCAGAAGTGACCACGGTCGCCGAGGTTGACGCATTTGTTGCTGAGTACGGCGGCCGCGCCGTGGTCAAGACCGCTCGCGGTGGCTACGACGGCAAGGGTGTTCGGGTTGTTTCCTCGGGCACCGAGGTTGCCGACTGGTTCGCGGCGCTCGCCCAGGGGGAGGCGCTCCTGGTCGAGGAGTTCGTCTCATTTACTCGCGAGCTCGCGCAGATGATTGCTCGCCGCCCGAGCGGTGAAGTTGCTCTCTGGCCGGTTGTAGAAACCATGCAGGCAAACGGTGTGTGTGCCGAGGTCATCGCTCCGGCCCCGTCATCGGCGGGCAAGGTTGCCGACATGGCCGCTGACATCGCCACCACAATCGCGCACGGGCTCGATGTGACCGGCGTCTTCGCTGTCGAAATGTTCGAGACCACCGATGACCGCATCCTCGTCAATGAGCTCGCCATGCGCCCGCACAACAGCGGACACTGGAGCCAAGATGGGTCGCTCACGAGCCAGTTCGAACAGCATCTGCGCGCCGTGCTTGACCTCCCGCTCGGCGCAACCGCCATGGTCGCGCAGTGGGCTGTCATGTCAAACATTCTGGGCGGACCAGCATCGGGCGACCTCGACGCGGCCTCAGCTCAACTCATGGCTGAGTATCCCGAGGCCAAGCTGCACCTCTACGGCAAGTCTCCCCGCCCCGGGCGCAAGATTGGGCACGTCAACGTCATCGGCGACGAGCTCGATCGCGCTGTTGCCGCGGCGCGTGGCGCGACAGCGTTCTTTCAGGACTGACGCCTAGCATGGTGGCATGCCTGAAACGAAGCCACTTGTTGCTGTCGTCATGGGGTCGGATTCCGACTGGTCTGTGATGAGCGCCGCCGTCGATATTCTCAAGGAATTCGGCGTCCCCCACGAGGTTGAGGTCGTTTCTGCACACCGCACGCCCGAGAAGATGGTTGCTTTTGGCAAAAATGCCCGCGCTCGCGGCCTCAAGGTAATCATCGCCGGCGCCGGCGGTGCCGCCCACCTCCCCGGAATGTTGGCGAGTGTCACGCCACTTCCCGTCGTAGGCGTTCCAGTTTCGCTTTCCAAGCTCGACGGGCTCGACTCCCTGCTCTCTATCGTGCAAATGCCCGCCGGTGTGCCGGTCGCCACGGTTTCTATTGGGGGTGCGGCAAACGCTGCACTTATCGCCGTCAAGATTCTGGCCACGAGCGACGACTCGCTCATGGAGAAGATGCAGGACTACGCAACCAAGCTGGCCGAAACAGTTGAGGTCAAGAATCTGGCGCTGAAGTCCCAGCTATGACAACGAGCACCAACCCGATACGCACCCCCGACACCAACTCCCCTCGGATCATGACGAACCGGGGGGTGTGGCTCGTGGTGCTCAATGTGCTGTTCCCGGGTTCCGTGCAGGCAATCGCAGGAAACCGCCGTCTTGGCCGCATCGGTCTGGCCTCGACCCTTGCTGCCTGGGCGATTGTGATCATCCTGTTGGTGCTCAATGGGCTTGCGCAGACCTTCGTTCTGACGCTCGCGACTAACCCGTTCTTCTTGGTGCTCGCCCAGATCGCGCTTGTCTACTACGCGATTCTGTGGGTGGTTTTGACCCTCGACACCTTGCGCCTGGTGCGCATCGTCAAGACCGGGCCTCGCGCGCGCTACTGGATTCCCGGCGTCGCGGTCGTTCTTGTTGCGGTTCTCTCCGGCGGCTCCGTTTACGCATCGACCCTCGCCGGTGGTGTCTCGCGCCTCGTGGGCGACCTTGGTGTCGCGGGCCCAGCGGTCGCTCCGGTCGACGGTCACTACAACTTCATCGTTCTGGGTGTTGACTCCGATAAGCAGCGCGTCAAGGACGGGTTGAACATGCGCCCCGACAGCATGCAGGTCGTCAGCGTCGATGCCAACACGGGCAAGATTTTCTCGTTCAGCTTCCCTCGTGATCTGCACAACATCCCGTTCCCGGCGAGCTCGCCGATGCACAAGATTTATCCCGACGGGTACACCGAATCGAGTGCGGACTACTGCGACGAATGGGCGTGTTTGAACACGGTCTACGTCGATGCCGAACTCAACCATGCCGATCTGTATCCGCAAGCGAAAAAACTTGGCGTCTCGCCCGGAGTCTTCGCCATGATGGATGCCGCCGAGGGAATCACCGGGCTCAAGATTCAGTTCTACGCAATCGCCGACATGCAGGGTCTGGTGAGTCTTATCGACGCGCTCGGTGGCGTTGACATCAACGTTCCTTACCGGGTAGGTCTGGCCAATATGGATGTTCCCGACTCTCAGGTGCGTTACTGGATTCCAGCGGGACAACAGCATCTCGACGGGTGGCACGCACTCATGTTTGCGCGATCACGGCACGCTGCCACGGGTGACTATGAGCGCATGAAGCGACAGCAACTGCTTATGGCAGCGCTGCAAAAGCAGATGAATCCGATGAACGTTCTTGCCAAATTCCAGGAAGTCTCAAAGTCGGGCGGTCGAGTTCTGAAGACCAACATCCCTCAGCCCATGTTCGGCACCCTTGCGGAAATCGCGATGAAAGCTCGTAAGGCCGGCTACACGGGTGTTGCCTTTACGCCGTACAGCGACCAGTTTAAGATTTACCCGCACGATCCGTCGTTCTCGAAAATCAAGAACTACATCCGCTCGTTGCTTTACCCGCCGACTCCGAGCCCAACGCCGAGCAACTAGGTTCGCGCCCGATTACTTGCGCGGATCGGTGGCGATCAACCGTGGATGCTCGTTCAAGGTATCGGGCAGTTTGGTTGCCACTGCGCAGATGGCGAGCAGGGCCCAACCGCCCTCAACCAGGATGCGGCTTTCTGACAGGCTCTGCGCACAGAGGCACGCCAATAGAAAAAGCGGAAGCATGTGCAGGGCCACGAACGGGCGATTGGTTTGCAAATCCCAGCGCGGGCGATCGACGGCGCGGAACCATGCGCGCCAGATAGCGGTGCCAATGAGGACCGCGAACATGACTCCGCCGATGACACCGAGTTGCATCAGCACATCCAGCCAAGCGTTATGGGCCTGAAGGTAGGTGACGCCGTGGCGAACAATGAGGTGATCGAAGGGGGCAACCCAGGGCGCCCAGTAACTAATCCAGCCCCAGCCGAGGACCGGTTTTTGCTCCCAGAGGTGCACGACGACAGCCCAGATGTCTGCTCGGCCCGTGAAGTCGGGGCTGCGGCCAACGACCTGAGCGATGACAGGGCCGAAGGCAAAGGCAAGAAGACCAAGGCCGATGAAGATGAACAGCGCGCTCCAGTAGACGCGTCGGTGTCGCCCGTCACCTCGCTTGCGAGCCCACAGAGCGAAAGCCCCGCAGATGAGCACGAGAATCAAGGCGAAAATCACCGTGGCCGATTGCGTCAATCCAATGCACAGCACCGAGACGCCGAGCCAGAAATAGCCCCACACGGTCCAAATCAGCTTGTCAGCCAACTGCACGCTGAAGACCACGATTCCCAGTAGCGCGACGAACCCGAGCAGATTGCGGTTGCCCATGATGCCCTGGATGGGACCACCCTGAAGGATGTGCCCCTCGCACCAGTAGAACTCGCCCGGAACCTTGCCGTCGACCTTCAACCAGAGCGGAAGAACCGGGTGGCGAATAATCAGCGCGACCCAGAGTTCGAAGACAATCGACAGCCCGAGTGCCCAGCGCAATGCGACCCCGAGTGCCCGTACAAAAGTCGACCAGGGCAGCAGGTAGGCCAAGCCAAAAGCAACAATGGTGGTGCCATAGAGCGCGACGAGCGCGAGGGCGGTAGCGCCCCGATAGAACGACCAAATGAGTGACAAGCCCGCCCAAGCCAGAAAGACGACGAGGGTGATCGGTAGTCCGCGATGGCGGATGCGCGGCCATCCCCGCACCAACAAAACGGCATAAATCACGATGGCAATCGCGCAGATGGCAAGGAATGCCGGCCAGCCGAGGAGGTTGCGCCAGAAGTCGCCCGCGAGAAGCGTGAACAAGGCGAAGACGGCTAGTGCCACCTCTGCCGAACGAGCAACGCGCGCTTTCATACCTTCAGGCTAGACGAAGGCCGCGTGTCCGGTAATCGCGCGACCGATGATGAGCGTGTTCATCTCACGGGTGCCCTCGTAGCTGTACAGCGCTTCGGCGTCGGCAAAGAAGCGAGCAACGTCGTAGTCGAGCACGATTCCATTGCCCCCAAGAATCTCGCGGCACCAGGCCACAGTTTCGCGCGCCTTGGTTGTGGCAAAAGCTTTTGCCATGGCCGCGTGCTCGTCGTTCATGGTTCCCGCGTCGAGACCCAGAGATGCTTCGCGAACCATCGCGAGCGAGGCAGTGATGTTTGAGAGGCTCTTGACAAGGAGGTCTTGAACCAGCTGGTGGGAGGCGATGGGCTGCCCGAACTGTTCGCGCTCTTTGGCGTATTTCAGTGCGGCCTCGTAGGCGCCGGCCGCAACGCCGACTGCTTCCCAGGCGACCTCGAGTCGAGTGTTGCGAAGTACTCGGGCCGTGTCAGCAAAAGAGTTCGCGTTCGCCAGGCGATCCTCTTCGGCGACTTCAACGTTCTTCATGGTGATGTGACCGTTCTGCACCATGCGCAACGAAATCTTGTTCTCGATTTTCTCGGCGCTGAAGCCGGGGGTGTCACTGCGAACGATGAACCCCTTGACCTGGCCGTCGGCGACATCTTTAGCCCACACGACGCAGATGTCACCGAACGTCGAGTTGCCAATCCAACGCTTCTCGCCGTTGAGCACCCAGACGTCACCTTTTCGCTCAGCTGTGGTGCGGAGTCCGCGGGCTGAGTCGGACCCGGAGAGGGGCTCGGTCAGTCCGAACGATCCGATGATTTCGCCTCTCGACATTGCCGGCAGCCATTGCGCGCGCTGCTGCGCCGAGCCGCACTCGCCAATGGAACCCATAGCCAGCCCGTTTTGCACGCCGACGTACGTCGCAACGGAAGCGTCAATTCGGCCAAGCTCGAAGGCGACCCATCCGCGAAAGTGGTGCGAGTTCTCGAATGGCCACGATTCCTCGAACGCCATGCCGATGACACCGGCATCACTGAGCCCTCTGATGATCTCGTGCGGGAAGGTGGCCTTCTCCCAGTGTTCGGTGAGAACCGGCTGAACGTCCGTCTCGAGGTAGGTGCGCAGGTTGAGCAGGAAGGCTTTCTCGTGCTCGGGAAGTGAACTCGAGAGAGAGTAGAAGTCGGAGGGGACGGGCGTGAATGACAAACGAGGGCTCCTTTGGCCAGCGCACAGCGCACTTGTCTTCGATACAAGCACATCAGTCCGATGTCGTCGACACGAAGACGCAAATTAATCTCAGGGTGGCAATTCAGGTCGCAGGCGGGCCCGCTTGCTACCGTGGACGCGATGCTGTTGAGACTCTCGAACTCGCCGCGCGACTACGCGTGGGGTTCGTCGACCGCGATTTCTGACCTCCTCGGCACACCGCCCTCGGGAAGGCCCGAAGCGGAACTGTGGCTGGGTGCGCACCCGGGGTCGCCGGCCGTGGTTGAGACGGTTGGCTCACCGACCCTTGACGAGTGGATTGCAGCTGACCCCGCTCGCGCCCTCCAGGGCGCCACCGAACTTCCGTTTCTGATGAAGGTGTTGGCGGCAGCCGAGCCGCTGTCACTCCAAGTTCACCCGTCGGCACAGCAGGCGGCCGAGGGGTTTGCACGCGAGAACGCTGCCGGTATTCCGATTGATGCCCCCGAGCGAAATTACCGGGATGACCGGCACAAGCCCGAGCTCATCGTTGCACTGAGCGACCCCTTCGTGGCCCTTTCTGGATTTCGACCACTGCATGAAAGCACAGCCGATCTCGCTGCCATCGCGGCAACCGATTCCCGGGCCACGACAGCATCTGCCTTCATCACTGCGCTCGCCGAAATTTTGGAAGAGAATGCGGAGACCGCCCTCGCCTGGGTCGTTGAAACGCTCCTCCGCGGGGGCCGTGCTGCGGGCGCGATTGTGACCGAGCTCATTGCGGCTGCATCATCGCCGGCAGCGCGCGAAGTGGGCGGATCAACCGCGCAGACCATCCTCGATCTCGGGCAGGCGCATCCTGGCGATCCCGGCGTGCTGATTGGTGCATTGTTGAACCGCGTCGAGCTTCGCCGAGGCGAGGCCTTGTTCTTGCCTGCGGGTAATGTTCATGCCTACCTCAAAGGCGTCGGCATCGAGGTGATGAGCTCGAGCGACAACGTGCTGCGCGGTGGCCTCACGTCGAAACACATTGACATTGACGAGGTGCTTCGGGTTGCCGACTTTGGTGAGCTGGCGGAACCCCGCTTGGCGGGCATCGTGCGCAGCCAGACACTGACCGAATTCGCTCCAGCCGTTGATGACTTTGTGCTCTTTCATTACCGGGCAGAACAGCCCGCGGATGCCCCGCCCATCGCCCTCGGAGCTGCTGGCGTTGCGCTCTGCACCGCTGGAGCAGTCACCGTTCGCGGTGACAACGGCGACATCGTGCTCGAGCGCGGTCAGGCGTGTTTTATCACCGGAGACGAACGCACGGTCGTGCTCACGGGTGCCGGCGAGCTCTTCTTGTCCACAAATTGGGGATAACCCCCAATATCTGGGGAAAACCCTCAGGGGCGGGTCGAAACAGGGCGACATCCGACTTGACTAAAGGTGAATGACACCGGTGTAATTAGGTAATCACGCGAACGGCGCGTGTCACAGATCGAGGCGATTCACACATGGCATCCGCATATACCACCTCTGTACCTGAGAACTGGTTCGTTGATCCCGTCCGTCTCGGCGTTCCTGGCGTTCGCCCCGCATCCGTCGAGGATGACGAGACGCAGCTCTCCTGGCAGGCCGACGCGCTATGCGCACAGACTGACCCCGAATCGTTCTTCCCTGAAAAGGGCGGCTCGACCCGCGAGGCAAAGAAGATTTGCACCTCCTGTGAGGTGCGCAACGAGTGCCTTGAATATGCACTCGCTAACGACGAGCGCTTCGGCATTTGGGGCGGCCTCAGCGAGCGTGAGCGCCGCAAGCTTCGCCGTCGCGCATAGTCGAACGCCGCCTCTGGGTGACTGAAACGCCCTATAGACATGCCTGATACCCCGCCACGCCTACCCGCCTAGGGCTTGCTCGCGGGGGGCACTTTTAGGCTGTCCTAGATATGGAGCCGAGAGTTGTTGCGATAGTTGTCGCCCGAGAAGATGGCGAGCATCTGGCTCGCACCCTTCGCGCTCTTGATGCTCAAACTCGCAGGCCTGACCTGATCATTGCCGTCGATAACGCGAGTAAGCCCAGCGCCGCCCAGACCCTGGGCACGCTGCGCGGGCAGACTCTCACGCTCGCCAACTCGGTGGGCTTCGGTGACGCGGTGCGCCGGGCCGTCGCAGAAATAGAGCCTGCGCCCGAGAATGGGTTCTTGTGGCTGCTCGCCCAAGACTCTGATCCTGCACCCGCGGCTCTGGCAACACTGTTGGGCGCCCTTGAGGTGAGCCCGTCGGTGGCAGTTGTCGGGCCCAAACAGATGGACTGGGAGCGCGGCGACTACATTCGCGAATTCGGTCAAACCTTGACGCGTTGGGGCCGCACAGTTTCACTCGTCGACGACGAACTCGACCAAGCCCAACACGATGCGCGCAGCGATGTCATGGCCGTCGGAGCCAACGGCATGCTCGTTCGTGAGCATGTCTGGCGCGAGTTGGGTGGCTTCGACCCTGGGCTCTCTGTGGCCGACGACGCACTCGATTTTTGTGTGCGCACGCGTTTGGCCGGTTACCGCGTCGAGGTGGTTCCGGGTGCTCGGGTACGAACCGCCGCAGACGGCGTGATCGGCCCTGAGGGCGGCCACGATTTCCGTTCCAGCGTTCGCCGTGCCCGTCAGGTCCGCACGGCCGCCCTATACCGACGCCTGGCCTACACCCGCGGGCTCGGCCCACTGTGGCACTGGCTGGGACTCTTGCCCAACGCGCTCTGGCGCATTGTCGGTCTTCTTCTTGGCAAGAGGCCGAGTGCGGTTGGTCCCGAGCTCGGCGCGACCCTCGCGGTCATGTTCGACGGAATCTCACTCCGGCGTTCGCGCATAAACCTCAAGCGCACACGGACCGCGTCGTGGTCGAGTCTTGATTCGCTCCGGATGCCCTTTGCTGAAGTGCGTCGACGAAACGCCCTGGCCCGCGAGGCCCTGCGCATACGACTGCACGGTCACCAGGTGCCGATCTACTTCTTCGCCTCGGGTGGAGCCTGGGTCACGCTGGCTCTCACAATCGTTTCGCTCGTACTGATGTCGCCGCTGATTGGTGCGAGCGCAATTTCGGGTGGGGCCTTGTTACCCCTAGCAGCTGATGTCCCCAGTGCGTGGAGCCAGGTTGCCTTCGGCTGGCGCGCGGGCGCACTCGGCACCATCGCGCCGGCAGATCCGTTCACGTTTGTGACAGCGCTTCTCGCCACTCTTACCTGGTGGAATCCGACCTTCTCGCTCGTGGTGTTGTGGTTCCTTGCGATTCCGCTGGCTGGCCTCGGCGCGTGGATGTTTGCGACCCGCTTGAGCCCGCGCCCGGTAATTCGAGCATTCGTGGGGGTGGGTTACGGGCTCGCTCCAACCCTGCTTGTCGCGCTGTCGGATGGGCGACCGGGTGCCGTTCTGGCCCACGTCATGCTTCCTTGGCTGGCCTACGCAGCCTTGCGCGCTGTTCGGTCTTGGTCTGCCTCAGCTACGGCGGCTCTACTCTTCGCTGCTGTCGTGGCCTGTGCGCCATCTCTTGGCCCAGTGCTCATTCTGTTGTGGCTGGGGGCCGTCGCACTTACTGGCCGGTACGTCGCGCGGTTCCTTGCGATTCCCCTGCCAGCGATAGCTCTGTTCGCGCCCTTGGCGCTCTGGCAAGTGCTGTTCGGAAACCCGTTGTCGCTTTTGGCTGACCCTGGTGCCTCGGTTAGTGCTCGACTAGCACCGCATTGGCAGCTCGCTCTCGGTTTCCCCTCGCGGGGCCTCGGCGGTTGGATTGACCTCAGCGGAAGCGCCCCCGGCACGCTCAACACCGTCACCGTGGTTGTGGTGATTGTGCTCGTGGGAATCGTCGCCGCGCTTGCGGTGGCTGGTCTGTTCTCACCCACGCCCATTCGCGCTCAACTGGCTCTGCTTGTCGCGCTTCTCGGCCTCGTCAGCGCCGTAGCTGCTTCGTCACTCAGCGTTGCGTTCTTGGGCAGCGTTCCGGTTCCGTTGTGGCCGGGCTCCGCGCTGAGCGTCATGTGGCTCGCGCTGCTTGTGGGTGCGGCATCGGGCATGGCTGTGCTGCGCCGATTCTCGATCTACCCTGCGGTTGCCGGTCTCGTCGCCCTGGTCATCCTGGCGCTGCCCATGGCCATCGGTATGGTGCGCGCCACGGTTGTGGTGGCGCCTTCGAACGGACAAACACTTCCGGCGTACGTAGTCGCTCGAGCCCACACCGATCCGCAACTGGGCACACTGATCTTTACAGCTCAACCCAGTGGTGGTTTGGCTGCCACGTTAGAGCGCAACCTCGGAGCAACGCTCGACAATAGTTCCACGGCTGTGAGCACGGCAACGCGCATGAACTCAGGGGCGAACGACCTCGCCGTGCTGGTCGCAAACCTCGCGTCACTCAGCGGCAACGACTCGCGCGAGGCGCTGGCAGATCTCGGAATCGGATCCGTGCTGTTGGCTCCCGCACAGGCCACGGCCGGCACGACTCCCACGGTGGCTGCCACCGAGATGTCGGCTCGCGCCATGGTTGCTCTCGACGCCAACCCAAGTCTCGAATCCGTTGGCAAAACCGATTTCGGTCTGCTCTGGCGATTTGCCTCGCCCGACACGAACAAGAGCGCCGAGCTCACGCCCTCGAGTGCCACCGAGCCGTGGAGGGCGCTGATTCTCGGTGGGCAACTTCTCGTGTTGCTGCTGACACTCCTACTGGCAATTCCCACCGGCGTTCCGCAGGCAGATATTCGATCTCGCCGTAATCTGTCAGGGCTCGATGCCGAGCCTTCGGCCTATGAACCCGCCGACGCCTTGGTCGGAGGTGGCGATGAGCAAGAGTAATCCAGTCCGCAGATCGTTGGTGAGTCTGGCCGGTGTTGGTGGCGCAGTGGTGGCTGCCGTTGTCGTGGCGCTCGCGGTGACCGTGCCGGTCCCTGCGCTCACTCTCGGGGCGGCATCCGTTTCGGTCGATCCGACGCCCGCCGCTCAAACCCGAATCTGCCCCGGCGGCTTGATCGACATCACGTCTCGCTCAGGTGACGCCACGGTGTTTCAGTCGTTTGCTGCCCCTGACATCACGGCGGATGCGCTTCGCACGAGCATCACGCAGACTCCCCTTCCCGCACCCGACAACGCCGCGACCAACCCCGACTTTGGCCCTCGGGTCCTGACCTCCGAGCCATCGCCAGACGTCAAAGCCCCGGCTCTGGCCGCCGGATCGCAGTCGCAGAGCACCGCGGCTGATTCCATTTCTGGGCTGGCCGCGACCGCCTGTTCTGAGGCATCCACCGACCAGTGGTTGGTCGGTGGCTCAACCGAGGTGGGGCGAAACACGCTTCTCCTGCTTTCCAATGCGCTTAACGTCGATGCCACCGTTTCTCTAGAGATTTTCGGGGAGAAGGGTCGTGTTGAAGCACCCGGCATGACGGCTCTGCTGGTCAAGGCGAAGTCGCAACGCATCCTCTCGCTGGCGTCCTTTGCACCGGGTGTCGCAGATCCCGTGGTCCACGTGATGACTACCGGCGGTCAGGTGCTGGCGACCCTTCAGCAGACCGTGACCCGGGTGGTGACCCCCAGCGGGGTCGATCTGATTCAAGCGGGCGCGGCTCCGGCGACAACCCAGATCATTCCCGGTGTGGCACTGACCGGCATGGCCGGACAAGACAGCGAGGGTGGTGCTGTCACGAGCGACCTTGCTCCTGCCATTCGAGTTCTGCTGCCCGGTGCTCGCGACGCAGAGGTAACCGCCACGGTCATCTCGGCCACGACCAAGCCCACCGTTATCAAGGCCAAGTTCACGGCCGGTCAGGTGTTGCAGCTGCCCTTCCTTGGGGTAACCGACGGCATCTACACGGTGGTAGTAACTGCCGATGTTCCGCTCGTTGCGGGCGTGCGAACCATTCAAAGCCCGAACAATCCGATAGCGCCCGAAGCACCTGCATCCGTGACACCCTCTCCGTCGGCCAGCTCCACGGCGGCAGCGGCACCGGTTGGCGGGGTCGATGTCGGCGGGGACACTGCTGCACCGGCGTCCGCTGGGGCACCGACAGTGCCGGGCGGTGACTTTGCGTGGAATGCTTCGGCCCTGGCCTTGAGCGCTCAGACTCTGGTGGCGGTGCCCGCCGGCGGGCATCCAACTCTCACCCTGTTCAACCCGACCGCGACCGCCCAGACGGTTCGCTTCGGAGTGATCAACGGTTCCGCTGACTCCGTCGGTGTTCCTGCCGGTGGCTCGGTTGTAGTTTCGGTGGCGACCGCGGGCGTACTGAGCCTCACCGATGGGCTCGGGCTTTATGCCACCGTTACGCTGCGCGATGTTGGTCGCGGGGCAGCGTTCACTGTTCCACCAGCGAGCCGCCTGAGTTCGGCCATCACGGTTTACCCGCGCTAGCCGGCGGGCAGAAGCAAGACCACAGCTGAACGAACGGCTAGTGACCGCGGCCCAGGCCTTCGGGGCCGAGCTCCCAGGGTTCTTTGCCCAGATACTCCGCCACGGCGTGAATCACCGCCGCCTCAATCGCCATCTGCCGGTGCAGATCGTCGTTACGGTGCAATCGACCCAGGCGCTGAATCGGGATGCGGTACAGCGTGATTCGCTGGTTCGCAACGTCCACAAACCAGCGGTTGACCTCACTCGAGGGCGAGGAGTGCGCCGGATTACTCGCAATCTCGATATGCACGTCGGCAAGCTCGTTGGGCCACATCGACCGAAGATACTGAACGGTCTGGGCTACTACCGTGTAGAAATTTTCGATTCGGCTGTAGAGAATTGGGAGCAGCGGACCTGTCACGGCTGATCGCATACCGCGACCATGGCGGGAGCGGGCGCCTGAACGCGAGGGGGGACGGCCGAATGTCAGTCCCGAGTTTTCCGCGTCAGCCATGGCTCCATGCTACGACTGTCGAGGCGGCTGAAGTAGCCTGAAACATCATGACTAGACCGTGTTCGAAATCCGGATGCACTCGCACGGCAGCGTTCACGCTCACCTACGACTACGAGGGTCGCGTTGCTGCGATCGGGCCGCTCTCGCCCTCGGTAGCGAGTGAGGGCTATGACTTGTGTGCCGAGCACGCCCGGAGCTTCAGTGCCCCCGGAGATTGGCGCGTGATTCGTCACTTAAGCTTGACGGGTGACTAATTCTCAGGCGGATTCGCTGCGCGCAAGCGTCAAGGCTTACGACGTTCGCGGCGTCGTCGGCGAGACGCTGACCGACGAGATGGTTGAAGCACTCGGTGCAGGGTTTGTTGACGAGGTAAGTGGCGCAGGCTCCCGAGTCGTCATCGGACACGACATGCGTGACTCCTCCCCGACTTTTGCCCGGGCTTTTGCCCGTGGGGCCCAAGCGCGCGGGGCCAATGTGGTCAATCTCGGTCTCTGCTCGACCGATGAGACCTACTTCGCGTCTGGCTCGTGGCACGTTCCGGCAGCAATGTTCACGGCCAGCCACAATCCGGCCAAATACAACGGAATCAAGTTCTCGCGCGCGGGTGCTCAAGGCATCAGTCTCGACACGGGTCTTGCCGCGATCCGCGACCGCGCGATCGCCTTTCTCGATGGTGGAATTCCGGCAGTTGCCGCCCCAGGTTCATACACCGAGCATGATGTGCTGGCTGAGTACGCGGGCTACCTTCGCTCCCTGGTCGACCTGTCGAACATTCGCCCGATTCGTATCGTCGTGGATGCCGGCAACGGCATGGGCGGGCTGACCGTCCCCGCTGTTCTCGGAACTGTCGCCGGACTCGCGGCACTGCCAATCGAGATTATTCCGATGTACTTCGAACTCGACGGCACGTTTCCCAACCATGAAGCCAACCCGCTCGAGCCCGCCAACCTGGTCGATCTTCAAAGAGCGGTTGCGCAGCACGCCGCCGACCTCGGGCTCGCCTTCGACGGCGATGCTGACCGCTGCTTCGTGGTCGACGAGCGAGGCGAGGCGGTCAATCCCTCGGCCGTGGCCGCAATCGTCGCAGCCCGCGAAATCGCTCGCGCCAAACTCACCAGCCCGGGTGAAGAAATTGTGGTCATTCACAACCTCATCACCTCGAACATCGTCGCTGAGACCATTCGCGCGCTCGGCGCGACCCCCGTGCGCACCAAGGTCGGACACTCGCTCATCAAAGATCAAATGGCCGCGACCGGCGCCGTCTTTGGCGGGGAACACTCGGCACACTATTACTTCAAGAACTTCTGGGGCGCCGATAACGGAATGCTCGCAGCCATGCACGTTCTTGCCGAGTTCGGTTCGCAGCCTGAGCCGCTTTCGTCGCTCACCGCTCAGTACTCGCCGTACGCGCTCAGCGGGGAAATCAACTCGACGGTCGCTGATGTGGTCGCAGCCACCGCTCGCGTTCGCGCAGCCTTCGAAGCACGCGGCACGCTCGACGAGTTCGATGGGCTGACCATCACAGGAACCGTTGCCGCGGACGAACCGTTCTGGTGGTTCAGCGTTCGCCCCTCCAACACCGAGCCGCTGTTGCGACTCAACGTAGAAGCTGCCGACGAGCCAACCATGGCTCGCGTTCGCGACGAAGTTCTTGCCCTTATTCGCGCCTAACTCACCCCGATAGAGACGACACCCATGACCTCGTTTGATTTCAAAGTTGCTGACCTGTCCCTCGCCGAAGCCGGGCGCCACCAGATTCGACTGGCCGAGCACGAGATGCCCGGCCTCATGGCACTGCGCGAAGAGTTCGCCTCGAGCCAGCCGCTCAAGGGCGCACGAGTGGCCGGCTCCCTGCACATGACAGTGCAGACTGCCGTTCTCATCGAGACTCTTGTAGCCCTAGGCGCTCAGGTGCGCTGGGCGAGTTGCAACATCTTCTCTACGCAAGACGACGCCGCAGCCGCCATCGTTGTTGGATCGGGCACCCCCGACGCGCCGACAGGCAGCCCGGTCTTCGCGTGGAAAGGCGAATCGCTCGAAGAGTACTGGTGGTGCACTGACCGCATCTTCGACTGGAGTGCTGAGGCGACAGTTGCCGGGGCCTCGTGGATTGGTCCGAACATGATTCTCGACGACGGTGGCGATGCAACAATGCTCGTGCACAAGGGCCGCGAGTTTGAACTTGCCGGTCATGTGCCGGGCGTCGAGACAGCAGAGTCGGCCGAGTATGCAGTGGTTCTTCGTCTTCTTGCTCAGAGCGTTGCAGCCGCGCCCGGGCGTTTCACGGCCATCGCCGATGAGCTCATCGGCGTGACCGAAGAGACCACTACGGGCGTGCACCGCCTCTACGAATTCTTCGCTGCTGGTCAGCTGCTGTTCCCGGCCATCAATGTCAACGACTCGGTGACCAAGAGCAAGTTCGACAATAAGTACGGCATTCGACACTCGCTCCCAGACGGTCTCAACCGAGCGACCGATGTTCTCATCGGTGGCAAGGTTGCCTTCGTGTGCGGATACGGCGATGTGGGCAAAGGCTCTGCCGAGGCGCTTCGCGGTCAGGGCGCGCGCGTTATCGTAAGCGAGATTGACCCCATCTGTGCCCTGCAGGCAGCCATGGACGGCTACCAGGTTGCCACCCTCGAGTCGGTTATCGATCAGATTGACATCCTGGTTACCGCGACCGGCAACAAGAACGTCGTGACCCTCGACCACCTGAAGGCCCTCAAGCACCAAGCCATCGTTGCAAACGTGGGTCACTTTGATAACGAGATTGACATGGCTGGCCTTGAGTCACTGTCTGGAGCGGTGGCGATTGAAATTAAGCCGCAGGTGCACGAGTGGCGCATGCCCTCGGGTCGCAGCATCCTCGTGTTGAGCGAGGGACGTCTGATGAATTTGGGTAACGCCACTGGCCACCCCTCCTTCGTCATGAGTAACTCGTTCGCGAACCAGGTGCTCGCTCAGATTGAGCTGTTCACTCGCACCGAGAACTACCCGGTCGGGGTCTACGTCTTGCCCAAGAACCTTGACGAAAAGGTCGCCCGGCTGCATCTCGGGGCTCTTGGCGTTGAGTTGACCACGCTGTCACCAGACCAGGCGGCCTACATTGGTGTCGCGGTTGGTGGTCCGTACAAGGTTGACCACTACCGCTACTAGGGGCGCGCAGCTCGGTCGGCCTCTGCGGTGATTCAAGCCAAATTCCCCGGGAACTCCCGGGAGCGAACCGGCTAGGGTTGCAGTGACGCATTCGAAACCCTGAGCACAAACGCGAGGTGATGATGACCCCCACAATTCTTGTGGTCGAAGATGACCCGGGCGTTGCAACCATGGTTGGCATCATTCTGGCTGACGCTGGTTATTCCACGGTCATGTGTGACAACGGCTCAGATGCGCTGGCCGCCTTCACCGCGGCAAGTCCCGATCTCGTATTGCTCGATGTCATGCTTCCCGGACTCAACGGCATCGAGGTGTGCACGCAAATTCGCGCGGTAAGTGGCACGCCAATCATCATGCTGACGGCAAAAGACAGCAGCGAAGACATCGTTTCGGGACTCGAGGCAGGCGCCGATGACTACTTGACGAAGCCGTTCGACGAGACGGTGCTGATTGCGCGCATCCGTGCGCGATTGCGCCCGATGACACCGGCATCCTCGTCGACGCTGACGATCGCTGACCTGACGATTGACCTTGATGCGCACGAGGTGCGCCGAGGTTCACAGCCGATTTTGCTCACGCCGCTCGAGTTCAACTTGCTCGCGGCGCTCGCTGCCAAGCCGGCCCAAGTGTTCACTCGCGACATGCTCCTTGAAGAGGTCTGGGGCTACCACTACAAGGCAGACACTCGACTCGTGAATGTGCACGTGCAGCGTTTGCGTAGCAAAGTAGAGCACGACCCCGACAACCCACAGATTGTCGCCACAGTGCGTGGAATCGGTTATCGCGCCGGTTCGCTCTAATTCCTCCCATGCGTTCATTCTTTTCTCGGTTCCTTCACGTTGATTGGTTGGGCCTGCCCCGCCAGATTCCTCGACTGTGGCGTCGCTCGCTCCAGTTCCGTTCTGTTGTGCTCTCCGTCGGATTCGCGGGCATCGCAATCGTCGCGATTGGCTCGTACATGTCGGTGGCTGTGAGTAATGATCTCTTCCATTCGCGACTCGAACAGGTCTTGACCCAATCACAGCGCGCCACCGACTCGGCACAACGAATTTTCGACTCGGGTGTTGCCAGCGATCGAGCCGGACTGCAGTCTCTGGTCAACTCATCCTTGGTGACCATTCGAGATACTTCGTCTTCGTCGCTTCTGGCGTTTTACCGCGTTGATCCGACGGTGAATTCTGCCCTCGCCCCCCAAAATTTTGCTAGCCCCGACCTCTCGGGCTCGATCGTCTCGAATAAGTTGCGCAAGGCCGTGCAAAGCGGCGTCGGGTCACAGTTTTGGCAGTCGATCACGCTGGTCGGGAATGGCACAACGACCCCCGGCGTGGTCGTGGGCTCACTCGTGGCCGTGCCTTCAGTTGGCGACTACGAGCTCTACATCGCCTACTCGTTTGCCGAATCAGAAAAGACGCTCGCCTTTGTGACCCAGGTCCTGTGGATTGCCGGTCTCGGTCTGCTGATTCTGATTGGGGCAATTTCGTGGTTCGTCACGCGACTCGTAGTTCGCCCCATCAAAGTTGCCGCCGAAACGAGTCAGAAGCTAGCCGCCGGAGACCTGAGTGCGCGGGTTCCCGAGCTTGGCGAAGATGTGCTGTCAACGCTTGCTCGCAACTTCAACGACATGGCTCGCAGCATGCAACGCCAGGTGACCAGCCTCGAAGAGCTCTCGTCGATGCAGCAGCGCTTTGTTGCCGATGTCTCGCATGAGCTTCGGACTCCGCTCACCGTTGTTCGCCTCGCGGGTGACCACCTGTTCAAGAAGCGCGACCAGTTCGACGACAGTTCACGCGAGTCTGTCGAAGCACTGCACGGCAGTCTCGACCGCTTCTCGGGACTGCTCTCTGACTTGCTCGAGATCTCTCGTTACGACGCACAAACCATCACCCTCGATCTCGAACCAACAAACGTTGTGCGCTTGGCTTCCGAGGTCGCCCAGAGCCTCGAGCCCATCGCGGCTGAGTACGGCTCCACCATCGAGGTCGTCTCACCCGGTGGACACGGCGAGGCACTCGTCGATGCCGGTCGCATCCGCCGCATCATTGTGAACCTTCTCGGCAATGCGATTGAGCACGGTGAAGGGCGACGAATTCTGGTCGAAATTGACTCAAACGCGAACGCCGTATCTCTGGTCGTTGATGACCTCGGTGTCGGGCTCACCGACGAGCAAGTGGCGCGGGTGTTTGATCGCTTCTATCGAGCCGATGCATCGCGAAAGCGCACCCTAGGCGGCACCGGCTTGGGCCTCTCTATTGCCTTGGAGGACGCCCGCATCCACAACGGTGTTCTCGAAGCATGGGGCAAGCCCGGCGAGGGCGCTCGTTTCCGACTCACTCTTCCGCGAAAGGCTTCGGCACGATGGACCTCGGCGGCCCTGCCCCTTGCCCGTCCGGAGGTGGCTGATGCATAAGCGTATTGCCGCCGCGATCACCGTTCTCCTCACGCTGGCTGCATTGACCGCCTGCACGGGTATCCCCTACAGCGGTGGTGTTAACAAGGGCGCCGTGGCCACCGGCGTCCCTGACACCGACATCCAGTTCTTGCCCGCTGGTCCTCGTCAGGAAGCCACGCCCGAAGAAATCCTGCGCGGGTTCGTCGATGCTGCCACTAGCCCTGCGGGCAACTGGGCCATCGCCCGAGAGTTCTTGACCGCTGAATTCTCGCTTCAGTGGGAACCGAGCGGCGCTGTTTACATTGATGAGGGAGCCCGACTGGTTAGTGCTGCCGGCACCAACGCGCTCCGATTGAACACCTCAGTGACGGCAACCGTTGACGCGCGCGGCGTCTACGCGAACACCGGGCGGCTTCAAGCCCCCGACCTCAAGTTCACTTTCGTCAAGGTGGCCGGAGCCTGGCGAATCGCGAGCGGTCCGGCCGGCGTGGTGCTCGATCGAGCGACGTTCCCCAAGGTCTACTCGCAAAGCACCCTGTTTTTCTACAATGCCGGGCTGACCAGCCTGATTCCTGATCTTCGGTGGTTCCCTGCCCGGTCGTCGATTTCCACCCGCATCGTCAAGGCGCTGCTGGGCGGACCCTCCGATTGGCTGTCCACATCGGGTGCTGCAGTCAGTGCCATCCCCGTTGGCGCCGCGCTCGAGGCAGATTCGGTGCCTGTCGACGGCGGCGTGGCGTCGGTGAACTTTAATTCTCAGACCGTGAAGGCCACTGAGGGGCTTTCGATTCGCATCCTTCGGCAGCTCACGGCGAGCATGGTCGGGGTCCCCGATGTTCAGTCGGTGAGTTTGCAGTACTCCGGCAGTCCGCAGGGGCAAGCTCAGGTGCCCTTGCGCGCGGCGCTCATCTCGCCGACCGGATACGACACCGCGGTTGTCATTCGCGACGGTGCTTTTGGTGTGCTCGATGACAAGGGCATGACCGCCCTCCCTGGGCTGTCGGCCGGAGTGTTGAGTCTTGCCCCGAGCGCTGTCAGTGTCTCGGGCGACCGCTCTGTCGCCGTCGTTAATTCGGCTTCCGGCGTGTATACCGTTCGGGCCGCGCGCAAGCCCGCACTCGTGGACGCCCGTGGTCGCCTCATTCCCGCAGCGATTGATGAGCAGTCATTTGTCTGGACGGTCCCCGCCGATAAGCCGACTGAAATTCGCATCACAGGCCGCGCTGGAACTTCGCGTGGGCTGCGCGCCCCGTGGTCGAGCGCGACCAAGATCTCCTTCTTGTCGGTGGAGCCCGACGGAACTCGACTTATCGCGGGATTCTCGACCCCGAGCGGGCAACGGGTGTGCGCCGCAAGCATCGGCCACGGTGACGACCTCTGGCCAAAGACCATCGGTGAGTGCCTGTACCTCACGGCCCCCGAGGGCAACATGATTTCGGCGGCCTGGATTGACGGCATCCGCGTGGGCATCCTGACCTCGACCAAAACGACCAAACTTCGCCTCAGCACCATTGGCGGACTCTTCCAGGATTCCACTGCGCCGGTCGGCGCCACGATGATTGCCGGCGCGGGTGCGCGCCTCACGCCGCGCTTGCTGACTAACTACGGCGAGTTGTACCTGTTGCAGTCACTCAACCGCTGGAGTGTGATTGGCGATAAAGTCGCGCTGCTCGGCACCGGGCAATAATCTTCCGGCGCTGATTCCGCGCCCACAGACCCGTCTGCTCTCGATCTGTACACGGATGTTCGCCACCACAAGGTGACCTTGCCTGCTGCAGCTCATGCTCAGCTATGCCGTCGAATACTCGCATTTTTGCCCGGCTCGGGCGGTTTCTGCTCGACCTGCTGCTTCCGGCCGAGTGCGTTGTCTGTTCGAGCGACGAAGACGACCTGTGTGCGGCATGCTGTGCCTCGGTCGCCGGAGTCCCCGTCGTCGAACATCTCGGCGAACTGCGGCTTGTCACGAGCGGGGCGAAGCCAGATCAGGTCGTGCGCATCCTTCGTCGGCTCAAAGACCGCGGACAAACTCGGCTGGCTCGACCCCTCGGCCTCTGGCTCGAGATCGCAATCACCGAAGCCACCGCCGGGTTGGGTTTACCTGCCCGTGAGGTCGCTCTGGTTGTTCCGCCGTCGCCATGGAGTTCGTGGCGCAAGCGCGGGTTTCATCCCGTGCCACTCATGCTTCGTCGCGCAGGGCTCGTTGCGCTCCCCGTTTTGACCAATGGTCGCAGCCGTTTCGACCAGCGCAAACTCACGGCCCAGCAGAGGGCCCTCAACCTTGCGGGGGTGTTTCGATCGCGGATACCCCTGAGCGGCATCAGGGTTTTGGTCGTGGATGATGTCGTCACGACCGGAAGCACGATTCTCGAGGCTCGCCGCGCTTTGGAGGCGGCCGGGGCAGTTGTCGTGGGGGCTGTTGCCCTGGCTCGCGTGCCGCTGCGGCGCGACTCGGCGAATTAACAGGTGACAAGCCGCGCGCACAGGCGTAGGTTGTGACCACACAGGCGTGGTTCGAATCCGCTCTGGTTAAGAAAGGGCGGCACGCCATCGAAACCGGAGGGTTGCCATGGAAGTCAACTTCGTTGCTCGTCACGCCGAAATCACGGACCGGTTCCGACAGTATGTTGCCGACAAGATCGAGCGCATCACGCACCTGAATGACCAGGCATTCGAGCTGGATATCGCACTCAGTAAGCACCAAGGCGGTAAGGGCCTTATCGGCGGCGATCGCGTTGAGCTAACCCTCGTTGGCCCTGGCCCCGTTCTCCGTGCCGAAAGTGATGGCGAAGACAAATACGCCGCCTTCGATTTGGCCATCGATCACTTGGTCGAACAGCTTCGTCGCGAAAAAGACCGTCACAAGGTTCACCGTGGCGGTGCACACCACCAACAGTCGCTGGGCGAGGCGGCAGCCAGCGGATTTGCAGGGCTCGACATAGAGCCAGCCAGCATCGAGGTGCTCGATGAGGTTCAAAAAGAGCTCAACAAGGCCGACTGGATCAGGGAAGAAGAAGCGAGTTAGCGAGTCTTTCACCCGGCACACAACTTACGCTCAGCCGGCTAGCCGGTAGGCTAGTTTCTCGTGGCTACGATTCTTGACAAAGTTCTCCGTATCGGCGAGGGACGCATCCTTCGCAAGCTTGAAGGCTATGCAAAAGCCGTCAACGAGCTGGAAGATGCATTCTCCGAACTGAGCGACGAGGAGCTCCGTAACGAGACCGCGGACTTCCGTGAACGCTTCGCCGAGGGCGAGTCTCTCGATCACATGCTTCCCGAGGCTTTTGCTGCCGTTCGTGAGGCCGCAAAGCGCACTTTGGGCATGCGTCACTTCGACGTGCAGCTCATGGGTGGAGCCGCTCTGCACATGGGCAACATCGCCGAGATGAAGACCGGTGAGGGTAAGACGCTGGTTGCCACGCTCGCCGCGTACCTCAACGCAATCGCAGGTCGTGGAGTGCACGTCGTGACCGTGAACGACTACCTCGCGGGTTACCAGAGCGAGCTCATGGGACGCGTCTTCCGCGCCCTCGGCATGAGTACCGGAGTGATCCTGGCAGGTCAGGAGCCGACCGAGCGTCGCGCCCAGTACATGGCTGACATTACCTACGGTACGAACAACGAGTTTGGCTTCGATTATCTGCGCGACAACATGGCATGGCAGGCATCCGACCGCGTGCAGCGCGGCCACTACTTTGCCGTCGTCGACGAGGTCGACTCGATCCTCATCGACGAGGCTCGCACCCCGCTCATCATCTCCGGCCCTGCTTCAGGTGAGGCCAACCGCTGGTTCAACGAGTTCGCACAGATCGCCCAAACGCTCGTAGCCGGTGAAGACTACGAAGTCGACGAGAAGAAGCGCACCGTCGGTGTGCTCGAGCCCGGCATCGAAAAGGTCGAGGACTACCTCGGCATCGACAACCTGTACGAGTCGGCCAACACCCCGCTGATTTCGTTCCTGAACAACGCGCTCAAGGCCATTGCCCTGTTCAAGCGCGACAAAGACTACGTCGTCATGAACGGTGAAGTCCTCATCGTGGATGAGCACACGGGCCGCATCCTTGCCGGCCGCCGCTACAACGAGGGCGTGCACCAGGCCATTGAGGCCAAGGAGGGTGTCGAGGTCAAGGCCGAAAACCAGACCCTCGCCACGGTCACACTGCAGAACTACTTCCGCATGTACGAGAAGCTCTCGGGCATGACGGGTACCGCCGAAACAGAGGCCGGCGAGTTCATGGCCACCTACAAGCTCGGTGTCGTGCCCATCCCTACCAACAGGCCCATGGTTCGCAAAGATCAGCAAGACCTGATCTACAAGAACGAGGTCATTAAGTTCGAAATGGTCGCCGACGACATCGCCGAGCGTCACACCACCGGACAGCCGGTCCTCGTCGGAACCACCAGCGTCGAGAAGAGCGAGTATCTCTCCAAGCTCCTGGCTAAGAAGGGCATTCGTCACGAAGTCTTGAATGCCAAGAACCACGCGCGCGAGGCCGCCATCGTGGCTCAGGCTGGTCGCTTGGGCGCGGTTACGGTTGCCACCAACATGGCAGGTCGTGGAACAGACATCATGCTCGGTGGTAACGCCGAGTTCCTGGCTGTTGCTGATCTCGCCGCCAAGGGCTTGAACCCCGCAGAGACTCCTGAAGAGTATGAAAAGGCTTGGGCTGGTGCATACGAGGCCGCTAAAAAGGCCGTCGAGGTCGAAGCTGCCAAGGTCATCGAGGCCGGCGGTCTTTACGTGCTCGGTACCGAGCGCCACGAATCGCGTCGCATCGACAACCAGCTTCGCGGTCGTGCCGGTCGTCAGGGTGACCCTGGCGAGAGTCGCTTCTACCTGTCGCTGACTGACGACCTCATGCGCATGTTCAACTCTGGCGCTGCCGAGGCAATCATGACGCGCACCAATCTGCCCGATGACACGGCCATTGAGTCATCCATTGTGAGCCGCGCCATTCGCTCGGCACAGACGCAGGTCGAGGGTCGCAACGCCGAGGTTCGCAAGAACGTTCTGAAGTACGACGACGTTCTGAACCGTCAGCGCGAAGCAATCTACAGCGACCGCGCACACATTCTCGAGGGCGATGATCTCAAGGACCGCTGTCTGGTCTTCCTGTCAGATGTCGTCGATGAGGTTCTCGATGTGCACTGTGGCACCGGAAACGGTGACGACTGGGACTTCGACGCTCTCTGGGCTGAGCTCAAGACGATCTACCCCATCACGATTTCAATCGACGAGGTTATCGCCGAAGCTGGAGCGCGCGGTCGCGTGAACCGTCAGTTCATGCGTCGCGAAATCTTCTCCGACGCAGAGCTGGCCTACGGCAAGCGCGAGGCATCACTGGGTGAGTCGGCCATGCGTGAGCTCGAGCGCCGCGTCGTGCTCTCGGTCATTGACCGTCGCTGGCGTGACCACCTCTACGAGATGGACTACCTCAAAGACGGCATCGGTCTTCGCGCCATGGCGCAGCGTGACCCGCTGGTCGAGTACCAGCGCGAGGGCTTTGCTCTCTACTCGGGCATGATGCAGCAGATCAAGTCGGAGTCAGTCGGCTTCCTGTTCAACCTCGAAGTTGAGGTCAAAGAGGCTCCCGGCGACCCCGCTCACCCGAGCGTTGACGCCAAGGGTCTTGCTGCTGGCGGCACCACCGCCCTGAGCTACACGGCCCCGTCAGAAGACGGTCAGGCCGAAGTTCGGGATGCCCGTGGTCGCGTTGAGCAGGCTGCAACGGCTCGCGCGCAGCAGGCTCAAGCCAACGACCAGCAGATTGTGCCCGAGCGCACCGAGCAAGCAACGCCCCCGGCGCAGCCAACTCGCGGAGCTTTCGGTCAGCGCGTTGACGGAGCTCAGCCTCCGCTGAACCGCGCCGAGCGTCGCGCTCAAGACAAGAAGTAGTCGCACTTACCTGGGTTAGAGAACGTGCACGGCCGCTGCTCGCCAGCGACCATCGAGACCCTCGAGTCTCATCGCAATTGATCGGCTGCGTGCCTTGCCGTGGACAACCACGACGACTTCGGCAACCCCGTCAGTGGGCGTGCACACCAGGGTGCGCCCGAGGGTGAAGCTGGGTCGGTACACGGGAATCTTCTTGAGAGCCCGGGCGCGAGCTGAGACCTGTACGCGCGTCACGAGATGACGGTAGACGTCATCGGTGACCCAGCGGGATATCTGCTCGAGGTCGCGCGCTCCCGCGAGTATCTCCATGACGCTGCGGGCTAGGTTCTCGGCCAGAGGAACGGGATCGGGCAGCTCACTCGAGGATGTGCGTTGAAACCCGAAATGGTCTTCGTCGTTGTAGCTGGCCAGCCGGGTGTTGACGGCGGGGGAGCCGCTCGAAGTCTCGGTGGGACGGGCGGGGCGGGGTGAACGGTCGGGTGAACTCATGATCAGCTTTTCTGTGTCGTGCCCAACGGCGGGCAAGGATGCCCCATACAAGCAAATTCCCGGGACGCCGTGCGGGTTCCTCAGCCAGTTTGTGGACAAATCACGCAAACTCTCAGGAAGGCCGGCGTACCGTCAACGACTATGCGCTGGGAAAATCTGTTTCGCGACCTTGAACACCAACTCGACCAAGAGCTGGAGTACGCGCAGTCGGACGTGGCTCGTGACCGCAGTCGCTACGAGAGCGCCCAACGTGAATGGGTCGCCGAGGTGCGAGGGCTTCTGAGGCATCAGCTGGCCGAGCCGAAGCGTTGCCACCTCGGCGAGCTCAGCCTGTGGATAGCTGTGGATAACTCTGGGAAAGATTGGGTCTCGGGCACAGTGACGGCGCCGCGTGCACACGTCGGATACGTGATTCTCAACCTCGGAGCTGTCGACCGGGTCTATTCCGATGTGGCCCAGGAACGTGCCGATTCAGCGAATCGAGCGATGCCCGACCCTGATCACTCTCCGCGTCTCTCACTGGCTGAGAAGATCACCCTGCGCATCGTCCTCCGAGACATCTCGCGACGGCGCAAAAGTGTCGCATTGATCACCGCTCACGCCCTCATGCACGGCACGATTGATGAAGTGGGTGCCGACTACCTGGTGATTGCCGAGCACGGACTGCATGAGTCACGACGTCGCACAGGGGTCAAAAACCAAGTGTTTGTTCGCCTTTCGACCATTTTGTGGGTCAGATTGGACGACTAGCCCCCGCCCGAATGTACTCAGATGATGCGGCCGTCGGCGAGTTCGGGAATATTGGCGAGCTCGGCTTGCTGCCACAGGGCTGCCCGTCGCGCGTGCTCGTACTGGTCGGTAATGAACGCCTCGAGGTGGGCGCTCTCGATGCGCCACGGCCCTCGGGTACCGACGCGAATCGCCATCAGTTCGCCTCTCGAAATGAGGTCGTGAACGTCATCGATGGAAACGTCGAGAATTTCGGCCGTTGTCTCGGGGGACAGAAAGCGACGAAGCTCATCAGAGGTCATTTCTCAACCATAGGCAGTTCCGACCAGGCAGCTATTCCGGGGGAGAAATTGTGGATAACTTGCGCAAAGCATTGAGCGGGAGCGGAATCATCGCCCACGTCCTTATGCCCGTAATTCTCGTGTGTGATTGTGAAAGTGTTCAGTGAAAAAACCACTTCGTCGGCTTGATCTTCGGCTATCCCTCGGCATCATCTTGGTCGTTACGAGTGCCCTGGGGGTTGTGGGACTGCT
This sequence comes from uncultured Microbacteriaceae bacterium, assembly GCA_903859205.1. Taxonomy (GTDB): domain Bacteria; phylum Actinomycetota; class Actinomycetes; order Actinomycetales; family Microbacteriaceae; genus CAIOLM01. The sequence goes on from CAIOLM010000034.1 coordinate 132,913, forward strand.
GAGGATGGTGACCTCGGGAAGTGAGGTGCTCGTCGCCACACACTTGCTCGTTGAGGGGCAGCACATCACCGAGGCCGACGTGAGTCGTGTCGAGGTCGGCTCCGGTCTCCCGCAGGAGTACGAGGTCAATGCCCAGTCGGTTGTGGGTCGAGTGGTGACGCGCGCGATTCACTCAGGTGAGCTCATCCCTCGCTCGAGCGTAGGCGAGCCGGCAGAAACCCTTGAGACCACCTTGGTGATTGACCTTGCCGCCCAGGCGGCGACGTCACTGAGCGAGGGAAGCGAAATCGATATTTGGGCGGCACCTGCAAAAGCGTCGTCTGGAGCGACACCGCTCAGCACGGTTGATCCGCACATTGTGGTTTCGCACGCGCGGCTGGCTCGGCGCCTCGACCGAACGACCGGCTCTCTCTCGACCGCCGAACGGGTGGAGGTCGTTGTGTCTCGCATGGACATCCCTGACCTGCTGAGCTCCATCGCGCGCGGCGACGCCATCACCGTGGTTGCCGCCAACGGAGGGCTGATCCCATGACCGCGCAGAATGTCGAGGCCCCCTGTGACCGCTCTGCCAGGCTCGTCGCCGTGTGGGGTCCGGCCGGTGCGCCGGGTCGAAGCACTTTGTCGATCAACCTCGCGGCCGAGTTTGCGTGTTTGGGACTTCGAGTTCTGTTGGTGGATGCAGACACCTACGGCGGATCAATTGCCGGGTACCTCGAACTTTTTGACGAGACCCCCGGTTTCTTGGCTGCGTGTCGGCTCGCGGCGATGGATGAATTGACCGAAGAAGAACTCGCGCGACTTTCACACGATTATGACGTCGCGCCCAACGCGACCGTGACGATACTTTCAGGAATCGTCAACTCGGCCCGCTGGCCGGAGGTTTCGGCACCGCGAGTGCGCAAGGGGTTGAGCGATTTGCGACCGCGGTTTGACGTTATCGTCGCCGATCTTGGATTCAACCTTGAAGAAGACGAAGAAATCTCTAGCGATATCGCCGCGCCACGACGCAATCAGGCAACACTGGAGATTCTGCGCGGCGCCGATGCGGTTCTCGCGGTGGCGCGAGCGGATGTGATTGGCCTGGCACGATTCATTCACGCCTTTTCGCGCTTGAGTGAAGCCTGCCGCAGTGAAAACATTCTCACGATCGTGAATCGGGCGATTTCATCTGAGGCCGCGGGAGCGAGACACACGCTTTCGCGGTTTGCCGGCATTCGAGACATCGTGACCGTTTACGACGACGATGCTACTTTTCGAAAGTGTCTGCACCAGGCCATGCCGCTATGCATTGCGGCGCCACAGTCAGCTGTCAGATCCCAAATACTTGACCTCGTTCACACACTCCTTGCTAGATGCCAAATTGCTGACATTCCGGGCAGCTCAGGGCACACACCATTCGTTCGGTGGCGCGCCAAGAAAGCACATCGACTTCATGCCCAGGCTAGGGAGCGGGCGGCAAGTTGAGCCCACCTGCAACCCAAATTGGCTGCCCTGTCATGTATGGCAGTCGCCCGAGGGCCAGAGTGGCAATGGTCTCGCCAATATCGGTTGCATTCCCCCAGCGTGCGATGGGTACCCGCCCGTCACGAATCCAGTCATCGACGATTGTGTTGCCTGCGCTCGCTGTCATTGCAGTGGCCATAAATCCTGGACGCACCTCGTGCACGTGAATGCCGTACTCGGCCAGTCTTTGGGCGAAAAGCTTTGTCACCATGGTGAGTGCCGATTTGGTGATGCAGTACGGCGCGCGATCCGTATTAACCATTTCGGCCGCGATGGAACTCACGATGACAATCGAACGGTAGGTGTCGAAGCCAGTCCACCCCCGAGCGATGACAAGGTTCGCGTAGGCCTGTGTCAAGAAGAATGTGCCGCGTAAGTTGATGTCGACCGCGCGATCAAACATATCGACAGGAATATCAAGAATGTCGGTGAGAGGGCGCGTGGCGATGCCGGCGTTATTGACGAGAGTGTCGAAGCGGCCGAACGTGTTTGCCACAAACTCGAGAGCCGCCTGATGGGCCGTGAGGTCGGTGATGTCGAGTTGGTAGTACGCGATTGTGGTTCCGTGAGTGCGGAGCTCGTCGAGTAAACCATCTGGCAGGTCTGCCTCGGTGTGAAGATCGGAGACAACGACATCAAAGCCGTTGCGGGCCAGTTCGTGCGCAGTTCCTAGACCTAGACCTTGGGCAGAGCCGGTCACGAGTGCAACGGGGCGAGGGGAACTCATCAGTGAGTCCTTTCGTCATGTGGATAACTTTTGTGGATAACTGGGGGATGTTCGTGGATAACTCATTGGATTTAGGGGATAAGTAACGAAATCTGCTTCGCGGCCTCAAGCAGATCGGGTGCAAGGTCGGCCATGCGCTCGGGTGTGAGCCGCGCCTCTACCGCGGAGATACTGATTGCCATGTACGGGCGCTGAGTGCGAGAGGGAACGGGGGCGGCCATGCCCGCGACGCCGGGCATGACAACACTTGCACCGCCGCAGTATCCGAGGGTGGCTACGTCGGCGAGTTTTGATCGCAACAGGCCATCCACGTCGGTGTCGCCCAGCCATCCTTCGGGAACATCGAATGATCGCGACGCCAACGCCTTGTCTTGCTCAGCCGTACCCAGAGTCGAGAGCAGGGCAAGCCCGGAGTAACTCGAGGTGTACGGCTTAGTGTCTCCCACATCCACGAGCTGTGCCCGAATGGGGTAAGCCCCTTCAGTTCGAAGCAAGTAGTGAACTCCATCAAACTGCCGAACAGAAACGTAGACAGTGTCTTCACTGCGCTCTGCCAACGCAGCAGCGATGGGGCGAATGGCGGTGAGGTCCCAACCGGGGGTAGGGGCGTTCAGGCCGAGCATGAACAGTCCTGAGCCAAGTCGGTAGAGGCGGTCGGTACCCTGCTCGATGTAGCCAACCTCGGTGAGGTCCTGCAGAAGGCGATGCACGCTCGGGCGCGCGATGCCTGTTGCCGCAGCAAGATCAACCAGACGGGCCCCTTCGGCGGATGAGCGCGCTACAGCTTCGAGTACGGCCGCAGCGCGAGCGACGACGTTCGCTGGGTTGTGAGTAACGTCGACCTCAGTGCGGGTAATTGCGCTGGCTCCCATAAGTCCAGCATACGGACTTTATTTCATTCAAGCAAGGTTGGTCTTGCGCACCAATAAATCCCTTGCAATAATGCTTTTCAGCACAGGATGCGGCTTGGCCAAACCGCGTTGCCTATTTTTAGTCCATCTAATGAACTTTATGAAATGAGACCTCAATGACGAACTCTGCTCGGCTGACCGAGATTGACGGTCATGTCGCCATCGTCACCGGGGCTGCTGGCGGTATTGGTCGAGCCACCGCTCTGCGGTTGGCTGACGCCGGAGCCAGTGTTGTTTTGGTGGATCTCGTCGCCGAGTCGCTCGACACCGTTGCCGACGAAGTGACCGCGTTGGGTTCCCGCGCAGTCACCCTGGTCGGCGATGTCACCGACGACGAACTCGCGCCGGCGGCGGTGAAGCTCGCGCTCGACACGTTTCATCGGCTGGACATCCTGGTTAATAACGCGGGCATGGGCAGCGAACAGGTTCCGACCTGGCAGATCGACCCTGCGGTGTGGCGCCGAGACCTGGAGGTCAACCTCACCAGTCAGTTCGTCATGGCGCGTGCGGCAGTGCCGGTCATGATCGAGGCCGGGTATGGCCGCATCATCAACGTTGCATCGGCCGCTGGCATGGAGGGTCACGCCATGGCTGGTGGATACGCAGCAGCCAAGGCCGGCGTTGTCGCCATGACCAAGACCATGGGTAAAGAACTGGCCAAGCACGGAGTAATTGTGAACGCGATTGCACCGGCACTCATCAATTCGCGAATGTTGCACGAACCCTGGTTCACCGATGAGGTTCGCAATGCACTTCTCTCGCGCATCCCGATGGGTCGAGTCGGCGAACCCGAAGAGGTTGCTGAGCTCATCGCTTACCTGGCCAGCCCGGCCGTGACTTTTACGACCGGCCACGTTTTTGACCTTTCTGGTGGTCGCGCGACGTACTAATGGCAACTGAATAGTTATCCACAGATTTCACCCAAGGAGCACGAAAATGACCGAAACACCACACCTGAACGACTACCTTGCCACGAGTCCGAAAAACTGGGGCAAGTGGGGCGCCGACGACGAGGTCGGCTCGCTCAACTACCTCGGTAGCCCAGAAGTTCTCGCCGGTGTTGCCGAGATTCGTAGCGGCAAGACCTTTACCCTGGGTGTTCCCATGGGCAGCCCCGCCGGTGACCCGGTCTGGCCAGGCCGTCGCCAAGCCCGCCGAGTCAATACGGTCGATGCAGGACTCTGGATGGCCGGCAAGGGCTTCCCGATTCCCGGTGGAGCCCAGTACTCAGATGACATGCTCGTCATCGACGTGCAGTCGTCGAGTCAGTATGACGCCCTCGGACACGCCTGGTACGGCGACCAGCTTTACAACGGGTACGACGCAGCAACCACTGTTGGCGCCATGACCAAAGCCAACATTATGCCCATCGCCGAAAAGGGCATCGTCGGTCGCGGCGTTCTGCTCGACATGGCCAAGTACCGCGGCAAAAAAGTGCTCGACCCGGGTGAAACATTCACCCACGAAGACTTGTTGGCTGCGGCGGCTGCTCAGGGAGTCGAGATTCGCAAACGCGATGTTCTTCTCGTGCACACCGGATGGATCAACTCCTACTACGAGGGCGACACTGCAAAGTTTCAGGGTGCCGACTTCATGGAGCCGGGGTTGACGCACTCGCAGGAGCTGGTTGAGTGGTTCCAAGAGATGGAGATTCCTAACCTGGTGACCGACACCATCGCCAACGAGGTCACGCTCGACCCCGCATCGGGTTTGAGCCTGCCACTGCACCAGGCACTCATGCGCAATCTCGGTGTTGTCTTTGCCGAGATCATGAACCTCACCCCGCTGGCCGACGACTGCGCGAGCGACGGGCAGTACGCCTTCTTGTATACGGCGGCCCCGATCAAGCTCGTCAACGGCACAGGCGCCCCGGTCAATCCGGTCGTCGTCAAGTAACCAGACTTGGGCGTCGGTGAGAGAGGCAGCCGGCGCCCAACCCCTTAGGCACAATCCGAACAGTAAGAAGACATCGTGGGCATCGTTTTGACCAAGGACCCCGTCGCCGAGGGCGAAGTGAGTGTGGATGGCGCTACCGTGCGCTACTACGACTCGATTGAGGCGCGAGGCAAGCGCAACCCGATCGTGCTCGTGCATGGAACGACTGGCAGCACCGCTGTGCACTACGGCTACCTGTTCCCCATGCTTGCAACTCGTCAGCGGGTTATCAGCGTCGATCTCGGCATGCCAGCTGGCGAGCTGACCATCGACTCCTTTCGTCGCCAGGTCGAGGCGGTCATCGATAACCTGCTCGCCGGGCAGAAGGTCACGCTCGTGGGCTACTCGCTCGGAGCTGTTGTCGCGGCAACTGTGGCCGCCGCTCGTCCCGAGACAATCGAAAACCTCATCCTCGTCGCGGGGTGGGCTAAGACCGATAGCCAACAGCTTCTACGCAACAGCGTGTGGAACGCGCTCTACGAATCTGGAAACAAGGATGCTCTCGCACAGTTCACCGTGTTCTGTGCCTTCGGCAACCCCTTCGTCGGGGCGCGCACTCTCGAGGAGCTTGCTCCGGCGATCAAGGCGGTGAACGTGACCGAGTTTGGTGCCGCGCAGATGCAACTCAATCGCGACATCGACATTGCCGACCGTCTGGACAAGATCACTGCGAACACGCTCGTGGTCGGTTGCACCTACGACCAGATGGTGCCGAACCGTCACAGCCGCGACCTGTTTGGTGCGACCGAGAACGCTCGCTACACCGAGATTCCCTCGGGTCACGCGGTCGTGTTCGAACGCCCGGCCGAACTGCACAAGCAGATTGACAACTTTGCGGCAAACCCGAGTCGCCACCCGGCCGGAACTATCATTCCGACGGTCAAGCCATAGCCCGCATCCTCAAAGATTCGAGAAATCACATGACTACCCACACCCCGTTGCTGATTATCGGCACCGGTTTTGCCGGTATCGGTCTGGCGATGAAACTCAAGCGACGCGGCATCAACGATTTCATCCTGATCGAACGCTCCGACGATGTCGGTGGAACTTGGCGCGACAACCGCTACCCCGGGGCAGCGTGCGACGTTCCCTCACACCTGTATTCGTATTCGTTCAAACTCAAGAGTGACTGGACCCGCGTATTCGCGCCCGCCACAGAGATCTGGGAGTACATCCGCTGGTGTGCACAGGACGAGGGCATCATGCCGCACATCCGCTTCAACACGAACTTGCTCGATGCCACCTGGGATGAAGTCGGCACACTCTGGCGTGTGCAGACCTCGCAGGGGGAGTACACGGCAAACGTTGTCGTGACCGCGATGGGCCACTTAGCCGACGAGAAATACCCGCCCATTGACGGTATCGAGACTTTCACCGGCGAGAAGTTCCACTCCGCTCGCTGGGATCACAGCGCGCACCTCGACGGCAAGCGCATAGCGGTCGTCGGGTCTGGGGCGTCAGCGATTCAGATCATTCCTGAAATGCAAAAGGTTGCGCAACAGCTCATCGTGTTCCAGCGTTCAGCGCCCTATGTGATCCCCCGGCCTGACCGCGCATACACTCACGCCGAACAGCGTCGCTTTGCACGCGACCCTGCATCGATGGAGGCGCTGCGCTCCGAACTGTTCTGGGGCATGGAATACAACTATGCGCAACGCCGAGCGGTACCAAAGTCGATAGCTGAGGCGTACTCAATGGCCAACGGCCACCGAAACAATCAGGTCACCGACCCTGAGGTCATGGCCAAACTCACTCCAGATTACGAAATCGGATGCAAGCGCATCTTGATTTCAGATGTCTACTACCCAGCGATGCAGGCTAGAAACGTGCACATTGAGGCTTCGGCTCTTGAGCGGGTTGAAGGGACCACTCTTGTCAGCGCCGAAGGTAATTCATACGAGGTCGATGCCGTGGTCTTCGCTACCGGTTTCGAAGCCATAGAGCCGCCATTCGCGCCGCTCATCCACGGAAGAGACGGTCTCGCCCTGAGCGAGTACTGGTCTCAGGGAATGCAGGCACTCGACTCGACGACAGTCGCAGGATTCCCCAACCTGTTCATCATGAATGGCCCCAACACCGGGCTCGGACACAACTCGGTTATTTACGTTGTGGAATCCCAGATCGATTACATCGTCGGAGGAATCGAGTTTATGCGCGGGGCAAGGGCGAGTGTCATCGAAGCCCGCCCCGAGTCAGAGAGCGAGTATGTCGAGGCAGTCATCGAACGCTCTGCCGGAACCGTGTGGCTGACCGGTGGATGCAAAAACTGGTACGTCGATTACCGAACGAATCGCCTCACGGTGACGTGGCCCGACTTTGCCTACGCGTTCCGGGACTCGAACGGAGAGTTCGAGCCCGCCCACTACTCAGTTGCGTAGAGTGCCGGACGAGCTGAGCGAATTAGTCAGCGAAGCGAGCATTGATGAACGAGAGTGTTCGAGTCAGCGCGGTCTGAGCGGCCTCGAGGTTGAGCTTGAACTGATACTCGTGAGGCAGGGCGGGGCTCTCATCAGCCGGCCAGAACAGTGCGTCAACCGAGACGCCGAGCTCTGTTAGTTTTGCCGCCATGGGCTTGGACTGAGCATCCGTCAATGGATCAGCATTGCCACCCGAGATGTAGGTAGCCGGAAAGTCTTTGGTCACGAAGTTGAGCGATGACATCTGGGTGAACGCAGGTGACTCTTCGAGGTCTCGCTCGCCGATGTAGGCCCAGAGTGAGGTGGTGTCTCCCCACATGAGCAGCTTGGCAACCCAAGCCGGAACTCCCGAGCTACCAGCCGACGCGCCCAGCTCGCTCGATTGAGCTGGGCTGGCGACCATGGCCTCCATGTTGTAGATGCCGCAGTTCAAAATGACACCGCGAAGCTGCTCGGGGGTAATGGCCGGCTCGAATCCCTGACCACCGAGGCTAGGAGGCGCGGGACTGATGCTCGCTGCGTATTCCGGGTTGGTGATGGCTGCCGCGAGCTGAGCCGTGAGCTGGGCGCCGGCAGAGTCGCCGGCCATGATGAGCTTGGTCGGGTCAACGTGGTAACCCTCAGCGTTCTCGACGATGTACTTGAGAGCAGCGTTGAGTTGGTAGACCGCGTAGGGGTAGGTGTGCTCGGGGCCGTAGCCGTAGTTCAACCCGATGACGGTGTAACCGTGGCTAGCCAGAACCTGAAAGTAGGGAGTGTCATTGTCTTTGCTGCCAGAAACCCAGGCTCCGCCGTGGGTCCAGATGATGGTGCCCAGTTGCTTCTCGGTTCCGGTCGGGTAGAAAATGTCGAGTTGCGAGTCGGGCAGGGCCGAGTAGGGAATGTTCAGCTGGCTGTCGACACCAGACGTGGGTGCGTACTCCTGCATGACGGTCTTGACCTTGGCGGCGTTGCTCTGAAAAACGGCCCGAATGACCATGGCACCTGGCCACGGAGAAACATTGAATGCCACGAGGGTTCCCACCAGAAGACCAACAAGGATGCCGATCGGCCACCAGAACCCAGGCCGGCGATAAAAGCGTCGATGCTGGCGAGATGACTTCATGAGGTAAGCCTAGGCTAGAGATATGTCGACGTTCAGCAACATCATGAACAACCAGGGCATCGGAACCGAGTCTGACCTCGAGTGGATGCACCTGCTTGTTGGCGACGCTCAGCTCATCGCCGATCTTTCGTTTGCTGACACCGTTTTCTGGATTCCTAACAAAGACCGCAGCTTCGTTGCGCTCGCTCACGCCCGCCCGTCGAGTTCGAACACCCTGTTCTATCGCGACTTCGTGGGCAAGCCCATCAAGCAGGAGTGGCGTGCGCAGGTGAGCGAGGCCTACGAGAGTGCGCAGATCGTGGAGTCATCGGCTCCGGCTTGGTACGAAGAGACCCCGACACGCGTGCGCGCCATCCCGGTGATTCGTCGCCCACGGCCCGGTTCGCAAGAGCCCCAGGGCGGCCCGATTGCGGTCATCACGCTGCACACGAACCTGTCAGAGACCCGCTCGCCCTCACGCCAAGAAAAAACTTTCAACACCTGTGCCGACGACCTGCTGCGCATGATCTCGACCGGTGATTTTCCTGATGTCGACTCGGCGCCGGCACCAACGCGCGGAGCACCTCGCGCCTCCGACGGTCTCATCCGTCTTGATGTTGAGGGCGTCACCACCTTTGCCAGCCCCAACGCGCTCTCTGCGTTCAACCGCATCGGCTACCAAGACGAGCTTGAAGGCGAATCTCTTGCCGAGGTCGTCACCAAGGTGGTCAAGGGCCGCATGAACGTCGATGAGTCACTTCCGGTCGTCGTCATGGGTCGGGCACCCTGGCGCGCCGACATAGATAACGGCGGAGTCACCATCTCGGTTCGGGCGATTCCGGTGCGGAATCAAGGCCAGCGCACCGGAGCAATCCTGTTGTGCCGCGACGTAACCGAACTGCGACACCAGGAACAGGCCCTGATCACGAAAGACGCGACGATTCGCGAGATTCACCACCGCGTCAAGAACAACCTGCAGACCGTAGCTTCGCTGCTGCGCATCCAGGCTCGACGCAGCAAGTCAGACGAAGCCAAGGATGCCCTCTCACAGGCCATGCGTCGAGTGGCCAGTATCGCCCTCGTGCACGATGCGCTCTCGGAGGGCCTCAGCCAAAACGTGGATTTCGACGACGTTTTCCAGCGCGTGCTGAAGCTCACCGCCGAGGTTGCGGCTTCGCACGGAACAACGGTGGTCTCGAGCGCAACCGGATCATTCGGCCGCATGCCAAGCAATTACGCGACCCCGCTTGCCGTGGCCATCACCGAATTGGTGACCAATGCCGTTGAGCACGGCCTTGCCGACCGCTCGGGCAAGGTCGAGGTCGTTGCCAATCGAACGAGCGGCAGCCTTACCGTGAAAATCCTTGACGATGGCGCCGGTCTGACCGACGGCGAACTCGGTGATGGGTTGGGAACGCAGATTGTGCGCACCCTCATTGAGGGTGAGCTCAACGGGTCTATTACTTGGGGCAACCGCCCCTCGCGTGGAACCGAGGTCACGGTGGAGATTCCGATGGCTGCCGACGAATCGACCGATACTCGCCCCATCAGCTACATTTCGGGTCCGGTCTAGCGCTTAAACGACGATTGCCCCGGTCGAAACCGAGGCAATCATGCGTGGTGTGGGAGCGAAATTAGCTCGCGCGGCGTGCGCGTGCTGCGCGACGCTTGAGAGCACGACGCTCGTCTTCGCTGAGTCCGCCCCAGACGCCAGAATCCTGGTTGGTCTCGAGTGCGTACTGGAGGCACTGCTCGGTAACCGAGCAGCGACCGCATACGGCCTTTGCCTTGTCGATCTGGTCTACAGCCGGGCCGGTGTTGCCGACCGGGAAGAAGAGTTCCGGGTCAACGGTGAGGCAAGCTGCACTGTCGCGCCAGTCCATAGTGATACTCCTTGTTGTTTCGGGCATAAAAAACGGTCCGAGGTTCAGATGTTCGGACCAATAAAAAAATGTCGAGAGCTAGTCCCAAGCCAGTTCACTTTCAGCGAATTTGCTTGCCCACGACCACGTGGGGCTCATCTCGACTTCCTTAAGGGTGACATAGTTAATCACTGTTTGTAAAGACTTTTTTTGAAACGAGCTTGGATGACCTCCGCACAACGCCCCCCACTTCTTGTTTTACTGGCCATTGTGGTCGGCATCGAGGGGCTTGGGGTTGCCGGCTATACGGTGTGGTACGGCATCCAATTATTTGTCGCCGAAACTGGAACACTCTCGGGTGCGCTCTTTCTTTTCGGCCTCTTCATTGCCATGTCGGCATGGATTTTCACCTTGGCAACCGGCCTTTACCGCATGCGCACCTGGACCCGTTCGGGCACGCTCGTCTGGCAGACAATTCAGGTCGTGGTTGGCGTAAGCATGATCAACGCCGAGGGCGACTGGTTTATCGTGGCGATCTTCATGATCGTGCTGGGACTGGCCGGCGGCGTGCTGATGTTCACGCCGAAGGTGTCGCGGGCGATTGCTCGCCAGCCACGGAGCTAAAGGCCGAGCTTACCGCGCAGCGACGCCACGTGGCCGGTGGCCTTGACGTTGTAGAGCGCGTGAGTGAGCACGCCTGCCTCGTCGATGACAAAGGTCGAGCGGATGACGCCCATGACCGTCTTGCCGTACATCGACTTCTCGCCATAAACACCGTAGGCGTTGTGCACGGTGAGCTCGGGGTCGCTCAGCAACGGGAAGGTGATCGAGTCGTGCTCTTCGAACTTCTTGAGCTTAGCCACGGTGTCTTTGCTGACGCCCAGCACGACGTAGCCAGATGCAGCCAGTGAGCTCAAGCTGTCGCGGAAGTCGCACGCCTGGGTGGTGCATCCCGGCGTCATAGCTGCGGGGTAGAAGTACAAGATGACCTTCTTGCCGGCGTAGTCAGCGAGTGAAACGCTCTTGCCGTTCTGGTCGAGTGCGGTGAACGCGGGAGCCTTGGTGCCTGCTTCGAGTCGAGTCGTCATGAGTTGAGATTATCCGAATTCTGGTTTTGAGAAGGTAGTCAAGAGGCGCTGCATGGAGTCGAGGCGAGCCGGACCCGATTCGCCGAGGTTGCCGGCTTCGACGGCTTCGATGATGGCGCAGTCGGGTGAGTCGGGCAGGTGCGTGCAACCGCGGGGGCAGGACTGGCCGATGCGGTCAAGGTCGGTGTACGCACGCAGGATGTTGTGCGGGTTGATGTGGCCGAGCCCGAAGGATCGCACGCCAGGGGTGTCGATGATCCAGCCGTCGCCTTTGTCGGTTTCAAGCTTCAGGCTGATAGTGGAGCTCGACGTGTGGCGCCCGCGTCCGGTGGTTTCATTCACGTGTCCGACCGCACGATCGGCCGCGGGAACGAGCGCGTTCACGAGGGTGGATTTACCGACCCCTGAGTGACCCACGGCAACGGTGGTGTGGCCGACGAGCAGGGCTTCAAGAGTTTCGAGCGGTGGGGCATCCGATCGGCTGGTGACGATGGGCAGGTCGAGGCCGACGAAGTTCGCCAAGAAGTCGGACGGGTCAGCGATGTCGGTCTTGGTGACGCAGAGAATTGCGGTGATTCCTGCGTCGAGCGCGGCAATCAGGTAGCGGTCGACCAGGCGAACTCGCGGTTCCGGGTTCGCCGCGGCTACCACGATGAGCATCTGGTCTGCGTTAGCAACGATGACCCGCTCAACGGCGTCGGTGTCGTCAGCGCTTCTTCGAAGGATGGTCGAGCGGGGCTCGATTCGAACAACACGGCACAGCGTGCCCTCGTCTCCGGTGACATCGCCCACGAGCCCAACGCGGTCGCCGGTGACAATCGCCTCCTTACCGAGTTCCCTCGCGCGTGAGGCCGTGACCGTGCGCTCGCCGGAAGTTCCTTCGCCCACAAGCACCGTGAACCGACCGCGGTCGACCGACAGAATCATGCCGATTGTTGCGTCTGCGTGACCGGGCCGAATCTTGGTTCGCGGGCGATTGCCTTTGGGGTTGGGGCGCACGCGCACATCCGACTCGTCAAGCTCGCGCGGCTCGTTCGGGTCGTCAGTTAGCCAACTCATCAGGCGGTGATGTCCAGCCAGAGCGCGGCGAATTCAGGGAGGGTCTTGCTGGTGCATGAAATGTTTTCAATTTCAACGCCGGGCACGCGCAGACCGATGATGGCGCCCGAAGTCGCCATGCGGTGATCTTCGTACGAGAGCCACTGACCGCTGTGGAGTTCGGCCGGCTCAATGTGGAGGCCGTCTTCGAGCTCGGTGACCTTGCCGCCGAGCTTGTTGATTTCGGTGGCCAGGGCTGCCAGTCGGTCGGTTTCGTGGTGGCGAATGTGACCAATGCCGGTGATGGTGCTGGGGCCGTCGGCCAGTGCAGCAAGAACGACCAGGTTGGGTGCGAGTTCGCCACCGGTGGTGAGGTCGAGCTCGACACCGGTGATGCGCTCGCCAGCGGTTACGGTAACGGCATCACCGTCGCGCGTAACGTTGGCGCCAAAGCGCGGCAGCAGGTCGATGAGGTCGTTGCCCACTTGAGTCGTGGTTGCCGGCCAGCCGGTAATCGTGACTGAGCCGCCGGTCACGATGGCGGCGATGAGGAACGGTGCCGCGTTCGACAGGTCAGGTTCGATGGCGATGTCTCGACCCGCGATGGGGCCGGGTTCCACAACCCAGCGGCCAACCTCGGGTGAGCTGACGGTGACGCCGCGCTCGCGCAGCACGTCGATGGTCATCTCGATGTGGGGGATGCTCGGCAGGCGTTCTCCACTGTGGCGCAGGTCGAGCCCACCCTCGAAGCGTGCCGCAGCCAGCAGCAAACCCGAGACAAACTGGCTCGAGCTTGATGCGTCAATCGTGAGTTCGCCTCCGGCGACGGAGCCAGAGCCGTGCACGGTAAAAGGCAGCGCTCCGCGGCCCTCGTCGGCAACGTCGACACCCAGTGCGCGCAACGACGAGATGGTGGTCGCCATGGGGCGGCGGCGAGCGGCCGCGTCACCGTCAAACGTGGTCGGGCCGAGAGCCAGGGCTGCTACCGGCGGCATGAAGCGCATGACCGTGCCGGCCAAACCGCAGTCGATGGTGGTGCTTCCGACGAGCTCAGCCGGGGTGATCACCCAGTCGGGGCCGTAGGGGCTATCGCCGGCGACCTCAGTGATGGTTGTGCCCAGTGAACGCAGGGCTTCAACCATGAGTTTCGAGTCGCGCGAGTGCAGTGGTGCGCGCAGGCGGGAGGGCGAGTCGGCCAGCGCGGCGAGCACGAGCTCGCGGTTGGTGAGCGATTTTGAGCCGGGAAGGCTGAGGGTTGCGTTGACCGGGGTCGACGGAGTCGGAGCCTTCCAATCGCCCTCGGGCGCGCCGGCTCCCGAGCTGTCATCGTACGGATCGAACTCCGGACGGGAATAAGGCGAGGTCAACATTGGTTCTAGGTTACCGGCGAATACGTTATCGCCCGATGCAGGCAAGAAAGGAGCACCAATGAGCGCAGTTCTTGAGTGCCCCCGTCCGGCCGCTGGGCGCGTAGGCTCGAAGGCGATGGATGCCGCACACGAAGCCAAGCAAGCGCTCTTTGTTGAGCAGGCTTTGCCGTACCTCGATCAGCTCTATGGCCACGCGATGCGCAAAACCGGAAACCCGGCCGACGCTAACGACCTCGTACAAGAGACCTACATGAAGGCATTTGCCGCTTTTGAGTCGTACGAGCAGGGCACCAATCTCAAGGCGTGGCTGCACCGCATCCTTGAAAATTCGTTCATCAACAACTACCGCAAGGCCGTTCGCGAGCCGTTCCAAGGCTCGGTTGAAGAACTTGAAGACTGGCAACTCGGGAACGCCGAGTCGCGTACAGCGATGTCAAGCCGCTCGGCCGAGGCAGAAGCCATCGATCATCTGCCTTCGAGTGCCGTCAAGGATGCCCTGCAGAACATCTCCGAAGAGTTTCGTGTCGCCGTATTTCTCGCCGACGTCGAAGGCTTCTCTTACCAAGAGATAGCCGACATCATGAACACCCCGACCGGAACCGTCATGAGCCGCCTGCACCGCGGGCGCCGGCTACTTCGCGAGCAACTGACCGAGTACGCGGCCGAGCAGGGAATCGGACTCGCGCCCACGACAGGAGAAAACCATGGCTGATTGCGGCTGTGACAAAGCAAAACAGGCGCTCGAGGAGTACCTGCACAACGAACTCTGCAGTGAAGAGGCTGCTGATATTCGCGAGCACCTTGGTGGCTGTATCGACTGCACCGACGAGGAGCGCGTCAAAGTCGTACTTCGTGAAGCGGTGCAGCGCGCCTGCGACGAAACCGCGCCTGAAGACCTACGCGCTCAGGTGATGGCCCGACTGCGCGAGGTTCAGAAGCACTAGGTCTCGATACGCGCGAGGCGCACGCGACCTGCTTGGCTAGAACCCGAGCGCCTCGTTGAGCAGGCCCTCAGCCTCGACCGCGTGACGCTTGGCGCTTCCGACGGCGGGTGATGCAGCCGAGGGGCGTGAAACGTTGCGAATCGTGCGACCGCCGAGCAGCGGAGCAATCTCGTGGTTGATGAAGGGCCAGGCACCCTGGTTGGCGGGCTCGTCTTGGAACCACACCAGCTCAGCGTTCGGGTAGGTCGCAACCAGGTTGTTGATTTGCTCCATGGGCGCCGGGTAGAACTGCTCGAGGCGAACCACCGCTACGCGGGTGTCGTTCGTCTTCGCAATCTCAGCCATGAGGTCGTGGTACGGCTTGCCCGCGGTGATAATGACTCGCTGCACGGCATTGCGGTCAAGAGCGCGGTGCTCGTCGATGACCTCTTGGAAGCGACCGCTCGTGAAATCTTCAACGTTGCTGGATGCATCGCGCAGACGCAACATTGCCTTCGGGGAGAAAACAATCAGCGGCTTACGCGGACGCGAGTACGCCTGGCGACGTAGCAGGTGGAAGTGCTGAGCCGGAGTCGAGGGGCGAGCAACAATCATGTTGTTCTCGGCACAGAGCTGCAAGTAGCGCTCGATACGGGCCGACGAGTGGTCGGGGCCCGCTCCTTCGTAGCCGTGCGGAAGAAGAAGCACGACGCTTGAGCGCTGGCCCCACTTTTGCTCGGAGGATGAGATGTACTCATCGATTACGGTTTGGGCGCCATCTGCGAAGTCACCGAACTGCGCTTCCCAGAGAACCAGAGCGTCTTCGCGCTCAACCGAGTAGCCGTACTCGTAGGCCATGACGGCATACTCGCTCAGGAGCGAGTCATAGATCCAGAAGCGAGCCTGGTTGTCGGCGAGGTTGACCAAGGGCAGCCACTCTTGACCGTTTTCACGGTCGTGGAATACCGCGTGACGCTGAACGAAGGTTCCGCGACGAACGTCCTGACCGGTCATGCGAACCGGGGTGCCCTCGAGCAGAAGCGAACCGAAAGCGAGCAGCTCGCCGAAGCCCCAGTCAATTCCACCGTCGCGGCTCATCTCGTGGCGCTTGGCTAAGAGCTGCTGCAGTTTGGGGTGCACGGTGAACCCGGGCGGGATGTTGTTGAAAGCGTCACCGATGCGATGGATGATCGACAGGTCAACACCGGTGGACTCGGGAGTTGCGTACTCCTGTGAGAGAACCGAGTTGCTCGAAACGCCACCCGTGCCAGCGCCTTCGCCTGACGCGGCAGCGTGCGTGTCGGCGAATGCGCCCTCGAGCTGGCCCTGGAAGTCAGCCTGTGCCTTGTCGAACTCTTCTTGTGTGATGTCGCCGCGACCGACGAGGGCCTCGGTGTAGAGACGGCGAACCGATCGCTTTGCCTCGATCAGGTTGTACATCAGCGGCTGGGTCATCGAGGGGTCATCACCCTCGTTGTGACCGCGGCGGCGGTAGCAGACCAGATCAATGACCACGTCTTTCTTGAACTTCTGGCGGTACTCGAAAGCCAGTTGAGCGACGCGCACAACAGCCTCGGGGTCGTCACCGTTCACGTGGAAGATGGGTGCCTGAATGGTCTTGGCCACGTCGGTGGCGTATACCGAGGTGCGCGATTCACCGGGAGGCGTGGTGAATCCGACCTGGTTGTTGATGATGATGTGCACGGTTCCGCCGATGCGGTAGCCGCGCAGCTGCGACATCTGCAGGCCTTCGTACACAACGCCCTGACCGGCGAAAGCCGCGTCACCGTGCACGAGCACGGGCAGAGTCGTGAAGGTGCCGATGGGCTTGAGGTCTTGCTTGGCACGAACGATGCCTTGTAGAACCCCGTTGACGGTTTCTAGGTGCGAGGGGTTGGCGGCTAGGTAGATCGGAATCTGCTTGCCATCGGGGCAGGTGAAGGTGCCCTCGGTACCGAGGTGGTACTTGACGTCACCCGAGCCCTGAACGGTGCTCGTGTCGGTTGTTCCCTCGAACTCGCGGAAGACCTGTCCGTATGTCTTTCCGGCAATGTTCGTCAGCACGTTGAGGCGACCGCGGTGGGCCATACCAATGCCCACCCCGTCGAGCTCGGCGTCAGCGGCCGAGGTCAGCAGGGCATCCAACATTGCGATGACGGATTCGCCGCCCTCGAGGCTGAAGCGCTTCTGTCCGACGTACTTGGTCTGCAGGAAGGTCTCGAAAGCCTCGGCCTCGTTGAGCTTTTCAAGGATGCGCATCTGCTCGTCGTGGCCCGGCTTTTCGTAGGGGCGCTCAACTTTTTCTTGGAACCAGGCACGCTGCTCGGGGTCTTGAATGTGCATGTATTCGAGACCGACGGTGCGGCAGTACGAGTCACGAAGAATGCCGAGCACCTTGCGCAGCGGGGCCGTGTTTGTTCCGCCGATGCCGCCGGTGACAAATTCACGATCGAGATCCCAGAAGGTCAACCCATGCGACTCAATTTCGAGATCGGGGTGTGTGCGCTGCTGGTACTCGAGCGGGTCGATGTCGGCCATGAGGTGCCCGCGAACACGGAACGAGTTGATCAGCTCCTGAACGCGGGCCGCTTTGGTGAGCGTGGAACCCTTCGAAACGCTGACATCGCTCGACCACTGAATGGGCTTGTACGGGATGCGCAGGGCGGCGAAGATTTCCTCGTAGAAATTCCGCTGACCGATAAGCAGCTCGTGCACCTTCTTGAGGAACTCGCCGGACCCGGCCCCCTGAATAACGCGGTGGTCATAGGTCGACGTGAGGGTCATGACCTTTCCGATGCCCATGTCGATGAGTGTCTTCTCACTCGAGCCCTGGAATTCAGCCGGGTACTCAAGGGCACCCGCACCGATGATGCACCCCTGGCCCTTCATGAGCCGTGGAACCGAGTGAACAGTTCCGATCCCACCCGGGTTGGTCAGCGAAAGGGTGATGCCCTGAAAGTCTTCGCCCACGAGTTTGTTATTCCGGGCGCGAGCGACCAGATCTTCGTACGCGGCGAGGTACTGATCGAAAGTCATGGTGTCGGCACGCTTGATACCGGGAACCATGAGCGCGCGCGAACCGTCGGGCTTGGGCACGTCGACGGCTAAGCCGAGGGTCACGTGAGCCGGCTGAACGAGGGCGGGCTTGCCGTCAATCTCGTCGTAGAACACGTTCTGGCTAGGGAACTCTTTGAGAGCGCGGATGAGCGCCCAACCCAGAATGTGGGTAAAGGAAACCTTGCCTCCGCGACGGCGGGCAAGGTGGTTGTTGATGACAATGCGGTTGTCGATGAGCAGCTTGGCAGGCACTGCACGAACGCTGGTCGCAGTAGGAACCGTGAGGGAGGCATCCATGTTTGCGGCCAGAGCTTTGGGCATTCCCTTGAGAACCGTGACTACGTCGACCTCGTCGGATTCGGCAGCGGCACCGGTTCCTTCGATGACCGGGGCGTCGGCGGGAATCGGAGAAGCCTTAGCCGGGACCGAGGTGGTGCGGGCGATGGGCTGAGCGCCCGTGGCGCCCGGAGCAACTTCTGCAGCGGGTGTCGGGGCCGGAGCGGGAGCCGGTGCGGCAGCAGGGGTCTGGTTTCCGACGTGCGCGCCGTACTTTTCGAGGGTGGGCCACCAGTTGGGATCAACCGCGTTTTTGTCTACGACGTACTTCTCGTAAAGCTCTTCTACGAGCCAAATGTTTTCGCCGAACTCGTCGGCGGTTCCGCCAGTTTCGCTAGTGCTGGACACGGCCTTATTCGCCCCATCTTTCGTTGATGTTTGCGTTGCTTGCTTGCGCGCCTAGGGCGCTACAAATTCCATATTCCAGACTAGTGCCACCCCACCGCATTCAAAGTGCCGTGGAAGGCTCTCGCGTATAGTTACGAGGGTGTTGGTGGACTGGTTAATGTTCGGCTTCGGTGTCGTCCTGACCGTCGGAACCGGATTCTTCGTCGCGACAGAGTTTGCTCTCGTGACTCTCGATCGGCCCGAGCTCGAGGCGATGCGGGCGCAGGGTGTGCGCGGCCTGAATCTGATTATCAAGGCCCTCACCAAAACGTGGACACACGTTTCTAGCGCTCAACTCGGCATCACAATCACCACCCTGCTGACCGGATTCCTCATGGAACCAGCGCTGTCGAATCTCATCGCACCCACCTTCGAAGGTTGGGGCATGTCTGCAGCCGGAGCGCACACGCTGGCCAGCGTTGTCGCGGTTGTGATCGCCACTGTGATGTCGATGATTGTCGGCGAGCTCATCCCCAAGGCTTTTGCCCTGACTGCCCCGCTGGGCACGGCGAGGGTCGTCATCGGATTCCAAACCGTTTTCACGTTCGTTTTTCGACCTGTTGTGTGGCTCTTTTCGAAGGCATCCACCGCGGTCGTGCGCAGTTTTGGGATCGAGCCCAAAGAGGAGCTCTCGGGTGCTCGTTCCTCTGACGAGCTCGCCTCGCTCGTGCAGCGGTCGGCCGCCGCCGGGGTGCTCGAACGCGACACTGCAACGCTGCTGAGCCGAACTCTCGCGTTCAGCGAGCTCACCGCGGTCGATGTCATGACTCCCCGCTTGCAGATGTCGACTGTGGAGCCGGGCGAATCAGCTGTGGCCGTGCTTGAGCGGGCAAAGCGCACCGGTTTCTCGCGCTTCCCGGTGATTGACGACGGACTTGACGACGTCGTGGGCGTTGTGCACGTCAAATACGCTCTCGCGGTTCCCCGGGATCGCCGTTGTGAAGTGCCGGTCTCGGCAATCATGACTGAGCCGCTTCGCGTACCCGAAACCATGGAGCTCGACAATCTCATGATTGAGCTGCGTGGCCGGGGCTACCAAATGGCCATCGTCGTCGATGAATATGGCGGCACCGCAGGCATGACCACGCTCGAAGACCTGGTTGAGGAGCTCGTCGGTGAGGTCAGCGACGAGCACGACCGCTCGCGCGCCGGAGTGACGACGCGCGGCGAGGCCACGACGTTCCCTGGCAACCTACGCCCCGACGAGCTCGAAGAACAGACGGGCATTGTCATTCCCGAAGAGGGGCCGTTTGAGACTGTTGCTGGCTACGTGATGAACCTCCTGGGTCAGATCCCCAAGGTGGATGACGAGGTCAGCGATGAACATGGCACCTTCCGCGTCGTGCACATGGATGGGCGCCGCATCGACCGACTTCGCTTCACCCCTCTAGCCGAGCCAAAGGGGGACGACCATGGATAGTTGGTCTGGCCTTCTCTGGCTTGTTTTGCTTTTGCTCATCAACGCGTTTTTTGTTGCTGCCGAATTCGCTCTTGTGGCCGCTCGCCGCTCGCAGATCGAGCCCGCAGTCATCGCCGGCAAGCGCTCAGCGAAGACTGCGCTCTGGGCGATGGAGCACGCCGCGCTCATGCTGGCGACCTGTCAGCTCGGCATCACGGTGTGTTCGCTGCTCATCCTGAATGTGGCCGAGCCATCGATTCACGACCTCGTTGTCGGAGCACTCGGCTTCACGGGCCTTTCACACGCGGTCACCAGCACGATTGGGTTCATCTTGGCCCTGGTCATCGTGACGTTCCTGCACGTGACCTTCGGCGAGATGATCCCCAAGAACGCGTCGTTCTCGGTGCCCGACCGGGCCCTGCTACTTCTGGCCGTTCCGTTGGTTTTCTTGGGCAACATCCTCATGCCAATAATCGTTGCGTTCAACGCGATTGCCAATGGCGTGGTTCGCCTATTCGGTATGACCCCGCGATCCGAGGCGGTCAGCACCTTCACGCTCGAGCAGGTTGCCCGAATCGTTTCGCACTCCACCCGTGAGGGAACGATTGAAGACTCTTCTGGCACCATCTCGGCCGCCTTTGAATTCACCGCCAAGAAGGCCAAAGACTCCCAGGTACTGCTTGCAGATCTGGTGAGTTTGCCCGAGAGCGTGACGGCTGAAGACGTCGAGCAGGCCGTCACAACACACGGATTCTCGCGCTACGTCATCGTCGATGGTGACGGTATCCCCATGGGGTACCTGCACCTCAAAGACATTCTTGATGAAGCCAGCGAAACCGGCACCGATGCC
>CAIOLM010000035.1 GCA_903859205.1 uncultured Microbacteriaceae bacterium
ATCGCCAGCAGCACCGCTCCGAGCTCGTCTTCGCTTTCGAACGGGAAGGGTGCGGGGCCGCCGGTTTCAACGACGTCGAGTTTTTCGGCCTTGCCCAGAAGCTTGTCGGCGAGCAAGAGTGCCGGCATTGCCTGCGGTACGCCATCGAGTGTGGATGTGCGCCCGGGCTTCTCCTCTTTCTTAAGGTCTTCCCAAAAGGTCATGACCTCGTCGGCAGTGTCGGCAGTGCGATCGCCCCCGAACACGTGCGGGTGGCGTCCGATCATTTTGGCCGTCATGCGCTCGGCAACATCTTCGAGAGTGAACTCTTCCCCCGGCGTGTGAGCCGCCAAGTCGGAGTGAAAAATCACCTGGTAGAGCACGTCACCGAGTTCTTCGATCATGTCGTCGCGGTCGCCGGCTTCAATCGCGTCGATGAGCTCGTACGTCTCCTCGAGCAGGTAGCGAATCAGTGACTCGTGCGTCTGCTCGGCATCCCACGGGCATCCACCCGGGCCGCGCAAGGTGGCCATCACTTCGATCAGTTCATCGAGTTTGGGGTTGGGGCCAGTGCTCATGTCACTACTTTGGCACGCGCGGCGCACGCCCCGGGGATTTCGACAGGCTCAATCAGCTTCGTTTCGGGGCAAGAAAATAGGGCACCCGGGGAGACGTACCGGATGCCCTATTTCTTGGTGAAGCGGAGCTGGCAGTGAGACGGTCCGACAGCTCCGCGGCTTGATATCGCTGTTAGCTGAGACGAGCTTTCAGCGACACAAGTTCTTCGGTGAGCTCGACCGGTAGGCGATTCCCAAACTTGTCGAAGAACTCGTCGGTGAGGGCAACTTCGTCGCGCCACATCTTCTTGTCAACTTCGAACAGCTTGGCCATCGCCTCGTTGGAGACGTCGAGACCATCAAGGTTGATTGCTCCCTCGGCAGGAACGCGACCGACCGGGCTGTCAACCGCGGCGGCCTCGTCGTCTACGCGACGGCAGATCCAGTCGAGAACTCGCGAGTTCTCGCCGAAACCGGGCCAGAGGAACTTGCCGTTTTCACGACGGAACCAGTTGACCTGGAAAATCTTGGGCGCCTTGCCACCGAGCGTCTTGCCCATGTCGAGCCAGTGCGACCAGTAATCGGCCATGTTGTAGCCGCAGAACGGCAGCATGGCAAAGGGGTCGCGGCGAAGCTCGCCCACGGTTCCCTCAGCTGCGGCCGTCTGTTCGCTCGACATGGTTGCGCCGATGAAAACGCCGTGGTTCCAGTTGAATGCCTCGGCAACAAGAGGGATGTTCGTGGCGCGACGACCGCCAAAGATGATGGCATCGAGCGGCACGCCGTCGTTCTTGTGCCATTCCTCCGAGAGGGTCGGGCACTGTTCGATCGGCACGGTGAATCGCGAGTTCGGGTGCGCTGCAGGGCGACCCGAGTCGGGCGTCCAGTCTTGACCGCGCCAGTCGATGAGGTGAGCAGGAGTCTCATCGGTCATGCCCTCCCACCAGACGTCGCCGTCATCGGTGAGAGCAACGTTCGTGAAGATGGTGTTTCCCCACACGGTGTTCATGGCAACCGGATTCGTGCTTTCACCGGTTCCGGGGGCGACACCGAAGAACCCGGCCTCGGGGTTGATTGCGTACAGGCGACCGTCGGGTCCGGGGCGAAGCCAGGCGATATCGTCACCGATGGTCTCGGCCTTCCATCCGGGGATCGTGGGCTGAAGCATGGCGAGGTTGGTCTTTCCACACGCTGACGGGAAAGCCGCGGCAACGTGGAAAGCACGACCGGCGGGCGAGGTCAGCTTGAGAATAAGCATGTGCTCGGCCATCCAGCCCTCTTGCTTGCCCATGAACGAGCCGATGCGCAGCGAGAAGCACTTCTTCGACAGCAATGCGTTTCCGCCGTAG
>CAIOLM010000036.1 GCA_903859205.1 uncultured Microbacteriaceae bacterium
CGCAATCGTCGGGTATTCGAGCGGGCCGTCTTCGCCGAGAACGTCTGCGCCGACGTGACCCACGAGGTGGTTCACCGCGTACAGCGGCTTTCCCAGTGAAAGCGCCAGAGCCTTGGCGGCACCGACTCCGACCATGAGTGCGCCCGCAAGACCCGGGCCACTTGTCACGGCAACCGCGTCAAGATCTGCGAGCGTGATGCCCGCGCGGGCTACGGCCTCGTGAATCGTCGGCGCCATCGCTTCGAGGTGCGCGCGAGCGGCCACCTCGGGCACGACTCCCCCGTAGCGTGCGTGTTCGTCCATCGAGCTGGCGATCACGTTCGCCAGAAGCTCGCGCCCGCGCACGATTCCGACGCCGGTTTCGTCACAGCTGGTTTCGATGCCCAGGACGAGCGGGTCTACACGATTCATGGATGCGCTCAACAGGCACCATCCTTGGGCCATTCACCAATGGCTGGAGGGTTGGTCAACTCAGACCCGATGGGGCCAAGTTTGCGTGAACTCGGGCCGCCGGGCACCGGCTCAAGTTTCATCACCACAGCATCAACGTTGTCGGGCTGGTAATAGCCCTCGCGCACGCCCACCTCAACAAAGCCGAGCGCGCGGTAAAGACCGATGGCAACCGGGTTGTCTGATCTCACCTCGAGAAACAGGCGAGTTGCCCCGCGGCGACCCGCCTCGGCGATGAGGTCGGCCATCATCACGCGACCGAGCCCGCGCGATCGAACCGTCGGCCTGACGGCAATGGTCTGAATATCGCCCTCGCCAGAGCCAGCACCGCAGAGCAGCCCGGCGTAGCCCACAATTTGACCCGTGGCGACGAGCTCGCCGACGAGGTAGTAGCAGTTGGCATCGAGCATGTCGCGACGCATCGCCTCGGCCGACCACGCCTCGTGTTCAAAGACCGCTCGCTCGATGGTCATGATGCCGCCGAGGTCGTCAGCGTTAGCCAAGCGCACGTTCACGCCGGCAGCCTGGGCAATCACCTCACGCGGTTCGCTCATGAGTTCACCCGCTTCGGGGTGCCGGGCATGGTCACATCGGGAGAGCGCAGGTACAGCGGCTCGAACGGTTCAAACGGGATGCCCGCAGCCATCATTCGCGCGGCGATGATGCCCAGCAGTCCGGCGCTCACCTCCGCTGAGTCCCAGCGGGTGAGATCCACGCCCTCGTGCGCGGTGGGAACCTCGTCAGGTTTGCTCAGCGCCGGGCCAAAGATTCGGTTCGGCAGGCCGGCATTCGTCCAGCCCTCGTAGATCGACCAGTACAACTCGCGGCGACGGGCATCCGTGACAACGATGATCGGCCCCTCAACTTCTTCGAGCGCGTCGAAAGCGATGGCATCGTGACTGACAACGGGTAGCAACGGAATACCCCGGCCTGCGGCAAAGGCGCTTGCCGCGGCCAGCCCCACGCGCAGCCCCGTGAACGGGCCGGGGCCCACGCCGGCAACGACGGCACTGACATCGGTGGCCGATGCACCCATTTGCTCGAGGCACGAGGCGATGAGTGTGCCGATGACCTCGGCGTGCTTCATGGTGTCGGCACTCGAGCTTTCGGCGGCCCCGGGAATACCCTCGACACGGGTGAGCGCAACACTCGACCCAGCAGAGGTGTCAATCGAGAGCAGCACGTTACGCACCCGCAATCGCGAACTCAGCCCAGCGGTCACCGTGACCGGTCAGCGTAACCCTGCGCTCCTCGATGGTTTCATCGGCGTCGAGTTCACCTGCTGACGCGCCTTCGGGACGGGAAATCGTCACATCGAGCCAAGTCTCGGTGATGCCATCGAGCATGCCGGCGCCCCACTCCACCACCACGACGGAGTGTGCGAAATCAATGTCGAGGTCGTCGAGCTCAACGGCTGAAGATAGGCGATATGCGTCGACGTGAACAAGCGGAGGGCCATCCACCAGGCTCGGATGCGTGCGGGCCAAAACAAAAGTGGGGCTGGTCACCGGGCCGCGAACCTGCAACCCCTCGCCGATGCCTCGCGTGAGCGTAGTCTTGCCGGCTCCCAGAGGGCCGGTCAGAACGAGCAGATCGCCAGCTCGCAGCTTTGCACCCAAGCGCTGACCTAGCGCGTGCATGTCTTCTGGCGTTGCCAACAGTGCGGTTGTGGCGCTCATTGCACTACTCAACGAAGACCGGGGTCAGACGACCGCCGATGCCCGTAACAATTTCGTAGGCGATGCTGCCGCAGGCGCGGGCCCAGTCGGCGGCCGAGGGCTCACCTCGAGCGGGGTCACCGAACAGCACAACCTCATCGCCGAGGGCGAGCGGTGCGTCACCGACATCGACGAGGAATTGGTCCATGGCTACGCGTCCGCTGATGCGGTAGCGGTTGCCATTGATTTCGACCGGCGCAGTATCGCTTGCCGAGCGCGGAACGCCCTCGCCGTATCCGATGGGAACAAGCGCGAGCGTTGATTCTGCGGCGGTGCGATAAACGAAGTCGTAACTCACGCCCGTGCCGGCGGGAACCCGGCGAACAGCCGAGACGCGAGCGCGCACGGTCATCACCGGGCGGAGCCCCCATGATTCGTTGGTGCGGTCGTCTTGGGGCGAGAGCCCGTACGCAGCGATTCCGATGCGAACCATGTCGTACCGCATCGACGGATTCGTCATGGCCGTCAGCGACGAGGCGAGGTGGCGAATCTCGGGATTAAGACCAGCTTCACGAGCGAGGGCAATTGCTCGTTCAAACTCGACCTGCTGGGCGTTGTCGTCAGACTCGCTGGTGTTCGACAGGTGCGAGAAGATTCCTTCGACCACAATCTGCCCGGCTGCCTGCAGTTCAACCGCGCGAGCGAAAACACTCGGCCACTCGGCGGGTGCAAAACCGTTGCGGCTCAGGCCTGTATCGACCTTGAGGTGCACGCGAGCAGGTGCACTCGAGCCAGCTCCGGCCAAGGCGACAGCCTCAAGCTTGGCCGCTGAGGTGATACCCAGCGTGATGTCGGCGGCAACCGCCGAGACGAAGTCTTCGGCGGCAGCGTGCAGCCACGCCAGGATGGGCGCAGTGATTCCCGCAGCCCGAAGTTCGAGCGCCTCGGTGATGTCGGCCACACCGAGCCAGTCGGCCCCGCCCTCGAGGGCAGCCCGAGCGCAACGCACCATGCCGTGTCCGTAGGCATTGGCCTTCACAACAACCATGGTGTGGGCAACGCCCATCTGCGAGCGCAGGTGCGAGACGTTGGCTCGCAGAGCTGGCAGGTCGATGACAACCTCGCGGAACGGGCCCACGGGCGGCAGTGTGGTCAACTCACTCACGCGGCACCTCCCTCAGCCACTACGAAGGCTACTGCCTGTCCGCCGTCGTGCGACAGCGACAGGTGCACGCTGGTGACACCTTTATCGGCGGCAAGCTTGGCCGCTTCACCCGAAAGTTCGATGCTCGGCGCCTGGCCCTCGGCGGGGGCAACGCTCATGTCGTGCCAGCCCATCGCACCGGATCCGCCCATCGCCTTGATGAAGGCCTCTTTGGCGGCAAAGCGAGCGGCCAACGAGTGCAACGGAAGACTGCGCTCGACATCGGTAAAGAGACGCCCGGCGAGCGCGGGAGTGCGCTCGAGCGAGGCCTCAAAGCGGGCGACATCCACGATGTCGACACCGACTCCGACAATCATCGCTACTCGACCGTCACCGACTTGGCCAAGTTGCGCGGCTGGTCAACGTCGAGGCCCTTGGCGTCGGCGAGCTCCATCGCAAAAATCTGCAGCGGCACAACGGCCAAGATCGGCTCGAAGAACGGGTCGGCTAGCGGAATACGAATGACCTCGTCGGCGTAGGGAAGAACCGCGACGTCTCCCTGCTCAGCAATGGCAATCACGCGTGCACCTCGAGCGCGAATCTCTTGGATGTTCGAGACAACCTTCGAGTGAATCTCGGCCGAACCGCGAGGGCTGGGCACGACAACAAATACCGGTTGGCCGTGATCGATGAGCGCGATGGGGCCGTGCTTGAGCTCACCCGCGGCGAAGCCCTCGGCGTGAATGTACGCAAGCTCCTTGAGCTTGAGCGCCCCCTCAAGAGCAATCGGGAAACCTACGTGACGACCGAGGAAAAGCACGGCGGGCGACTCGGTCATCCACTTCGCGAGCTGACGAATCTCGGGGCCAACCAAGAGGACCTGCTCGATCTTGCCCGGCAGCGACTGCAACTCAGAAATGTTGCGTGCAATCTCTTTCTCAGAGAGAGTGCCACGAACTTGAGCAAACTGCAGACCCAGCAGATACAGCGCGGTGATCTGCGCAACGAAAGCCTTGGTCGAAGCCACGGCAACCTCTGGGCCGGCGTGCGTGTAAACAATGGCGTCAGACTCCCGGGGAATGGTCGCTCCCTGAGTGTTGCAAATCGAAACAGTCTTGGCGCCCTTTTCCATGGCGTAACGCACCGCCATGAGGGTGTCCATGGTTTCGCCCGACTGACTGATTGAAACGACCAGCGTCTGCGGAGTGATGACCGGGTCGCGGTAACGGAATTCGTGGCTGAGCTGAACCTCAACGGGGATGCGCGCCCACTGCTCGATAGCGTAGGCGGCGACCTGGCCGGCGTACGAGGCTGTTCCGCATGCGATCAGGATGATGCGCTGAGTGTTCTTGATCGTGTCGGCGCCGAGTGTTGCAAGCTCGGGGATGTCGACGGCAGTCTCGGTGACTCGACCACGGACCGTGTTCGCTACTGCGTCGGGATTCTCGGTGATCTCTTTGGCCATGAACGAAGGCCAGCCACCCTTGTCACTGGCCGAGGCATCCCACTCAATTTCAAAACGCTCAACCTCAACTGCCTTGCCGGCGAAGTCAGTGACCGTGACGCCCTCGGGAGTAATGGCAACCATCTGGTCTTGGCCAACAGCCGCAGCGTGATGCGTGTACTCGACGAACGCGGCCACGTCAGAGCCCAGGAAGTTCTCTCCGTCGCCGAAACCGATGACCAGGGGCGAATTGTGACGGGCAGCCAGAATGAGATCAGGTGAATCTTGGTGAATCGCCAGAACAGTGAACGCACCCTCAAAGCGGTTGACGGCCTGAGCAAACGCGGTGCGAAAGTCACCGGTCTGAGCGACGAGGTGCCCGAGCAGAACGGCACCAACCTCGGTGTCGGTCTCGCTCAAGAATTCGTGGCCGGCCTCAAGCATCTCCTGCTTGATCTCGGCGAAGTTTTCGATGATGCCGTTGTGAATCATGGCAAGCTTGCCGCCATCGGCGAGGTGCGGATGCGCGTTCACATCGACCGGAGCGCCGTGCGTTGCCCAACGGGTGTGGCCGATGCCGGTGTGACCCGCGGTGAGCGGGTGCGCGGTCAGGTGATCGACGAGAACCTGAAGTTTGCCCGACTTCTTAGCCGATTCAAGGGAACCACCGTCGGTGATCACGGCGACGCCAGCGGAGTCATACCCGCGGTATTCCTGTCGCTTGAGACCGCCCAGAAGCACCTCCATGGTTTGCTTCTGACCGACGTATCCAACAATTCCGCACATATCCTCAAGTTTATGCCACCACGGCACGCTCTCCGGTTTGGCACAATGGGTGAGTGAGCCCTTCACCCCACACCAGCGCCGGTTCGTCGAGCCCCTTTGTCGAGCTCTCTCGGCGCGACTGGGCGGCCCTCGCGCCTGAAACCAGCCCGATGCTCAGCGAAGAAGTGCTCGAGAGCGTGCGCGGTCTCGGCGATCGCCTCGACGCCAGTGAAGTTCTCGAGGTCTACCAGCCCCTCTCCCGCCTGCTCTCGCTATATGCCGAGGGCACGCGTGCTCTGCACGAGCGCACCAGCTCGTTCTTGCACACCACCGCCCCGCGCACACCTTTCGTCATCGGTGTCGCCGGCTCGGTCGCCGTGGGCAAGTCGACGGTATCCCGTGTTCTGCAGTCGTTGCTCTCGCGTTGGGAAAACACCCCGCGCGTAGCCCTCGTCACAACTGACGGGTTTCTGTACCCCAACGCAGAACTCGTGCGGCAGGGCATCCTTGAGCGCAAGGGTTTTCCGGAGTCATACGACCGTCGCGCGCTGATGCGCTTCGTGAGTGAGATCAAGAGCGGTGCCCCGGTGGTGCACGCCCCGGTCTACTCGCACCTGAGTTACGACATCGTTCCCGGCGAGCGAATCGCGGTTGAGCAGCCCGATGTGCTCATCGTCGAGGGGCTCAACGTTCTGCAGCCGTCAACCGGGGGCATGGCCGTGAGTGACCTCTTCGACGCCAGCATCTACGTGGATGCCCGCACCAAGGACATTGCGCACTGGTACGAGGAACGCTTCCTCGCGTTGCAACGCGGAGCCTTCACCGACCCCGACTCGTACTTTCACCGCTACGCCAGCCTGACGGAGCATGAAGCGCGTCAACTCGCGCGCGACATTTGGGCACGAACGAACGAGCCCAACCTCGAGCAGAACATTCGCCCGACTCGTTCGCGCGCGACGCTCATTCTGCGCAAAGACGCTGACCACTCGGTCGACAGCGTGCTTCTTCGCAAAATCTAAAGCGGCAGCGCGGCCTTCACGACATCGGCTAGCTGGTGCGCGAGGCGATCTGCGGTTGCCTGATCGGCGGCCTCAACCATGACTCGCACCATGGGCTCGGTTCCTGAGGGCCGAAGCAGCACACGACCAGTATCGGCGAGTTCTACCTCGGCAGCAGAAACAGCATCCGCAATCTGAGCACTCGCAGCCATAGCCTTGTGATTCACACCGCGCACGTTGACCAGAATCTGCGGGTAGACCGACATGACCGAGGCCAGCTGCGCCAAAGTCTTTTTCTGACGGGCCATCTCGGCAACGATGTGCAGGCCGGTCAGAATGCCGTCTCCGGTGGTGGCGTAGTCGGTCATGATGACGTGACCCGACTGTTCGCCCCCGAGCGAATGACCGCCAGCAGCAAGGCCCTCGAGCACGTAGCGGTCGCCCACACCCGTTGTCTCCACGGTGATTCCGTGCTTTTGCATGGCCTTGTGCAGACCGAGGTTGCTCATCACGGTTGCGACGAGGGTGTTGTTCTTGAGCTTGCCGCGCTCTTTCATGGCGATGGCAAGAATGGCCATGATCTGGTCACCGTCGACAACGTTGCCCTGGGCATCCACCGCGAGGCAGCGGTCGGCGTCGCCATCGTGAGCGATGCCCACGTCTGCGCCAACCTCAAGCACCTTTTTAGCTAAGAGGTCGAGGTGGGTTGAACCCACGCCCTCATTGATGTTGAGCCCGTCAGGGTCGGCCCCAATGAGCGTGACCTGAGCGCCAGCGTCGGTAAAAACTTCGGGCGAAACAGCAGAGGCGGCCCCGTGCGCACAGTCGAGCACGACATGAATGCCGTCAAGGCGGTGTGGCAGGGTGCTCAGCAGGTGCAGAACGTAGCGGTCTTCGGCGTCGGCGAAACGGCGGATGCGCCCCACATCGCCTCCGATAGGAAGCAGCTTCTCGATTCCGAGGTGCTCCTCGATGCGGTCTTCGACCTCGTCAGGCAGTTTGACGCCACCGACTGCGAAGAACTTGATGCCGTTGTCGGGAGCCGCATTGTGGGACGCCGAAATCATGACGCCGAAGTCGGCGTGGATGTCGGCGACCAAGAAAGCCGCAGCCGGAGTCGGAATCACTCCTGCGTCGAGAACGTCAATACCCGAGCTCGCCAAACCGGCCGAAACCGCTGCCGTGAGAAACTCACCCGAGATGCGAGGATCGCGAGCGACCACGCCAACCGGGCGACGACCCTCAGCGCGACGCGCATCCGCGTATCGACCTGAAGTCAAAACGACCGCGGCAGACTGAGCGAGGCCCAGAGCGAGGTCGGCCGTGAGTTCACGGTTTGCCAAGCCCCGGACACCGTCCGTGCCGAATAGGCGAGCCATAGCTCTAAGAGCCTGCGAAGACTAACGCTTCGAGAACTGCGAAGCCTTACGAGCCTTCTTGAGACCAGCCTTCTTGCGCTCGATGACGCGAGCGTCACGAGTGAGGAAGCCGGCCTTCTTGAGGGTCGCGCGGTTGCTTTCGCGGTCGATTTCGTTCAGTGCGCGCGAGATGGCCAAACGCATTGCGCCAGCCTGACCCGAGGGGCCACCACCGGTAATGCGGGCAATGACGTCGTAGCTGCCGCCCAGCTCAAGGACCGTGAACGGGTCGTTGATCAGCTGCTGGTGAAGCTTGTTGGGGAAGTAGTCAGCGAGCTCGCGCTTGTTGACAACAATCTTGCCCGAGCCGGGAACCAGACGCACGCGGGCGATTGCCTGCTTGCGACGACCTACGGCTGCGCCAGGAACGGTGAGGTCCTTGCGAGGAGCCTTAACCACTGCCGAAGCAGGGGTCTCGGTGCTGTACTCGGTGACGTCGGTGGTCACGTCGAGCTCATCAATGTTTGCCATGAAATTAATCCTTAGTTCTTAGAGCCGGCGCTACTGAGCGACCTGGTCGAGTTTGAATACCTTGGGCTGCTGTGCAGCGTGGGGGTGCTCAGCACCGCGGTAGACCTTGAGCTTGCGCATCTGGTCGCGACCGAGAGAAGTCTTGGGGAGCATGCCGCGAACAGCCTTCTCAATGGCGCGCTCAGGGTTCTTCTCGAGGAGCTCGGCGTAAGTGGTAGCCGTCAGACCACCCGGGTAACCCGAGTGACGGTAAGCGAGCTTGTTGGCCAGCTTGGCGCCGGTCAGTGCAACCTTCTCAGCATTGATGATGATGACAAAGTCACCCATGTCCATGTGAGGAGTGAAGGTTGCCTTGTTCTTGCCGCGAAGGATCGTTGCGGTGTGGGTTGCGAGGCGACCGAGAACTACGTCGGTCGCGTCGATGATGACCCATTCGCGCTTTTGATCAGCGGGCTTGGGCGAAAATGTACGCGTCACAGTATTACTGCCTTCTTTGTCGAAATGAGTGGTTCGTGAATCCCGCTCGGTCGTGACGTTCTTTACCTATTGGCAAGAACCCCACCGTTGAGGGCTCAGTTTCGGTTACTTCGCCTATATGAGGCAGTGGCACCAAGATTCAAGGTTACGCTATTGCCTCATCGTCGAGCAAATCGCGGCGACTTCGGGTGAGCTCTGCTCGCGGACCGAGCTCGTCATCAGCCGGATAAATGATTTCGACGAGATTGAGGCCGTGCGGTGGCATCACTTTAAACAGGGCCGTTCGCTGCGCCCCATCGCGCACCTCGTCGAGTTCCGACTGCTGGGCTTTGCCGTTGCCTGCTACAACGCAGGCTCCGACGAGCGAGCGCACCATCGAGTGGCAAAAGGCATCCGCCTGAATGTGACAGACCACGACACCGTCAGGCTCACGGCGCCATTCGAACTGCTGCAGCTCACGAATCGTGGTCGCGCCCGGCCGTGGTCGGCAAAACGCTCCAAAGTCACGCAGCCCCAGGAAACTCTCGGCAGCTGCATTCATCAGATCGACGTCGAGAGGTTTCGGCGTCCAGACCGAGCGGTGGCGCTCGAGCGGGTTGTAGGTGCGAGCGTCGTCTTGCAGCCGGTACTCGTAACGTCGCGCGAGTGGCGAAAAACGTGCGTCGAAACCATCGAGGGCAATGCTGGCGCGTTTGAGCACCACGTCAGGGTCGCGCTTCAGGATGCCCGCCAGACGATTCTCGAACTCCTGAAGATCGAGCGAACCGTCGGGGTTTTCGAAACTGGCGAGTGTGGGCAGGTCAATGTGGGCAACCTGACCAGACGCGTGCACGCCGGCGTCAGTGCGACCCGCAACGACCAGCCGAGCAGGCTGGCTCAAACGCAGAATCGTGGCAAGGGCATCCTCGACCACGCCCTGAACAGTCCGCAAATTCGGCTGGATGCCCCAGCCGGCGAAGTCCGTGCCGTCGTAGGCAAGGTCGAGGCGCAAACGCATGAACCTAAGCTTATGGTTTGACCCAATTAGCCCTTGACAGGGAGCTCAATGACACCACCGTTTTGAATTTCAAACTGCTGTGATGCCAGTTCTTGGATGTCGCCCCGATTATGGCTCGTGAAAATGACGGTCACTCCATCGTCAATTCGATCTTTGAGAATTCGGCGAATACTGACAGCTGAATCAGCGTCCAATCCGTTAAATGGTTCATCGAGAACCAGCACTCTCGGATTTTCCATCAACGCTTGAGCTAGTGCCAACTTTTGTTTCATTCCCAGTGAATATTTTCGAACAGGCACTTTCAAGTCTGGATTGAGACCCACAAGACGCATCGACTCTCGCACCTGGGACTCGTCAATGATTTTTCGAATACCGGCCAGCTCTGAGAGATTTCGTAAACCACTTTGACCGGCGAGATATGCAGGTCGGTCGATTATGATTCCAAAATTTTCAGGAAAATTGCGACGATGGCTAAGGAATTTTGGGTCGACACTAATCAGTCCCGAATCAGGTTGCGTAAACCCGCAGATCATTTTGAACAACACTGATTTCCCGGACCCGTTAGGGCCGCTAAACGCTGTTGCACTTCCTTCTACTATTTCAAAGGATACGTCTTGATACAGTGTGTGCCCTTTGTATGACTTGCTCACACTCTCAAAAGTAATGACCGACATATTTTCCTCTCTTATTCATCTCGTTCGACGCCTCTACCCACCCGATCATTCAGTCATCCTCGACCGGCGATAAAGCCTTCCAATAAAAAGCACAAATACAAGCAGGAAAAGTCCATCCGCAGTCAAGACCAGGTAAGAGGTAGAGAGATCACTCCCGGCACCATAGGGAGTCACAAAATCGGCACCAAGGGGCCAATAGCCGAGAAATAGGTAAGCCGCGACAATAACGACCCAGGCCAACGTTGGAACCGTGGAAGCCCAAGCGAAAGTTGCCGAAATACACATCAAGATGAGGCCCACTAAATTCAAGCCCAGCCACGCTCTAATGGCTGCGTTGGCATCCCCAACCCCGAGGGGCCCCATGACCCCGTTAGCCCAAACCATCACGATCAACATGAACAATGTTGTCGCCCCCAGCATGAATCCAGCACCGGAGAGCAGTCGATGCAGGACCCACTTCCGGAAACTTCCACGGCGAAATGCCTCATAAAACGCGAATCCTTCTTTGGCCAATTGGAGATCCGAATTGAACAAAGACGCGATCGATAGTGGGACAGCTGCAACCAAAACAAAACCAACGATATCTCCGTGACCTGCAGCAAAGACATGTGCAAGAAAATTCAGAGTAGAGCCCGCCCTTGCGGCATGCGAACTCGCCAGAAGGGCCAGCAAAGTTATTCCGAGAAGGGCAAATAATTGCGTCGCACGTTTGCCCAATCTCGCCACACAAAAGCTTCTGAACGAGAGGAAACTTGCCGTGAGAATGAGAAAAGCAACTAATTGGAATGTCCACCCAATCAGTCCATCAGGTTTACCCATGACCCAGCCCAAGCTGATCGTGAGTGCACCATCCACAAATGATGGAAGGGTGACGTTGGAGAAGCTGGAAAGAACTAGCCATAGATAGATAGAAACCGCTATCGCTCTGGCAAGAAGACGATTTTGTAGTGCCGTGATCGACGCCACAAAGGCAGTAAATAGGAGAATCCCCAGAGCGAAAAACAGGAAGCCGGACACAACCGCGAGAATTGGAGACGGAAACACTCGAACAAATGCTTCAGCGCTAAAAACAGAGGCATAGGGCTGGGTTGAATCAATCGTCCCTTTACTCCAGTCAAGAGGAAAGCCTGCCCCGGCCAAGATACCCGCCGTGAGGACGAACGTGCCCAATATCATCGCAGCTGAAGCACCTGCCATTCGGAAACACATAGCCAAGGTCGCTCGAAGCGGTGATCCAAATCGGATGAGGGCTTCATTGCGACCAAGAAATGAAATAACTTGCACAATCTGCAACAGCCACCATCCGGCACCGAGCATAGACAGCTCGAGTGCACCCATCAAATGTGGAATGAGAACGTCCCAGGCATTTGTCCCAGCTAGTTGAAGAGTTTCACCAAGTCCCGAAAGTTCCAGCGCAAGCCAGATGACCCATGTAAGCCATGTTTTCCAAGACTCGAGGCTACTTACAAAGCCTGTGGCGAAGTCCTGTCTCACGAGAATCTAGAAAGCGAGGGAGCTCGATTAACGAGCAACGAACTCCAGCAGACCACACATACTCCCAGAACCATTGCAGCCACGGCAGACTCCTCCAATGAATAGCTGTTTAGACCGGCTGGGTAAAGCGCTGAGACGAGAAAAGATGCTGCTGGAAGGCCAATAATCTGAGTCAATACAGATTCACCTAAGTAGGCAGCCAGAGGGACCAACAAAGCCAAAACCGACGCTTCGACCATGATCACCGCACACATCGCAAACAGGCTAAACATGAATGCATACATCGCGGGCCAGGCGATGCTCGCAGCTGCAAACAATAGAAAACTCGAACTCCTTAACGCATTTAGAGGGGCGATGTTAGTGTCCGCTGCAATTACCTGAGCAGGGTTGTGCAAACCATAGCTAGCCGGGTCAATAGCCGACGGGGCGAGTAATGGAGTCACGCCATACGCAACACCGAATGCGAGTCCAGCGAATATAGCAAACACAGCAAAGCTGCTCACGGCTCCCACGAATAGTCGCTTGGCGAGATGCAGTCTCATACCATTTCGACTTCGGATGTATGTGACGTAACGAAAGCGCAATTCTTGACTCAAGGTTGGCACCGAGATCATCGTCACGATCACGGGGAAAAGCAGTCTCACGGGCCCGTTCATGAGCTCAAGGTAGACCCCCATGGGGGACCAAACCACTGAGCTAGTGACTTCTTGCCAGCCCATGACCAGACTAGGGACGATCACTAAAAATCCGACAATTACAGAGCGAGCGACTGAATGACGCCACATAATTTTCATATTCAGCTGAGCAAGAGATTTGGTGGGCCGCCCCCGCGACCCACCAAATCGAGTGCCACTAATTAGTTTTGAACCAACCAGTGACAGCCACTGTCACGACAGCCCATATGTTGTTCGTAATAATGAGGCGAGTCGCCGTTCCCACCGGAGTGAGGTTAGCTATCGGCACTGCGATGCCTGTCGAAATAGCCTTGCGCTCGGTATATTGCGTTCCTGTCGCTGCATTCTCGGCTTTGACGTTCATTATGTAATTCGCGCCAATCGTCGTGAAGTAGATCTGCGAAGAACTTGTCGTCGTCTTGCTCTGATACGGCTGATAATTAGATTGCTGAAATGCCGGTACGTCGTTAGAGAAATTTGTTTGAGATGTCAGCGCTGATGCCCCTGTCGCCCCCGCAAAAAGAACTCCCAAAACCACTGTTGAAACTACTAGCTTTACTGTGCGTGACGACACTTTAGCCCCATTCTTAATTCATGACGCGCGACCCCCGCGCAATACTATGTTAAACATAGTATTTGTATTTCTCCAAGTCTTTTTTTGAATAAAGACCAGCGAATAAATTAAAAAAGGCTACCCCTATTGCTAACCCCGGACTGGGCCCCATCCAGTGATTGAGACTTGCAAGAACCCCGAGAACGACGCTCGCCACCGCAGCTAACACAGCTAACAGACGAAAGGCGCGTCCAGCTTGGATAAGAGCACATGAGAGAGCGCCCACCATCAAGATCCCGATCAAAGCCATAGCGTTACTAAACGGCCAGATTCCACCTTCGACTCGATGCGATGGGTCGAAGGTAACTAATGAAATGTATAAAGTGCACCCGAAAGTTGCCAAGTATAGGAGAACCAGATTCAACCTTGGGACAGGTTCGTAGGGAAACAACCGTTGATGCAGCCCCCCAGTAATTATTGAAAAATAAAGTCGAGGGACTCCCGAAAATCGAATTGTATCGTCGACCTCGTCCAGTAGCGCGCCAATGAAGCCATCCTCATTTTGGGCGCGCCAGTCCCGCGGATACCAGCGCATCAACGAACGATACTTACGTTCTAAATTGTCCTTGGTTGCTTTAGCGTTATTTTGCATAGCGTGCCCTATCTAAGACGGACGGAGCTGTGAACGTACACGGCGGGCTGCCTGTTCCATACGCTCAACCTCATTTTCAAGTGCTCGCTTTCCAATATCCGTGATGCCAAAGTAGTTACGAGTTCGACCCTCGAATACTTGGCTGAAAGTGGACTCGATTAATCCCTCTTTAGTGAGTCGATCGATTGCTGTGTATAGTGTGGGGACTTTCAATGTCATTTCCCCACCTGACAGTTCCTTAACCGCGGCGATAATGCCATATCCGTGCATTGGCCCCGATGAAAGCGCGGCCAATATCCAAAAAGTTGGCTTCCGGAGCTCAGGCGACATATCTAGAGGATAGTTTCTTAACCAACGAAGCGCTCACCCATTGGGTGAGCGCTTCGTTTTCACTAATTTTACTCAGCGGCCTTTTCGTCGGCCGGAGCCTCTTCTGCAGCGGCTGCCTCTTCAGCAGGAGCTTCGGCTGCGGGTGCCTCGTCAACAACGGGGGCTTCTACACCCTCGGTCTCAACGACGTCTTCAGCAACCTCTTCGACGACCTCAGCAGCAGCCTTGGGGGCCTCCTGCTTCGGGGCCTTAGCGGCCTCGGCTGCAGCAGCAGCCTTCTTGGCCGAAGGGTTCTTGGTCACAGGCTCGAGCACGAGCTCAATCTGTGCCATGGGAGCGTTGTCGCCCTTACGGAAGCCGAGCTTGGTGATGCGCGTGTAACCGCCCTCACGCTCTGCAACCAAGGGAGCGATTTCGGTGAAGAGGATGTGAACAGCCTCTTTGTTTCCGAGAATCGAGAGCACACGACGACGGGCGTGCAGGTCGCCACGCTTGGCGAACGTTACGAGACGCTCAGCGAGCGGACGAAGACGCTTTGCCTTGGTCTCGGTCGTCTTGATGGACTTGTGGGTGAACAGCGCGGAGGCGAGGTTCGCGAGCAGCAGGCGCTCGTGAGCGGGACCGCCACCGAGACGAGGACCCTTAGTTGGCTTAGGCATTTGTTTATTTCTCCAGTATCAAAAAGTCAAAGAACGAAGTGGGCCTAGGCCTGCTCGTCGTCCTCGTAGCCGTAGAAGTGAGCACCGTCGAATCCGGGAACGGAATCCTTGAGTGACAGACCCATTTCGATGAGCTTGTCGCGGACCTCGTCAACCGACTTCTGACCGAAGTTGCGGATGTTCATGAGCTGGTGCTCCGACAGGGCGACGAGCTCGCTGACCGTGTTGATGCCCTCGCGCTTGAGGCAGTTGTATGAGCGAACCGAGAGGTCCATGTCTTCGATCGGAATCGAAAGCTCGGAGTTCAAAACGGCGTCAACCGGAGCCGGTCCGATTTCAACACCCTCAGCTGCGGTGTTGAGCTCGCGGGCCAGACCGAAGAGCTCGGTCAGGGTGCGACCAGCCGAAGCCATGGCGTCACGCGGGGTGATGGCCGGCTTGGTCTCAACGTCAACAACCAGGCGGTCGAAGTCAGTGCGCTCACCAGCACGAGTTGCCTCGACGCGGTAGGTCACCTTGAGAACGGGCGAGTAGATCGAGTCGACAGGAATCTGTCCGGCCTCGGAAAACTCGTTGCGGTTCAGAACCGAAGAAACGTATCCGCGACCGCGCTCGATGGTCAGCTCGAGTTCGAACTTGGCCTTGTCGTTCAGGGTGGCGATGACGAGCTCAGGGTTGTGAATCTCGACACCGGCAGGAGCCGAGATGTCAGCAGCGGTCACAACGCCAGCGCCCGACTTACGCAGGTAAGCGGTGATGGGCTCGTCGTGCTCGCTCGAGACAACGAGCGTCTTGATGTTCAGGATGATCTCAGTGACATCCTCTTTGACACCGGGAACGGTGCTGAACTCGTGCAGAACGCCGTCGAGACGGAGGCTGGTAACAGCAGCTCCGGGGATCGACGAAAGAAGCGTGCGGCGAAGCGAGTTTCCGAGGGTGTAACCGAAGCCGGGCTCGAGCGGTTCGATAACGAAACGCGAGCGGCGACCTTCTTCGATGACCTCTTCAGAGAGCGTGGGGCGCTGTGCAATGAGCACTATTTTTTCCTTTCGGCTAAGAGTCCGCTATATGACTCTTGCGTGAGCGATGTATTGAGTTGTGAAACGTGAAAGTTAGACGCGGCGACGCTTGGGCGGACGGCAGCCGTTGTGAGCCTGGGGCGTCACGTCGCTGATCGATCCAACCTCGAGGCCAGCTGCCTGAAGCGAGCGGATGGCGGTTTCGCGTCCTGAGCCAGGGCCCTTCACGAAAACGTCAACCTTCTTCATGCCGTGCTCCTGCGCCTGACGAGCAGCCGACTCGGCAGCCATCTGTGCGGCGTAGGGAGTCGACTTACGCGAGCCCTTGAAGCCCACGTGACCCGACGAGGCCCAGCTGATTACGGCACCCGTGGTGTCAGTGATCGACACGATGGTGTTGTTGAACGTGCTCTTGATGTGGGCCTGACCCACAGCAACATTCTTCTTGTCTTTTTTACGCGGCTTGCGAACTGCCGACTTCGGTGCTGCCATTTAAATTCTCCTAAAACCTGTAATGGGAAGGCGTGGCCGTGAGGCTACTTCGCCTTCTTCTTTCCGGCGACGGTACGCTTCGGGCCCTTGCGGGTACGAGCGTTGGTCTTGGTGCGCTGTCCACGAACGGGCAGGCCCTTGCGGTGACGAATACCTTCGTAGCTACCGATTTCAACCTTGCGGCGGATGTCGGCTGCTACCTCACGGCGCAGGTCACCTTCGACGCGGAAGTTGGCTTCGATGTAGTCACGAAGGGCAACGAGCTGGTCGTCGGTCAGGTCCTTGACGCGGATGTCTCCGCTGATCTTGGTGTCTTCGAGGGTCTTGAGCGCGCGAGTGCGGCCAACCCCGTAGATGTATGTGAGTGCGATTTCCACGCGCTTTTCGCGGGGAATATCTACTCCGGCGAGACGTGCCATGTGGCTTCTCCTTGGATATGTGAGAGGTGTTGGGCAGTTCCGGTGCCTGGGCCTCTCCCCAAGGTGTCACTCGCTGCGAGAGCGAGATCGTGGAACTGCTTGTATTTATTCAGTTATAAGACTGTGGGCTTTAGCCCTGGCGCTGCTTGTGACGAGGGTTCTCGCAGATGACCATCACGTTGCCGTGACGACGAATGACCTTGCACTTGTCACAAATCTTCTTGACGCTGGGGTTTACCTTCATGATGTTTCCTTATCGCTGTCTTCGTGCCGCTGATGCGGCCGTTACTTTCCAGTGCTGGTTACTTGTATCGATAAACGATGCGACCGCGGGTCAGGTCGTATGGGCTCAGTTCCACAATCACGCGGTCCTCAGGAAGGATACGGATGTAGTGCTGGCGCATCTTGCCCGAAATGTGGGCAAGAACCTTGTGACCGTTGGTTAGCTCTACGCGGAACATGGCATTAGGCAACGCCTCAGTGATCGAGCCTTCGATCTCGATGACGCCGTCTTTCTTTGCCATACACTCACTGTCGCTAAGTTGGTTCACACTGGTCGTGCGGATGTTGGATTGCGAAGACACGCCAAAGGCATGGCAACACGCACCAAAACTCAACTCTATGTGATATCTACCCGATGCACCAAATCAGGCAAAGGGTACCGGGGTCACACCAAAGGGTTTGAGCCCCGCCGCCCCACCATCGGGCTCAGTGGTGACCCAAATGCCATCTTTGTGCACGGCAACCGTGTGCTCCCAGTGGGATGCACCACTGCCGTCTTGCGTGATGACAGTCCATTCATCCTCGTCGACATAGCTTTCGGGGCTTCCGATGACCACCATGGGCTCTATTGCAACGACCAGACCGGGCTTTACCTCAGGTCCGCGCTGCTTCACGCGGTAGTTGAAGACGGGCGGGTCCTCGTGCATTGAGCGACCGATGCCGTGACCAATGTAGTCGGTAAGAATTCCGTAGGAGTGGCCAACCTTGGCGCCTTCGGCTTCAATATAGCCCTGCACCGCGTCGCCGACCTCGTTAAGGTGCTTAGCGACGGCCAATCGAGCAATTCCTGCCCAGAGGGATCCTTGCGTGATTCGAGAGAGCTGCTCGCGCTGAGCAACAAGCTCGGGTTGACTCGGGTCGGGAACGATAACAGTGATGGCTGAGTCGCCATTCCAGCCGCCCAAAATGGCGCCGCAGTCGATTGACACGATATCGCCCGGCTCGAGCACTCGACCGCCAGGGATGCCGTGCACGATTTCATCGTTGACCGAGGCGCAAATCGTGTGCTGGTAGCCAGGAACGAGCTTGAAGTTCGACTCTCCCCCGGCTGAGATTATTGCGGCCTCGGCGGCGGCATCAATCTCGAGCGTTGATGCACCGGCGACAATCAGTTTGCGTGCGGCAACGAGACCCGCATGAGTCGCGAGACCGGGTGCAAGCATCTTGCGCAGCTGGTCGGGCGTCTTGTAGATGCCCGACGTAAACAGACCCATGTCGAGCTACGCGGTGATGCCGCGAGCGGCCAAAGCCTCAAGGATGCGCGCGGTGACTTCGGTCACCTGGCCCAGGCCATCAACCATGACGACGAGGTCGCGAGCTTGATAGACATCAATGAGAGGAGCAGTCTGCTCGGCGTAAACAGCCATGCGGTGACGGATGACCTCTTCGGTGTCGTCGGCTCGACCCTGTTCCTGGGCCCGCTTGAGCAAACGGGCGACAACCTCATCGGTGTCGGCAACGATCTGCACAACCACGTCGAGAGCCTTGCCGTCTGCTGCGAGGACCTTGTCGAGTTCGCGAACCTGATCGGGCGTGCGGGGGTAGCCGTCAAGCAAGAACCCGAGCGCAGCATCGGGCTCAGCGAGGCGGTTAGCCACGATGGCGTTGGTGATCTCGTCGGGAACGTATTCGCCAGCATCCATGATCGCCTTGACCTTGAGGCCAAGCTCGGTCTGCTTCTTTACGTTGGCCCGAAAGATGTCGCCGGTTGAGATAGCGGGAATGGCAAACGTCGAAGCGAGAATCTCTGCCTGCGTACCCTTACCTGCGCCTGGAGGGCCGATGAGGAGCAGGCGACTCATCGGAGCAGACCCTCGTAGTGACGCTGCTGGAGCTGCGAGTCAATCT
Organism: uncultured Microbacteriaceae bacterium; assembly: GCA_903859205.1. Taxonomy (GTDB): domain Bacteria; phylum Actinomycetota; class Actinomycetes; order Actinomycetales; family Microbacteriaceae; genus CAIOLM01. The sequence continues at coordinate 18,919 of CAIOLM010000036.1, forward strand.
GCTTGACGGTCTCGAGACCAACACCGATGACGATCAGAATCGAGGTTCCTCCGAAGGGGAACTGGCTGTTTGCACCCACCAGCGCCAGAGCGATGAGCGGAATCAGGGCAACAAGACCAAGGTAAATCGAGCCTGGCATTGTGATTCGAGTCAGCACGTAATCGAGATACTCAGCGGTGGGGCGACCGGCACGGATACCGGGAATGAAACCACCGTAGTTCTTCATGTTGTCGGCGACCTCTTCGGGGTTGAAGGTAATCGCGACGTAGAAGTAGGTGAACCCGACGATGAGGAAGAAGAACAGAGCCATGTAAATCGGGTGGTCACCGCGCGTCAGGTAGTTCTGAATCCAGACCACCCAGTCTGCGGGAGCCTTGCCAGCGGCCGGCTGGTTGAACTGCGCGATCAGAGCCGGCAGGTACAGCAACGACGAGGCGAAGATAACGGGAACCACACCGGCCATGTTGACCTTGATCGGGATGTAGGTGTTGTTACCGCCATAGGTGCGACGACCCACAATGCGCTTGGCATACTGCACCGGAATCCGACGCTGCGACTGTTCAACGAACACGATGAGTCCGACGATGACGAGACCGACGGCCAGAACGATGAAGAAGGTGTTGGCGCCCTTGGCGTTCCAGATGGCCATCATCGAGTCAGGGAAGCGAGCGGCAATCGAGGTGAAGATAAGCAGTGACATGCCGTTACCGATACCGCGCTCGGTGATGAGCTCGGCCATCCACATGATGAGGCCGGTACCTGCGGTCATGGTGATGACCATGAGAAGAATGGCGTACCACGCGTCATTGGTCAGCAGCTGCGAGCACTCGGGTGCCGAGGAGCCGCTGAACAGGGCGCCACTTCGGGCAACCGTGATGAGGGTGGTCGACTGGAGAATACCCAGCGCGATGGTGAGGTAGCGGGTGTACTGGGTGAGCTTGCTCTGGCCAGCCTGACCCTCTTTGTGCAGAGCTTCAAAGTGTGGGATGACCACACGAAGCAGCTGGATGATGATCGAGGCCGTGATGTACGGCATGATTCCCAGCGCAAAAATCGACAGCTGGAGAAGAGCTCCACCGCTGAAGAGGTTGACCAGCTCGTAAAGACCAGAAGCGTTCTGGTTGGCCGCCAAACAGGTCTGGACGTTGCTGAAGTCCACAAACGGCCCGGGGATGAACGAGCCCAGGCGGTACAGGGCGATGATGCCGAGCGTGAAGCCGATCTTGCGACGAAGATCGGGGGTGCGGATGATCCGTCCGATAGCGCTAAACAACGTGAAGACTCCTGAATACCGTGGGATGTAAGGTTGCTGGCCCTTCCTGACGGAAGAGCCAGCAACGTTTACGTCTAGATCGGATGATGCCTAGCGGCTACTTGATGGAACCACCGGCGGCAACAATCTTCTGCTCTGCTGAGCTCGAGACCTTGTCAACCGATACGTTCAGCTTAACCGAGATGTCACCGTTGCCAAGAACCTTGACCTTTTCGTTCTTGCGAACGGCGCCCTTGGCAACGAGGTCAGAAATCGTGACCTCTCCACCGGTGGGGTAAAGCTCAGCGAGCTTCTCAAGGTTGACAACCTGGTACTCGACGCGGAACGGGTTCTTGAACCCGCGCAGCTTCGGGGAGCGCATGTGCAGCGGCATCTGTCCACCCTCGAAACCGGCCTTGACCTGGTAACGAGCCTTTGTACCCTTGGTACCGCGACCCGAGGTCTTACCCTTCGAACCCTCACCGCGACCAACGCGAGTGCGGTCCTTCTTGGAACCGGGAGCCGGACGCAGGTGGTGAACCTTCAGCAGCTGAACCTTGGGCTCGTCTGAAGCAGGCTTCTTTGCGGCGGGCTTTGCGGCTGCCTTGGGGGCAGCAGCAGCGGGTGCCTCAGCCTTCTCAGCAGCGGGCTTTGCAGCGGCCTTGGCAGCGGGCGCCTTAGCAGCCGGAGCCTTCTCGGCAGCGGCCTTAGGGGCAGCAGCCTTCGCGGCCGGAGCCTTGGCAGCGGCAGCCTTGGGGGCAGCGGCCTTGGGGGCAGCAGCCTTCGCAGCGGGAGCCTTAGCGGCAGCGGGCTTTTTGGCTTCTTCTTTTTCAGCCATTAGTCAATCTCCTCGACCTTCACGAGGTGCGCAACGGTCTTGACATAACCACGGGTTACCGGGCTGTCTTCCTTGACGACGATGTCGCCAATGCGCTTGAGTCCCAGGCTGCGAAGGGTATCGCGCTGGTTCTGCTTCTCGCTGATTACGGACTTAATCTGTGTGACCTTCAAGCGTGCAGCCATTACGCACCAGCCTTAGCTTCGGCCTCAGCGCGCACGAGGCGAGCCGGGGCAACCTGGTCAAAGTCCAGGCCACGGCGGGCGGCAACTGCGCGCGGCTCTTCGAGCTGCTTGAGTGCTGCGACCGTTGCGTGAACGATGTTGATCGTGTTGGACGAACCGAGCGACTTGCTCAGAACGTCGTGGATGCCTGCGCACTCCAGAACGGCGCGAACCGGACCACCGGCGATAACACCGGTACCAGCAGCAGCCGGACGAAGAAGCACGACACCAGCAGCAGCCTCGCCCTGAACGGGGTGAGGAATCGTGTTGCCGGTTCGGGGCACGCGGAAGAAGTTCTTCTTTGCGTCCTCGACACCCTTCGAGATGGCGAGCGGAACTTCCTTGGCCTTGCCGTAACCGACACCGACCATTCCGTTACCGTCACCGACGACTACCAGAGCGGTGAAGCTGAAGCGACGACCACCCTTGACCACCTTGGAAACGCGGTTGATGGTGACAACGCGCTCCAGGAACTGGCTCTTCTCGGCGTCGCGGTCACGCGAACCACGGTCGCGGTTCGGGTTACGCTCGCGGCTTCCGCGACGTGCCTCGCGAGGCTCGTTTGCGGTGTCAGCGGTAACCTCAACAGCAACCTGCTCGGTAGCCTGCTCGGCGACTTCTGCAGACACTTCGGTCTCCTTAATTTCTTCGCTCACAGGCTCAATCCGCCCTCTCGTGCTCCATCGGCGATCGCTGCAACACGACCGGCGTACTTGTTACCGCCACGGTCGAAGACGACCTCAGAGATACCGGCCTTCTTGGCGCGCTCTGCGAGCAGTGCACCTACCTTGTGGGCCTTGTTGATCTTCGCGCCCTTGTCGGCGCGCAGGTCTGCTTCGAGAGTCGAAGCCGAAACGAGGGTGTGACCCTTCGAGTCGTCGACGAGCTGCACGAATACGTGACGAGCCGAGCGAGTGACAACCAGACGCGGACGGGCGCTGGTGCCTTCGATCTTCTTGCGAAGACGTGCGTGCCTGCGATCGCGGGCAGCCGACTTGCTCTTTCCTCGGGTTCCGAGTGCCATGGCTACTTACCAGCCTTTCCGGCCTTGCGGCGAACAACTTCGCCTGCGTAGCGCACACCCTTGCCCTTGTAAGGCTCTGGCTTGCGCAGTTTACGGATGTTTGCAGCAACCTCACCGACAGCTTGCTTGTCGATGCCGACGACGGTGACCTTGTTGTTACCTTCGACCTCAAACGAGATGCCAGCGGGCGGGTCAACCGTGATCGAGTGCGAGTAACCCAGCGCGAACTCAAGCGAGTTGCCCTTGGCTGCAACACGGTAACCCGTGCCGACAACTTCGAGGCCCTTCTTGTAGCCCTGGGTTACGCCGATGATCTGGTTGTTGATCAGGGTGCGGGTCAGACCGTGCAGCGAGCGCGAGAGGCGCTCGTCGTTCGGACGAGTGACGACAACCTGGTTGTCTTCAATCGCAACCTCGATCGGAGCAGCAACAACGAGCGCGAGCTCGCCCTTAGGGCCCTTAACCGAGACGTTCTGTCCGTCGAGGGTGACGGTTACGCCACCGGGAATGTCAATGGGGAGACGACCAATACGCGACATTTCGGGTTACCACACGTAGGCGACAACTTCTCCGCCTACGCCCTTCTTCTCAGCCTGACGGTCAGTGAGCAGACCGGAGGAGGTGGACAGGATGGCAACGCCGAGTCCGCCGAGAACCTTGGGGATCTCAGTCGACTTTGCGTAAACGCGAAGACCGGGCTTGGAAACACGCTTGATTCCAGCAATCGAGGGCTCGCGGTTCGGACCGAACTTGAGGTTCAGCGTGAGGGTCTTGCCGACGCGTGCGTCTGCAATTTCCCAACCAGCGATGTAACCCTCGGCCTTAAGAATCTCAGCAAGGCCCAGCTTGAGCTTGCTGTGCGGCATCGACACGGTGTCATGGTGTGCCGAGTTCGCGTTGCGCAGTCTGGTCAGCATGTCTGCGACCGGATCTGTCATCGTCATATGTTTTTTCCTTTGTTCACCAGGTTTCGACAGCCGTTACACGAGTGTCGACCTGTGGTGTCTTCTGCGAGCCAGACGGCCCTCAGAAATCGTTGTTAGCTAGCTGCTACTTCGTTGCTCTTGAACGGGAAGCCCAGAGCCTTAAGCAGTGCGCGACCTTCGTCGTCGTTCTTTGCCGTGGTCACAACCGTGATGTCCATACCGCGAACGCGGTCGATCTTGTCCTGGTTGATCTCGTGGAAGACCGCCTGCTCGGTGAGACCGAAGGTGTAGTTTCCGTTGCCATCGAACTGGCGGTCCGAGAGGCCGCGGAAGTCGCGGATACGCGGAAGAGCCAGGGCGAGAAGGCGGTCAAGGAACTCCCACATGCGGTCGCCGCGAAGCGTGACGTGAGCACCAATGGGCTGGCCCTCACGGAGCTTGAACTGAGCGATCGACTTGCGAGCCTTCGTGATCATCGGCTTCTGGCCGGTGATGAGGGTCAGATCCGCAACAGCGCCATCGATGACCTTGCCATCGCGGGCTGCTTCACCAACACCCATGTTGACCACAATCTTGGTCAGACCTGGGATCTGGTGCACGTTGGAGAGTCCCAACTCCTTGCCCAGGGCAGCCTGGAGCTCGGCGCGGTACTTCAGCTTGAGGCGGGGCTGGATTTTGCCAGCCACTGCAGCGTTTGTCATTACAGGTCCTTACCTGACTTCTTGGCGTAACGAACACGGACGGTCTTTGCGACGCCGTTCTTCGTTACCTGTTCGGTGCGGAAACCAACGCGAGTCGGCTTCTTGGTGCTGGGGTCAACAACGGCAACGTTAGACACGTGGATGGGCGACTCAATGGTCTCGATTCCACCGGTCTTGGTGCCGCGGTCGGTCTGGCCGACGCGGACGTGCTTGGTGACGTAGTTGATGCCCTCAACGATGACGCGGTTCTGGTCAACGAGGACCTCAATAACCTTGCCCTGCTTGCCACGGTCTCCGCCGCGAGCTTGGGTGCGTCCGGTGATGACCTGAACCAGGTCGCCCTTTTTGATGTTGGCCATGATTAAATAACCTCCGGTGCCAGCGACACGATCTTCATGAACTTCTTGTCGCGAAGTTCACGGCCGACCGGGCCGAAGATGCGCGTACCGCGGGGGTCGCCATCGTTCTTGAGGATGACAGCTGCGTTTTCATCGAACTTGATGTACGAGCCGTCGGGACGACGGGTGTTCTTCTTGACGCGAACGACGACAGCCTTGACGACGTCACCCTTCTTTACGTTTCCACCCGGGATTGCATCCTTGACGGTGCAGACGATGACGTCACCGATACCGGCGTAACGACGTCCGGATCCACCGAGAACACGAATCGTCAGCAGCTCTTTGGCGCCGGTGTTGTCGGCTACCTTGAGGCGTGATTCTTGTTGAAGCACTTTGTTACTCCTTTACGAAAGTAAGCGCGAACGCCTACTTAGCCTTCTCGACGATCTCGACCAGGCGCCAGCGCTTGGTAGCGCTCAGCGGACGGGTCTCCGAAATGAGGACGAGGTCGCCAATGCCAGCGGTGTTCAGCTCGTCGTGAGCCTTGACCTTGGAGCTGCGACGGATGACCTTGCCGTAAAGCGGGTGCTTCACGCGGTCTTCGACCTCGACAACGATGGTCTTGTCCATCTTGTCGCTGGTGACGTAGCCACGGCGGACCTTGCGGTAACCGCGAACGACTGCCTCAGACTCGGCGGCCTTCTTCTCTTTTGCGGTAGCCATTACTTGGTCTCCTCAACAGCTTCGACGGCCTCGGCAGACGCATCTGCGGCCTTGGTCTTCTTTGCAGCAGCCTTGGGGGCGGTTGCGACGGGCGTAGCACGAATGCCGAGCTCACGCTCACGGATAACCGTGTAGATGCGAGCGATGTCACGCTTGACAGCGCGCAGGCGTCCGTGGCTTTCGAGCTGGCCGGTAGCCGACTGGAAGCGAAGGTTGAACAGCTCTTCCTTGGCCTTGCGCAGCTCGTCTACGAGACGCTCGTTCTCGAATGCATCGAGGTTAGTGGAGGCAAGCTCCTTGGTTCCGATGGCCATTATGCGTCACCTTCCTCACGCTTGATGATGCGCGCCTTGAGCGGCAACTTGTGAATTGCACGGGTCAGAGCCTCACGAGCGATGGTCTCGTTCACGCCGCTGAGCTCGAAGAGCACGCGACCCGGCTTGACGTTGGCGACCCACCACTCGGGCGAACCCTTACCGGAACCCATTCGGGTTTCAGCAGGCTTCTTGGTCAGCGGACGGTCGGGGTAGATGTTGATCCACACCTTTCCACCACGCTTGATGTGACGGGTCATGGCGATACGAGCGGACTCGATCTGACGGTTGGTGACATACGCAGGGGTAAGTGCCTGGATGCCGAACTCACCGAACGAAACAGTGGTACCACCGGTTGCGTGACCTGAACGGCCGGGGTGGTGCTGCTTACGGTGCTTTACGCGACGGGGAATCAACATGGTTAAGCCTCAGCTCCTGCGGTTACCGGGGCGTCGGCCTTGGGGGCACGAGGACCGCGGCGGTCGTTGTTACGGTCATTGCGGACCGGCTTCATGTTGGCCTGCTCACGGGCGAGCTCCTTGTTGGTGATTTCGCCCTTGTAGATCCAGACCTTGACGCCGATGCGACCGAAGGTGGTCTTGGCCTCATAGAAGCCGTAGTCGATGTTCGCACGGAGGGTGTGCAGAGGCACGCGGCCTTCGCGGTAGAACTCCGAGCGGCTCATTTCAGCACCACCGAGGCGGCCCGAAACCTGAATACGAACACCCTTGGCGCCTGCGCGCTGTGCGCCCTGCAGGCCCTTACGCATCGCGCGGCGGAAAGCCACACGAGCGGAGAGCTGCTCGGCGATGCCCTGAGCAACCAGCTGAGCCTCAGCCTCGGGGTTCTTGACCTCGAGGATGTTCAGCTGAATCTGCTTGCCCGAGAGCTTCTCGAGGTCAGCGCGGATGAGCTCAGCCTCGGCGCCACGACGACCGATCACGATACCCGGACGGGCGGTGTGAATGTCGACGCGAACACGGTCACGGGTGCGCTCGATCTCGATGCGAGCAACGCCCGCACGGTCAAGACGCTCACCGAGCATCTTGCGGATCTTGACGTCTTCAGCTACGAAGTCGGAGTAGCGCTGACCCTTCTTGGTGCTGTCCGAGAACCAGCGCGACACGTGGTCGGTGGTGATTCCCAGGCGGAAGCCGTAGGGATTTACTTTCTGACCCATTACTTGGCCTCCTTCTTAGCAGCCTTGGTCGAAGCGCCCGCGATGACATCGGGGGTAGCTACAACGACCGTGATGTGGCTAGTGCGCTTGAGAATCTTGAATGCGCGACCCTGAGCACGCGGCTGGAACCGCTTGAGGGTCGTTCCCTCGTCGACGAAAATCGACGAGATGACGAGGTCTTGCTCGTCAAGGAAGGTGTTTTCCTTGTCGGCCTTGACGCGTGCGTTGGCTACTGCCGAAGCAACGAGCTTATAAATCGGCTCGCTTGCGCCCTGGGGAGCAAACTTGAGGATCGCGAGAGCCTCGGTGACCTGCTTGCCGCGGACCAGTGCAATGACGCGACGGGCCTTCTGCGGGGTAACGCGGATACCGCGTAGGCGAGCTACTGACTCAACCATTTCTTTACCTCCTATCGTCACCGCGGTTAGCGGCGACGGCCCTTCTTGTCGTCCTTCACGTGACCACGGAAGGTGCGGGTGGGTGCGAACTCACCGAGCTTGTGTCCGACCATGGTCTCGGTTACAAACACGGGGATGTGCTTGCGACCGTCGTGCACTGCGATGGTGTGTCCCAGCATTGCGGGGATGATCATCGAGCGACGTGACCAGGTCTTGATGACGTTCTTGGTGTTGGCCTCGTTCTGCGAAACAACCTTGCGAAGCAAGTGCTCGTCAACGAAGGGGCCCTTCTTAAGACTGCGTGGCATCTTCTGTTACTCCTACTAGCGCTTCTTGCCGACGGTACGGCGACGAACGATGAGCTTGTCGCTTTCCTTGTTGGCGTGACGGGTGCGGCCTTCTTTCTGGCCCCAAGGCGAAACGGGGTGACGTCCACCGGAAGTCTTACCCTCACCACCACCGTGCGGGTGGTCGACCGGGTTCATGGCAACACCACGGACGGTCGGGCGAACGCCCTTCCAGCGCATGCGGCCAGCCTTACCCCAGTTGATGTTGGACTGCTCGGCGTTTCCGACCTCACCAATGGTGGCGCGGCAACGAGCATCCACGTTGCGGATCTCACCCGAGGGCAGACGAAGCTGCGCGTAGGGGCCATCTTTTGCAACGAGACGAACCGAAGCACCGGCTGAACGAGCCATCTTGGCTCCTCCGCCCGGCTTGAGCTCGATCGCGTGAATCACGGTACCGGTGGGGATGTTGCGCAGCGGCAGGTTGTTGCCGGGCTTAATGTCAGCGCCGGGACCCGACTCGATAACATCGCCCTGGCTCAGCTTGTTGGGAGCCAAGATGTAGCGCTTGGTGCCATCAACGAAGTGCAGCAGAGCAATACGAGCGGTGCGGTTGGGGTCGTACTCAATGTGAGCGACCTTGGCCAGCACGCCGTCTTTGTCGTTACGACGGAAGTCGATGACGCGGTACTGGCGCTTGTGGCCACCACCGATGTGACGGGTCGTGATGCGTCCCTGGTTGTTGCGTCCACCGGTCTTCGACAGCGGGCGAAGCAGAGACTTCTCCGGGGTCGAGCGGGTGATTTCCGCAAAGTCGGCAACCGACGAACCGCGGCGACCCGGGGTCGTGGGCTTGTACTTACGAATAGCCATGATGTTCTCCTGTTATCCGTTCCTGCTAGCCGACCGACGTGAAGATGTCGATGGATCCGGACTTGAGCGTGACGATGGCGCGCTTGGTGTCCTTGCGCTTACCCATGCCAGCCTTGTTGCGCAGGCTCTTGCCCTTGCGGTTGATGGTGTTGATCGAGGCAACCTGAACACCGAAGATCTTCTCGATAGCGAGCTTGATCTCGGTCTTGTTCGAGCGAGGGTCGACCAAGAAGGTGTACTTCCCTTCGTCGATCAATCCGTAGCTCTTCTCAGAAACAACGGGCGAGAAGATAACTTCGCGCGGGTCCTTGTTGAGTGAAGTCATGGGTTAGACCTCTTCCTTCTTGGCTGCCTTGCTGCCCACGAATGCGTCAAGCGCATCCTTGGTGAAGACAACGTCATCGCTCACGAGAACGTCGTAGGCGTTGAGCTGGTCAGCGTGCAGCACGTGCACGGTGGGGATGTTGCGGACGCTCTTCACGGTGACTGAGTCGTTACGACCAGCAACCACGAGAACGTGCTTGTGCTGTCCGATAACGTTCAGCAACTCAACAGCAACCTTGGTCGAGGGAGCCTCGGTGCCAAAAGCGCTGACGACGTGAACCCGTCCGCCGCGTGCGCGGTCTGAGAGAGCACCGAGCAGAGCAGCGGCAATCATCTTCTTGGGGGTGCGCTGTGCGTAGGAACGGGGCACGGGACCGTGCACGATTCCACCACCGGTCATCTGAGGAGCACGGATCGAACCCTGACGAGCACGACCAGTTCCCTTCTGCTTGAACGGCTTGCGACCAGCACCGGAAACCTCACCGCGGGTCTTCGTCTTGTGCGTACCCTGACGAGCAGCGGCAAGCTGTGCGACGACAACCTGGTGGATGAGTGGAACGTTGACGTCAACGTCGAACAGGTTTGCAGGAAGCTCGGCAGTGCCGGCCTTCTTGCCCTTGAGGTCGAGAACGTCGACCGTGGTTGCGGTAGCCATGGACTACGCCCCCTTTACTGCGTTGCGAACGAATACGAGACGGCCGCGAGCGCCGGGGACGGCACCCTTGACCAGGATGAGACCCTTTTCGGCGTCGACCGAGTGAACCTTGAGGTTCAGAGCAGTTACGCGGTCGCCACCCATACGGCCAGCCATCTTCATTCCCTTGAACACGCGGCTCGGGGTCGAAGAAGCACCGATCGAACCGGGCTTGCGGTGGTTACGGTGAGCACCGTGCGATGCCGAAACACCGTGGAATCCGTGGCGCTTCATAACACCAGCAAAACCCTTACCCTTGCTGGTGCCCACGACGTCGACCTTCTGGCCGGCCTCGAACGTGGCCTCAACGGTGAGCTCCTGGCCCACGGTGTAGGAGTCTGCGTCTGCGGTGCGAACCTCGGTGACGTGACGGCGAGGAGTAACACCAGCAGCGGTGAAGTGACCGGTAGCCGGCTTGTTCACCTTGCGGGGGTCAATCGCGCCTGCGGCGATCTGAACGGCGGTGTAGCCGTCCTTCTCAACGGAACGCAGCTGCGTTACAACGTTGGGAGAAATCTCGATGACGGTAACGGGTACGAGCTTGTTGTTCTCGTCCCATACCTGAGTCATGCCCAGCTTGGTGCCAAGCAGACCCTTGACGGTCTTATTGTGCGTGGTCATGGCTGTCCTTAGAGCTTGATCTCGATGTTGACATCGGCCGGAAGGTCAAGACGCATGAGCGAGTCGACAGCCTTGGGCGTGGGATCGATGATGTCGATCAAACGCTTGTGGGTGCGCATCTCAAAGTGCTCGCGGCTGTCCTTGTACTTGTGCGGAGAGCGGATCACACAGACCACGTTCTTCTCCGTCGGAAGCGGCACCGGACCAACGACCGTGGCACCCGCGCGGGTAACCGTGTCGACAATCTTGCGTGCCGAAGTGTCGATGACCTCGTGGTCGTACGACTTAAGTCGAATGCGGATTTTTTGTCCCGCCATGTCTGACTCTCTCTCTTCGTTAGTGCGTCTTACGGGCTTCCGACCGCATTGGACGCGAGTGCTCGATCAGCTTTCGCTTTTCGAAATGTGCACCACTGTTTTGATGTCAATATCCGTGGATCTTCGCCTGCCCAAACCACACACCGCACATGCGGATGCAATCTCGGCAGACGCGACCACCGGAAGTCGGAACGCTGCACGCGCACGCGCGGCAAGTCTCAGGCGAGACTCAGCAGTGAGTATCCGACTGTGCTGTCTGCCCGCGGCCTAACGAATTCCGAAGATATCGGTCGTTATGCACTGCCTGGCAGTGATTCACGCAAAGCGCAAAATTTACAACTTGCCAAGTCTGCCACACGGTATTGACTTCATGCAACCCGGGCGTGTCGCAACAAATTTCTCGTCATCCGGTGGCGAGCGAAGAGTCTCATCGTCAATCGACCCTTCGGGGGCCACAAGCGCAGGAAAAGCTGACACGATGTTGGACTTGGTAGGATAAGCAGTGGAGTGCTAGAGGGCGTCGAAGCACCCGAGACCTCAAACGAATGGAACCTCGTGACCCCGAAAAACGTGCTGGTCACTGGCATCACAGGACAAGACGGCGGACACCTCGCGGAGCAACTGATAGCTCGCGGAGACCGGGTTTTCGGGTTGGTCCGAGGACAGCACAACCCTCGCAGGCAACTTCTCGAGCTTGAGTTTCCCGGCGTTACGGTCGTCGAAGGCGACCTCACCGACCCGTCGTCACTGATTCGTGCCGTAGAGATTGCCGACCCCGACGAGATTTACAACCTCGGTGCTGTGAGCCACGTCGGTTATTCATTCAAGAATCCCGCGCTGACCGAAGAGGTTTCCGGTAAGGGAGTACTGAATTTCCTCGAGGCCGTTCGACTCACGGGGCGGACAGAGAAAACGCGTTTTTACCAAGCTTCAACGAGCGAGATGTTCGGTGGGTTGGATTACAACCGTCCGGGTGACGGTTACGACGAGGATTCACTTTTTCACCCGCGCAGTCCCTACGGTGTCGCGAAACTTTACGGACACTGGATTGCCAGAAACTATCGGGAGAGCTACGGCATGTTCGTGTCCTGCGGAATTCTCTTCAACCATGAGGGTGAGCGTCGCGGTTACGAATTTGTGACCCGAAAAATTTCTCATGCTGTCGCTCGCATCAGTCTGGGACTCCAGGACAAGCTCCTTCTCGGGGATCTCTGGCCCAAACGGGACTGGGGTTACGCGGGTGACTACGTCGATGGCATGTGGAAGATGTTGCAGCACGACGAGCCCGACGATTTTGTCTTGGCCTCAGGCGAAACTCACTCCGTCGAAGATTTTGTCCGGCAGGCATTTGCACTTGTCGGTATCGAAAACTGGAGAGATTTCGTCGAACAAGACCCCGCCATGATTCGACCCGCCGAAGTGGACATTCTTCTGGGGAACCCCGCCAAGGCAGAGGAAACGCTCAAGTGGGAGCGCAAAGTCAATTTTGAAGGCCTCATCAAGCGAATGGTCGACCACGACCTCGCTCTGGAATCGTCCAGATAACCACTCCCGAGCAGGCTAGCGGGTCGCGCAATTCCGATCGCTTCTCGGCATGTCGCGAATACTATTTGACCGTTCCGCTGATCTTGGCAATGGGCTTCAGAACGCTGGGTTTGGCCGCGACCCAGCCAAGCACCATGACGAGTACCGAGAAGACGAACACTCCTAAGCCCACCATCGACGAGGGTTCACCGGCTACCTCTGGCTGCGCGGCGTACATGGCGTTGAGGTTGCGCAGAGCACCGGTGAGGAACACGAGGATGACGTGCTGCGCCACGAACACGAGGAATACGACGAGCAGAAAGTTGTGCATCCAGCGAATGGGTCGCTCAGGAAGTGCGCGGTTTATGCGCGCCTTGAGCGGCCAACGCGGCGAGAGGCGAGCGCCGGTGAGCACGGCAAGCGGCGAAATGATGAACACGATTGCGAAGTAGGCCAAGACCTGAAGCGCGTTATATGCGACCCAGGGGTTCTCGGTGGGCCAGTTCAGGCTCGCGTACTGCAGTGCGACCGAGACGGCGTTGGGAAAGACATCCCAGTTCGTTGGCACAATGCGCATCCACTGACCAGTGACAAACAACAGGATGATGAACACGACGCCATTGACCAACCAGAGCACATCAAGGCTGACGTGGAACCAGACGTTGAGGCCCACTCGCCGGGGAGCCTCACCGAACCATCCTCGTCGGGGCGTCCAGAATGCGGCCGGGCGTTTCTTGGATCGAATATCGAGACCGGTACGAATAATGAGCAGCACGAAGAACGCGTTCAGGAAGTGCTGCCAGCCCAGCCATGCGGGAATCCCGACGGGCGCATCCGGCAACTGGGTTGGCGTGCCCGGGTAAGTCGCGATGAATGATTGCACGGCCGGGAACGTGCGCAGCCAGATTCCGAACTCGACGATGACGAACAACGCGGCCAGAGCAATAACGGCGCCCCAGAGCCATGGTCGAAGTCGCGAATTCACTCCCTAAATCTACCGGTCGCGCAAACGTCAGTGATTCAAGGCACAAGAAAAGGGGCCGGGCAAAAGCCCGACCCCTTCATGAAGTAACCGAAATTACTTGATGATCTTGGTTACGGTACCAGCACCTACGGTACGTCCACCCTCACGGATGGCGAAGCCGAGGCCCTCTTCCATGGCGATGGGCTGAATCAGCTCAACGGTCATGTCAGTGGTGTCACCAGGCATAACCATCTCCTTGCCAGCAGGCAGGGTGATGACGCCGGTGACGTCGGTGGTACGGAAGTAGAACTGGGGACGGTAGTTGCCGTAGAACGGGTTGTGACGTCCACCCTCATCCTTGGAAAGGATGTAGGCAGTTCCCTCGAAGTTGGTGTGAGGAGTAACCGAACCAGGCTTGACAACAACCTGGCCGCGCTCTACGTCTTCACGCTTGGTTCCACGAAGAAGCAGACCACAGTTCTCGCCGGCCCATGCCTCGTCGAGCTGCTTGTGGAACATCTCGATACCAGTAACCGTGGTCTTCTGCGTCGGACGAATACCGACGATCTCGACCTCGGAGTTGATAGCGAGGGTTCCGCGCTCGGCGCGACCGGTAACAACGGTTCCACGACCGGTGATCGTGAAGACGTCCTCGATAGGCATGAGGAACGGCTTGTCCTTGTCGCGCACGGGGTCGGGAACAGACGTGTCAACGGCCTCCATGAGGTCGAGAATCGACTGGGTCCAGGTTGCGTCGCCCTCGAGAGCCTTGAGGCCCGAAACGCGAACAACAGGAGCGTTGTCGCCATCGAAGCCCTGGCTCGAAAGGAGCTCACGAACCTCGAGCTCAACGAGCTCAAGGATCTCTTCGTCGTCAACCATGTCCGACTTGTTCAGTGCAACGAGGAGGTAAGGAACACCAACCTGCTTTGCGAGAAGAACGTGCTCACGGGTCTGAGCCATGGGGCCGTCAGTAGCGGCAACCACGAGGATTGCGCCGTCCATCTGAGCGGCACCGGTGATCATGTTCTTGATGTAGTCGGCGTGGCCGGGAGCATCAACGTGAGCGTAGTGACGCTTCGGGGTCTCGTACTCAACGTGCGAGATGTTGATGGTGATACCACGCTGGCGCTCTTCGGGAGCCGAGTCAATCGACGCGAAGTCGCGCTGAACGTTGGTAGCCGAAGGGTACTTGTCAGCAAGAACCTTCGAGATGGCGGCGGTAAGAGTGGTCTTACCGTGGTCAACGTGACCGATGGTTCCGATGTTTACGTGCGGTTTTGACCGCTCGAATTTGGCCTTAGCCACAGGGTCCTCCTAGGACATTCGAGTAGATGCCGAAACTTCGGCGCCTACAGGGTTTGATTTATTTTACTGGACTCACAATGAGCGAAATTACTCGCCCTTGTTCTTCTGGACGATCTCGTCGGCGACAGCCTTCGGGACCTCGGCGTAGCTGTCGAAAGTCATCGAGTACACCGCGCGACCTGAGGTCTTCGACCGCAGATCACCGACGTATCCGAACATTTCCGACAGCGGCACCAGGGCGCGAACAACCTTCACACCCGTTGCATCTTCCATGGACTGGATCTGTCCACGGCGAGAGTTGAGGTCACCGATAACGTCACCCATGTACTCCTCGGGAGTACGAACTTCAACAGCCATGAGTGGCTCGAGAAGTACGGGGTCAGCCTTTCGGGCCGCCTCCTTGAAGGCCATAGAGCCTGCAAGCTTGAACGCCATTTCTGACGAGTCGACGTCGTGGTAGGCGCCATCCAGAAGGATGCCCTTGACGCCCACCATCGGGTAGCCGGCGAGAACACCAACAGCCATGGCTGCCTGGAATCCTGCGTCTACCGACGGAATGTATTCACGGGGGATGCGACCACCTGTGACCTTGTTGTCGAATTCGTAGATCTTGTCGGGAGTGACTTCCATCGGCTCCAGCGAGATCTGAACCTTAGCGAACTGACCCGAACCACCGGTCTGCTTCTTGTGGGTGTAGTCGTGCTTGTCTACAACGCGACGAATCGTCTCGCGGTAGGCAACCTGCGGCTTACCCACGTTGGCCTCAACGTTGAACTCGCGACGCATACGGTCAACGAGGATGTCGAGGTGAAGCTCACCCATGCCGGAGATAACGGTCTGGCCGGTCTCCTGGTCTTGCTCCACGCGGAACGTGGGGTCTTCTTCAGCAAGCTTCTGGATAGCAGTACCGAGCTTCTCCTGGTCGGCCTTGGTCTTCGGCTCAATAGCAACCGAGATCACGGGCTCCGGGAAGGTCATCGACTCGAGAACGACAGGGCTGTCGAGGTCGCACAGGGTGTCACCCGTGGTCGTGTCTTTGAGGCCAATCACAGCGTAGATGTGACCGGCGGTCATGTTCTCGACCGGGTTCTCTTTGTTGGCGTGCATCTGGAAGATTTTTCCGATGCGCTCCTTCTTACCCTTGGTGGCGTTCGAAACCTGAGCACCCGAGTCAGCAGAACCGGAGTACACGCGAACGTAGGTCAGACGACCGAAGAACGGGTGAACAGCGATCTTGAAGGCAAGAGCAGCGAATGGGTCGGTCGAAACCGGGTGACGCTCGATGATCTTCTCTTCGTCGCGCACGTCGTGACCCTGAGTTGCAGGAACGTCGAGCGGGCTGGGGAGGTAGTCAACGACAGCGTCAAGCATGGGCTGAACACCGCGGTTCTTGAATGCCGAACCACAGAGAACCGGGTAGATCTCGCTGGCGATGGTCATCTTGCGGATGGCCTTCTTGATGTCAGCAACGCTGAAGTCAACGTCACCTTCCATGTAGCGCTCGAGGAGAGCGTCGTCAGCCTCGGCTACAGCCTCGATGAGCTTGGCACGGTACTCGTTGGCCTTGTCGACGAGGTCGGCAGGGATCTCTTCGATCTCGTACTTGGCGCCCATCTCAACGTCACCCTTGGAGTCTCCACGCCAGGTCAGTGCACGCATCTCGACGATGTCGACAACGCCTTCGAAGGTGTTCTCGAAACCGATCGGAATCTGAATGACCAGCGGGCGAGCGCCGAGGCGGTTAATGATGGTGTCTACGGTGAAGTAGAAGTCAGCACCCAGCTTGTCCATCTTGTTGACGAAACAAATGCGGGGAACGTCGTACTTGTCAGCCTGACGCCACACGGTCTCCGACTGGGGCTCAACACCCTCTTTACCGTCGAACACAGCAACAGCACCGTCGAGAACGCGGAGCGAACGCTCCACCTCCACGGTGAAGTCAACGTGACCGGGGGTGTCGATGATGTTGATCTGGTTCTTGTTCCAGAAACAGGTGGTAGCAGCAGAGGTGATAGTGATTCCACGCTCTTGCTCCTGAGCCATCCAGTCCATGGTGGCCGCACCATCGTGAACCTCACCGATCTTGTGCGTGATACCTGTGTAGAACAGGATTCGCTCAGTCGTGGTGGTCTTTCCAGCATCAATGTGAGCCATGATGCCGATGTTGCGGACCTTGTTCAGGTCAGTGAGCACGTCTTGTGCCACAGGATTCCTCCGAAATTAGTAACGAGTAATAAAGGCTGTTGCCGACTACCAGCGGTAGTGAGCGAAGGCCTTGTTCGACTCGGCCATCTTGTGGGTGTCTTCACGACGCTTAACAGCAGCGCCCAGACCGTTCGAAGCATCCAGAATTTCGTTCATGAGGCGCTCGGTCATGGTCTTTTCGCGGCGTGCCTTGGCGTAGCTGGTGAGCCAGCGAAGAGCAAGCGTGTTGGCGCGGTGAGGCTTGACCTCAACGGGCACCTGGTAGGTCGAACCACCAACGCGGCGCGAACGAACCTCAAGGGTCGGACGCACGTTGTCGAGGGCCTTCTTCAGGGTTGCGACAGCGTCTCCGCCAGTCTTGGCGTTGACACCCTCGAGTGCACCGTAAACGATGCGCTCGGCGAGACCCTTCTTACCGTCAAGGAGGATCTTGTTAACAAGCTGCGTCACGATAGGAGCGCCGTACACCGGGTCGGCGACGACGGGACGCTTCGGGGCTGGACCCTTACGTGGCATTACTTCTTCTCCATCTTCGCTCCGTAGCGGCTACGAGCCTGCTTACGGTTCTTTACGGCCTGGGTGTCAAGAGCACCACGAACAATCTTGTAGCGCACACCGGGGAGGTCCTTCACACGACCACCACGAACGAGCACCATCGAGTGCTCCTGGAGGTTGTGGCCTTCACCGGGAATGTAGGCAGTTACCTCGGTGCCGTTGCTGAGCTTGACACGAGCGACCTTACGCAGAGCCGAGTTCGGCTTCTTGGGGGTGGTGGTGTACACACGGGTGCATACGCCACGCTGCTGCGGGTTCGACTTGAGGGCGGGTGCCTTGGTCTTGGTGACCTTGGGCGAACGTCCCTTGCGAACCAACTGGTTAATAGTTGGCACTGGTTCTCCTTGTTATGTGCTGCACGGTGACAGCCGCTCGACCTTCGAGCAGATGACCAATCAGATTGCCTCGAACGAGGAACCCTTCGCGATCGGTATGCCGTGGGGGTCACTTCGCGAAGAAGTATTGACCCATACGCGGTGTTCTACGTGGTTTCTTCACATCAATTCCGAAGGCATGACACGATGACGCCACAAAGCGCACCAAGAGTCGAGTTTAGCCCGGGATTTGACCCGCGTGCAAACCGACTAGTCCTCCGGCTGGGCGAACTGCTTGGTTTGCGCATTGCGCGCCTGCCAGCGCAAAGTGCCAACGTGCGACAGCGACGCGATTCCTGCGGCGACTGTGACGAGCCAGGTAGCTGGCGCGCGCAAGAGATTAACCAGGCTTGCAATGGTTGATTGCGCACCCGCGGCGTCGAAAATCAGCGCAAAAACAGCGTAAAAGACCGCAAAGCCGACCAGCCCGGATGCCGCACCGACGAGAATCGGGGCCCACCGAAGCCTGTTGTCCCGGCGTAATCCCTGGCGAATCGAGACCAGCACCCAGATCGCCGCTGTCGCGATCAGGGCCGCCACACCGGCGCCCTGAATCAGCGGCGCAAAGGGATTGTCGCTGTCGAGCAGGACGGCGAGCATCCCCAGTCCCATGATTGCAACGGCCCCAAAAGCTGCGGCAAACAAGAACGCCGTGCCGACGATGAAGCCGGTGGCGGGAATCTTGTCGTTCATGGACTCATCCAACCACGGTTGCGCGGTGCGCGACCAACGCGAAAGGCCCCACCCGAAGGTGAGGCCTTTCGAAGCAGTCGAATGACTAGCTGTAGTTGGTGAAGTCGTCCGACGAGAAGGACTCGAACTCGACGAAGTCGAGGTCTGCCTCAGTCAGATCTTCTGCCGCAGCAAAGATGCGGTTCGGGTAGCGTTCAGCCTTGGCCTCTTCGGTCGCCTCAACAGCAACGTCGCGGTAGCGGTGCAGACCGGTACCAGCCGGGATGAGCTTTCCGATGATGACGTTCTCCTTGAGACCAATCAGCGGGTCAGACTTTCCGTCCATGGCGGCCTGCGTGAGAACACGCGTGGTCTCCTGGAACGAAGCAGCCGACAGCCACGACTCGGTAGCCAGCGAAGCCTTGGTGATACCCATGACTTCCTGACGAGCCGAAGCGGTCTTCTTACCCTCGGTCATGGCAGCACGGTTGAGCTCGGTGTAACGCGAGCGGTCGACTACCTCACCGGGGAGGAGGTCGGTCTCACCGTGGTCAACGACCGTGACCTTGCGGAGCATCTGACGAACGATGACCTCAATGTGCTTGTCGTGAATCGGCACACCCTGCGAGCGGTAAACGCCCTGGACGCCACCGACGAGGTGCTTCTGAACCTCACGGATGCCCTGCACACGCAGAACTTCCTTGGGGTCAACCGTTCCGACCTGCAGCTGCTGACCGAGCTCGACGTGAGCTCCGTCTTCGACCAAGAGGGTCGAGCGCTTGAGGACCGGGTAGATGACAGGCTCGTCACCGTTGTCGGGAGTCAGGATGACCTTACGGCTCTTGTCAGTGTCTTCGATGGTGATGCGACCAGCGGCCTCAGCAATCGGCGACGCACCCTTGGGGGTACGAGCCTCGAAGAGCTCCTGAACACGAGGCAGACCCTGGGTGATGTCATCAGCCGAAGCCGATCCACCCGTGTGGAAGGTACGCATCGTGAGCTGAGTTCCGGGCTCACCAATCGACTGAGCAGCGATGATGCCGACGGCCTCACCAATGTCAGCGCGCTTGTTGGTAGCCAGCGAACGACCGTAGCACTCGGCACAAACACCCTGAGCTGACTCACAGGTCAGAACCGAGCGAACCTTGACTTCGGTCACACCAGCAGCGATGAGCTCGCTGATCTGAACGTCACCGAGGTTGGTGCCGGCTGCGTGAACAGCCTTGCCCTTGGCGTCGGTTGCGTCGGTTGCGAGCGTGCGAGCGTAAACCGAGTTCTCAACGTCGCGGTCACGAACCAGTGCGCCAGTGGCGTCAGCGGTTGCAATCGAGAGGTCGAGTCCCTTGTTCGTGCCACAGTCTTCTTCGCGGATGATGACATCCTGTGCGACGTCAACCAGACGACGAGTCAGGTAACCCGAGTCAGCGGTTCGCAGAGCGGTGTCAGCCAGACCCTTACGAGCACCGTGGGTAGCGATGAAGTACTCAACCACCGACAGACCCTCGCGGTACGAGGAGATGATCGGACGAGGGATGATCTCACCCTTGGGGTTGTTCACCAGACCACGCATACCCGCAATGTTGCGGACCTGCAGCCAGTTACCACGAGCACCCGAGGTCACCATGCGGTTGATGGTGTTGTCGACCGGGAAGTGATCGCGCATGGCCTGAGCAACCTCTGCGGTTGCCTCGGTCCAAATCTGGATCAGTTCCTGACGACGCTCGGTGTCAGTGATCATGCCCTTTTCGAACTCGGACTGAACCTTGGCGGCCTTCTTCTCGTAGCCCTTGACGATCTCAGCCTTGTTGGGAGGCGTGAGGATGTCAGACAGAGCAACGGTGACACCCGAGCGAGTGGCCCAGTGGAAACCGGCATCCTTGATGTTGTCAAGAGTCGCGGCAACCTCAGTCTTGGGGTAGCGCTCGGCGAGGTCGTTCACGATCTCAGAGATCTGACCCTTGTCGGCAACCTTCTGGATGTAGGGGTAGTCGGCAGGAAGTGCCTCGTTGAAGAGTGCCTGACCGAGGGTGGTGTGGTGCGTAATTGCGCCACCGGTGTAGCCCTCGGGAGCATCGCCCTCGGCGAAGTGCAGACCCTCAGCAAAGCGGATGCGAACCTTGGCATTGAGGTCGAGCGAGCCCTGGTCCTTGGCGAGGATCGCCTCGCTGACAGACGAGAACGCGCGGCCTTCGCCCGTTGCGCCTTCCTTGACGGTGGTCAGGTGGTGCAGACCGATGATCATGTCCTGCGTGGGCAGGGTCACCGGACGACCGTCTGACGGCTTGAGGATGTTGTTGGAAGCAAGCATCAGGATGCGAGCCTCGGCCTGAGCCTCAACCGAGAGGGGAAGGTGAACAGCCATCTGGTCACCGTCGAAGTCAGCGTTGAACGCAGCACAGACGAGGGGGTGAAGCTGAATAGCCTTGCCCTCAACCAGCTGAGGCTCGAACGCCTGGATTCCGAGACGGTGAAGCGTAGGTGCGCGGTTCAGCAGAACCGGGCGCTCACGAATGATCTCTTCGAGAACATCCCAGACCTGGGGACGGCTGCGCTCAACCATACGCTTGGCGCTCTTGACGTTTGCGGTGTGACCGAGCTCCATGAGGCGCTTGATAACGAACGGCTTGAACAGCTCGAGGGCCATCTGCTTGGGCAGACCACACTGGTGCAGCTTGAGCTGAGGGCCGACGACGATAACCGAACGACCCGAGTAGTCAACGCGCTTTCCGAGCAGGTTCTGACGGAAACGACCCTGCTTACCCTTGAGCATGTCAGACAGCGACTTGAGGGCGCGGTTACCGGTTCCGGTAACGGGACGACCACGGCGACCGTTGTCGAACAGTGCGTCGACGGCCTCCTGAAGCATGCGCTTCTCGTTGTTGACGATGATCTCGGGAGCACCGAGGTCAAGCAGACGACGCAGACGGTTGTTGCGGTTGATCACACGACGGTAAAGGTCGTTGAGGTCAGAGGTCGCAAAACGGCCACCGTCGAGCTGAACCATGGGGCGAAGCTCCGGCGGAATAACCGGCACAACATCAAGAACCATTGCAGCCGGCGAAGTGCCGGTGGTCAGGAACGACGAAACAACCTTGAGGCGCTTGATCGCACGGATCTTCTTGGCGCCCTTGCCCTCGTTGATTTCAACGCGCAGGTTGGTTGCCTCGGTGGCCAGGTCGAAGGTCTCAAGACGACGCTTGATTGCCTCGGCACCCATGTGTGCCTCGAAGTACAGACCGTAACGGTCAACCAGCTCGTTGAAGACAGCGTCTTCAGGCTTGAGGTCGCCGACCTTGAGGTTGCGGAAGTCGTCCCACACGCGCTCGAGACGAGCGATTTCCTCGTCGAGACCCTTGCGGATCTGACCCATCTCTTTCTCGGCTGCATCCTTGACGCGACGCTTCTGGTCGGCCTTGGCGCCTTCTGCCTCAAGAGCCGCGAGGTCTACCTCGAGGCGCTGCAGGCGGTCAGCGATGCGCGAGTCACGCTGGTCAGCCAGAGTTTTGATCTCGAGGCGAAGCTCGTTCTCAAGGCCGGGCATGTCTTGGTGACGGCCGTCCTGGTCAACGTCGATAACCATGTAGGCAGCGAAGTAGATAACCTTCTCGAGGTCTTTCGGAGCCATGTCGAGCAGGTAGCCCAGACGGCTCGGAACACCCTTGAAGTACCAGATGTGAGTAACAGGTGCGGCCAGCTCAATGTGCCCCATGCGCTCACGGCGCACGGACGACTTGGTGACCTCTACGCCACAGCGCTCACAAACGATGCCCTTAAAGCGGACACGCTTGTACTTGCCGCAGGAGCACTCCCAGTCACGCGACGGTCCGAAGATTTGCTCTCCGAAGAGGCCATCCTTCTCGGGCTTGAGGGTGCGGTAGTTGATGGTTTCAGGCTTCTTGACCTCACCGAACGACCAACGACGGATGTCGTCAGCCGTGGCCAGTCCGATACGAAGCTGTTCAAAAGTAGTTGCGTCGAGCAATTTTCAGTCCTTTGTTTTCGTCTCGTCTGGCTTCTTAGATCTCGTCGATTGACGCGGTCTCGAAGCGGCTAGAAATGTTGATGCCAAGCTCGTTGGCTGCACGGTCGGCTTCGCCGTCGTTGTCGCGCAGGTCGATGACGTCGCCGACTCCGTTGAGAACCTCAACGTTGAGACACAGCGACTGCATCTCTTTGA
Organism: uncultured Microbacteriaceae bacterium; assembly: GCA_903859205.1. Classification (GTDB taxonomy): domain Bacteria; phylum Actinomycetota; class Actinomycetes; order Actinomycetales; family Microbacteriaceae; genus CAIOLM01. The sequence continues at coordinate 41,732 of CAIOLM010000036.1, forward strand.
CCAGAACCTTGAAGGACTCGGGAATACCCGGCTCCTGGATGTTCTCGCCCTTGACGATCGACTCGTAGACCTTGACGCGACCGACGATGTCGTCGGACTTGATGGTCAGGAGCTCCTGGAGTGCGTAGGCGGCACCGTAAGCCTCGAGTGCCCACACCTCCATCTCACCGAAGCGCTGTCCACCGAACTGTGCTTTACCACCGAGCGGCTGCTGCGTAATCATCGAGTACGGACCAGTCGAGCGAGCGTGAATCTTGTCGTCGACGAGGTGGTGCAGCTTGAGGATGTACATGTAGCCGACGGAAACAGGCGCCGGGAACGGCTCACCCGAGCGACCATCGAACAAGCGTGCCTTACCGGACGAACCGATCAGACGCTCACCGTCGCGGGTCTTCAGTGTCGAGTCGAGAAGACCTTCGATCTCCTCCTCGCGAGCACCATCGAATACCGGGGTTGCAACCTTGGTACCGGGTGCGGCTTCCCAAGCAGCTTCGGGAAGGTCGGTGGCCCACTTCGGAGTTCCCTCTACCTTCCAGCCCTGCTTTGCAATCCAGCCGAGGTGGGTCTCGAGGACCTGACCGAAGTTCATTCGACCGGGGATACCGAGCGGGTTGAGAACAACGTCAACCGGTGATCCATCTTCGAGGAACGGCATGTCTTCAACCGGAAGGATCTTGGCGATAACACCCTTGTTTCCGTGACGACCAGCGAGCTTGTCACCTTCGGTGATCTTGCGCTTCTGGGCGATGTAGACAACAACGCGCTGGTTGACGCCCGAGCCAAGCTCGTCTTCGTCGTTCTCAGCGTCGAATACCTTGACGGCAATGATGGTTCCGGCTTCACCGTGAGGAACCTTCAGCGAGGTGTCGCGAACTTCGCGGCTCTTCTCGTTGAAGATGGCGCGGAGCAGACGCTCCTCGGCCGAAAGCTCGGTCTCACCCTTGGGCGTGACCTTACCGACCAGGATGTCGCCGGGGCGAACCTCGGCACCGATACGGATGATGCCGCGCTCGTCGAGGTTAGCGATGAGCTCAGGCGAAACGTTGGGCAGGTCGCGAGTGATCTCTTCTTTACCCAGCTTGGTGTCGCGAGCGTCAACGTCGTACTCCTCGATGTGAATCGAAGAAAGCACGTCGTCTTGAACGAGACGCTGCGAAAGGATGATGGCGTCCTCGAAGTTGTGACCTTCCCAGGGCATGAATGCCACGAGGAGGTTCTTACCCAGAGCCAGCTCACCGTTCTCGGTTGCCGGACCATCAGCCAGTGCCTGACCAGCCTCAACGCGCTCGCCAGCTTCGACGATGACGCGGTGGTTGTAGCTGGTGCCCTGGTTCGAGCGATCGAACTTGCGCAGGAAGTGCTGCTGGGTTCCACCCTCGTCGAGCTGCACTGTGACGAAGTCAGCTGAAACCTCAGCGACCACACCGGCCTTCTCGGTGAAGATGACATCGCCAGCATCGCGAGCTGCGTACGACTCCATACCCGTACCTACGAGAGGTGCCTCGGAACGAAGAAGCGGCACAGCCTGACGCTGCATGTTGGCACCCATGAGGGCGCGGTTCGCGTCATCGTGCTCGAGGAACGGGATGATCGACGTTGCGACCGACACCATCTGGCGCGGCGAAACATCCATGTAGTCAACGGCGTCTGCGGGAACGAGTTCAACCTCGCCACCCTTACGACGAACGAGAACGCGGTCCTCAGCGAAGTGCTTGTCAGCGGTGAGCTTGGCGTTTGCCTGAGCCACAACGTGACGGTCTTCCTGGCTCGCGGTCAGGTAGTCGATCTGGTCGGTGACCTTGCCCTTGACGACCTTGCGGTACGGGGTCTCGATGAATCCGAAAGCGTTGATGCGCGCGAACGAAGCGAGCGAACCAATCAGACCGATGTTCGGGCCTTCAGGGGTCTCAATGGGGCACATGCGGCCGTAGTGCGACGAGTGAACGTCACGAACCTCAACACCTGCACGCTCACGCGACAGACCACCCGGTCCGAGGGCCGAGAGACGACGCTTGTGCGTCAGACCGGCGAGCGGGTTGTTCTGGTCCATGAACTGCGAGAGCTGCGAGGTACCGAAGAACTCCTTGATGGCAGCAACCACGGGGCGCACGTTGATCAGGGTCTGAGGCGTGATGGCCTCGATGTCCTGTGTGGTCATGCGCTCGCGAACAACGCGCTCCATGCGCGAGAGTCCGGTGCGAACCTGGTTCTGGATGAGCTCGCCCACGGCGCGGATACGACGGTTACCGAAGTGGTCGATGTCGTCGATGTCGAGAGCGATCTCGCCCTTCTTGCCCTCAACGATGCCGGCAAGAGTTGCCTGTCCAGCGTGCAGAGCAACAAGGTACTTGATGGTTGCGACGATGTCGGCAACCGATAGAACCGACTCGTTGATGGGAGCGTCGAGACCGAGCTTCTGGTTGATCTTGTAACGACCGACCTTGGCCAGGTCGTAACGCTTCGACGAGAAGTAGTAGTTCTCAAGAAGGGTGCGGGCAGCCTCAGCGGCAACCTGCTCGCCCGGACGCATCTTGCGGTAGATGTCTTTGAGGGCGTCTTCCTTGGTGAGGATGCTGTCCTTCTCAAGGGTCAGGTCGATCGACTCATAGCCCTTGAACTCCTTCTGGATGTCTTCGCTGGTCAGGCCGAGAGCCTTGAGGAAGACGGTTACCGACTGCTTGCGCTTGCGGTCGATACGCACGCCAACCTGGTCGCGCTTGTCGATCTCGAACTCGAGCCAGGCACCACGGCTCGGGATGATGCGGGCCGAGAAAATGTCTTTGTCGGAGTTCTTCTCGGGGGTGCGCTCGAAGTAAACGCCGGGGCTACGAACGAGCTGCGAAACAACGACGCGCTCGGTTCCGTTGATGATGAAGGTTCCCTTTTCGGTCATCATCGGGAAGTCACCCATGAACACGGTCTGAGTCTTGATCTCACCCGTGGTGTGGTTCATGAACTCTGCTTCGACGTAGAGCGGAGCAGCGTAGGTCTTGCCACGCTCCTTGCACTCCTGCTCGGAGTACTTCTCTTCGTCGAGAACGGGGTTGGTAAAGCTCAGCTGCATCGTCTCATCGAGGTTCTCGATGGGCGAGATCTCCTCGAAGATCTCTTCCAGACCGGTGTGGTCGGGCAGGTCTTTGCGACCAGCCTTGAGTGCTTCCTCTTTACGCTGCTTCCACTTCTCGTTACCGATGAGCCATTCAAAGCTCTCGGTCTGAAGGGCGAGCAGATCAGGAACCTCAAGGGTGTCAGTGATCTTGGCAAAGGAGAGACGCGAAGATTTGCGTCCGTTCTTTACCGACTTCGTGGATGCGTTGCGCGCAGCAGCCAAGGGAATAACCTCCGCAGACCTCAAGGGTCATCATGGTGTGGGTTTGTGATCGGAAACCGCGCGTCAGGAAACGCCAAGTATCGGTCATTCGAGGTGCCGTTACGACGAATGAAGACTTGCCGCCACACCCACCGCAATATGAAGGCATGACAAACTGACGCGCAAAGTACAACTATAGAGCCGTTCTGTAGGTTCTGTCTAGTCACGATTTTGTTGCAATCCGCGAGCGCGGCTCCAGCCGGCTAATCTGAAGGCGTGGTTGCGCATCCGTCAGTTCGTTTGAAGTCTTCAGGGCACATCGCCACCATCGAGCCCGACCCATATCAAGACGGCGCTTTTATCTTGGATGTCGACGGAACCCCCCAGTCACACGTGTTCCCGGATCACCCCGATGAGCTGTTTTTCGAGTACGTGCGACGCATCGGACACGTGATTGACGCACTCGCTGACGAGGGCGAGCCCATCACCGCCGTGCACCTCGGCGGTGGTGCCCTGACACTCCCCCGATATGTCGAGGCGACTCGACCGGGATCGCGCCAACAGGTGATTGAGCTCGAGCAGGATCTCATCGACTTTGTGCGCGAGCACCTGCCCCTTCCGCGCCAGGCCAGCATCCGCATCCGGTACGGCGACGCCCGCGAGGTACTGCGCAAGTTGCCCGCGGGCCTGCTCGGAACCGTTGACCTCGTCGTGGTCGACATCTACTCAGGTGCCCGCACCCCGGCGCACGTTACCTCGCTCGAGTTCTTTACCGAGGTTGCGCGCTTGCTCAGCCCGTCGGGCGTGATTGTGATCAATGCGGCCGATGGCCCCGGGCTCGCATTTGTTCGCTCCGAGGCTGCCACGCTTCAAGCAGTGGTGCCCGAGGTCATTGCTTTTGCTGAGGCGCAGGTGCTCAAGGGGCGCCGGTTCGGCAACGTCGTTCTGGTTGGGTCTACTCGCACCGATCTCAACGACTGGATGCCCCGACTCATGGCCGGCGGCCCGCATCCTGCTCGGGTCGTCGCCGACACCGAGATGAAGCAGTTCATCGCCAAGGCGCCGATCGTCACCGACAACACCGCGATCGATTCACCGACACCCAACAAGACCATCTTTCAAACGACGAAGCGCTGACCATGGCTGACCTCTCGCGCGTCGAACACTGGGCGGATGCCCTCATCAAGCTCTACCTCGACCCGAGCATCTGGACCTTCCGGTTCGATCACGCCCGCACTCGCGCTGGGCTCTGCGACTTTACGCACAAGCGCATCTCGGTCTCGAAGCACCTGGCCGCTCTCTACGACGACGACGAAATTCATCAGGTGCTTCTTCATGAGGTGGCACACGCCCTCGCCGGACCGCGCGCCGGACACGGCTCGAAGTGGAAAGAGATTGCCCGCGACCTCGGCTACGACGGCAAGCGCACGCACGACGGCAGTGCCGCGAACGAGCTAGCGCCGTGGGTTGGGACCTGCCCTGGCGGGCACGACCACTACCGTTTTCGCAAGCCCACGCGCGTGCTTTCCTGCGGAGCGTGCGGTTCAGGCTTCAATCGTGCGCACGTCATTACCTGGGTTCACAGAGACGTCCTTTAGTGTGAAACCACCAGACACCGGGGGTTCACCGTGAACATCTTTCTCAGGCTCGAGCTTGATTGCTCGCCTGACGCAGCATGGTCAGCTCTGGGTAACCCTGCAGTTTTTCGATCAGTCCTGCGGCCGCTGATGCGGGTGCGCTCGCTCGACGAGGGCGGATTTCCCTCACGCTGGGACGAGACCAAGGTGCACCACGTCTCCATGAGCTTGTTCGGCGTTCTCCCGATGGGCAAGCAATCTATCGACATCAGCTACACGCAGCGCCCCGGCGGTGTGCGTATGGTCATCGATCAGGGTGAACCGCTTTCGGGCCTGCTGTCGTTCACCAAAACCTGGGACCACCGTATGGCGGTTTCTGCCAGCGCCGGCGGCAAGACGCTCTACCGGGATCGCCTCTCCGTGCGCGCTGGAATCCTGACGCTTCCACTCTGGCTCGGGCTGTGGGCGTTGTGGCAATACCGGGGAGCCAAGCTCAGCAAGCTCGCCAAAAAGTGGGGCTAGTTCTTGCCCTAAACTTCTGACTCGTCGATAGCGACCATCGACTCCGGCGATGACATGCCACGCAGGGTGAGACCAAAGGAGTCCATGCCCTGGGTCTTCTCGTCGAGACGAGCCAGTCGCGCCTCTGTGGCCGACTGAATACCCGCCGCGTGCTCGATGAAGCGCATGGTGAGGGCTTCCGCACGCGCGCGAGCGCGAGTGATGAGCCCAGCAGCGGCGGCTCGGGCGGCAGCCAGAGTGCTCTCACTGGACTGACGACCACTTGCCAAATACTCTTCAGCCTCGTCGGTGAGCTCGGCGGCGCGGTTCGAAGCTTCGGCAACGCGCTGGTTCGCCTCTTCGGTGATTCGCTGAACGTGGGCCACTGCCTCTTCGTGCAGTGCAAGGCGCTCACGCTCTGCTTCGTCTTGGGCAATCTTGATTTCGCGCTCGATGCGGAACTGCTCGCGCTCAGAAATCTGGCGCAAGGTCTGAAGCTCGGTCTTGACGTCTTCGGTCTCTTGGTGAACGCGCGAACGAATCTCGGCGGCTTCACGCTCAGCCTCGGAAATCACCGTTGCAGCCTTGCGCTGTGAAATCTCAATTGAGGTGCGGGCCTCTGTGGTCTTGGCCTCAGTCTGGTTGTTGAGCTCGGTGACCTTGCGCTCACTCTCGACACGAAGGTCTTCTGCCTTGCTCTCTGCGTCACCAACGAGCTTCTCGGCGCGAAGACGCGACAGTCGAGTGATCTGCTCGGCCTCGGCGCGAGCGCTCTCTCGAAGGACCTGCGCCTCTGCGGCGGCATCCTTGACCATCTTGGCGGCCTGCTCCTCAGCAACACGCAGTGTCTGCTCGAACGCAGAACCAAGGTCGGAGAACGATGGCTTGGCGTTGGCACGCTTGAGCATGGCGCGAGCCTCTTCAACCTCACGCTGAAGTCGGTCGAGAGTCTTCTCTGATGAGGTGCGCTCGTTCTCGAGCTGGCGCGCCTTGGTAGCAGCCTCGTCGAGTGCGACGTTGACCTCGTCTTGGTCGTATCCCTTGCGCGAGCTGCGGAAAGTAAAGTTCTCAGCCATTGCTACTTCTCCTCATCCGCGTCGTCGGCGGTTTCAAGAACGTCAAGTTCAATTTCGGCCTCGGCCTCATCGATTGACCCGAGTGCGACCTTGAGTTCGTAGGCGAAGTCATTGATGCCAGCGCGTTCTTCTTCAATCTCAGTCAGACGGTCGGTGGTCTCCTGAAGCAAACCTTCTGCATGACCGCGCATCTGCTCCGATAGCACTGCGGCGCGGTCACGGGCACGAGCAACCAGACGCTCAGCGGTTTCGTTTGCCGCAGCAACCGTGGCTTCTGCTTCTTGGTGCAGGCGCTCGTAGAGCGCCTCGGCCTCGGCGACCAGCTCCACGGCGTGCTGGTCGGCTTCGACAACCTGGGCCTCGGCATCGCGCGTGATTTCGGCGATGTAAGTGGAGGTCTGCTCGCTCAGACGGCGCGACTCGCGATCCGACTTCTCTTGAACTGCCTCAATCTCACGCTGGATGCGCTGCTGCTCACGCTCGTTGAGCTGGCGCAGCGTGGCCATCTCGGCACGAGCGTCGTCGGTCTCACGCTGGACAACAGCAAGGATTTCGACGGCGGTTTGGTCTGCGTCTTGCTCGATGCTCTGGGCTTGCTCGCGCGCCTCTTCGAGGCTCGCTTTTGCTGCTTCGAGTCGTGACTCAGCAACCTGAATAATTTCTGCTGCACGGCGCTCGCTAGAAACTCGAGCCTCCACCGAACGCTTCTCAGCCTCGGCTGAAAGCTTCTCAGCCTGACGGTTAGCGCTGGTCGTGATGCGCTCGGCCTCGGCCTTGGCGATGTCACGAAGTTCGTTGACCTCGTCGGTTGCGTCCTTGAGCAACTTTCCGGCCTGCTCTTCAGCAACGCGGAGAGTCTGCTCGAAAGCCGCACCGAGATCAGAGAAGGAAGGCTTTGAGTTGGCTCGCTTAAGAGCACTCTTGGCCTCGTTAAGTTCACGGGTCAGGCGCTCAATGGCCTGATCGGTTGCCTCGCGGTCTGCCTGTGCGCGGTCGATGCGCGCGGTGATGTCGGCGAAGGCGCGGTCGACGTCGGCAGGCTCATAGCCGCGACGGGACTCACTGAATTGGGGCGTTTCGGCCATCAGATTCTCGGTTTTCAGCTCAACGTTGGACAGATATTTTTGCAAGGCAAAATCAGGAGGAAAACCTCCGCTGTTTTAGTGTACCTGAAGCGCGAGCACCTATATCTAGTGGGAATGCCCTACGGAGGAGAGTGCCGCACGCAGCAGGGCGCCGCGACCACCCTCCATCTCATCGAGCACTGCACTGCTGATGGCATCCTCGGGGGTTAGCCAGGTCAGTTCGAGAGCATCTTGGCGAGGCTCACAGGTACCCGTAACTGGTACAACGAAGACCAGCGAAACAGCGTGCTGACGCTCATCCGTGTAGGCAGAGATGCCCTTGAACGGGAAGTATTCGGCGACGTGAGCCGGGATGGGGCTTGCCGGAAGCAGCGGGAAGGCCATAGGGCCGAGGTCTTTCTCCAGGTGACGAAACAGCGCCTCGCGCAGTGTCTCGCCGTACATCACGCGACCCGAAACAATTGTGCGGGTCATGGCACCGGAGGCGTTGGCGCGAAGCAGAAGCCCGACCTCGGTGACGACACCGAGTCCGTCGACGCGCACGGGAACAGCCTCAACGTACAGCAAGGGCAGACGGCGGCGGATGTTCGCCAGCTCGTCATCGCTCAACCAACCGCCACTGGGATCCGGGGTGCCAACGCTCATGTTTCTATTTCTATCGGATACCGCGCTCGCGCCAGCGCTTCACGCGCCAAACGTAGAGCTTCAGAAGTTGAGGCACGAGAACGTAAACCGCAAGCGGGACGATGATCACGGTCAACACGAAGGCTTTCAAGACGGGGTGCAGAGTGCCCATGATGGGTCCGAGGAACGCGAGGCCAAGGGCAACGAGCGGAAAGATCACGATCCACGTCGCGGCGGCGCGGATGTGAATCGAAGGAATGATGGGCTTTTCAGTCATGGTGTCAGCCTAGGTGGGATTTGCGGGCACAGTGGGTTCAATGAACGACCACCAGAGCACAAAAAAATAAGACCCCCTGAACGGGGGTCTTACTTTTATGGCGGTCCCGGTGGGATTTGAACCCACGGTGGACTTTCACCCACACAACTTTTCGAGAGTTGCACCTTCGGCCGCTCGGACACGGAACCGTGGGAAAGTTTACGCGAGGCACTCCCCTGCGCGCTAATCGAGGCCACCCGCACAGGTTTCCGCGCGCATCCACTCGCCTGTCGGATGCGCCAACTAGGGTGAAGTCATGGCCAAAAACACTCCCGGTTTTCGCTGCAGCGAGTGCGGCTGGACGACCGCGAAATGGGCCGGTCGCTGTGGGGAATGTCAGGCCTGGGGCACTGTTGTTGAAGAAGGTGCCAAAACGGGCATTCTCGCGAAGGTGACTTCGGTCAACCTCTCGGCAGACGCCGTTGCCAAGCCCATCACCGAGGTTTCGTTTTCGTCAGATGCCAGTCACACGCCGACCGGGGTCAACGAGTTCGATCGAGTGCTCGGCGGTGGCATTGTGCCCGGCGCCACCATCTTGCTTTCGGGTGAGCCCGGCGTCGGCAAATCCACGCTTCTGCTCGAGGTAGCCGCCCGCGCCGCAAAGTCGGGTACCAAAGTTCTCTACGTCAGCGCCGAAGAATCCGTCAGTCAGGTGCGACTGCGTGCCTCGCGAACAGGGGCTCTCACCGAGAACCTCTACCTCGCGGCCGAAACGGATCTCGGCACGGTGCTCGCTCAAATCGAGGCGGTCAACCCTGGCTTGCTCATCGTCGACTCGGTTCAAACCGTGGCTAGCGCATCCGTCGAAGGTTTAGCCGGAGGCCCCAGCCAGGTGCGCGAGGTCGCCAGCGCCTTGATTCGCGTTGCCAAGAATCGCGAGCTGCCCCTGCTGCTTGTCGGCCACGTGACCAAAGACGGCACCATCGCTGGCCCCCGTTTGCTCGAGCACCTCGTTGACGTGGTCTGCCAGTTTGAGGGTGACCGCCAGACCGCCTTGCGATTTGTTCGCGCACTCAAGAACCGCTTCGGGCCCACCGACGAAGTCGGCTGCTTCGAGATGACCGGCGAGGGCATCAGCGAAGTACCCGACCCCAGCGGCCTATTCATGAGTCGCTCGGCGACGCCAGTTTCTGGCACCTGTGTGACTGTGGCCATGGAGGGTCGCCGCGCTCTGCCCGTCGAGATTCAAGCACTGGTCGTGGCAAGCAGCACAGCCAACCCGCGCCGCGTCACCAACGGCGTCGACTCATCTCGAGTCGCCATGCTGCTTGCTGTGCTGGAACGCCGAGCAGGGCTCAAGCTCAGCGACAAAGACGTTTATGTCTCGACAGTTGGCGGTGTGCGCCTGGCCGAACCGGGGGCCGACCTTGCCATCGCGATTGCTATCGCCAGCGCATTTCACGACAAACCCATTGCGCCCACGGTTGCCGCATTCGGCGAGATCAGCCTCGCCGGCGAGGTGCGTCCTGTGGCATCAGGCCGACAGCGTGAGAGCGAGTCGACCCGACTGGGCTTCTCAACGCTCATCACAGACGACTCAGGTTCGATTCGCCAAGCCCTCGCCAAAGCGTTCGACACCGCGAAAGACGCCCGCGAGCGCGAGATCGACGCCGCTTTCTAGTTCAAGGTAAACGACTTGGACTGCGCCGACTTGGCCGGGCCCATGAAGGTCGTCAGGTAGTACGTGGCTCCCGCGGCCGAGGCCTTGGCGCGAGTGGCGGCGTCACAGGTGTCGGGCGAGCTCACCTCGCGGTTCCACGAGACCGGAGTCGCTGAGCTGAGCTTCTGCCCCGGCTCCAGGAGTGCCCAGTAATCAACACCATCGGTTTGGCAATCGGTAGATTGCCAAATGATTTTGCCATTGCTCGAAATCTGGAAGACCTGAGCGGTCGTGCCTACGTTGACCTTGCAGGCGCTCGGGCCGGCGTTCTTCACTGACATCGTGAGCTGCGGGTTCTGGCCAGAACCATAAGAAACCTTGTCGGTAGACGCAGTGACCTGAAGCACCTTGGTTGCACAGGTTGCCTCCGGACCGGTGTATCCGGTGTCACCCATAATCGGGCTACCAGAGGCGCCAGGGTCCGGCGTAGCCGAATCTTGCGGAACCGGGCCATCGGTCGAGGGAGCAATCGTGGGAGCGACGGTCGGCGAGGCGGTCGGCTCTGGCGTGGAGCCCGAAGAGCACTGCGCCAGGCTGATCACGATGATCAGAACGATGAGGATGAGCCCACCTACGGCAACCTGCTGACGACGTCGAATGACCTTCTTGGAATAGCGTCGGCGAGGCGGTTGGGTGCCGGGTCGGTACTGGGACATAGCCCTACCGTATCTAGAGCAACCTGAGCATTCGGGTATTACCGAGCGTGTTCGGCTTTACGCGGGCAACGTCCAGGAATTCGGCCACACCTTCGTCATGCGAGCGAAGCATCTCGGCGTAGACCTCGGGTGGGATGATTTCGTCGCTTACCTCAGCGAATCCTTGGCGGGTAAAGAAATCCACCTCGAAGGTCAAACAGAACAGACGACCCAGCCCGATGGACCGAGCCTGCTTCTCCAAGTCGCTGTAAATCGCGTGACCAACACCGTGACCGCGGAAGTCGTCATGAACAGCAATGGTTCGCACCTCGCCGAGGTCTTGCCAGAGCACGTGCAAGGCACCGCATCCGACAACTCGATCGGCGCCGTCGACGGCAACTCGAAACTCGAGAACTGACTCATAAAGCTCGACGTTTTCCTTGCGCAGCAGGATGTTCTGCTCCACGAGTGGCTCGATCAGCGCCTGAATTCCAGGGACGTCAGATGTGCGCGCGGGGCGCACACTGAACGTCTTTTCGGTCATCCCTCAAGCGTAGCGGTGGCGCACTACTCGGTCGGGGTAGCCTCAGCGAACGCGTTCTTGCTCGTGGTGAAGATGAACTCGTTGTCGACGAGGTCCACGTGAACGTGGTCGCCAGCGTTGAGCTCGCCCTGCAGGATCTTCTCGGAGAGCTTGTCTTCGACCTCGCGCTGGATGGCGCGACGCAGCGGACGCGCTCCGAGCGATGGGTCGAACCCAATTTCGATGAGGCGATCCTTGGCAGCCTGCGTGATCTCGAGCGTCATGTCGCGGTCGAGCAGACGGTCGCTCAGACGCTTGCCGAACAGGTCGACAATCTGACGGAGCTCGTCTTTGCTCAACTGAGGGAACACGATGATGTCATCGACACGGTTCAAGAACTCGGGCTTGAAGTGCTTCTTGAGCTCTTCGTTGACCTTGCCGCGCATGCGGTCGTAGGTCGTGCCACCCTCGCCATCGATCTGGAAACCAACCGGGGTACCCGAGATGTCTTTGGTGCCGAGGTTGGTCGTCATGATGATGACGGTGTTCTTGAAGTCGACGACACGACCCTGACCGTCGGTGAGGCGACCCTCTTCAAGAATCTGCAACAGCGAGTTGAAGATGTCGGGGTGAGCCTTTTCGATCTCGTCGAAAAGCACGACACTGAACGGCTTGCGGCGAACCTTCTCGGTGAGCTGTCCGCCTTCTTCGAAGCCGACGAATCCGGGAGGGGCACCGAACAAACGCGAAACGGTGTGCTTCTCGCCGTACTCGCTCATGTCGAGCGAGATGAGAGCGCCCTCGTCGTCGAACAGGAACTCGGCGAGCGCCTTGGCGAGCTCGGTTTTTCCGACACCGGTTGGACCGGCGAAGATGAACGAGCCCGAAGGACGCTTGGGGTCTTTGAGGCCAGCGCGCGTGCGACGGATGGTCTTTGACAGAGCCTCGATGGCTTCGTTCTGACCGATGACGCGCTGATGCAAGGCCTTCTCCATGAAGACCAGTCGAGCCGACTCCTCTTCGGTGAGCTTGAACACCGGGATGCCCGTGGCCTGGGCCAGCACCTCAGCGATGATTCCTTCGTCGACGACGCCATTCGTGGCCAGGTCACCTGAGCGCCACTTCTGCTCTTCACGAACGCGCTCACCCTGGAGGGCCTTCTCTTCGTCGCGCAACTTGGCGGCGAGCTCGAAGTCTTGGTCTTCGATGGCCTTTTCTTTCTCGGCGCGTGTCAGAGAAATCTTGTCGTCGAGCTCACGAAGCTCGGGCGGGTTCGACAGGAACGACAGGCGCAGACGAGCTCCGGCCTCATCGATGAGGTCGATGGCCTTGTCGGGCAAGAAGCGGTCGCTGATGTAACGGTCGGCCAGGTTGGCTGCCGCAACGAGGGCTCCGTCGGTGATCTGAACTTTGTGGTGTGCCTCGTAACGGTCGCGCAGACCCTTGAGAATGTTGATGGCGTGCGGCAGCGACGGCTCGGCAACCTGAACAGGCTGGAAGCGGCGCTCGAGTGCGGCATCCTTTTCAAAGTGCTTGCGGTACTCGTCAAGAGTGGTTGCGCCAATGGTCTGGAGCTCACCGCGGGCGAGCATGGGCTTGAGGATGCTCGCAGCATCAATCGCGCCTTCGGCAGCGCCGGCACCGACCAGCGAGTGAATCTCGTCGATGAAGACGATGATGTCGCCGCGGGTACGAATCTCTTTGGTGACCTTCTTCAGACGCTCTTCGAAGTCACCGCGGTAGCGGCTTCCGGCGATGAGCGAGCCGAGGTCGAGCGTGTAGACCTGCTTGTCTTTAAGGGTCTCGGGAACCTGACCAGTAACGATGGCCTGCGCCAGACCTTCAACAACGGCGGTCTTTCCGACTCCGGGTTCACCGATAAGCACGGGGTTGTTCTTGGTGCGGCGCGACAGGATCTGCATGACGCGCTCAATCTCTTTTTCACGGCCGATGACCGGGTCGAGCTTGCCGTCGCGCGCCTGCTGGGTGAGGTTGCGACCGAACTGGTCGAGCACCTGCGAGCCGGCGGCCGAGCCCGTGGGCTCTTCTTTGGCGCCGGTGGCAACGGGCTCTTTGCCCTGGTAACCCGAGAGAAGCTGAATGACCTGCTGGCGAACGCGGTTGAGGTCAGCGCCGAGCTTGACCAGAACCTGAGCGGCAACGCCCTCACCCTCGCGAATGAGACCGAGAAGGATGTGCTCGGTGCCGATGTAGTTGTGTCCGAGCTGCAGTGCCTCGCGCAGGCTGAGCTCAAGGACCTTCTTGGCGCGAGGGGTGAAGGGAATGTGACCCGTCGGCTGCTGCTGCCCCTGACCGATGATGTCTTGCACCTGCTCGCGCACGGCGTCGAGCGAGATGTTCAGCGACTCGAGCGCCTTGGCTGCAACACCCTCGCCCTCGTGAATCAGACCCAAAAGGATGTGCTCAGTACCGATGTAGTTGTGGTTGAGCATCTTGGCTTCTTCTTGTGCCAAGACAACGACGCGACGAGCGCGGTCAGTAAATCTCTCAAACATTTCGAACTCCTTCGGCGCCGGACATTACGGCTTACATATAGGTAACCAGCCGACGACTGAATTTTGGGCGTTGTTCGCCGTGGGCGTTATCGCTGATGAATTTTCTGTCTCCGTGACATTTGTCTCCTCGCTCAAACATTGAGGCGTCGATAAATCGATGACGCCTCAAAACTCGCAACCCCGACAAACATCACCTCCGACAGAAAATTCATCGGCCATCCACGGGAACAAAAATCCCGCCAGCGGGTTAGATGAAGTGTGACCGTTTACCCGCCCCGCGTTGTGCCCCTCGGTGGTGTGCGCGCGATGAAAGTGCGGCGCACAATTCCCCGAATCGGTCGCACCACCATCGGCGCCTGGTGTTTTCTCGACCACTACGGGCCGAATGAGATTCAGGGCGGCGACGCAGGGATGGCGGTTCCGCCGCACCCGCACACCGGATTGCAAACCGTCAGTTGGCTCTTCGAGGGCGAGATCGAGCACTACGACAGCGTGGGCTCGCACCAGTTGATCAACCCGGGCACGGTGAACCTGATGACTGCCGGGCGGGGAATCCAGCACGTCGAGGTGTCGACGCCGCGCACGAAGCGCATTCACGGGGTGCAGCTCTGGGTGGCGCTGCCGGATTCCGCGCGACATGGGCTGCCGTTCTTTGAGCATCACGTTGCGCCGCGGGCAAGCGTCGGCGGGGCATCTGTGACCGTGTTCGTCGGCGAGATGCTGGGTGTTACCGCCCCGACGACAACCTTTAGTCCGCTCGTAGGAGCAGAGATTCTGATTCCCGCTGGCGAGCGCATCGAACTGCCCGCGAACCCCGAATTCGAGTACGGCGTGCTCGTCGACTCGGGCGACGTGATCGTCAGCGGTGAGGTCGTCGAGCCTGCACACCTGGCCTACGCGCCCACGGGCGCCCACACGGTCGTCATCGAAACCGGTGACCAGCCGGCGAGGGTGCTGCTCATCGGCGGCGTTCCCTTTGGCGAAAAGCTCGTGATGTGGTGGAACTTCGTGGGCCGCGACCACGACGAAATTGCGGCGTTTCGTGCGAAGTGGCAAAGCGAGGTCGTCCACGGTACCGACCACGAGGGAGACTTCGGATTCGTGGCCTACCCGACAGGCCCACTGCCGGCTCCCGAGATGCCCACCGTTCGCCTGCGCGCCCGCGGATAGCTTTCGGAGCTAGCTTCGAAGTTAGGCGACTTCGCCCATGTGCGTGCGGCGATACTCACGCGGGCTCACGCCGTAGGTCTGCTTGAAGATGCGCGAGAAGTGAGCTCCGTCGAAGATGCCCCAGTTCGCAGCAATGTCGCCGACGCTCGTTCCCGACTCGGTCGGATCGGCCAGCTGGCGACGGCACTGTTCGAGTCGACGATCACGCACCCACTGCGACACGGTGACGCGCTCGGCATGGAAGAGCTTGTGCAGTTGACGCGTAGAGATGAAGGTCGCGGCAGCAATGGTGTCGGGGCTGAGCGAGGGGTCAGACAAGTTCTCCATGATGTAGTCGCACACCCGAAGGAATCCTTGGGCACGCGATCCGCCTGCGAGCTTGTCTTCGACATACAGCTTCTCGGCGAGCGCAGCACCGACCAGGTCGATGAGCGAGTGCATGACGCGCATGCCTGCCCAGCCACCAAGCTCATCCATGTTGTCGGCGATGGTTTGCATGAACGGCGAAACCACAACGCCAATGCCTTCGTCAGCGCCGAGTCGCATCGCGGTGATAGTGCGCATGGTGTGCGAGGGCAGCGAAACCATGTTCTGCGGAAACCGCAAAACGAAGATGCGCACACGCTCGTCGAAGAACCGCTTGAACGGTCGCGTCGAGTCATAGAGCGTGTAATCGCCCGGGTTGAGCACCGAGCGAACGCCATCTTGCTCGATGACGCTCGAGCCCTCGATCTGCAGCTCAATGCCATAGATGCGGGTGTCGTCGCCACTCAGAAGCGCGGGAGTGCGCTCGGAGCTGTGCGCATCCATGACGATGTCGAACATGCGAACACCGCTCATCGATTGTGACCGGATGCGCGCCCGAAAGTTTTCGCTAGCGGGGTCGAACAGCCTCATCGACAGGTGAGTGTCGGAGAGGACTGTCGACCACGCCGCGAAATCGTACTCGAGCGTTTCGGTCATGCTCGCGCCGCTATTTAGAAGGGGTAAGGAGCGATGTCCGAGCGAACGGTCAGCCACTGGGTCTCAGTGAATGCCTCGAGGTTCGCCTCAGCTCCACCGAAGCGTGAACCCGTACCCGATGCACCAACGCCACCGAACGGAATGTTTGCTTCGTCACCGACGGTCTGCTCATTGATGTGCAAAATGCCGGTGTGCAGGCGATCGGCAATCTTCATTGCCTCGCCGACCTCACCGAGGATTCCGACCGAAAGGCCGTACTCCGAGTTCTCTGCAATCGCGATGGCCTCATCGATGGTCGAGAACTTGATGATCGGGGCAACCGGCCCGAAGATCTCGTTCTTCCATGCCGAGCTGTCCTGCGTGAGGTTCGTCAGAACGGTGGGCTTGAAGAAGTTGCCCTCGTGCGTTCCACCGGCGGCAAGTGTTCCACCCTGAGCAACGGTCTCGTCGACGATTGCCTGAATCTTGGCGGTCTGGTTTGCGTCGATGATCGGGCCAAGAGCGACCTGACCGGAAGCCGGGTCACCAACGGGCAGGTGGTTCGCCTTCTCGACGAGCGCTGCGACGTAAGCGTCGTAGACCGACTCGTGAACGATGTGGCGACCGGTGGTCATGCAGATCTGACCCTGGTGCATCCACGAACCGAATGCGCCTGCCGAAGCGGCCTTGGCAACGTCTACACCGGGGAGGACGATGAGGGCGTTGTTTCCGCCGAGCTCTAGGTGAGCACGCTTGAGGTGCTTGGCAGCGAGTTCGCCAACCTTGCGACCCGCGGGAGTTGAACCGGTGAACGAAATCACGCGGACCTCGCGAGCAGAACACACTGCTTCGCCCACGTCTGCAGCACCGTTCAGGAGCTGGAAGACACCGGCGGGGAGGCCGGCCTCTTCGAAGACGCGGATAAGAGCGGCACCTGCGCCGACAGCCGTGCGGGGGTCTGGCTTAAAGAGAACCGCGTTACCCAGGGCAATGGCCGGGGCAATCGAGCGAATCGAAAGAATCAGCGGGAAGTTGAATGGCGCAATGACCGTTACAACACCGGCGGGACGACGACGGGAGAAGCTCCAGTGGTCTCCGCCCGAGGGAAGAACCTGACCAGCGGGGTGAGTCGGAAGCGCGGATGCCTCGAAGCACTCCTGAGCAGCGATGTGCGTCTCGAGCCCAGCCTTGGGAGGAATGGAACCGGCCTCTTTGACCAACCACGACTCGATTTCTGCCGCGTGCTGCTCGAAGAGCTCGCCAGCCTTGCGAAGAATCGCTGCGCGAGCCTCGGGAGCGGTGTTTGCCCACTCAACCTGAGCTGCGGCTGCATCCTTGGCGGACTGCTCGACATCTGCAACA
Source organism: uncultured Microbacteriaceae bacterium (assembly GCA_903859205.1). Lineage (GTDB taxonomy): Bacteria > Actinomycetota > Actinomycetes > Actinomycetales > Microbacteriaceae > CAIOLM01. Next base: position 59,029 of record CAIOLM010000036.1, read on the forward strand.
GATGCCATACCAATCGAGCCAAGCTTCTCGCCTGTGGCAGGCGACACGACGTCGCGCGATCCGCCACCGGCCTTAACCCAGCCCTTGGCTGTGTAAATCTTGTCGCTCCACAGAGCGGGATCCAGAAGTGCCATGTCTCCTCCTCGAGACCAGAATGCGTGCAGTACTCAGAACGGAAAAATCCGCGTGGTTGCGAGCGTACTCCGATTTCGAAAACCGCGTTTTGTCATTGAGCGCATCAGGATTGACGCGCAGAACCTTTGTCTCACAGCGCCCGTGCCCTGAAGCCGGCGGGGCGGATAAAGTCGTGCCATGACGACCGCTGCCGCTCGCACCATCCGTGATGCCACCTTCGACGTTCTGCGCTCACGCGGACTCACCCGCGTCTTTGCCAACCCCGGCTCGACCGAGATTCAGTTGCTGGCGAACTTCCCGAAAGATTTCGATTTCACCCTGGCCCTGCATGAGGGCTCGGTTGTCGGCATGGCGACCGGATACGCGCTGGCTCGTCGCGCTCCGGCAATGGTCATCGTGCACACCACCGCAGGGCTGGGCAATGCGATTGGCGCCATTGCTACCGCGCGGGTAAACCGGGCGCCGCTGGTGATTCTGGTCGGCCAGCAAGACCGCCGGCACATCGCCACCGACCCATTCTTGGCCGGACGCATTCGCGGTCTGGCCGGCGAGTATCCGGTTTGGTACAACGAGCCCATCACTGCCCAGGATGTTCCCGCAGCGCTGGCCCGCGCCCACCACGAGGCAGTGACCAAGCGTGGCCCCGCAATCGTTGTTGTACCCATGGACGACTGGAGCCAGCCGGTCGACGAAGCCCATGTCTTCGCTGCCGCCGCCCGCGTTGAGCGCACAGCCCGACCCAGCGAAGCCGCCGTGGCCGAACTCGCGCTCGCTTTGAACCAGGCAAAAAATCCGGTCATCATTTCAGGCGCTGGAAATGACAGCGTCGAAGGATGGGCGGCTGCTGTTGCCCTCGCCGAGAAGATTAACGCCCCCGTGCTGCAGGAGTCGTTTGCTGGCGGTGCAGGTTTTCCGCAGAACCACCCGCTGTTCGCGGGATTCCTGTCGGCGTCTCGCTCGACCGTTCGCGGTCAGCTCACCCAGTTCGACCTCATCGTGAGCGTTGGCGCTCCGGTCTTTCGTCAGTACAACTATGAGGGCGGAGACATGTTCGCCCCCGGCACTCGCGTCTTCGTTTTGACGCAGGACTCCGACGAGGCGCACCGCTCCCCCGCCGAGCTGGCGATCATCGCGGATCTTGCTCCGACTCTGCAGGCAGTCACCGACATGGTGAACCCGGTAGCCACGTTGCGCACGACCATCGAGTTCAAGCGCCGCACGGTGAACCCACCAGCCGCAGGTGAGCCGTTGCGGGCATCCCAGGTGATGGCCGCGCTTGCCGAACTGATCAGTGACGACGTGATTCTTGTAGAGGAGACCCCCTCGAGTCGCCCCGACCTGCACGACCTTCTGCCCGCCAAGCAGCCGCTCGGCTTTGTGAGTGCGGCCATGGGCGGTCTTGGTTTCGGCCTGCCCGCAGCCATCGGCCTGCGTATGGGCAGCGAGCGCCCGGTTGTTGCGATCTTGGGTGACGGCTCGTCGATGTATGCCATTCAGGGTCTGTGGTCGGCGGCCAAGTATCAGGCCGGCGCGCTTTTCATCATCTTGAACAACGGACGCTACGCCGTCATGGATCGACTCGACGAAAAGTTCGGCACGGGTTCCCCTGCCTGGCCGGCATTCGATGAGGTCGACTTTGTCGAGCTTTCGCGTTCACTCGGATGCCCTGCCGAGCGCATCTCAACCTACGAAGATGTTCGCGCCACCCTTGCCGAGGTTATGCCGACTCTCGCCTCGCGCACCGAACCGCTCGTGCTCGTGGTCGATGTGGAGCCTGAGCTCACCTTCGCGCCTTAATCGCGCGGTGGCGACTCCGCTGCAGCCACTTAGTGCTTGCGGCCACTGACGACGTCAGCGATTCGCGCAATGGGCGAGGTCGTCGACCGGCCGGACCGCTCTGAGGTGTCGGCCATGCGATAGGCCGAGTAGAGGCCCCGCACGGCAAGCCAACGCAATGGCTCGACCTCCCAGTTGCGCACGCGGTGGTTGACCCACGGCAAGTGGGTTTCGTCGGTGTCTCGACCCAGCACCAGATCGGCCAGGGTTCGGCCAGCCAGGTTCGTTGCCGTGACGCCTGTTCCCACGTAACCACCGGCCCAGCCGACTCGTGTTGCCTCGTCAAATCCGACGGTGGCAGACCAGTCGCGCGGAACACCCAGCACGCCCGACCAGGCGTGGTCGATGGCGGCGTGGGCCGCTGAAGGAAAGAGCCTGCGAAAAAGCGTGGTCAGGGCATCCACTGTCGAGTCGGCGGTCGAGCCGTCGCTGTCGGTGCGAGAGCCAAAGCGGTAGGGCACTCCCCTGCCTCCAATGGCAATGCGGTCGTCGGCTGTGCGCTGGGCGTAGAAGTAGCTGTGGGCCATGTCACCGATGACGTCGCGACCGGTCCAGCCGATCTCGCGCCAGGCGCTTTCGGGCAGCGGCTCAGTGGCGATCATCGATGAGTTCATGGGCAGCCACGCTCGGTGCAGCCCGGCAAGGTTTGCCGTGAACCCCTCGGTTGCCCGAATGACCGCGGTCGAGGCAGTCATCACCCCGCGGTCAGTCACGACCCGACCCGATTCAATGACGCTTGCATTCGTCTGCTCGTAGATGGTGACGCCCATGCCCTCGACGACTCGAGCCAGACCAGCAACCAGCTTGGCCGGGTGGATGCGCGCCGCATGCGGATGCCACAGCGCGCCGGTCGTGGGCTCAATGTTGACGCGCTCTCGGGCCTCGGCCGCGCTCAGCAAGACGGCATCGGTCATCGGCCAGGATTGCTCGTCGGTAGCCCACCCGACAAGGCGAGCCTGCTGTGCCGGATTCTGGGCCAAGATGAACTCACCCCCGCTGACGATGTCGGCGTCGATTCCCTCGCGTGCGGCCGCCCTGATGACCTCAGCGACGGTCTCGTTGAGCATGGATTGCATGTGCCCGGCCGAGTCACGACCGAACTTTTCGATGTACTGCTCTCGCCCGCCGGTGACCGAGTTGGTCAGCCAGCCACCGTTTCGACCGGATGCGCCGTATCCGGCGAACTCTTTCTCAACGATTGCGATTTCGAGGTCGGGTTGCGCGCGCTTGAGATAGTAGGCGGTCCATAGTCCGGTGTAACCGGCTCCGACGATGCAGACGTCGACCGAGCGGTCACCGGGAAGCGCCGGGCGCGATGATCGAACCCCGCCGAGTTGAGACCACCAAAAAGAGACCTCGCCGTTAATCACGCCGTGATCTCTTTCTGGCTTTGCTTACTCGCCTGCGCGACCGAGCTTGCTCGGCCACCAGATCTTGCGCCCGATGTCATACGAGAGCGCGGGAACCAGCAGGGAGCGAACGAGCACGGTGTCGAGAATGACGCCGAACGCAACGATGAAGGCAATCTGAACCAGGAACAGAATCGGGATCACACCGAGAGCTGCGAAAGTTGCCGCGAGCACAATTCCGGCCGAGGTGATGACACCACCGGTGACCGCCAGACCCTTGAGAATGCCGGGTCGGGTGCCGATGTTGAAGCTCTCTTCACGCACGCGGGTCATCAAGAAGATGTTGTAGTCAATGCCCAGCGCCACAAGGAAGACAAAGCCAAATAGGGGCACGCTCGCATCCGCGCCCGGGAACTTGAAGATGTTGTTGAACACCAGTGCCGAGACACCCAGAGTTGCCGCGTAGCTGACGACGACCGTAAAGATCAAGATCAGCGGAGTCACAATCGAGCGCAGAAGCAGCATCAAGATGATGAAGATGACAATCAGCACAATCGGGATGATTTTGGTCAAGTCAGCCTGAGCCGTCACGTTCGTATCGAGCGCGATAGCCGTTTCACCACCGACAATCGCACCGGAATCATCGGCCGCGTACTCTGCGCGTAGGTTCTTGACAACGTTCTCAGCATCGGCCGAATCCGCCTGGGACTTGAGCGTGGCGTTGATGAGGACCTTGCCGTCAACGACCTTGGGAACCGGGGTCACGGTCGGCACGACCAGCGGCGAGCGAGTCGCAATCGACTCGGCAACGGCCTTCTTCATGGCCTCTTCATATGCGGCCTTGGTCTTGTCTGCGTCAGGGAACACCGACACCTCGGTGATGCCCTTGGTGTCAGCCGCGGTCTTCTCGACCGAGGTGTAGTCAGCCTCGTTCGCGATGATGACGATGGGCGAACCTGCACCGGCGTCGAAGTGCTCGCCGAGCACCTTCTGGCCATCCACCGATTGGATGTTGTTACCAAGCAAGAAGTCGGTCTGCGGGAGGCCGCTTGCCTTGAGCGTGGGCAGGGCAGCGACGGCAGCCAGCAAAACAAGCAGCGTGACAATCCAGGTCGTGCGTGGGCGCTTTGCAATCAGCGTGCCGACACGACGCCAGAGACCGCGAACACCCTCGAGACCGGGGATGACCTCAGAGCCAGCCTTTTCAACCTTCTTCTTGCCGACCTTGGGCATGAACGGCCAGAAAGCAGCGCGACCGAAGGCGGCCAGAAGTGCCGGCAAGAACGAGACTGCCGCGAGGAAGGCGAAGAAGATGCCGAAGGCCGCGATTGGGCCAAGCGACTTGTTCGAGTTGAGGTCGCTGAACAGCAGGCACAGCAGGGCCAAGATGACGGTCATCGCCGAGAAGGCAATGGCCTCAAATGAGCCACGGTAAGCGCGACCGATGGCTGCCCACTTCGACTGCACCTCAAACAGTGATTCTCGATACCTCGAGACAAACAACAGGGCGTAGTCGGTTGCGGCACCAATAACCAGAATCGACAGAATGCCCTGACTCTGGCCAGAGACCTTGATGATGTCGTTAAGCGCGAGGTAGTAGATGCCCACGATTGATGCGCTCAGTGCGAACACCGAGGTCAGCAACACCAGAATTGGCAACAGAATCGATCGGTAGACAATCAAAAGAATCACGAAGACAGCCAGCAGAGCTACGAGCAGCAGGATTCCGTCAATTCCGGCAAAGCCCTTGACGAAGTCCGCGAGCAAACCGGCCGGGCCGGTCACATAGTTGTCGAACGTGCTCGGGAAGTCTGCTGCAACCAGGGTGCGCAGTTCTGCAACATCTTTGGTGAGCTCCTCGCCGGAGGCAGTAAACGGCACGAAGTATTCGACGGCTTTGCCGTCTTTGGAGAAGGTGGGCAGGAACGACTGTGCGGGAAGGTCGGCTACGCCGGGAGACTCAGCAATCTTGGGGCTGAGCTCAATGAACTTGGCCTTCTCTTCGTCGGTAATGGTGCCCGACTTAGCGACCGAGACGATGACGCCCGGAATCGACTTCGAGTCATAGAACTTGGTCTGCCACGAGTTGACCTCGGTGCTCTCGGCGCTGGCAGGCAAGAAGCCTGCCTGGTCGTTAGTCGAAACGCTCGAGATCTTGCCGAAGGTGGGACCACCCACACCGGCGATGGCAAGCCACACCAAAATGAGCGCGGTTGGTAGCAAAATGCGCAGCCAGAGTTTCGGTGACCAGTCTTTCAATGTGTGCCTCCACAGCAGTTCGTGAAGACCATTCTGTCTTATCTGGCGAGGTTGTTACCACACAGGTAAAACCCTGTGGCCAAGGTGTCGATGGCTTGCTTGGCTGAGTCACTCACGTCGCCCAGGGCATAAATCGTGAAGGTGAGCAGAGAGCCATCCTTGGCATGAATGATGCCTGAAAGCGTATAGCCGGTATCAATCCAACCTGTTTTGGCCAGCAGCTTGCCCGCAACAACAGCGTTCGGACCCTCGAATCGGCCACTGTACGAGAGAGAGCCTTTCTTTCGAGCTATCGGCAGGTTGTCGAGAATGACTCCAAGATTGCCATCGCGAGCGGCAACCTTCACGAACAGGTGGTTCAAGTAATCGGGAGTGATGGCGTTATCGTCGCTGAGGCCTGACCCGTCGGCGAAGTGCAGGCCAGCGGTGCCGATGCCATAGTTCGCAAGCCCCTGCTTGGTGCCGGCGTCGATGTCGGCGAATGTGTTGCCTGCGCCGACTTTGATTGCCGTCAGTCGCGCGAGCATTTCGGCCGCCGTGTTGTCGCTGTAAGTAATGATGCGTTCCATCAACGCCGAGACAGGGGGCGACTTCACCGAGCCCAAGAGCTTTGCGTCGGCTGGGGCAGAACCTGACTCAATCTGTGTGACGCCGATCAGTTTGGCGAAGGCGTTGGCGGCACGCGCGACGGGGTTGGTGCTGCGAGGTGATGTTCCCTCGTCGGGGTTGGCTCGATCACCGTCGACCATGAGGCCCGTGATGTGGGGCATGTACCCGTCGCGAATCTCTTTCTTGTTCCAACTCGGTTGCCAGGCCTGACCGCCGAAGACACTCGAGTCAACAATCAACTTGGTGAGGGGAACATCGACGTTGGCCGGATCTGCAGAGTAGGCCTTGAGCGCCTGGTCGGCGAGGGCATCCAGATGTGCGACGTTGCCATAGACGGTACGGTGCCCAGAAGGAGTTCGCGAGAGCGTGACGTCGCCTCCACCGACGAGAACCACCGAACCCGGTTCGGCACCCGAAAAGACCCGCGTCGTAACGCGGTAGCCAGGACCAAGCACGGCGAGCGCGGCAGCCATGGTGGGAACCTTCGTCACACTCGCGGCGCGGGATGCGGTGAGCCCACCCCGATCAAAACGAACCTCGCCCGTGGTGGCGTTGAGCACCTCGGCCTGAAGGTTCGCCAAGCGAGGGTCAGCGGCTCGGTCAGAGACGGAGCATGTGCGACTCGCGGTCGGTGTCGGTGTTGGTGTGGGCATCGCGGAAGCGCTCTGTCGTGACTGACTCATCTCACGAGAAACGAGCGCCGAGCTCGTGGCAAGAACGCCACCAAGCAAGACAAGAATGACGATAGAAATTATGGTGACGCGCCTCGGGCGGGTTAGCGCGGCAAACCACTTCATCATGGGCTGGCCTTTCCCCGTCGCACGACTGATCTCTCCAGCGAGGTTATCCGATGCAGCCGATGGTTTCCTGACGGTCGTCGATTCCCCAAGACGGCATGGATTCTCATGCCCAGGCTGGCGTTGATTTATCCCGCCACCGTCATGCTCCAACAGCATTACCTGATGGATGTTTACGCGGGTATCTTCGCCGGCTTTGCCTGGTACTGGGCGGTCATGTTCGTGGTCGAGCGTCCGAGCCTCGTTCCTCGCAACGAGCCGAGCCTCAGGGCACATCGCTCAAAGAAAAACCCCCGAGGATTTCGGGGGTTTTCTGCGTGGGGCCGCCTGCGAGAATCGAACTCGCGACCTATTCATTACGAGTGAATCGCTCTACCGACTGAGCTAAGGCGGCGTTTGTTGCGACGAGCGCAACAGGTGACAAGCTTACTCGCTGGAGTTGTCGCCGTCTAAACGACCTTGCTTGACCTTCGCCCGTCGGCGCACCACGAGGGTAATGACGAGCACGACGATGGCACCGGCAACAAGCCCGCCGGCCGCGTATCCCACGTTTGCCCAGATACCGGGTCCCTCTGCATGATCAGCATCGCTGTCGTGGTGATCGCCATCTGGTTGAGGGATTCCCGTGTGGTCGGGGTCGTCGGGCCCTCCGGCCATGCCAGGCGCACTATTTGTGAAGTTGATTTTGCCCGAAATCGGGTGACCGTCAATTGAAAGAATCGAGTATCCGATGACCTGCTTGCCGCTCATCATGAGGGCGCGAAGGGGAATCGTGACAATCATCTTGGTCGAGTCATAAACGGGCTCACCTAGCGTGACGGCCATGCCCATCTCATCGGTCAGCGTGTACTTTGACATCTCGGGCACGATGGCCTCGCCAAATGTCAGCGTGATTTCGGTCAGCTTTGAGACCGTTGCGCCCTCTGCCGGTGAAGATGACTCCAGCTCGGAGTGCGCGTGAGCCGACGAAGCGAACGCAAGAATTCCAGCAAAAGCAACGACTGTGGCGATGAAAACGACAAAGGAGGTGCGGGCGAAGCGTCGCGATTGAGAAAAAATCTGCATGACTCAATTCTAGGTAGCGCCAGAGTGCGAACCTGAGGAGAGGCTGGCTAGCAGGTGGCGCGCGTGGCGGGCACCTTTACGCCGGTCAGGTAATCGTCGACGATCTTGTTGACACAGTTACTTCCCCGGTTGTAGCCAGTGTGGCCCTCACCGGTATAGCGAATCAGTCGACCATCAGTGAGCTGATCGACGAGGCCGTCAGCCCACACGATGGGTGTCGCTGGGTCTCCGGTTGTACCGATGACCAGAATCGGATGCGGGCCTGTCGGCTTGAGTTTGGCCGGGCTCATAACGGCCTTGAACGGCCACACCGAACAGCCGACATCGCCGAACGCGAAGTACGCGCCAATCGTTGGCGCCACACGCTTGAGCTCAGCGGCGTTGCGGAGCCACAAGTCGCGAGGCGCCGGTGGGGCATCCAAACACGTGACGGCCGTGAAACCTTCGGTTTGGTTGCTCAGGTAGCTACCGTCGGCATCGCGTTCGTTGTACCAGTCAGCCAGAGCGAAGGCGGTGTCGGGATTGTTGTCAGAGATGAGCTCGGAAAACATCTGCGTGAGGTACTTCCAAGAGTTCTGCGAGTACAACGGCGCAATGATTGCCGTAGCCAGTGTGTCGCCACCCAACTTGCGCCCATCGGAAGCCGTCACCGGATGCCCGTCAACCTGCGCGAGCAAACGCGAGATAACTCCCTGAGCCGAAGCAACCGAACGCGAGAACGGGCAATCAGACTGCTTGAGGCACCAGACCAGGTAACTGCTGAGCGCCATCTCAAAACCTTTGGCCTGCGTCACGATTCCAGCGTCGTTGCTCACGCTAGGGTCGACCGCACCATCGAGCACCAGACGGCCAACGCGGTTAGGGAAAGTTTGGGCGTACATGGCGCCCAAGAAGGAGCCATAGGAATACCCGAGGTAGTTCAAGCTCGCATCACCTACGGCGCTTCGCAGCATGTCGAGGTCGCGGGCAACACTGATGGAGTCAACGTGCCCGAGCAGGTCTCCTGTGTTGGCGAGGCAGGCCCGGGCGAATGCCTTCGCTTCGCCGAGCGACTCGCTGAGAGCTGCTTGGGTGCCACGAGGTGATGATGTGACCCCGTAGAGGTAGTCGTCCATCTTCTGGGCTTCGTAACATTTGACGGCGGTTGACGCTCCAATGCCCCGAGGGTCAAAGCCAATCACGTCAAACCTGGCAAGGAGCGTTTTGTCGACTGCGAAATCCAGACTGTCTCGCACGAAATCCACGCCGCTCGCCCCAGGCCCACCCGGATTGACGAACAGCGAGCCCAAACGAGACTTCGCAGGCGCCCGGTGGCGAATCAGCGCCAAGCTAATTTTTTTACCCTCGGGCTTCGCCCAGTCAAGCGGGGCTGACGCGGTCGCGCACTCCAAGCCGTTTTTACAGGCGGACCAAGCCAACACCTGGGCATAGTACGGCCGCAGCTGCGACGAAACCTGACCGGGCGCGGGGGTTGATTGCACCACCGGTGGGGTGCCGACACAAGCGGAAAGGATCAGCGCAACCGAAGCGACGAGTGCTCCCGCGAGCGCACGCTTACCGCGCACTATGCGGCCAATCGACGGATTGCGTGAATGAGCATGGCTTCGAGGGCGAGAGCGGGTGACACGTTGGAGGCGATGCGCTCGCGAGCCTCGGAGATGGCATCCAGGGCGGCAAGAGACTGCTCGGCAGTTCGGGCGTTTGCAATCGTCGTGAGCGCAGGGAGCTCTTCACGGTTGATGAGGTCGCCGTCAACACCGAGCTGAATGCGCACGACATCGCGATAGACCGACATGAGATCGACCAGGATGCGGTCAAGGCCGTCGCGCAGACTTCGAGTAGCGCGGCGTTTCTGCTGCTCTTCCAAGTTCTTAAACTGGCTGCGCATCTGCGCCGGAATGGCATCGTCTTCGGCGATTCCGAGAGTGCGACGGGTGTACTCGAGCTCCTCGGCATCGCGCTCATCAGTGAGCGCCTTCGCGTCGTCGGTTGCGATTTCGAGAAGCCGGGCGGCGGCCATAACCGCATCGTGGACACCGCGCATCGCCAGCACTAACTCAATGGACTCTGCCCGGCGTGAAGCCGCCTCATCGTTGGTGGCCAGTCGGTGTGCCATTCCGATGTGACTCTGTGCGTGGCGTGCAGCGAGCTCTGCCTGCGCGCGCTCAACACCGTCGCGCTCAACCAGCAAATTCGTGACGTTCTCGATGCTCGGCACTCGCAAACGAACAGAGCGAACTCGCGACCGAATGGTGGGAATGAGGTCGGCCTCGCTGGGCGCGCAGAGTATCCACACTGTTCGCTCGGGGGGCTCTTCCAGAGCCTTGAGCAAGACGTTGCTTGTTCGCTCAGCCATGCGATCGGCGTCTTCGATGACGATGACGCGATAGCGAGAAACCGACGGCGAGTAATACGAGCCCTCAACAAGGTCGCGCACCTCGTCAATCGAAATGATGACTCGCTCGGTGGTCAGGGTTGCTAGGTCGGGGTGCGTGCGAGCTGCGACCTGGCGGCAGTCTGGACAGTCGCCGCATCCCTGGGTTCGACACAGCAGCGAAGCGGCGAACGCGTAAGCAAGGTTTGAGCGACCCGAGCCGGGCGGACCGGTGATGAGCCACGAGTGAGTCATGGTTGACGCAGATGCGTCACTCGACTCAAGCTCTGAGGCTGCGGCCGCCTGAAAAACGGCGAGCGCCTCAGGCTGCCCCACCAGTTCATCCCAAACGGTCATGCCTCAAGGCTAACGAAGGGAACCGACACGAGCCTGAATCGCCGCTGCGATTTCATCGCGAGGCGCGCTTGCGTCGAGCACCAGCCAGCGCTGTGGCTCAGCTGCCGCAAGTGCAAGGAAACCTTCGCGCACGCGAGAGTGAAACTCTTGCTCCTCGTTTTCGAGGCGATCGAAAACCTTGTCGGCGGCGTCAAGGCGCACGCGCGCCGCCGCAGGGTCAAGGTCGAGCAGAATCGTGAGGTCAGGAAAGAGGTCGCCGGTGGCCCACATCGAGATGTTCCTAATTTCGTCGCCGTCGAGAACGCGCCCGGCGCCCTGGTAAGCCACTGAGGAATCGAAGTAGCGGTCTTGCAAGACGACCTCGCCACGCTCGAGTGAGGGACGAACGAGGGTTGAAATGTGGTGAGCACGATCGGCGGCGTACAGCAGGGCTTCAGCGCGCGGAGCAATCTCGCCCCGGTGGTGCAGAACGATGTTGCGGATCTCTTGGCCGAGCTCGGTTCCGCCGGGCTCGCGTGTTGTGACAACTGTGTGCCCCTGCTCAGCAAGGTAGTCAGCGAGCAGGCGAACCTGAGTCGACTTCCCCACTCCGTCGCCACCCTCAAAGGTGATGAACAGTCCGCTCACGATTAGACCTACTTCTTCTTTGCGGCGGTCTTCTTGGCCGCCGGCTTTTTGGCTGCGGCGCGGCGCTTGGGGGCCGGCCCCTTGGCCCGCTTGTCTGCAAGCAGCTCGACCGCACGCTCGTAGGTCATTTCTTCGACCTTGTCGGTGCGCGGAATCGTGGCGTTGGTCTCACCATCGGTGACGTACGGACCAAAGCGACCGTCTTTCACCTTGATGGGCTTGCCACTGATGGGGTCGGCTTCGAACTCGAATATGTTGGCGGATGCCTTGCGTGCGCCGTATTTAGGCTGAGCAAACTTGTCGAGAGCTCCGGCAAGATCAATCTCGAAGATGTCGTTCTCCGTATCAAGCGAGCGAGTGTCAGTGCCTTTTTTGAGGTAGGCGCCATAGCGCCCATTCTGGGCAGTGATGATTTCGCCGGTCTCGGGGTCGGCTCCCACATCGCGCGGCAGGTTAATGAGCTTGAGTGCAGTCTCGAAGTCGAGCGTCGCCGGATCCATCGACTTGAAAAGAGAAGCTGTGCGCTCCTTCGGGGCCTTCGGATCAGGCTTGGCGTCGGCGTCAGCACCGGGCTCTCGCTCGGTCACGTACGGACCAAAACGCCCGTCTTTGGCCAAAATCTCTTTGCCGTTGTCGGGGTTGATGCCGAGAACGCGGTCACCGGCAATCGGAGCGTCAATCAGCTCTTGCACCTTGGTCGCCGTGAGCTCGTCGGGTGCCATGTCGTCGGGCAAGTACACCTTGCGCTTCGCTTCAGGGCCAGATTCGGGGTCGTCAACCTCGATGTATGAACCCGAGGGCCAAATGCGCAGCATGTGTCCACCCGGAAGTTCAATCGAGTTAAGTGTCTGCTTGTCGATGGGGCCAAGGTTCGCAGCTTCGTACTGGAGTCCGGGGTGCTCCTCCCCCTTGCCGTAGTAGAACTCCTTGAGCCAAGCGGCGCCCTTTGCTTCGCCCGCGGCAATGCGGTCAAGGTCGCTCTCAAGCTCCGCGGTGAATTCGTAGGCGACCAGGTCAGAGAAGCTCTCCTCGAGCAGTCGGATGGCAACAAACGCAATCCATGTGGGCACGAGCGCCTTGCCACGGTTGACCACGTACTTTCGGTACTGAATGGTCTCGATAATGCTCGCGTAGGTGGAGGGGCGGCCAATGCCGATTTCTTCCATCTTCTTGACCAGGCTTGCCTCGGTGTAGCGTGCCGGCGGCTGCGTCTCGTGACCCTTGGCTTCGATGTCCGCAAGAACCAGCGCCTGACCCTCGGTCATGGCCGGGAGCTTGGCGTCATCGTTCGAGTCTTGTGACTTGGCATCGTCGTCGATGGTCTCTTCGTAAGCATTGAGGAACCCGCGGAAGGTGATGACCGTTCCACTGGCGGTAAATTCAGCGAGCTCTGCACCAGCCGGAGTGACACCAACGGTCACCGTCGCTGTTTGGCCCTTAGCGTCGGCCATCTGCGAGGCAACCGTTCGCTTCCAAATGAGTTCGTACAGTTTGAGCTCTTCGCCACGAAGAACGGAGGCGAGCTCGGCCGGAGTCTTGAAGACATCGCCAGACGGGCGAATCGCCTCGTGCGCCTCTTGGGCGTTTTTGTTCTTTCCGGCGTAAACGCGTGGTGACTCCGACACCTGATCAGCACCGTACATCGAGATCGCCTGAGTGCGGGCCGCGTTCATCGCCTGCGCCGAGAGGCCGGGCGAGTCGGTACGCATGTAGGTGATGTAACCGTTTTCATACAGCCGCTGAGCCACGCTCATAGTCTGGCGCGATGAGAATTTGAGCTCGTTGACGCCGGCCTGCTGAAGCGTCGACGTCGTGAATGGCGCCGCCGGCTTGCGCGAGTATGGCTTGGTCTCGAGCTTGCTGACGGCAATCGTGGTGCCGGGCGAGGCGATCTGCGCCGTCAGGGCGAGGGCTTCACTTTCGTTCAGCGCGCGGGCACTGCTCTTGAGCTTGCCGCTCTCGTCGAAGTCACGACCGGATGCAATCGATGCGCCCCCGAGACGAACAAGCTTGGCCTCAAACTGCGATGAGATGTCGGATGAGGTGCCGACGGTGAGCAACAGGTCCCAGTAGCCGGCCGTGGTGAATGCCATGCGCTCACGTTCGCGCTCCACGATGAGTCGCGCGGCAACCGACTGCACACGACCAGCCGAAAGGTTCGGGCCAACCATGCGCCAGAGCACGGGAGAAATTTCAAAGCCGTAGATTCGGTCAAGGATTCGACGGGTCTCTTGCGCCTCGACCAGATCAGTGTCTAGTTCCCGGGTGTTCTCACGAGCGGCTTCGATGGCTTCTTTAGTGATCTCATGAAAGACCATTCGCTTGACCGGAACCTTGGGCTTGAGCACCTCGAGCAGGTGCCACGCAATGGCCTCACCCTCGCGGTCTTCATCGGTTGCGAGGTAGAGCTCGTCGGCTTCTTTGAGGGCCCGCTTCAGGTCAGCAACGGTTCGCTTACTGTCTTCTGACACGACGTAATACGGCTGGAATTTGTCTTCGATGTTGACCGCGAACTTGCCGAACGGCCCCTTCTTCATGTCAGCCGGGAGCTCTTTGGGCGTCGGAATATCGCGAATGTGACCGACCGAAGCCAACACCTCGTAGTCGCTGCCCAAGTACTTGCCAATGGTCTTGGCTTTGGCTGGCGACTCGACGATGACGAGCTTTCGTGACTCTGACAAAAAGGAACCTTTCGAATTACGGATGTGTCGGTGTCACCATACAGGTCTTCACCGGCTGGTCAAATTAGGGGCGTTTCGGGATGGTCCGGCATGTGCCTTAGCGTGAAGGACCAAAGCTCCCAGTGTCGTGCGCAGCTGAATGCGTGATTCCAAGCCAAAAACAGTGCACGTAACCACCTGTGCGTGAGCCTCTTGAACCAGACTTCTGACCCGCGAACAGGCGTCTCCGGGAAGTCGCCCACTGCGCGTGTCGGCCGCCTCGAGAGCGGCCTGATCGGCCACGCCCTGCAGTCGAATACCCACCTGCAGGTACATACCCGCACCGAGAAGACCCGCGAGGGCCACCGTCACACAGAACACTCCTATAAGAAGGAGCGGCGCCGAACCACGCTCAGGCCCGGAAGCCCGTAGGACCGCGCCGCCGCTCACGGCAGGATGCTCGCGCAGACACACATCGAGCGCCCAACTCCATCGACCGCGGCCAACCAGCTCATCGCTGCCGAGGGTGCGACCACTGCCTGCGCCAGAAGACACACGCTCGTGCCGGTGCGCTCAATGATGGCCGATGGAATTGCGACGCCTCGAAGCTGCTCGAGCACGTCCGCCTCGGGCATACCCTGGGCAAGTTGTTGCACGGCCGCACGCAGATGCATCTCCCGGCTGGTCGATGCCGCATTGTGGGAGCCGAGAACGAGAACGCCGGCAAGGAGCAACACCACCGCGGGAGCGATGAGTGCAAATTCGACAGTGACCGAGCCGCGCTGAGCGGTTGGGGCCACATCACCCGTCACCACCGACTAGCCGCCGAGGTGAAGAGCACTGGTGATGAGCCCGGTGAGCAATGACCTCACCGCGTCGCCACGCAAGATAGAGACGAGTAGCCCGGCAAGCCCCACAGCTGCCATCGTTGCGATCACGTATTCGGCGGTTGCCGCACCCGTGTCGTCACGCAGGTGCTCCCGCATTGAAAGACCACTGAATCGGTGCATGTCACTCCTTATATATATAGGTCCCCCGAAGCGAGCATGCCGTGCGATAACGGCGGGGCCTTGCCTCGCGCCCCTCTCGGTGGACATGAGTCAGCTAAGACCAGCTGTGGCGGAGGCC
The DNA here is from genome assembly GCA_903859205.1 of uncultured Microbacteriaceae bacterium. Lineage (GTDB taxonomy): Bacteria > Actinomycetota > Actinomycetes > Actinomycetales > Microbacteriaceae > CAIOLM01. Next base: position 74,225 of record CAIOLM010000036.1, read on the forward strand.
ACCGAAATCACCGCGGGGACCACCCCCACGCACAAGAACGCTGGAAGGGCGCAGCACCCCAGGGGAAGCAGCAGCTTCTCACCCAGCTCATTCGCCCGCCCACGAGCTCGCGATAGCTCATCAGCCATCAAAGACTCATCGAGCGCAATCAGCGAAAGCCTTAGTGGGATGCCCGAGCGCGACGCTGCTCGAAAAAGCTCGTCGCACAAGCTCACCTCCGGCTCGCTCGCCGCGAGCCTAGAGCGCGCGAGTGATTGCGCCACAACTTCTCGCGCTCGAGTAGCCCCCACCCCGGAGCCCAAGGCAATCGAAAGCAATCGGGGATGCAAACCTGCGGTCACGTCGAGTTTTGCCGCCGCGCGGATGAGGCGGTTGCTCCAGCGCGAGCCGGCCCAGGTCAGTGCGGTGGCCACCGCGACGAGCATCCAGCCGAATGCGGAGCCAAGAAGCACCGTCAAAACATCGAAACCCAAAGCCGAGGTGAGTACAACGGCAATCACCGGCATAACCAGAATGATGCGCCGAGCCAATCTGGGGCCAGCCAACACGGCCCCGACAGAGCGCAAGTGCTCGACCAAAGCCGAGCAGACTCGGGCGCAGGAATCTAGTGCCCCAGCAACGGGAGCGCCACTTTGACGGCTGGCCTCGAGAGCGGCGGCAATCATCGCTTCGCTCGAGCGAGAGAAGTCCCACTGGGCATTGGGCGCCTTCAGCCCAGCGCGAGCGAACGCGGCCATGGTGCGCACCTGTCGGGCCAGGTTCTCTAATTGGGTAATCTCGCTGGCGTGCGAGCGACGAGTCATGACTCGTTCGACCAGGGTTCAATGCTCAGCTTTGCCGAAGCGCTCACGATCGGTCGGCCAACGATGAGCCGTCGACGCCCATTGGCAACGGCCACGTGAACGACCACATCGATTGCCGCAACGGCGAGAGCCGCGCCAGCACGAGCACTGAAGCCGGCGAGCGCGGTCAAGGCGCTGAGCCGAGTGGGCACATCCCGCAGGCTCGAGGCGTGCAGTGTCGACCCTCCCCCGGGATGCCCGGTCGTAAATGCAATGAACATATCGACCACATCTGCACCTCGACACTCCCCCACCACGAGCCGGTCGGGTCGCATACGCAGGGCCTGCCGAATGAGCTCGGAGACAGCGATTGCACCCACGCCTTCGGTGTTGGCCGTTCTCGTCTCGAGCGAGACCACACGCGGATGCGGGATGCACAACTCTGCGGTGTCTTCAATCACGATGATGCGATCGAGCGGTTCGGCCAGTGCCATCAAAGCACGCAGCATCGTCGTCTTTCCTGACCCGGCAGCTCCTGTGATCAAGAAGGTCTTCTTTTGCGCCACGGCATCGCGCAATGAGTCAGCCGTGGCCCCCGTAATGGAACCCGCATCGACCAAGTCATCGAGGGTGGGCACTTCACGAGCTGGAATGCGAATCGAAATCTCGGTTCCCAATGAACTCAGTGGCCAGAGCGCCGCGTGCACGCGAACACCGCCCGACAAAGCAACATCGAGACACGGGTTGGCGTCATCAAGATGTCGACCGCCCTGGTCAATCAGGTCAACGGCTAACGCTCGCACTTCGTCTTCGCTCATCACGACGGATGTGCGTTCAACGTCAGAGCCGCGCTGCAGCCACACGCCTGTGGCAGAGCCAATGAACACATCGGTGACGGAATCATCGAGGAGCGCATTCAGACGACTGAGCATCCTGGTGTTTTACCCTGCAACGACCCGGGCGAGGCTCACGAACGCCCGACCGCGGAGAAAGAGGAAGGCGACGCCAGTTGGGGGGAACGGCGCCGCCTTCGCGGCACCGAGATTGGGGGGAATCGGTGGTGCCGCAGTCGGAGTATTGCATCCAACGGATTTATCTTACGACTACTCCATAAGCGTTTGCTGAACCCCTGGTCCAGTGCAATGAAATGCAACGAATGATTCGGCAGACTCGAGAAGTCGGTATTGTAAAAAACCGTGCGCAGTGTCGCGCATTGAATACACAGCAAGGAGCAACCGTGAGCGATTCCCTTGAGAACCCGCAGGCCAAAAGGCTGCGATTCCCGCCGCCGCGAGGTTTCGCTTCACATGCCAACGCTGATGCGACGCTCTATGCCCAGGCCAGTACTGACCGCCTCGCCTTTTGGGCACAACAAGCACGCGACCTCCTGAGCTGGCACAAGCCGTTCACGCGCACCCTCGACTGGAGCCAAGCGCCCGTCGCAAAGTGGTTTGACGATGGCGAAATCAACATCGCGTATAACTGTCTTGACCGGCACGTGGAAACCGGCGCCGGTGACCGGGTCGCCATCCACTGGGAGGGCGAGCCCGGAGACAGTCGAGAGATTACCTACGCCGAGCTGACGGCTGACGTCAAAAAGGCGGCCAACGTGCTCGCCGGCCTCGGTGTGGGTGCCGGTGACCGAGTAGCTGTGTACCTGCCCATGATTCCCGAAGCGGTGGTGACCATGCTCGCCATCGCACGCCTCGGCGCCGTGCACTCGGTGGTCTTTGGTGGGTTCAGCGCTGATAGCTTGCGCAGCCGCATCGATGACGCTGAAGCCAAAGTTGTTGTGACCGCCGACGGCGGGTGGCGCAAGGGCAAGGTGTTCGCTCTCAAGCCCACGGTTGACGCTGCTATCGAGGAAGACGGCGGTGCAGCATCCGTGACCAACGTCTTGGTTGTGCGCCGCGGTGAGAACGAAGTGGCTTGGAAAGAAGGCCGCGATATCTGGTGGCACGACGCCATGGCCGCCGCCGAAACCGAGCACGTTGCCCAGGGATTCCCAGCTGAGCAGCCGCTGTTTATTCTGTACACGAGTGGCACGACCGGCACTCCCAAGGGAATCCTGCACACCTCGGGCGGCTACCTCACGCAGGCCGCGTACACGCACAAGAACGTTTTCGACATCAAGCCCGAGACCGACGTTTACTGGTGCACCGCTGACGTCGGCTGGATTACCGGTCACACCTACGTCGTCTACGGGCCGCTTGCCAATGGGGCAACGCAGCTGATGTTCGAAGGAACCCCCGACGCACCGCACCCGGGCCGCTGGTGGGAGCTCATTGAGAAGTACAAGGTTTCAATTCTCTACACGGCTCCGACCGCGATTCGCTCGTTCATGAAACTCGGCACCGCGATTCCAGAGAAGTACGACCTCTCGAGCATTCGCTTGCTGGGCAGCGTGGGCGAGCCCATCAACCCGGCCGCGTGGATCTGGTACCGCGATGTGATTGGCGGGGGTAAAGCTCCGATCGTTGACACGTGGTGGCAAACCGAGACCGGCGCAATCATGGTTTCACCGCTGCCCGGTGTCACCACGCTCAAGCCCGGAAGTGCGCAGACGCCGCTGCCGGGCATCCAGATCGACATCTTGGATGACGACGGGAACCACCTCGAACAGGGCGACGCCGGTCTGTTGGTCATCACCGAGCCCTGGCCTTCGATGCTCCGTGGAATCTGGGGTAACGAGGAGCGCTACAAGAGCGCGTACTGGGAGAAGTTCGGCGACAAGTACTTCGCCGGCGATGGTGCTCGCATCGATGACGACGGAGACCTATGGTTGCTCGGACGCGTCGACGACGTTATGAATGTCTCGGGCCACCGCCTCTCGACCGCCGAGATCGAGTCGGCTCTGGTAAGCAACAACATTGTGGCCGAGGCCGCTGTTGTTGGCGCAGCCGACGAAACCACCGGCCAGGCAGTCGTGGCGTTCGTCATTCTGAAGTCAGAGTTCGCCAACGACATCGAGCCAGCAGACGCGAGCGCGACCCTGCGCAAACACGTGGCCGACCACATCGGCGCGATTGCGCGCCCGGCGAAGATCTACATCGTTGCCGAGCTGCCCAAGACGCGAAGCGGAAAGATCATGCGTCGATTGCTGCGCGATGTCGCCGAAGGTCGCCCCATTGGTGACACCACGACGCTGACGGATCCGGCAGTGTTGAGCATCATCGATGCTCAGGTGCACTAATTACGCGAACGAAACGATGATTTCAACCTCGACCGGGGAGTCGAGGGGAAGTACAGCGACGCCAACGGCTGAGCGCGAGTGAATGCCGGCATCGCCGAAAATCTCACCCAGTACCTCGGATGCGCCATTGATCACGCCCGGCTGGCCCGTGAATTCGGGAGCCGAAGCTACAAAACCGGTGACCTTGACGACGCGCGTTACCCGATCCAGGGAGCCAAGGACCGACTTGACCGCAGCGAGAGCGTTGAGCGCGGCGGTACGTGCATAGTCTTTGGCGTCAGCGGCCGGAACGAGGCCGTGGCCATCGCCGACTTTGCCCGTTGCCGGCAGTGCACCTGAGATGAAGGGCAACTGACCGGACGTAAAGACCAGGTCGCCGTGGATTACCGCGGGAACGTAGGCGGCAACCGGTGCAGCAACATCAGGAATATCGATGCCCAGCTCGGCGAGGCGTGCGGTCACGGTGCTCATGCGGATGCTCCTTCAAGGGGTCGCTTGAGGTAGGCCACGAGCCCACCCTCAGGGCCGGTCACAATTTGCACGAGCTCCCAGCCGTCGACACCCCAGGAGTTCAGGATGGCCGTGGTGTTATGAATGAGGAGGGGAATCGTTGCGTATTCCCAAGCAGGCGCTGGCATAGAGGGACCCTTCGGTTTGTTCCCAGAAATGTCCGGGTACGCTTAATCCTATGTTTGCCAAGAAGAAGGTGAAGTCCGCAAAGACTTCGAGCATTTTCGCGTTTGTCGGTCTGAGCGTTGTCGCGGCGGTTCTCGTCGCAGCTGCAGTCACGCCCGCAATCGCCGTGTCTGGTCTCACCGCCAACAGCACGCTCGGCGTCTTCAACGACCTCCCCGCGTTCCTCGAAATCGGCAAGTTCGCTCAGCGCTCCAGCATCTACGCAAAGGATGCCAAGGGCAACGACGTTCTTCTGGCCTCTTTCTATGCCCAGGACCGTAAAGACGTTGAGTGGAACAACATCAACCAGTACGTCAAAGACGCGGCAACAAGTGGTGAAGATCCCCGATTCTACGAACATGGCGCCATCGACATCATGGGAACACTTCGTGCAGTTCTCTCGAACGTGACGGGCAATGACGTACAGGGTGGCTCATCAATCACCCAGCAGTACGTCAAGAACGTTCTGGTTCAAAAGGCTGAGGGCATCTCCGACCCGGTCGAGCGCCAGGCTGCCTATGACGCAGCCGTTGCCACCAACCTCGATCGCAAGATCAAAGAGATGAAGCTCGCCATCGGTATCGAGCAGAAGTACTCGAAGCAAGAGATTCTCAACGGGTACCTAAACATCGCTTCGTTCGGTGGCCGCATCTACGGAATTGAAGCCGCCGCAGAGTACTACTTCGGAAAGACCGCAACCACGGTGACGATTCCTGAGGCTGCAAGCCTCATCGCCACGGTGAACAACCCCAACGTGCTTCGTATCGACGACCCCGAGAACATCGACCGCAACAAGAACCGTCGCGACTACATCCTGCAGAAGATGTTTGAGAACGGAAAGATTTCTGGCCAGGAACGCGACGCCGCAATTGCCAGCCCCATCACGCCCAAGATCACGACCTCGGCTGCTGGCTGCCAGAGCGCCCCATACGGTGCCGCCTACTTCTGCGACTACATCACCTGGATTATCAAGAACGACCCGGCCTTCGGCGCAACTGAAGACGATCGCTGGACCGCCTTCCAGCGCGGTGGTTGGAAGATCTACAGCACACTGAACCTCGAGCTGCAGCACGTCGCCGACATGGCTATGCGCAAGCACGTGCCGAGTCACACCGACAACGGAAAGCTCGCCTCCGCTTCAACGTCAGTTCAGGTGGGCACCGGTCGCATTCTGGAAATGGTGCAGAGCCGCAAGTACTCCAACGATCCTGACGTCATCAAGAAGAGTGACGCGTTCACCTCGGTGAACTACTCGACCGACCGCGCATACGGTGGGTCTTCTGGATTCCAGGTCGGCTCGACCTACAAGATCTTCACGGTTGCCGAATGGCTCAAGCAGGGTCACGGACTCGGTGAAATGGTAGACGGTCGCCAGAAGATCATCGACATGTCCAAGTTCAAGAACTCCTGTGAGGACATCGGCGGTGGCATGTGGGACACCAAGAACGACGGTGGCGACAAGGGAAGCATCATCTCAGTTGCCAACGCGATTCGAACCTCGTTGAACCACGCGTTCTTGTCGATGGCAATGCAGCTGGACCTGTGTAACATTCGCAAGACGGCCGAGTCGTTGGGTGTTCACCGCGCTGATGGCGAGACGCTTCAGAGCAACCCGTCGTCGGTGATTGGTACCAACGAAATCGCCCCGCTCTCTATGGTCTCGGCCATGGCCGGCATTGCGAATGAGGGGCTCTACTGCTCGCCCATCGCGATCGACGCGGTTGTCGACGCTGACGGAAACAAGATTGAGCCGCCCAAGTCGACCTGCAACCAGGGCTTGGCGCAGGACGTATCCCTGGGGCTCATCTACGGACTCAAGGGCCCGATTCAGGGCGGTACAGCTAGCGCGTCGAACCCCAACGATGGTGTGGCACACATCGGTAAGACCGGCTCCACTGACTCCTACGTGCACACGTGGATGCTCGGAGCCAGCCGCAAGGTCGCAACTGTGGTCTGGGTCGGAAACATCTCGGGTTACGTCTCGCTCTCGGGAACTCAGCTCAACGGCACAACCGCTAGCCGTGTGCGTCACGATATTTGGCGCCCCATCATGATTGAGGCAGACCGCCAGTTCAAGGGTGGTGACTGGCCATCTCCAGATCCCAAGTTCCTGAGCGGGCGTTCTTCGAGCGTTCCTGACGTACGTGGACTCACGCTGACCGAAGCCCAGACGATGATTGAGGCTGTTCACCTGACGTACGTCAATGGCGGCACCGTCGACTCAAACGCGCCCACGGGTCAGATTGTGGCAATGACACCCAGTGCGGGTGCCAGCGTACCTTCGGCCACCATCGTGAAGGTGTACACGAGCAATGGCACAGGCATCGCGGTGCCGAACTTCGTTGGCCTGACTCGCGCTGATGCGACCACTCTGGCAAGCACCAACAGTTGGACCATCGTGTGGAAGGTCGTATCGACCGGCCAGGTCTGCCCGCCGGCTGCTCCTCCGACGGATCCTGGCTGCGTCCCATTGGCAGACCATGTCGTGGCACAGAGCAAGAGTACGACCGACTTCCTCAGCCCCGGGCGAACAATCACGCTCACCGTTCAGGCTCCCTCTCCGTAATGTCTGACCTGACACCAGCCAAGGTGGTTGGAGCTCTTGCTCTGGCCGCTGCGGGTATCGCGGTGTGGGGCGTTGCCGTAGAGCGCAACCGATTCACCCTGCGCGAAGTTGAGGTTGAGGCGCTCGAGCCCGGCGCGAGCCCGATTCGGGTTTTACACCTGAGTGACCTGCACATCGCCCCCTGGCAACACCGCAAGATGGCTTGGGTTCGCGAGCTTGCCAACCTCAAGCCTGACCTCATCGTCAACACCGGCGATAACTGGGGTGCTCGCAACGCCCTCGAGGCCGTGCGAGCAACGTTCGCTCCATTCACGGGCATTCCGGGTGTCTTCGTATTTGGCTCAAACGATTACCACGGCCCGCACCTCAAGAATCCGCTGGCCTATTTCGGTGGACCCTCTCGCGCGAAAACCGAGCCAGAGAGGCTGGATTCATCAGCCCTGACCAGACTCTTTGAAACGGAACTCGGTTGGACCAACCTGAACAACTCGGCCGCCATCGTCAGCGTCGCCGGGGCAGACGTTGAATTCTTTGGCGTCGACGATCCTCATCATCATCTCGATGACGTCGACGCGATGCTCGATGCCCTTGACGGGGTTCGCGCTGTCTCAGGGTCGGTGGTCGGGCGAGTGGGAGTTACTCACGCCCCATACAGCCGAACCCTTCGGGTGTTGACCAAAAACGGAGCAGACATCATGTTCGCCGGGCATACGCACGGCGGTCAGGTCTGCGTTCCCGGCATTGGAGCACTCGTGACGAACTGCGATCTACCGCGCGAGAACGCCAAGGGGCTCAGCGACTGGATTTCGTATGGCAGGGCAGTTCCGTTACATGTTTCAGCCGGTTTGGGCACCAGCATCTACGCACCCGTCAGATTTGCATGTCCGCCCGAAGCGACGCTGCTCACGCTTTTGGCCCGCAAAAACTGAGGCTTTTGCGCGCGTATACTTGAGGAGACCTCCGGGGTGTGGCGCAGCTTGGTAGCGCGCGTCGTTCGGGACGACGAGGTCGCAGGTTCAAATCCTGTCACCCCGACCAAAGTAGAAAAGACCACCTTTACGGTGGTCTTTTCTACTTTGTCGCGTTTGTCTGGCGGTCCCGCCGGTTCGAGAAGCCGGGTGCGTCAACGCGTAGCGTTGACAGGTCCCGGCTTCGAGCCGAGCGGCGCACCCCGACCGCACCCCGACTAGATCGACGGATCAAACGACAAGTCGCGACCCGACTCAATCCATCCGTCAGTTCCACCCGCAACCGAAACCACCGTGTAACCCTCGGCCTCGAGGTAGGTCGCGGCCTTCATAGAGCGACCGCCAGCCTTACAGATGACATACAGCGTCTCGTGCTCAACGATGAGGTGTGTTTTCTCTGGAATCGTGCCCAGCGGGATGTGCAGAGCGTTCGGAACGTGTCCGGCGTCGAACTCTTCGACCTCACGAACATCGAGCACCCAGGCTCCGTTGTCGAGCGCAGCGGCCAGGTCATCCACGGTAATTTCAGCGGGCATTTCTTCTCCTTAGGTTCGTGTCAAGAATAGTGGCGAGTTGCTTATTGAATTTGGTCAAGTGCAACTGATGCCCACAGCGTTGTTGTTTCGCCGTCATTCGTGAGGCTCCACTCGTGGGTGACGTTCACCAGAACATCCGTTCCCAAGCCGGGGTTTGCCGGCACGGCGACGTCTGTGGTCGCGTTTTTGACGGTGACCTCGACCAGCAGGGGCTCTCTCATGAAGACGTCGATGGAGACTCGGGTTGCACGCGCGTGCTTGATGGCGTTATTAACCCCCTCGCGAATAACCTCCGTGACGCAAGCGAGCGCAGTGGGGTTGTTGGCCAGTGCTTGAATCGCAGACTCGGCGTGGTCAAAAGTGAGAGTGATGCTGTCACCCCACACTCGAGACACCGCAGCCACGAAATCTTCGAGGGGCAAGGGCGCAACAACCTCGCTCCCGAGCCTCTGCATCGCTGCTTCTAGGTCGCGAATGACCTCGTCAGCCACGCGAGTGTCGAGCACCTCGTTGGACGTCAGACGAATCGCCGCGGCATACAGCGCGGTCTGCACAGGCCCATGAAGGATGGTCGCAACACGCTTTGACTCGACGCGCACCTGCTGACGAAGGCTGGACAGCGCGATCTCGAGTTCCTCGTTCACCGCAGCCTGACTTTCAATAACATCGGCACGCACCCACTCAACAAGCTGGTAGCGCATGAGTAAAAAGGCGATGCCAACGAGCACGAGCACCCAGCCGGCCAACAGAGTGGGTGCGATGTAAATCCGCGCAAGGCTGGACACCGCAATAAAAACCGCAGCGGCAATCGCGTGGATCAAGCAGTAGGCGAGTGTCGCCATGGCTGCACTCAACCGAAGTCGCCATGTCGCCAAACGTGCGAGCCACAGAGTCAGAAACAGGCTCAACACCATCAGCTCGACCGCTTGGACTCCAACGGCAAACCCCAAGACCACGACCAGTGCACCCGCAGTCATGACGAGCACAAATGCGGTGACGGTAAAGGGCAGGATGAACAGACCGAGGTTGACGCGAGTGTCTGTGCGAACGACCCGGGCGTTTGAGTGGGGAACCAGCCTGCCACGCCGTTCGATGTCAGGCGAGCGCTGGGCGAGCGCCGCACTCAGAGGACGCACCACGTCATCCACCACCGACCGCATGGTCTTAGAGATTGACGCAAGCGCAGCGGAGTCTTTCGCTGAGCTCAGAGATTCCTTGAGCGAGCGGAGAATGGGGCTCAGAATGTCCTGTGCCTCAGTGACCAACGAGTCTCGCTGTGAGCGAAACTCCTCAGCGGCACCCATTTGCATTTGCAGGAGCTCCTCCCGGTCGCTCGCGAGAGCAGTCAGGGCATCCCGATAGGTGAGGCGCGCGGAAACGGCCACCGCGATAATCGCCAAGGAGGCCGCGATCGTCAAAATTTCAGAAATGGACCGGACTACCGGGTTGCTCGCCGGCACCAAACCAAAAACCGGCTCGAGCCAGGCAATAGCGAGCCCCCGGGCAGCACCGGCAAGTAGGAACGCAGCCATCATCAGCAAGGGACGGCTCGCACTCGACTTACGTGGGAACCAGGCGAGACGCACCAGGCCCAAGACGGCAACCGGAACCACGCACGCGAGGATGCAGAAAAGCACGTCCGTCCACCACTGTCCGTGCCCCTCCCGATCAATGAGGAGGAGCGTCGAAAGCAGCGAGGGGAATGCGAAGATGAGTCCAACCCAGGCGGACAGCGAGTACTTCGACCCAAGCAGGTTCCACGTGTGTCGCACGGCAGGTCGGGCGCTTCGACGAGTGCGTTCAGCCATGACTAACCTGCGAGAGGAATTCCCGCGGCCTCCATGTAGCGGCGAGCTGCTTCCACGCGGGCATTGCCGTCTGCTCCTGCGTCGATTTCAAGAATCGCGAAGATGCGGCTGAGCATGCTCTCGACGGCACCGACCGAGCGACCCCGGGAATCCGCGATCTGCTGATTGCTCTTACCCTGGGCAACGAGCTTGAGGACCTCGAGCTGCATGCGCGAGAGATTTCCCAAGGGGCGGCTGGGATCTTTGTCATGTCGGTGGTCTGCGGAAACGCGCCCGGCGAGAACTTCTTCGAGGGCATCCACGAGCTCCGTCGTGCCGACGAGCTGGGACTTGCGCAGGTAGGCAGCGCCACGGAAGACCTCACGCTCGCCGTGACCCGAGAATCTGGGGTCGGGCAGGTTCGTGAGAAAAACAACCCCCAGCTCAGCGCTTTCACGACGCAGGGCCTCGGCGAGGTCATAGCCGTCGAGGCCAGGACCAAGGTTGATGTCGACGATCACGGCATCTAGGTCATCCTCATCAAAAACCTGCCGGGCATCGAGAGCGTTCGCCGCCGTGCGAACGATGAATCCCCCGGCGGTGAGCATTTGCGCGAGAAGGTCGCGCAACAGTGCCTCGTCTTCGACAATCAGAACGCGGCGGGCGAACATGCGAATCCTTAGTGCGAGCTCTGGTCGGCTACGAGAAATCGGTGTCCGGCTCGAGCAAGGTAGTCACCGGCCACTGGCGGCGACCAGCATTCAAGGCGCCCCGGCTGTGACGCAGGTAGCACGTGCCGCACAGCGACTCGTAGGTCAGGTGGTCATCATCGATGGCCATTTGGTTGCCCTCAAAGACAAAGACATCGTCGATGACGCGAGCGTTGAAAATAGCCTTGTTGCCGCAGCGGCAGATGGTCTTGAGCTCTTCGATTTCGTGAGCGACCTCGAGAAGTCGGCGGCTACCCGGAAAAGCGACCGTCTGAAAGTCGGTGCGAATTCCATAAGCAATGACGGGAATCTTCTCAAGCAGGGCAATGCGAAGAAGGTCGTCGACCTGCTCCTCGGTGAGAAACTGCGCCTCATCTACCAGCAGGCACGAGACTTCGCTGCCGGTCTCGCGCTGAATTCGCTCGCGGTGCTTCTGGAAGGCGCCGTATGCGTCAGCCTCGGGAGAAAGCACGAAGTCTGTCGGGCGGTTGAAGCCCAGACGCGAAAGGATGCCCAGGTCACCTTTGGTGTCTACGGCGGGCTTAGCCAGAAGAACACTGTGACCGCGCTCCTCGTAGTTGTAGGCGGTCTGGAGCATGGCGGTGGACTTGCCGCTGTTCATTGCGCCATATCGGAAGTAGAGCTTGGCCATGGGGTGAAGTCTTTCGTCTCGAGGCGGTGCAGTGGTTAGGACTTGAGGTGCAGTACCTTGGCGGTGTCAGCGAGCGAAGCGCGCGCCTTGGCCGGTTCATCCGTCAGGCGGGTGCCATAGCTCGGAATCATGGCGGTAATCTTGCGCTTCCACTTCGGCATGTGGTCAGGGAAGCACTTACCCAGTAGGTCAAGCATGATGGACACCGAGACGGATGCACCCGGTGACGCTCCGAGGAGACCTGCAATCGAGCCATCTTCAGCTGCGACAACCTCGGTGCCGAACTGCAGAACGCCACCCTTGGCGTGGTCCTTTTTCATGACCTGAACGCGCTGGCCAGCCTTGATGAGGTGCCAGTCTTTGGCTTCGGCGGTCGGCATAAACTCGCGCAGAGCCTCGAGTTTTTTATGCGGTCCGGCAAGTACCTCACCGATGAGGTACTTCAGCAAGTCGAGGTTGGTGAACGCAACGGCGATCATGGGGATGATGTTGTGGAATCGAATCGACAACGGGAGGTCGAGCATCGATCCCTTCTTCAAGAAGTTCGGGCTGAAACCGGCGTACGGTCCAAAGAGCAGGGACGCCTTGCCATCGACGACGCGAGTGTCGAGGTGCGGCACGCTCATAGGCGGTGCGCCGATAGCTGCCTTGCCGTAAACCTTTGCCTGGTGCTGTGCCACGATTTCGGGGTTGTCGGTGCGCAGGAACTCACCAGAAACAGGAAAACCGCCAAACCCCTCAATCTCTGGGATGCGCGAGTTCTGAAGTAGCGCGAGTGCGCCTCCGCCGGCACCGACGAAAACGAACTTGGCCAGCATGGCGCGAGGAGTGTTACCCACCCGGTCACGAGTGGTCACGCGCCAGAGGCCATCTTTGGAATGCTTGCGAAGCTTGGTGACCTGGGTCTCATAGGAGATATCCGCGCCTTTGCGCTCGAGGTAATCGAGAAGCTGGCTCGTGAGAGCACCAAAGTCAACGTCGGTACCCGAGGCAATGCGCGTTGCCGCGACAGGCTCGCCGACGAGACGGTTTTCAATGAGAAGAGGGGTCCACTCGCCAATAACCATGGGGTCTTCGCTGTACTCCATGCCGGCGAACAAAGGCTCACCCTTGAGCACCTCGAAGCGCTTGCGCAGGTATTCGACGTTCTTCTGCCCCGAGACGAATGTCATGTGCGGGGTTGAATTGATGAAAGTTTGAGGTTCGCCCACGAGCTTGCCGGCGACGAGGTAGGACCAGAACTGGCGGCTCACCTGGAACTGTTCGTTGATGGCAACGGCCTTCGAGGCCTCAACTGATCCGTCGGCTGCTTCGGGCATGTAGTTGAGCTCACAAAGACCCGCGTGACCGGTGCCCGCGTTGCTCCAGGGGTTTGAGCTCTCTTCGGCCGGGGTTGACAAGCGCTCAACAACCTTGATGGTCCAGTCTGGCTGGAGTTGCTTGATGAGGGCACCGAGCGTTGCGCTCATGATGCCGGCGCCCACGAGGACGACGTCAATTGGCTTTTGGGTCACCGGATTAGTTTACGACCGTGTCAGCGACGCAGATGGTCTTCCGGCAGAACGCAATCCCACTTAGTGGGAAGTCATTTCGAGCGGTCACCTAGCGCGATGCGGCAATAACCTCAGCAATTTGAACAGCGTTGAGGGCTGCACCCTTGCGCAGGTTGTCGTTGCTGATGAACAGGGCGAGTCCGCGGCCGCCGTCGACTGTCTCGTCTTGACGGATGCGACCAACAAAGCTCGGGTCTGCACCTGCTGCTTGCAGTGGGGTGGGGACCTCTTCGAGCTGAACTCCGGCGGCGCTTGCGAGCAGTTCGCGGGCTCGGTCGGGGCTGATGGCCTTGCCGAACTCGGCGTTCACACTGAGCGAGTGACCCGTGAAAACGGGAACGCGCACGCAGGTGCCAGCGACGAGAAGCTCAGGGATTTCGAGAATCTTGCGGCTCTCGTTCCGAAGTTTCTTCTCTTCGTCGGTCTCGTTCAAGCCGTCTTCGACAATCGAACCGGCCAGAGGAACCACATCGAACGCGATCGTGCGCACATACTTCACCGGAGCCGGGAAATCGATGGCGCTGCCGTCTTGGACCAGACGAATCAGGTCGCCCTGCTTGACGGCAGCCTGAACCTGAGTCTCTAGCTCTTCAGCACCCGCAAGACCCGAGCCCGACACGGCTTGGAAGGTTGTCACCACTAGGCGCTCAAGGCCGGCTTCTTCGTGCAGAACCTTCAGCACCGGCATCGCTGCCATCGTGGTGCAGTTCGGGTTCGCGATGATGCCCTTGACGGCCTGCTTGATGGCGTGGGGATTGACCTCGCTGACCACAAGCGGAACTTCTGGGTCCATGCGCCACGCACTTGAGTTGTCGACGACGGTGACGCCCGCCTCAGCAAATCGAGGGGCGTGTGCCTTCGAACCCGTTGCTCCGGCAGAGAACAAGGCGATATCGATTCCCGCAGGATCGGCCTCGGCGATGTCTTCGACGATGACATCGTGGCCTCGGTAATTCATCACCTGACCGGCCGAGCGAGCGGTAGCGAAGAAACGAATCTCGCGAACCGGAAAATTGCGCTCGTCGAGCAGACGGCACATGACGGTGCCCACCTGTCCGGTGGCTCCGACCACACCAATGCTGAGACCTTCAGCGGCGATTACGGTCATCGTCCGGTGCCTCCGTGAACCTGCGCTTCTTCGGTCGAGTCGAGACCGAACGCAGTGTGAACAACCTGCATCGCGCGAGTGAGGTCAGCATCGCTGGTGATCACAGAGATGCGAATTTCGCTGGTGGAAATCATCTCGATGTTGATGCCCGCGTCAGAAAGGGCGGTGAAAAGCTGCGCCGAAACGCCTGCGTTGGTGCGCATGCCTGCACCGACCACCGAGAGCTTGCCGATTTCATCGTCGTAAACCACATCGGCGAACGAGAGCTCAGCCTTGGCGCCATCGAGGGCGGCGAGTGCCTTCTTGCCTTCGGTCTTCGGCAGGGTGAACGAGATGTCGGTCAGGCCGGTGGCGGCCGCCGAAACGTTCTGAACAATCATGTCGATGTTGATTCCCGCATTGGCAATGATGGTGAAGATCTTCGCAGCGGTGCCGGGAACATCCGGCACTCCAACGACAACAATCTTTGCTTCGCTTAGGTCGCCGGCAACACCGGTGATGATGGGCTCTTCCACTGTCTGTCCCTCCGTGGGGTTGTAAACAATCGTTCCCTCGTTGTGGTTGAACGAGGAGCGTACGTGAATGGTTACACCGTGACGGCGAGCAAACTCGACGGCACGAATGTAGAGAACTTTGGCTCCGTTTGCAGCCAGCTCAAGCATTTCCTCGCTGGTGACCCGGTTAATCTTGTGGGCCTTTTTCACCACGCGCGGGTCGGCGGTGAAGATGCCATCGACGTCGGTGTAAATCTCGCATACGTCCGCGTTGAGTGCCGCGGCAAGAGCAACGGCGCTGGTGTCTGAGCCTCCGCGGCCGAGGGTCGTGATATCGCCGGTGGCGCGGTTGAAGCCTTGGAAGCCGGCAACAATGGCGACGTCGCCCTCGTCGAGAGCTTCGCGAACGCGGCCTGGCGTCACATCGACGATTCGGGCAGCACCGTGCTTTTCGTCAGTAATCATGCCGGCCTGGCTGCCCGTGAACGAGCGCGCGCTAATACCGAGTGATCGAATGGCCATGGCAACAAGTGCCATCGAAATGCGCTCACCAGCGGTCAGAAGCATGTCCATTTCGCGGGGCGCCGGAACGGTTGATACTGACTCTGCGAGGTCAATCAGCTCGTCGGTGGTGTCACCCATGGCACTCACGACAACGACCACATCGTGGCCGGCCTTGCGGGTCTCGGCAATGCGAGCGGACACGCGCTTGATGCCTTCAGCATCAGCAACGGATGAACCGCCGAACTTTTGCACGATGAGACTCACGAATGCACTCCTGCGTAGGGGAAAGAATGAATAAGAGGGGCGCCGAAAAAGGCGCCACAGTCTTCTATTGTACGGTGCGTCGACCCTCGAAAGCGCGGCCGAGGGTGACCTCATCGGCGTACTCGAGGTCACCTCCGACGGGAAGCCCCGAAGCCAGTCTCGAGACGCTGATTTGCATCGAACTCAGCAGTCGGCTGAGGTAGGTCGCCGTGGCCTCACCCTCGAGGTTGGGGTCGGTGGCAATGATGACTTCAGTCACTGTTCCGTCAGCCAAGCGGGTCATCAACTCGCGAATTCTCAGATCGTCTGGCCCAATGCCGTCGATGGGGCTGATTGCTCCACCGAGCACGTGGTACAGGCCCTTGAACTCACGCGTGCGCTCGATTGCGACGACGTCTTTGGCCTCTTCAACGACACAAATGAGGGCGGGGTCGCGACGCGGGTCACGACAGATTCCGCAGGTGACCTGTTCGCTGACGTTGCCGCAGATGTCGCAGAACTTGACCTTCTCGCGCACTTCGGTAAGCACGGCAGCCAGACGAGAAACGTCGAAGGTTTGGGTTTGCAAAATATGAAAGGCAATGCGCTGAGCCGACTTTGGTCCAATGCCGGGCAGACGCCCCAATTCATCGATGAGCTCTTGAACGATTCCTTCGTACACGGCTTAGCGGTCCCGCTCGTCGACGGGCTCTTCGTCGAGCAAAGTCATGGGTGACTCGGCCTCGATACCAGAAACCACGATGTCGATCTCGGCAGTATTTTCTTCGGCAATGAGCGTTGCACCAAGAATTTTTCGAACAACGGCCTCGCCGTATTGCGGCGATCGGGACTCGACCTCGGGCTCTGGCTCTTGGATGGCGGCCGTGGGCTCAGGCGCGGGCTCTGGTTGTGGTTCGGAACCAGGGATGCTCACCACGTTCCAGTCGCCATCGTCGGCGACCGGCTCGGGCGTGGCAAACTCACGCTTGCTCGATGACTTGGGTGCAGCTGGCGCTTCTGGTGCTTGGGCCTCTTGCGGGGCATCTGCGGCCGGGGCATCTGTGGATGGGGCATCCGCGGTGGCGGTGGGAACCGAAGCGGTGGGGATGCTCGCCGTGGGAGTTCCTTCAACTGACAGCCGGAACTTCACCGAGACGCCGACGTGCGCCTTGATGGCATCGCGCAGAATCTCGTGCACTCCCCCGGTGCTCCCCGGCTGAGGACGGAAACTCGCTGCGTCTTTCTCGGTGGGGAAAACAATGGTCAGCACGTCACCATCGAGCTCACGCACCTGCGCCGTGACCGAGACAATCCACGCCATGCGGTTTGCCTTTTGCACCGACTCGAGAATGGACGACCATGCCTCGAGCAAAACCGTCGTGGTGATGGGACCAGCCGGGATGACAGGTGCTGCCTCGGGTTCAGCAGCTGGTTCAGCAGCGGCTTCGGGTTTGGCTTCGGGAGTCACCGCGGGTGCAACATCAGCAACGTGAGGGGTTTCGACAGGCTCGACCACCTTGGGTGGCTCGACAACCGCGGAGGCCTCTGCGGCCCGCGCCAGGGGAGCAGCCGCAGCGCCGCCGGCCACCAGCAGGCGAGCAACCATAAGCTCGAGGTGCAGCTTGGGTGAGGTTGCGCCAATCATGTCGGTCAGCGACTGGTTCGTGATATCGGCAGCCTTCGAAAGGGCTGCCGCGCCAAAGGCACCGGCCTGGCGCTGCATAACCGCAATTTCGTCAGCGGCCACTCCGCGAAGGAGTGAACCTGAAGCGGCGCCCGTGGCCTCAACGATGATGAGGTCGCGCAGACGTTCGAGGAGGTCTTCGACAAAGCGGCGCGGGTCTTGGCCGGTCTGCACAACGCGGTCGACCGCCGCGAATGCGGCGGGTGCGTCGTGGCTGGCAAGCCCATCTACCACTTCGTCGAGCAGCGCTGTGTGCGTGAAGCCCAGCAGAGCAACAGCGCGCTCGTAGTTGACGGTGTTGCCCTCAGAGCCGGCAATGATTTGGTCGAGAAGCGAGAGGGTGTCACGGGCCGAGCCGCCGCCGGCGCGAACGACGAGAGGGAGCACGCCGGGTTCGACGGTGACCTTTTCTTCGTCGCAGAGGGTCTGCACGTAGTCGAGCATGACCGCCGGAGCGATGAGTCGGAACGGATAGTGGTGCGTGCGCGAGCGAATGGTGCCGATGACCTTTTCAGGTTCGGTCGTCGCGAAGATGAACTTGACGTGCTCGGGCGGTTCTTCGACGAGCTTCAGCAGGGCGTTGAAGCCCTGCTGGGTGACCATGTGCGCCTCATCGAGGATGAAGATTTTGTAGCGGTCGCGAGCGGGAGCGTAGATGGCACGCTCACGCAGGTCGCGGGCGTCGTCGACGCCGTTGTGGCTGGCCGCGTCGATTTCTACGACGTCGAGGCTTCCTCCGCCATCGCGCGACAGTTCGATGCAGCTGGGGCAGACACCACAGGGCGTATCGGTCGGGCCCTCTGCACAGTTGAGACAACGAGCAAGGATGCGCGCGCTGGTGGTCTTGCCACAGCCACGCGGCCCGCTGAAGAGGTAGGCGTGGTTGACGCGATTCGTGCGCAGGGCCGTCATGAGTGGCTCAGTCACCTGGGATTGCCCGATCATCTCGGCAAAGGTTTCTGGCCGATAACGGCGATACAGTGCGGTAGCCACGCCTCAATCGTACTTGCCCGGGGCGACAGTCACGGGACAAAAAAAGGGACCCCTCGCGCACCCGCCAGAGCCCGGTTACCCTTGCTTCGTTTCCGTCCTGGGGGAGTTGGCCTGGATGGCGCCACGCGAGGAGCCGATTTCAGTTTAGGGCACCCCCTGTGTCGCCGAAAAACTCGTTTGCCGACGCGAAACGTTGCGTTTACCGTCCCTACAACCGCGCGACATACGGTGAAGACGTGAAGATGCGCGTGGCCGTGGTGACCGAGTCATTTCTCCCGTCGACAAACGGGGTGACCAACTCGGTGGTGAAGATTCTCGAAAGCCTCAAAGCCGAAGGTCACGAAGCGATTTTGATTGCTCCCACGGCTCCTGCGGACGAATTCTTGGGGTTCCCGGTTATCCGCACAACGAATGTTCCGTTCCGCTCCTTCCCGGTCGCCCTGCCGCTGATCAACATGACCTCGATTTTGCGCAGCTTCAGGCCCGATGTTGTGCATGTTGCCTCGCCCTTTTTTCTCGGACGCCAGGCTCTGGCCGTTGCCCGTCGACTGAGCATCCCGACGGTCGCTATCTACCAGACCGACATCACGGGCTACACCGCACGATACGGACTTGGCATGCTGGAAGCAGCGAGCCGGCAGGTCACGCGAAACATCCATCGGCTCGCAGATGTGACTCTCGCTCCGACGCATGAAACCGCGCGCGCGCTTCGCGACATAGGCATTACAAGAATTGCCGTCTGGGGGCGCGGCGTCGACACAGAGCAGTTCTGTCCCCAGCGTCGGACGAGTGCTGCGGTGCACCAGATTCGCGACCGCGTGGCTCCCAACCACGAGCTGGTCATCGGGTTCGTTGGGCGCATCGCCCCCGAAAAACAAGTCGCACGGTTCAGCGAATTATTCGGCCTCAAAAATGCTGTGTTCTTGATCGTCGGTGACGGACCTGAGCGGGCACGTCTTCAGGAAGAATTTGCCACGTATCCGGTGACGTTTACTGGGGCTCTCCACGGGGACGATCTTGCGAACGCATATGCCGCGATGGATGTATTCGTCCACTGTGGCGAAGAAGAGACCTTCGGGCAAACCATTCAAGAGGCACTGGCCTCGGGGATTCCTGTCGTAGCGCCTGCAGCCGGTGGGCCGCTCGCACTCATCAGCTCGGGCGAAAACGGTTTTCTTGTCGATCCGCGCGAACCGGACGCGTATCGGAAGGCCGTCAAGAAGATTTTGAAACACGCGGACGTTCGCCACGACATGCGCGTCAATGCTCGCGCTTCAGTGGCTGGCAAGTCCTGGAGTGCGAACAACGCCAAGCTGTTCAAGCACTACGCCGGACTGATCGGCGTTGAATACGATCTGGCTCAAGCGTGAACCCATTCGACCCAGCTTCGCTGCTGAGCTCCTGGGGAGCCTGGGCCGTTCTCGGCACAGCCGTCATCATCTTTCTTGAGACGTCGACCCTCGTAGGAAGTTTTCTTCCCGGCGACTCACTGCTGTTTTCTCTCGGACTACTGCTCGCCACAACTCTGACGAACTTTCCACTCTGGTTGGCCATACCCGTCGTGTTCCTCGCGGCAGTGGCCGGTGCGCAGGTTGGCTACTGGGTTGGACGCGCGCTTGGTAGGCGAATGTTCCGAAGCGAATCAGCTCGCATCTTCAACCCGCGAACCCTCGATCGAGGTCGCCAGTTCTTCGCCGAGTACGGAAACCGAGCCCTGATCCTGGCTCGCTTCGTGCCCGTGATTCGGGCCCTTATTCCCGCCTTTGTCGGGATGTCACACTTTCCTCGTAAGCAATTCTTTGCATTGAACGTGATTGGCGCAGCGCTGTGGGTTGGCGGGCTGATGGGGCTCGGATTTGGGCTCGGTCAGTTTCCGCTGGTCGCGCACAACGTGGAGTGGGTCATCCTGGCCGTGGTCATCTTGACCTCGCTGCCAATGCCGATCGAATTGCTGCGCGGCTACCTCAAACGGCGACGGGCACGCTAGGCACGTCTGCTTCGTTCGCGGCATGAGCAGCTGCTGCAAGCGGATCAATCATGCGCAGGAATAAGTCATGCTTGGGCTCCCGGCCAAAACCGCTCGTCACACCTCGAACTTTGCGGCTCCAAAATGGGATGACGTCGTGGCCGAGCCACGAGAAGAACGAAAGCGGCCCAAGTCGCGTCTTGCCCGCAACATTCGCTGTCTCGTCGCGACACGTGAGGCCGAGCTCCTCGGCAACCTGGTTCGTCACCCGCACGTGGCCGTTCGAAGAAAAATGCACCAGATCGCTTGCCCAAAAGTCGAGGCGTTCGAATTCCCGCATGGAGTGAACATCCACCACGGGCGCTCCGAACTCGGCGCCGATGCGCTCAATGAGGTTCGACATTTGTCGCGAACGGCCAATCATCAACTTTGCCAACGTCGTGTGTGCCGGGCGAACCGTGTTGATGAGAACAACGTGAGCCCCAACGTCATAGAGACGCACCAGTGCCCCGCGCAGAAGCGGGTCGATGGCCTTCTTGCGCCAAGGAAGCCAGGACAGGTCGTTAGCTCCCGTCATGATGGTGACGAGGTCGGGTTTGAGCTCAAGCGTGCGCTCGAGCTGAGCGGTCAAGATGTGCAAACTGCTCGAGCCGCGTAAAGCAACGTTGGCGAAGTCGAAGGCGTGCCCCGCGAAAGCTGCCTCTCGGGCCAGCAAGGATGCCAGACGATCAGCCCATCCCTTGTTGTGCCGATTCTCTTCGAAGCCCGTGTCACCGAGACCTTCGGTGAGGGAATCGCCCATTGCGACGTAGCTTCGATAGAGAAACTTCGACATGCCTAGACCAACACCTCGACCGGGTTGTGCTCGAGGTTTCGGCCCAGGGCGATGACCTTCCATCCGTTGGCTTGCCACTGGCGGTAGGGCAGAACGTTCCGACCATCGATGACGAGCTTGTTCGCGGCTAGGTGGCCTAAAACCGCAGAGTCGGCCAGCGCGTAGTCGCGCCACTCGGTTCCCACGACAACGAGCTCGGCATGTGCGACTGCTTCTTCAAGTGTGTCGGCGACGGTGAGGTTTGGGTACATGCGGCGAACGTTGTCAACCGCCTTGGGGTCGTGAACCACCACATGAGCACCGGCGGCCCAGAGTAGCTCTGCGACAGCCATCGCTGGCGAGTCCCGAATGTCGTCAGTCTCGGGTTTGAACGCAGCACCAAGCATCGCAACACGTCGGTTGGTCAAGTCGCCGAGCTCTTCGCGAGCGATGTCGAGAACTCGGGTGCGGCGTCGCATGTTGATGTCTTCAACCTGCGCGAGGAATGAAACCGACTGCTCGAGACCGAGGTCAGCGGCACAGGCTTGAAAGGCACGAATATCTTTGGGTAGGCAGCCGCCACCGAAACCGATTCCAGTTTTCAAGAACTTATTTCCAATCCGCTCGTCGTATCCGATTGCTTCGGCAAGCAGCACGGCGTCGGCGCCGACCTGCTCTGAAATTTCAGCCATGGCGTTGATGAACGAAATCTTCGTCGCCAGGAAAGAGTTAGCGGCGACCTTGACCAATTCCGCGGTCTTACTGTCGACCTTGACAATGGGGATGTCGAGGTCGGCCATCGGTTGGTAAAGCTGGCGAAGCAGTGCCTCGCTGTGCGGTTCGTCTACACCGATCACGATTCGATCAGGGGTCAGCGTGTCTTTGAGCGCGGTGCCTTCACGAAGGAACTCGGGATTCCACGACAGATAGGGCTCGAAGGCCACCAGGGTGGCGAGTCGACCCTTGAGCGCCTCGGCGGTTCCGACGGGCACCGTAGATTTGCCCACCACGATTGCATCCGCCCTCAGATACGGAGCGAGATCGTCGATGGAGGATTCGAGGTATCGCAGGTCCGCACCCATTCCGGACCGCGACTGCGGTGTGCCCACGCAGAGCAGGAAGACGTCGACATCAGCACTCGTGCAAGTGTGCTCGGCCTGAATGGCGAGGCGTCCGGTGGACTGGGCCTGCGCCAGAGCTTCGTCGAGACCGGGTTCGAAGAAGGGAACGCGACCGGCTCGAAGGGCATCTACCTTCGCCTGGTCGGGGTCGATGCCGATCAGGTCATGACCGACGAGCGAGAGAGCGACAGCGGTGGTCGCTCCGAGGTATCCGAGGCCGATGACGGCTACTTTCATACTCACGAGACCAACGCTAGAAAGGCTTTGAGGGCTGTGAGGCACAAAACTCACCTTGTTCACCGAGGCTTGCTCGAAGGTTTGCCTGCGTGCCACCGAACGTCGCCGTTCGTTTGCTCGGGCGTTACGTTGCGTCAACCCAGTGAAAATTAGCGGATGCTCGCTCCAATAGAATGTTGGAGGTCGTTTGGTTCCTCCACGAATCAAACGCCACTGGAGAATTCGCCTAGTGGCCTATGGCGCACGCTTGGAAAGCGTGTTGAGTGAAAGCTCTCAGGGGTTCGAATCCCCTATTCTCCGCCAATAAAAATCGGCGCTCCTTCATGGGGCGCCGATTTTTATTGCTGACGGAAGCGGGAATCGAACTCGTTCGAATCTGGGCCCACGGCTAAACACAAAGCGTCGCTTTGTCGCCGGGGATTATTCTCCGCCAACGAAAAATGCCCCTGACTTTCGTCAGGGGCATTTTGCCTAGTGGCCGAGGTTGGTCCACGCCAGGCTCAAGAGGAAAAGTCCTGCACACAGCAGCACGAATCCCAATCCGAGTCCGAACGGCGAGCGCCACCCATGCCAGCGTTCTTGGTAGTCAAAACGCTTGCGCGTCCAGGAGTCTCTGAGTTCAACCCAGTCCGACATTTCCTGAAACTTTTCGGCTTTCTTGTCTTCGTTCATGTTTCTTCACTTTCATCGATGAGGAGTGGAGTGAAGCGAAATTATTAACAAAAACAGGCTTCGAAGAGATTTTACCCACCTACGCGCGTGACGCTCTAGCGGACGCGCTTCCAGCCCGAGCCGAGGTCGTCCTCGTCACCCTCAACGACTCCCGAGCCGTTGCAGACCGGGCAGGTCAGAATCACGTTGCTTGACTCGTCGAGGCCATCCGGCACATTGACCGAACCAGAACCTTCACAGTCCTGGCACTCAAACCAATACTCTTCGTCAGACATGTCATCCCTTCACGCTTGAGCATCCGGCGATTGCGTGACCGCCTTCTTCGCCTAACTTATGCCACTGGGTTCACGAACCGACGGCACTACGAACCCTTGTTGCGCGAGAGGCGCTTCTTCAGCTCCGCGAACAGCTTCTCCAGCCCCTGAAGACCTTTCTTGTGCAGTTCGCGCGCCCACTCGATCTCAAGGGCCAACACTGAGATGCCTAAAAACAAGAACAAGATGCCCGGCCCGGGCGTGACCAACATGATCAAACCCAGCACCAAAAAGACCGACCCAATCAGGGTCACCAGAACCCATCGGACGGGACGCGGAACTCGAGAAAGCCATCCCCGCAGCTTTTGCACGCGTCAACTCCTTATGCCCGACAAGATTCCACTCCCTTGCTACAGCGCAAGCCTGAGGGATTCCTCAACGCGCGGGCGAGCGCTTAGAACGAGGTTGCCTTTTCGAGGCGCTTCTTCTTCACGATGTTCTTGTAGTCCCATTGAATGTCGCGGCTCTCGAGCAACCACTGGTCGAACGGTGACTCGGCGAGCGCATCCGTATCTTGGGGGTAAAACTCGGCGGCCTGGAAGGTGCCCGACTTCGCCAGACCCTGCGTCGAAAAAGACTGGCCGCTCCAGAACAGCACCCGCAAGCCCGTCTTCAAGCGGTGGTAGCCCACAATCGGGTTGCCATCGAGAAACCAAACCGGATGCCGGTGCCAGATCTTGCCTTCAGCCTCGGGCAGCACCCGCTCGATGTGCGCGTCGAGGGCCGCGCAGAGCGCACGATCCTCGCTCGAAAGCGTCTGCTGGTATTCGCGAATGTCGGCGCCGATTGTCATGGCAGGAGTCTATGACCACCGCGCAGTCTGGTGCAGGTGCGGGCAACCTGCGAGACTTCACACACGACAGGTCACTGACGCCCGTGGCGCGCACTCTGTCGAAGCCCGCAGTCTTCTGACGAAACCCGAGTGTCGAATTCCATGAATCACCAGATCAAAGTTCCCGCATTCATTCGCATGGGTGGCGGCACACTCGCCGAGGTAGCTGAGGCGGTTGCGCAGCTCGGTGCCACGCGCCCCCTCATCGTCACCGACGGGTTCATCGTCTCCACCGGATTGGCACAGCGGGTAAGTGACCTACTCACCGCTGGCGGCCTCGCCCCCCGGGTGTTCAGCGAGACGGTCCCTGACCCCACCACGGCGTCACTGGCAGCCGGTGTTGCAGCCATTCACGAGCACGAAGCCGACATGCTTATTGGTCTCGGCGGAGGAAGCCCCATCGACACATCTAAGGCACTGGCCGTGCTGGCGATTCGCGGTGGAACAATGCGCGAGCTCAAGGCGCCAGTCTCCTACGCCGGGCCGGCCCTGTCGATTCTGGCAATTCCGACAACCGCGGGCACCGGCTCTGAGGCAACGCAGTTCACGGTCATCTCTGACAGTGAGACCGGAGAAAAGATGCTGTGCGCGGGGCACTCGTACCTGCCCAAGTCAGCCATCGTCGAC
>CAIOLM010000037.1 GCA_903859205.1 uncultured Microbacteriaceae bacterium
AGCACGAAACCGTCTTCTGAGCGGCTGTAGATCAGTTCTTCGGAGCTAGGTGGAGCTTCGACCAGAATTCCGTACCAACCGAAGGGGTACTCGCGGAAGTAACCGCTGGTCTTGCTGCCGGTCACGTACTCGCGGGTGATGCTGGCCGAGCCGTCGGCGCCGACGACGAAGTCGGCTTCGATTTCGAACGCTTCACCCTTGTCGTTCTTGCCAACAATCATGGGGCCGTTGGGGCCATCGATAACCTGCTCGGCGGTGTAGCCAAACAGCGGCGAGACGCCGTCGCGGATGCGCGCAGCAATCTGGTCCTTGAGCACTTCGTGCTGCGGGAACAGGTAGACCGACTTGCCGGTGAGCTTCTCAAAGTCGAACCGGTGCGAGTGACCGTCGAAGTGGAACTCAACACCGTGGTGCTGAAGGGGCTCGACGCGTTCGCGAGTCGAGATACCGGTCTCGACCATAACCTCAACAGCGGGGCTCTCGAGGATGCCGGCCTTGACCGTGCCCTCGATGTCTTCACGGGTGCGGGGGTCAATCACGATCGAGTCGATGCCTGCGCGCTGCAGGAGGTGAGCCAAGAGCAGGCCTGCGGGGCCGGATCCAACGATGCCGACCTGGGTGCGGAGTTTCTGGGTCATTACTAAACCTTCGGTAGAGGGGATGTTGCCAGTGGCGGTTTCGCTGCAATGCGCGACCGTTATCTCTATTTATTCGCGCGAGTCACGGGCAAACAAGGATAAACTTCCATGGCATGAAACTTTTGTGAGGGAGCACAGCATGAGTCCGGCACGAGCTCAAACCGGGGCGCCAACCGCCCTTCTCGAGCGCGCCATGGAGATTCTCGGCTGCTTTGACCCCACGCACCATGACCTCACGCTTACCGAGATTGCCGAGCTCACCAAGCTCCCTATGTCGACCTGCCACCGCATTGTCGCCACGCTCGTCGAGGGGGGCTTCTTGAGCAAGGGCGCCGACCGCAAATTTCGCGTCGGAACCCGACTGTGGACCATCGCACAGCACGCCCCCCTGAGTGACAGGCTTCGTGAGAGCGCTCTGCCCACTCTGGCGCGTCTGTATGAAGAGACGGGTGAAAACGTCACGCTGGCCGTGCTCGACCGGGGTCAGGCGCTCTATGTTGACCGTCTCGTCGGTGAGCGCAGCGTTCCCACCATCAGTCGTGCCGGTGGCCACCTCCCTCTGCACACCACCGGTGTGGGCAAGGTGTTGCTTGCTTATCAATCACCCGCCGCCATCGAGCGCTACCTGACCACCCCGCTGGTCAAGCCCATGCCCCAGTCGA
Source organism: uncultured Microbacteriaceae bacterium (assembly GCA_903859205.1). Lineage (GTDB taxonomy): Bacteria > Actinomycetota > Actinomycetes > Actinomycetales > Microbacteriaceae > CAIOLM01. Next base: position 1,301 of record CAIOLM010000037.1, read on the forward strand.
TTGTTGACCCCGATGCTTTGCGCGCAGATCTGGCCGAGGTGCGCGAGCGCGGCTATTCCATCACGCGCCAAGAGATGACCGCTGGCAGTGGCTCGATTGCCGTTCCCATCATGCGAGGCAACAAGTGTGTCGCCGCGGTGGGTGTGGTTGTGCACCTTGCCCGCCTCGACACGAGCCGCTTGGTTGCCACCCTGACGCAGGCGGCCGCATCCATAGCCAAGGAGCTCGACGAAAGTCGCTAGCGCCGAATACGAAAGAATCGACACATGACTGACGCAACGCGTATCGCCGTGATTGGCGCAAGCCCCGACCTTGATCGCTTGGCGGCAGTGCTCGTGGAGCGTGGCGCGCAGGTCGTTGAGGCCGTCTCTGACGCACAGGTGGTGTTGACGGCAACCTCGCCCATTCAGGCCTTGAAAACCGCGCGAGAGAGCGTGGATGCCCTTGCCCTCGGTGCCGTCTACGCCGACCTCAACACGGGAACCCTCGGGCTCAAGCGCAGCCTGAGCGATGTCTTCGCCGCCGGTAGTTTCGCAGACGTCACGGTCGCGTTTCCCGGCTCGGAGGTAGACGCTGACCTCGCGCTTGCCGCATCAGGCCCGGCAGCTGCGCGTCTTGCTGAGCTACTCGCGCCATACACGAGC
>CAIOLM010000038.1 GCA_903859205.1 uncultured Microbacteriaceae bacterium
CATCGAGCAGTCACTGCAGGGCACGCAAAGCACCGAGCACTTGTTCACAATTCGATGGCGGATAGCCGCATAGACCATGGGCCATTCACAAACCCGGCGCAAATTGTTAATATTATGAAAGAGATTCACAAAATGACTGACGATATCTACGAAACACCATCTACCACCCCGAACTTCCAGACCGAACTGGCGGCGCGGCTTGCCGACCTGATTCCCGAGGCCATCGCCGACGGCAAGGTGGATGTCGTCAAGCTCCAGGAGTTACTCGGCTCCGACACCGCTGACGCGAGCGAGCGCTTCGGCCTTTTCTGGCCGGGCAAGAAGCGTGCGCTCCGCGCGGCGCAGGAGCCCACGACTGCGACACTGCGGCCCAACTTCGAGAGCAGCAGGAACTGGGACACCACCCAGAACATATTCATCGAGGGCGACAATCTCGAAGTGCTGAAGATCTTACAAAAGCACTATCACGCCAAGATCAAACTGATCTACATCGATCCTCCGTACAACACCGGCAAGGACTTCGTCTATCCTGACAACTTCACGGAGGGGCTCGGCACTTACCTCGACTGGACTCGCCAGGTCAACGAGGAGGGCAAGAAGGTCTCGACCAACAGCGAGACCGAGGGTCGCTATCACTCCAACTGGCTCAACATGATGTATCCGCGCCTCAAGCTCGCACGGAATCTGTTGACCGATGACGGCGTGATGTTCATTTCCATCAGCGACCACGAGATCGACAACCTGCTTCGGCTGTCGAAGGAAGTATTCGGCGAGCTCAATATCTCCACGACGTTCATCCGTCAAAAAAAGAAGAAGCCATCGTTCCTCCACGACAACGTCGGCTCGATGACGGAGTATGTAGTCTGCATCACGCGCAACAAGTCTTTCACTTTCCCGTTCTCCGTGGACACCACCACTGCAGGCAAGAAGTACCCGCTCAACAATGCCGGGAACTCACTGGGGATCTTGACTTTTCCGGCTGGTGCAGTCAATTTCATGACTCCGACTGCTCAATACGAGCCGCAGGACATGAGCGAAGGCAACATCATCACACGCCTTCTTGACAGGGTCGTTGTTGTGGACGGAGTGAACCAAAACACATTCCGGCTTGAGGGTGAGTGGCGCTATAGCCAGGCCAAGCTGGACGAGATCGTGACCGATGGTGACCTGATCACGATCTCTAAAGCGCCGTTCAGACCCAATCACGTCAAGGCCGGCGGCGAGGTCAAGAAGATGCACAATCTCCTCACCCCTTCCACCTACGCCGTTGGCACCAACGAGGACGGGACCTCTGAGGTGGAACAGTTGATGGGTGGCTCCTTCTTCGACAATCCGAAGCCGACGAGCCTCGTCCGAGTGCTGGCGCAGGCGGTCACCTACGATGATCCGACTGCGATCGTGTTGGATTTCTTCGCGGGCTCTGGTACAACCGCGGACGCGATAGTCCAACTGAACGCGCAGGATGGAGGAACCCGCCAGAGCATTATGGTGCAGCTTCCAGAACCCCTGGAGGAGGACTCAGAAGGTTACGCTGCGGGCTACCGTACGATCTCTGAACTTGCGCTGGAGCGATTGCGTCGCGCTGGCACCACGATCGAAAAGCGTGAGGCCTTGCTGCTCGCGACTAGGGAGGTGCCGCTGGACACGGGGTTCCGCTCATACAAACTCGTTGATTCGAATTTCGTGAAGTGGCGCACATCAAGCGACATCGACGAGGACGCTCTTCAGCAGCGACTTCTGGGCTTGCGTGAGAGTGCCCATGACGACGCAACACCCGACGATCTACTGGCGGAAATCCTGCTCAAGCAGGGGTACTCCCTGACTGAGAATGTTTCTTCGGTCGACATCGCCGGACTCAACGTCCAGTCGGTTGGCAACGATCTCGTACTGGCCTATCTGCAAGAGCACGTCAAGCCGACCCTCGACCAACTCCGCGCTCTTGTCGACAAGGACCCCGCTCGCATCATCGTGCTTGAGGACGCCTTTCAGGGAGATGACGAACTCAAGACCAACTTGGCCCAGCTCTGCAGGAGCAAGGGCATCGAACTCTGGACGGCATAATGGGCGCCTCCGGATTCCAGTTCGACGCCTCGCAGCAGTACCAGCTCGATGCAATCAATGCAGTCGTCGGACTCTTTGATGGTCAGCCGAAGGATGCCGAAAAGCTCATTACGACGCTGCGCGGTTCGGCGGCCCTGGAGGACGCGGACCGTGCAACGCTGGATCTCGACCTCACCCAAGAGGTCGGCGCGATTGGCAATAGCCTCGTGCTTGACCGTGAGCTCATTCTCGCCAACATGCAGAACGTGCAAGACCAGAACGGTCTCGAAATCTCTATGGAGCTCTTCGATACGGCGCTCGACTTTGACGTCGAAATGGAGACCGGTACGGGCAAGACGTACGTCTATCTCCGCACCATCTTCGAACTGGCAGACAAGTACAGCTTCACCAAGTTCGTCATTCTAGTCCCGTCCGTGGCCATCCGTGAGGGCGTCAATACCAGCATCCGCTTGATGCGTGAGCACTTCCGCGGCCTTTACCCGAGCTATCCATTCGACGCCTCTGTCTACTCCGGCAAGAACGCAGAAGAAGTCCAATCCTTTGCGACCTCTACCAACGTCCAGATTCTGGTTATGACCATCGACTCGATCCGCGGTGACGTCAACTCTCGCATCATCCATCAGACCCGCGACAAGCTGAACGGGCTGCGCCCAATCGACTACCTCAAGGCCACGCGTCCGGTGGTCATCATGGACGAGCCGCAGAACATGGAGTCGCAGCTCTCTCAGTCGGCGGTCGGGGAACTCGACCCGATCTTCACACTGCGCTACAGCGCGACCCACAAGAAGCAGCGAAATGTCGTGTACCGACTCGACCCTGTCGACGCTCACGACCTCGGCCTAGTGAAGCAGATCGTGGTCGCCGAGGTGCAGCAGCAGGGCGCGGATGCGGCCCCCTACATGAAACTCCTTTCCGTTAAGCGGGACCCGCAGTGGGGCGCTCGTCTGGAGCTTTGGGTGCGCGCCGCCAGCGGACAGCTTGAGCGTCGCGAGGTCAATGTTCGTCAGAACCAGGAACTCTCTGATGAGCGCATCACTGGCAACTCGGCGTATGAGGGCATCTGGGTGACCGAGATGAACCTAGGGATGAGCGGAGAGCCTGCCTCGATCGAGCTCAACCTGCACGGATTGCTATTCGAGGGCGAGACAATCGGCGGTTCCTCCGGTGCGATCTACAAGGAAATGATCCGCGAGACCATCCGGGAGCACTTCCGCAAGGAGTCGATGCTTCGATCCCGTGGCATCAAGGTACTTAGTCTCTTCTTCGTCGACAAGGTCGTCAGCTACATGGGCGATGGCGTGACGAACGATAGCGCCGATGGCGACTTCGTGAAGTGGTTCGATGACGTCTTCCTCGAGGAGCGGGCCAAGTCGCCGCGCTGGGCCGAGCTCTTGCCCCAGGCGCCGAGCGAACTACGTCGGGCCTATTTCTCGCAGATCAAGCGTGGCAAGACCCTCGAGGCCCGAGACACAACTGGCGCCACGAAAGCCGACGACGATGCATACGAATTGATCATGCAGGATAAGGAACGCCTACTAGACGAGAGCGAACCCGTTCGCTTCATTTTCAGCCACTCGGCCCTGCGCGAAGGATGGGACAACCCGAACGTCTTCCAGATCTGTACGCTCCGCGAAATGGGCGCTGAGGTCGAGCGCCGCCAGACGATCGGCCGAGGCCTCCGTCTGCCGGTTACCAAGACCACTCGCGGCTATGAACGCGTCGCCGACCCGGGCATCGCGACACTCACCGTCGTCGCAAACGAGTCCTATACGGCGTTCGCAAGGAGCCTGCAGAATGAGTACAAGGCTGCCGGTGTTGAAATCGGCCAGGTGCGACTCAACGAGTTTGCCAAGATCGCCGCCCGCAATGTGGAGGGCAACGTCACTGACGATGCGCTTGGCTACGCGAAGTCGAAGGAGATCTACGACCACCTCACCCAGAACGGCTTCCTCACGGACGGCAAGGTGACCTCGAAGTTCCTGCCAAACACAATCGGATTCTCGCTGAATCTGCCCGAATACATCAAGGACTACGAGCTAGAGATCATCGAAGCTGTCGGCAAAGCCAGCCTTGAGAGGTACGTCAAGCCGAAGAGCAACCGCCAGGCGCGAACGCTCAACAAGGCCTTGTACCTGACAACGGAGTTCGAGGAGTTCTGGCATGCCATCAGCCGCAAGACCACTTACCGCGTAACCCTAAAGCGCGAAGAGATGATCGACTCGTCTGTCAAGGCCATCAAAGATGCACCAGGGATCGACCCGCTCCGTATCCAGATCACTCGCGCCGGAGTCAAGGTGCTTCGCGGTGGCGCGAAGGGCCAAGAGCTAGGTACACGCTCGGCGGAACTCAAAGGCAGCTACGACCTGCCGGACATCATCAGCGAGCTGCAGGAAGCGACCTCGCTCACGCGAAAGACCATCGTCGACATCCTGATCGGGAGCAAACGCCTCGGCGAGTTCATCGGCAACCCGAACGATTTCACGACGATGGTCAAGCGCGCCCTCCAGGGCGAGCTAGCGAAGATCGTGGTCGAGGGAATCCAGTACGAGAAGATCGCTGGATCGGTCTACGAACTGCGCGAGCTGCAGAAGGATGGCGCCGAGGAGAAGGAGCGCTTCCTCGACCAGATGTATCAGGTCCAGAACCGGCAGAAGACCGACTTCGACTATGTCGTCTACGACTCGGATGTCGAGCGTCAGTTTGCGGAGAAGCTCGACACCCGCGAAGACATCAAGCTGTTCATGAAGCTGCCGGCCAAGTTCAAGATCGACACTCCCGTTGGCCCGTACAACCCCGACTGGGCGATCATCAAGCAGGAGGATGGTGAGGAGCGGATCTATATGATCCGGGAGACCAAGAGCACGCTCGACGACGCGAAGCTACGCCCGAGCGAGCTTGCGAAGATCAAGTCCGCCAAGAAGCACTTCGCGGCTATCGGCATCGACGACTACGGCCGCTCCGTGCCGGAGAAGTGGAACTTGTAGATGACGCAAAGCGACGGCGTGCGAGCGACTAGCTGGTGGGTGCTGGCGCGACAAATAGTCGCAGTCATCGCTCTCGTGATTGTTGCCGCCGTGGCGGTTCTCATCGCGATCAAGGCTCTGCCGTGGACGACCAACTGGGACATCTGGACCGTTTTCACGGCCGTCGGCACGGTGGGCGCCACACTCGTAGCGGTCTTGCTCGCCTGGCGAGGGCTTCGGCGCGATCGCGATGCCACTGCAAGAGTAGTTGCGGCGTGGGTGACTGACGAGTATCAACCACGGGCTGACGGCTCGTCTTACCACCGAATCGTCAAGGTCCACATCGCCAACGAGGGCGACGAGCCCGTCTTCGATGCTTCGGTCAGCGTCCTCGTGGGATCGTTCAAGACGCCGCTCGGGCCACTCTCGGTGCCGCCGGTAGTCAGTGTCATACCGCCGAGGCGCGAGCTCGTGTACGACATCTCCGTGCCACTGCTCGCTCATGGAGGAGCATGGAACCCGCTTGTTGAACTCTGGTTCGCCGATCCCAAAGGTCGCCGCTGGCAACGGGACTCGATCGGCGCGCTGCGTGAAGTCACCGGGCAGAAGGCCAGGTGGTCGGGGCCGGTCGTTGAGTTAGATGAGGCGCAGCTAGGAGATCAAAGCCTGTTCAATCCAATGACGGTCGCACTGGCGTTTCTCGCTGGCCTTCAAGACGAGGGCACTTCGACCGACAACTTCAAAGTATTGATCGCACCCGAGGCCGTCGGCTGGGACTCTGTCGATTGGATTCAGGTACGCACAGAGCTGGCGCGTTACCAGCCGACATCGATGGTCGCCTACCCAGCGCCACGGATTGCCAGGATCAAGCTTTCGGGCGATCAGTCGCTCGAGGGCCGAGTTGCGCTTGGCGAGCGTTTGCAGTTATCGGACTACAAGTTCCTGACGCTAACAATGAGTCCGCAGGAAGGCTGGAGAGTCTTTTCTGTGGGCGATGCAGTCCCGCCAGAAGCGATCTTCTTCGGAGGCTCACTTCTTCAGGACGTTGCCCCCGCGATCCCAGATCAAGAGGACGAGGGAGACTAGGCGTGCAGAAGGAAGCGAAGTTACTCAAGGCGAAGGCCGTCGCTTCGCTCCTGCTGGCGATTGACCACTTCAATGGAGTAACCGACCTCGGGCGGCTCGAGGCAGTACTGATTTTTCTCGATCACTCGTTCGAGATGCTCCTCAAAGCTGCCATCCTCAAGAAGGGTGGCAAGATCCGAGACCCCCGCGAGAAGAACACCATCGGATTCGACCGATGCGTTCGGAAAGCCTTGTCGGAAACCGTCTTCCTGACTGAGGATCAGGCTCTCGTCCTGCAGGCTCTCAACGGACTCCGCGATGCCGCCCAGCACCACCTTCTCGAGTTATCAGAGAGTGAGCTCTATTTTCACGCTCAGGCTGGCGTCACACTGTTCCGGGACATATTCCGAGACGTCTTCGAGGAAGAACTTGCTTCGGTCCTGCCCGCTCGTGTGTTGCCTGTTTCTACGGTCGTCTTGAGCGAACCGCTGGAGATGTTCGCCGCCGAGGCGGACGCGGTGCGTGGCCTGCTCGCACCAGGCAAGCGCAAACGGGCGGAGGCCGCCGCGAGGTTGCGAGGGATCGCGATCGTTGATGGAGCGATTCAAGGAACGTTCGTACAACCTGGCGATGCCGAGCTCCTGCGACTGGGTCAGCGGCTAGTTAAGGGTGAGAGCTTCGCTGACGTCTTCCCAGGGATCGGATCGATCAACTTCACGACCGAGGGCGAGGGACCTCAGATGAGCCTTCGTATCTCGAAGAAGGAAGGCGTCCCGGTCACCATCGTTCCGGAGGGGACGCCGGGCGCTGGTGTCGTCGCGATAAAGCGGGTCGACGAGCTGGGGTTCTACAACCTCGGGCACAATGACCTGGCGAAGAAGGTTGGCTTGACGACGAACAAGACAACGGCCTCGATTGCGCTCCTCGGTCTGAAGTCGGACCCGGACTGCTACAAGGAAATCGCTGTCGGCAAGGTCAAGTACCAGCGCTACTCACAGAACGCAATCACGAAGATCAAGCAGCTCGTTGACGAGAAGGGTGCCGACAAGATCTGGGCGGAGTACCAGGCTGCCCGTCGCTCGGTGGGAGATTCTGTATGACGCCACCGACGATCGCAGAGCTGAAGGAGCAAGTGCAGCGCCAGGCCAACATGCTCGTCGCTGCAGGCACGGGCCAGTTGTTGATAAAGGAAGGCGATCCGGAATACAAGCGGCTGGATGGCTTTGTCATTGCGAACCTCAGACGACTCGGTCTGAGGTCTCCGTTCCCGTGGCGCTCCCTCGGCGAGTGGCACGGGTTCTACTCACAGGGTAGCTACCCGACATACGCCTCACGTCGGGTCCACATCGCAAGTCTCGCCAACCCAGCGATTGAGCAGCTCGGCGAGATCGAGGGAACAGGCTCCGTGCACGACCCAGGCTCAGATGAGACAGAGCCGACATGGGATGGCATCAACACACGCATCGCGGGGTTGATTCAGGAGTACTCGACCGCTCGCGTGAAAGACGACTGGCAGGACGTCGGTAGGCGCTCGCGGGAAATACTGATCGAACTCGGCAAGCTGATCGCAGATCCTTCGTTCGTTCCCATTGGAGAACAAGCTCCGAAGGCAGCCGATGCGAAGGCATGGTTCGACCTCTTCATCAACGCTCGTGCGGGCGGTAGCCACCATGCCGAGCTCCGAGTTGTGATGAAGAAGACCTGGGATCTCGCGCAGAAGGTCACGCACGGAGACATTGGCGATATCGATGCATACGCTGCGGCTCAGGCGACCGTCATGATCGTACGAACGTCTCAGAAGCTACTTGGAGTCGCGGGCTAACCAGCCGGTTCTTTGTCGCCTTCGGGTCGCGCCCGAACTTTTGCCCGAGCCACTCTTAGAGCGGCCACTACTGCCTGGCCACTTGCGGCCGCATCTTCACGCCTGCTCGATTCAGCGCCTTCACGATGGTGCTCGCGGTGAAGCCGATCTTGGGTGCGATCTGTGCTGCGGTCAGTTGCTGCTCCACATAGAGGTGCATGGCCAGCGCGAGCTCATCCCTACTTATCTGCCGGGGTTGCTCAATCTCGACGCCGCGGCTGATCAGGTGTTTGCGAACCGTGTGATGGTGGATACCAAGGTGCCGTGCGAGACCTTTGATCGATTTCATCTCGCCGTAGAGCCGAACGATCTCGTCGACCTGCTCAGGGCGCATTTGAGCTGCAGATGCTGGAATCCGCCGGCTCACCTCCATTACGCGATGCTCAGATTCCGCTTTGAGTCGCACATCCGTAAGCGTTTTAGTAGCTATGCAATGTTTGGAATAAGTTTGCAAGAGCCGCACTCAAAGTGCCGATTAACCGCGTCATTACGCCGATTCACAGGCGTTCGCGCCTAGTGTTTTTCACGTGCCTCTCGAACCGAACGCTGGTGAGGGATTTGTCCCGGCCGAGGACGAACCCTTCGGGCTCGATGCACCCGCAATTTCGGATGCCGCGTCTAATCCGGCGGCTATCGACCACCTCTCCGTGGGGCTAACCACGTTCACTTCGTCGAACTTTGCCGAACCCAAGCGCGACTCGTGGCGTCAAGAGATCAGCAGCTTGGGCGGCATTTCTCCGCTGATTCGGTTTGTCGATTCACCGCGCACGCGCATCGACATCACGGCCGCGCATCCCGGTGGCCTTCCGCGCTTTTTGTCGGGGCAGCCGACGCTGCTCGAGCATCTCTTTCGTGAGGCCTTCACGCTGCGAAACGCGCGCCTGGCCGCGGCCGCGATCGAGGTCAAGATCAACGAGCTTCGCACCACCCGCGGAATCGATGCCATGCAGCTGGCAGTGGGTATCGCACAGTGGACACACGGCGGCGAGCAGTTCGTGGCGCCGGTCTTGCTTCGCCCGCTGCGTCTGCGCCGAGTGGGCCGAGACTATGAACTCAGCCTGATGGGCCAGGCCACGCTCAACCCACAGCTGGCCCGCACGCTCGAGGAGCAGTTCCACGTCTCTCTTGATGCCGCGGCATTCGTTGGGCTCGCCACCGAGAACGACACCTTTACCCCGCAGCCGGTGATGGATCGCCTCAAGGGTCTGCTGGGCCACGTCGAGAGTTTTCAGGTCGAGACGCGCTTAGTCGCGTCATCGTTCGCCGATGTGAAGAGCCCCATGCGCGCCGATGCCATTGAGCTCGAGCATCCGATACTGGATGCCCTGGCCGGTAATGCCTCGGCCCGCGCCAAGCTCTATGACGGTCGCGTCGACGCCCCCGTGGTGGGCTCCGATGTGCGCCCGCCAGCGACCGACTCCCTGCTGTTCGATGCCGATGCCGAGCAAGAGCAGGTGATTGCTGACATCGTCGCCGGCAACTCGCTTGTGGTTCACACTCTGCCGGGAACTGGCGCGACCCAGACGGTGCTGAACGCGGTCGGCTCTCTGGTGGCGGCGAACAAGCGCGTGCTCATTGTGGGCTCCCGCCGCGCTCGCCTGGATGACATTGCTCACCGTGCTCGCGCAATTGGTCTGGGCGGTCTGGCACTCAATCCGCGCACTCTCAAGCGCGATGTCTTGGCTGCCATCACTCGCAACGAGAAGGCCGCGCGCCCGAATGTGACCGAGGTCGACGAAGCCCTGCTCAAGTTGCGCAAGGTCTTGCTTGACTATCGCGATGCTCTGGGCAAGCAAGACGCCGTTCTCGGTGTTTCCGTGCTGGATGCCCTCGAACACCTCTCGGCTCTGGCTTTGCTGCCCGAGCCTCCGTCGACCACCGCGCGCCTTCCGCGCCGTGCAATCGAGGTGCTCGCGACAACTCGCCGCGAAGCTGCTGCGAGCCTGATCCAGGCCGCCACCCTCGGAGAGTTCAAGTACGGCCCCGGAGATTCGCCCTGGTACGGCGTGAGCTTCGAAACCACCTCCGAGGCAACGGCAACGCACGATCTTGCTAAGCGCTTGCACTCGGTCGAGCTGCCTCGACTGCTCGAAAGCGCAGATCAGGTCATGAGCCAAACCAGCATGCGCGCGTTTGAGAACCTGACCGAGCTCGGCATCTACATTCGCCTGCTCTCTGACATTCGCGAGACCCTCGACAAGTTCGTGCCCTCGGTTTACGACCGCTCGCTGACCGAGCTCATCGCAGCAACCGGCAGTCGTCGCGGCGGCGAGATGTCGGGCAAAGATCGGCGAGCACTTCGCAAGCACGCGCAAGAGTACGTTCGGCCCGGTGCGACCATCACCGACATGCACGCCTCGCTGAACGCAGCCCAAGAACAGCGGGTGCTCTGGCAGCGCTACGTGGTTTCGGGCGCGGTGCCTGCGGTCCCGGTTGGTGTGGCAGACCTGCAGGCCGCGTTCGATCGGGTGATGCAAGACGTAGCTGTTCTCGACACCGTTCTGCAGCGTGCAACCCCGCAGCCTGAACTTGCGTCGCTGCCCGTCGGCCAACTGCGCGAGACGGTCTCGGGTCTGGCGGCCGAGTCTGAAGTGCTTGCCAACCTGCAAGAGCGCACGGCCATCATGGGTGAGCTTCGCGACCTCAACCTCTCAGAGCTGCTGGCAGATCTGGCCAACCGGCACATTCCCGAGAACCTAGTGGGCAACGAGCTCGAACTCGCGTGGTGGCAGTCGGTGCTCGAGGGGATGCTCGCAGAGGACAAGGCTCTGCTGAGCGCTAACACGAGCATCCTTGATCGCCTCGAGGCTGACTACCGCATGGTCGACGAGGCGCACACGTCAGCGAATGCTGCACTGCTGGCCACTCGACTGTCCGAGGTGTGGAAGATTGCGCTGGTCGATTTTCCTGATGAGGCCGACAGACTGCGCCACGCACTTCGCGCCGAGCGCCTGAGCGTCAACACGTTCTACAAGCTCGCACCGAACCTTGTTCGTGCGCTGGGTCCGGTGTGGATGTGCTCGCCTTACGAGGTGCATCAGCTTCCCACCGGGGTGACCTTCGACACTGTCATCATCATGGATGCCGGCTCAACGACCATCGCAGAGAACGCCGGTGCCATCAAGCGTGCGACGTCGGTCGTTGCGTTTGGTGACCCGGTCACGCAGAATCCGACGCCCTTCGAGATCAGCACGGCTGTGCTCGACAAGGGTGGGCCGGAGGCCAAGTACAGCACGGGCATCATCGACCCGACCGCACTGATGAGCAACAAGTCGGCGCTGACGGAGCTGGCCGACATCCTGCCGCTGACAACGCTCTCGCGCAGCTACCGTGCCGGCGGCGAAGACCTCACGGATGTCATCAACCGCCGCTTCTACGGCGAGAAGATCTCGTTCATGCCCTGGGCGGGAACCTTCTTGGGCTACAAAGCACTCAACGCCCACTATCTGACAACGGCCACCGGCGTGCCCGACACCTCGAGCGGGCTGGTCGAAACCACCGCCGTCGAGGTAGAGAAAGTTGTCGAGCTCGTTCTCACACACGTGCGTCGGCGCTCGAGCGAGTCGCTCATGGTTATCACGGCGAGCATCAAGCACGCAGCCGCGGTTGAGCAAGCGCTCACTGATGCGATGTCTGACCCCGACCTGTCGACGTGGATGACCCGCGAAACCCCGGAGCCGTTCACGGTGCTGACGCTTGATCAGGCCTCTGCCGACAGTCGTGACCGCGTCATCTTCTCGCTCGGCTTCGGGCGCACGCCGCACGGTCGCCTGCTTTCCGAGTTTGGGTCGCTCAGCCGTTTTGGTGGCGAACGCCTGCTAGCCGTCGCGATGACGCGCGCGCGTCGAAGCATCGACCTGCTGACGTGCTTCTCACCAGAAGAGATTGAGCTCGATCGTCTCGATTACGGTGCACGCGCCCTGGCCGAGATTCTCGCCGGCGCCGAGGAATCAAGCCCGCAGGGCGACCCCGCAGACGTCGAGCCGATGCTCACCGACCTTGCCGCGCGCCTGCGCTCTCGCGGACTGCGCGTCTCGCTCACGCACGGTGGTGAAATCGCCTTGGCCGTCTCGTTCGTAGATCGTGCCGTTGCGATTGAAACCGACTCAGTTCTGGCTCGCGGGTCGCTTCGTGAATCGCTGCGCTTGCGTCCCGCGCTGTTGCGTCGCCTCGGTTGGCACTACCTGCGCGTGCACAGCTTCGAACTCTTTGCGAACCCGGAGAGCGTTGCCTCGCGCATCGCGGCAATGGTGGGAAAGCCCGACCCGGTAGTCGAGCCCGAGCCAGCTGGTTTCGATACGCCGGCTGAGCCGGCTACTCAACCGACGCAGGTGTTGGCGACCGAGAACACCGATGACTAAAAAGCGCGGGTCCAAGCGGGTCACCTGGAAGCCCGAGAACGACACAGCCTCGGCGCAGCCTGAACCAGATGCCGAGGTCTTCTCCGTGAGCAAAGAGGATGAGGGTGCATCCTCGCGTGCAGAGTCAAACGACGACCGTCTTCGTGCAGACAAGCCGCCACACTGGGGCTAGAACCGACGGATGCCCGAGGGCGTGACCACGCCGTCAACTTCTTTGTCGTGACTCTCGTGCGGTAACTCGTCGACAACCTCGTCATCGAACACCACTGCGAAGGTCTGCGGCCGCACGCCGGCGTCAGAAGGGGGCAGCTCCGCCAGAGCCCGGTCGTAAAAGCCTTTGCCCCAGCCCAGGCGCATTCCGCGCGCATCGACGGCCGCCGCGGGAAGCAGAATCACATCGGCCGATGCCAGCGCCTCTGGGCCCAGCAGAGTCGTGGGGTCGAAGACAACAGGCTCAGGCACTCCCAGCTCGCCAGCAATAACCGCGGTTTCGGGTCCGAGGTGAGTCCATTTCAGGCTGCCGTCTGGCTGCGAAATTGGAATGAGAACGGCAACTCCTTGCGCGATTGCAGAAGCGAGGAAGCCATCAATTGGCGGCTCCGTGTCGGTTGGCAGGAACGCGGCGATCGAGTTGGCATCGACGCTCGAGCACAGCTGGGTCAGAGCGCCGGTCAGGGCATCCCGTGCCTCATCACGTGCCGCGGCAGGGCGCCTTGCGCGCGAGGCGCGAACGATCGCGCGAATCTCAGCCTTGGTTGCTACCACGGGGTTCATCCTAGGTCGGGGTGCCATTGGTTAGGCTAAAGGCATGGCACACCGGGTAAAGAAAGCAGTCGTTCCAGCGGCTGGACTGGGCACGCGCTTCTTGCCCGCGACCAAGGCACTCCCCAAAGAGATGTTGCCCGTGGTCGACACCCCGGCCATCCAGTACGTGGTTGAAGAAGCTGTGAACGCTGGCCTCAACGATCTGCTCATGATCACGGGGCGCAACAAGAACGCGCTCGAGAATCACTTCGACCGCAACTACGAGCTCGAGCGCACGCTCGAGGCCAAGCATGACGAGGCTCGACTGCTCAAGGTAACGCACTCGACTGACCTGGCCGACATTCACTACGTGCGCCAGGGCGACCCCAAGGGCCTCGGTCACGCTGTGCTCAAGGCTGCGCACCACGTGGGAGACGAATCTTTTGCGCTGCTGCTCGGTGACGACATCATCGACCCCAAAGAGAACCTGCTCGAGCGCATGCTCGACGTGCACGGCTCGACCGGCGCCAGCGTAGTTGCGCTCATGGAGGTCGACGAAGAGCTGCTGTCGCAGTATGGCGTCGCTGTCATTGAGAAGACCGACGACTCCGACGTCGTTCGCGTCACCGGCATGGTCGAGAAGCCTGCACCCGGCCAGGCACCCTCGAATCTCGCCATCATCGGTCGTTACGTTCTTCGCCCCGAGATCTTTGGTGTGCTGGACCGCACCGAGCCAGGTCGAGGCGGCGAAATCCAATTGACGGATGCGCTGGCCGTACTTGCCGCCGATGTCAGCATCGCGGATGGCGTTGTTGGTGTCATCTTCCGGGGTCGTCGCTTCGACACGGGTGATCGCCTCGAGTACCTCAAGGCCGTGGTTGAGCTGGCGACCGAGCGGGATGACCTGGGCCCGGGCCTGTTGGCCTGGCTGCGCGAGTTCGTCGCCTCCCGGTAATTTTCATGGTCATTCCCAGCGTGAGCCTGAGCCACGGAGAGCTGACGCTTCGCCCCATACACATGCGTGACGCCCGCCCCCTCGAGCGCGAGCTCATGTTGAATCGCTCGTGGCTGCGCCAGTGGGAAGCAACGAATCCGGGTACCTTCAACCATCTCGACACCAAGGCAGCCGTGCGCTCGCTGCTGTCGTACGGACGGTCCGGAGGCGGGCTTCCACTGGTTATGGTCGTCGAAGGACAGATTGTCGGGCAGATCAATGTGTCGGGCATCACCTACGGTTCGCTGTCGAGCGCGTCCATCGGGTACTGGGTCGCCGAGCGCTTCGCCGGTCGCGGATTGACCACGATCGCCGTCGCGCTTGTCACCGATTACTGCATGCGCGTGCTCGGACTCCACCGCATAGAAATCTGTATTCGGCCAGAAAATTCGGCGTCTTTACGGGTCGTTCAGAAGCTGGGCTACCGCTTCGAAGGGCGTCGCGACCGCTACATTCACATCAATGGCGACTGGCGCGATCACGACTGTTTTGCGCTCTGCGTCGAAGATTTACCTGACGGTTTGTTGACCCGCTATCTGACCGGAAAAACCAACACGCCTTAATCCTTGCGCTAAAGATTAACCTTCAACTCGTACCTTAGAAATCGTGACGGATTTTCTCGGCGGTGGCTTGGTCTTTGCTATCGCTGCCGCGCTCTGGCTTGTCTACCTCGTGCCGTCGTGGCTGCGTCGCCGTAACTTCGTCGCGACCGAACAAAACGCTGTTCGACTGCAGCGGACCATTCGCGTGTTGGTCGAGACCGGGGATGCGCCCGACGAGATTCGCGCCGAGATCAGCGCGCGCGGAGTCCACGAGCAGCGCAAGGCTCTTCGTGCGGCTGAAGCTGAGGCCCGCAATAGACTTCGCGCCCATGCTGCCCCCGCGCCGTCGCCAGAAGAGACCGATGCGATTGCTCGTCACCGCCGTCGCACCCAGCGCCTGATTGCTTTTGTGGCCTTCGTTGTTTCGCTCCTCACCGTTGCTGCCGGTCTAGCTCTCGTGGCCTACACAGCGACATGGACCCTCGTGTGGGCTGGCGCCATCGCCACGCTTGTTTCACTCGTTGCACTTCGCTTGCTCGCACGGCCGGTTCGCTCGGCGGCATCGCCGATGGCAACCCGTCGCGAGCAAGGCTTCACCGATTTCGGATATGCACCCGAGGCGGCCACTCGCGCTTGGACGCCCCGTCCGCTGCCCCGCCCCCTGCACCTCGAGCCAGGCTCCCTCGCGCAAGCGACCGTCGCGTCTGTGAGCGCGGCCGACCGTTTGCGCCAGGCTGCTCAAGAAGAAGCCCTGCGCGACCGCATGGAGCGCGCTGCCGGCGTCAACCGTGTGCGCCAGGCTGAAACCACCGAGGCCACGAGCGTTCCCGTGCAGAACCCCAGCGCATCGTCTGCCCTGTCGTCACTCGACGCGCTCGCTCAGGTTGAGAATCAAGGCGACCAAGCGCAGGCGTTCAACCTCGACGAGGTATTCCGCCGCCGCGCCGTCGGTGAGTAGCGTCTTCTGATGTCTGCGCCCACCGTTTCGCTTCGCGACGTCACCGTCACGCGCAACAGTCGAAATATCGTTGACCACGTTTCGCTGGACCTTGGCGCGGGCGAGCGCTGGGCCCTGATCGGTCCTAATGGAAGTGGCAAGAGCACAATTCTCAAGATGGCGTCGTCGTGGATGCACCCTACGAGTGGCCACGTTTTCTTGTTCGATCGTGAGCTCGGGCAGTTTGATGTGACCGAGATTCGCAAAGACATCGGTTTTGTCACCCCCGCGCACGACCTGCAGTGGCCACTCGACGGCCTCGATGTCGTGCTCACCGGAATCACCGGAACGCTCGAAACGCCCATGCGCTGGGAGCCCAGTTCTGCTGAGTCGGCCAGGGCGCTCGAAGCGATGCGCGAAGTTGGTGTTGACCACCTCGCCGAGACCGAGTGGTACGTCATGAGTCAGGGCGAGCGCGGTCGTGTGCTCATCGCGCGAGCTCTTATTCTGCAACCCAAGCTGTTGGTGCTCGACGAGCCGATGACTGGTCTAGACCTGACCGCCCGCGAGCAGCTTCTCGACACTCTGGACGATTTATCCCGGGTTGAGAAGGCGCTTACCTCGGTACTGGTAACTCACCACATCGAAGAGCTGCCGGCGTCAACCACGCACGCGGCACTCATTTCGCATGGACGCATCGTGGCCGCAGGGTCGGCGGTGGATGTGCTGACGAGCGCCAACGTGAGCGCCGCGTTTGAGCATCCGATTGAGGTCACTTTCGCTCACGGGCGTTGGGCTGCTCGCTCCAACCGTTAGCCGATTTCGCCCAGCGAATTCGCGGATTTTGGCACCCCGCGTTAGCCCGTCGTTAACCTTCTGTCTAGGTTGTACTTTTAGCCTCAAACAAGTGCCGTCAGTGATGGGCGGCGCACTCTGAAACTCACGCACATCACGCGTGACGACGAAGGCAACCGTGACGATAGATACTCCGCGCAAACTCACTGGAGTGAGAGACCGCGTCGACCTGATTTATCGCGGGGTTACTCGATCCGGCGGCATTATCGTGCTGGTCATCATGTTGGCCATCGGAGTGTTCCTGGGGCTTCGCGCCTCGCAGGCGATATCAGCCGATGGGTTCGAGTTTTTTTGGCAGCAGGCCTGGGAGCCCGATGCTGGCAAGTTTGGAATCGCGGCGGTTCTGATCGGAACGATTCTCATCGCCATCGTTGCCGTTTCACTCGCCCTGCCGATGGCTCTGGGCACGTCGCTCTACATCTCGGAGTACGCACCCCTGCGTCTCAAGAAGACGCTCATCGGTCTGGTCGACCTCATGGCCGCAATTCCCTCCGTCGTTTACGGACTCTGGGGATTCTTCGCATTGCAGGGGTCGATTGTTCCGATCGCCAAGTGGATCTCGCAGAACTTTGGTTGGATTCCGATTTTTGCCGTCGACGGCTACGACCCTAACGATCCGCTTTCGACAACCACGGTCTTCACTTCGTCGACGTTCGTTGCCGGCATCGTGGTCGCTTTGATGATCACGCCGATCATGACGTCAATCATGCGTGAAGTTTTTTCGCAGTCTCCGATTGGTGAGCGCGAGGGAGCGCTGGGGCTTGGCGCCACGCGCTGGGGCATGATTCGCTCCGTCGTTCTGCCCTTCGGCGTCGGCGGCATCATCGGTGGAACCATGCTCGGTCTGGGGCGCGCACTCGGAGAGACCATTGCCGTCTACATGATCATCTCGCCGGTTTTTGTTATCCAGCCGCACATCTTGCAAAACGGGGCGAGCTCGATTTCGTCGCTTATCGCTCTCAAGTACGGAGAGGCGTCAGCATTCGGAATGTCTGCCCTGATGGCTGCGGGTCTCACGCTGTTCGTCGTCACACTGATTGTGAACTTTGGCGCCTCGGCGATTGTTGCCCGGTCACGTTCGGGGGCGAGTAGCTAGTCATGACTGTTTTTGACACCCCCATTGTGAATGAGGAATCAGCCCTCGCAGACGCCGCGGCTCATGAGCCTCCCACCCAAGAGATTCATCACGATGTGCCACGCAAGATTCACGTGATGCGCGTGAGCGACGTGCTTTCGATTAGCGGCGCTGTAGCTGCGGCACTGGCCATGACGACTCTGATCTTCACGATGTTGGCCCCCGTGGGTGGCATCGTCGGCTTCCTCGTCGTTGCCTACATCCTCTTCCTCGTGACTTACGCAATCCTGGTTTCGTTTGACGAGACCTGGCCCATCGTTCGCGACCGAGTTTTCTCGGTAGCAGTGCACACCCTGGCCATCATCGTTTTTGCAACACTGGTCTTCGTCGTCGCCTTCTCAATCAGCCGCGGACTGGATGCCCTGCCCCACCTCAACTTCTTTACCGAAGACATGTCACTTGCCGGTCCGCTTGACCCGCTCACCAAAGGTGGCGTCATCCACGCCATCGTGGGGTCCCTCATTCAGATCGGAATCGCGCTCGCCATCACGATTCCCCTGGGGCTCACCACCGCGGTCTTCCTCAACGAGGTTCCCGGACCGTTCTCTCGTTTTGTGCGCACCATCGTGGAGGCCATGACGGCGTTGCCATCCATCGTCGCGGGTCTGTTCATCTACGCGACGTTCATCCTCATCCTGGGGCTCGACAAGTCGGGGTTCGCTGCCTCATTGGCCATCAGCGTCATGATGCTGCCCATCATGATTCGCGCATCCGACGTCGTTCTTCGTCTGGTGCCCTCTACGCTCAAAGAGGCTTCCATCGGTTTGGGTGCCGACAACTTTCGCACGATGTGGAAAGTCACGCTTCCGACTGCTCGTTCTGGTCTGGTCACGGCCATCATTCTCGCCACCGCTCGCGGCATTGGTGAGACCTCTCCCGTGCTGTTGACCTCGGGCTTCACCGCTGCTTTCAACGCCGACCCTTTCCATGGGCCGATGGTCTCGCTGCCGCTGGCTGTGTTCCAGTTCGTGAAGTCACCCGAGCCGAGCATGATTGCCCGTGGATTCGGGACCGCAGCTGTGCTCATGCTGCTGGTGCTCATCCTGTTTGTTATCGCCCGCATGATTGGTGGCGAGACGGTGGCCAAAAGGGAGAAGCGCGCTCAGACTCGTCGTCGTTTGTGGGGCGCCATCGTTTCAGCGGCCGGTCCAGGTAGCGCCCTGCTGGGTCGAGGCATCGCCCGGATTGGGAGTCGCCTGCCTGGCGGCCAAGCCCGTGCGGCCCAAGAAAAGCTTCGTTCGCAGATTTCTCACGTGGCCAAGGAGGCCAAATAATGTTTTCTTATATTCGTAAAGCACTGTCGGCTGCGGTCGCACTCGGCGCAACGATTGCGTTCGCGCTTTCAGCTGCCCTTCCGGCGCAGGCGGCTACCGCCTATGTCCCAATCTCCGGTGCCGGTTCATCGTGGTCGGCCAACGCCGTCGAGCAATGGCGAACCAATGTTCAGCAGTACGGCATGCGAGTCAACTTTGCGTCGACCGGATCCTCCGATGGTCGAAACCAATTCCGCAACGGGACGGTCGACTACGCAGTATCTGAGATTCCCTACGGGCTCAAAGATGGCTCGGTCGTAGACTCGCCTCCGGCCAACCGCCCTTTCGCGTACATGCCCATCGTGGCCGGTGGAACTGCAATGATGTACAACCTGACCTCGGGCGGAAAGCAGATCACAAACCTGCGACTCTCGGGTGAGGTCATCACGAAGATTTTCACAGGTGTCATCACCAAGTGGGATGACGCTGCCATCAAGGCGGACAATCCCTCTATTTCGCTTCCTAGCCGCAAAATTGTTCCCGTGGTCCGTTCTGACGGGTCGGGTTCGACGGCCCAGTTCACCGCGTGGATGGCGGCAAAGTACGGCTCTTTGTGGGGGGCGTACTGCAACGCTGCAGGGCGCGGCAGCGGCTGCGGGCTGACCTCGAACTTCCCGGTAGTTGCGGGCAAGGGTTTTGTTGCTCAGCCGAACTCGACCGGTGTTGCCGGCTATGTCCAGCAGCGCGCCAACGATGGCACAATCACTTACGTCGAGTACTCCTACGCCCTCAACGCAGGGTTCCCCGTTGCGAAGGTTTTGAACAAGGCCGGCTACTACGTTGAGCCCACGGCCCAGAATGTTGCCGTCGGCCTTCTCGGCGCCAAGATTAACGCTGATCTCACCTCGAACCTGACTGGCGTATACGACAACGCGGACCCTCGCGCGTACCCGATGTCGTCCTACTCGTACATGATTGTTCCCAAGACGAACGCGAACAATTTCACCAACGACAAGGGCAAGACCCTCGGCGCGTTTGCCAATTATTTCCTGTGTGAAGGCCAGCAGCAGGCACCCGCCCTCGGCTACTCCCCGCTGCCCATCAACCTGGTCAAGTCCGGTTTCGACCAGATTAAAAAGATCCCTGGTGCGTCCTCGGTGACGCTTGACCTGAAGAAATGCAACAATCCGACTTTCTCGGCAGATGGCTCGAACACTCTCGCCAAGAACGCCCCCCAACCTGCGGATTGTGACAAGAAGGGCTCGACGCAGTGCGCTTCGGGCACAGGCGGTTCTGCTGGCGCAGGCTCGAACGGTGGAACATCCGCTGGGGGAACGACAACAGGTGGTACTGACGCTACGGGCGGAGCAGGTGCCTCGGGCAACTCCATTAGCGGACCTATGTCGTGCAACGCCGACACGGGCCAGTGTGTTGCTGTGACCGCCGACGCGGTAAAGATTTCAGCAGAACCAAGCTGGACTGTAGGAAACACCATTATGGCTGCAGCAGTTCTTCTGCTCATCATGATTGTTCTTTTACCTCCTGTTCTATCTCGAGTTCTGAAGCGAAAGTAGCGACGCTTGATGAAGCTTCGATTGCCGCGTTGGTTCGCCAAGTCGCTCATGATGAGTGGCGTGGCATTGGTGCTTGGCTCGACAGTCTCCCTAGCCGGAGGCGTTTTGCCGGCGTCTGCCCTCACCGCGCTCAACGTCGGTGACGACACCAGCAGCGCAACGACCATTCGATGGAGTGACCAGCATGATCAGGCCTCGGACAGGTCTGACCCCAATTTCAGTGCATTCCGAAACATTCAAGTTCATGTCAACCAGACGGCAAGCCTCACCCACCAGGGAATCACGGTCACGTGGAGTGGCGCCCGTCCAACGTCGCAGCTCAAGTACGCAACCAACTACTTCCAGGCCATGCAGTGCTGGGGTGACGTAGCGATTCCGACTCAGTGCCAATTCGGGGCTCCCGCGGGAACAATCGCGGACTTAACCGGGTATCAGAACCAGACTCGCGTCATCGATCCGGCGCAAGACCCAGCGCAAGGGCTGCGGCTGTCGCCCGATTATGCGCTCCCGCCAGACGGGACCTCGTTCGCATTCCCTTTCGTATCACCTGACGGTAAGTCCACGTTTAACACCGGAGATCTTTTCTCGAGCTCAACAAGCAATGAGGTAAGTGCAGCAGCCACAGCGGCTGACGGCACGGGGATGTTTAACTTCGAGGTCCAGACGGGGCTGGAAGCCCCCCACCTCGGATGTGGGCAGCCTGATAGCAACGGTCACCCGCGTGCATGCACGCTCGTGATAGTCCCTCGCGGCCAGTTCGACTTGGACGGGCACACGCCTGCGGACTCGGCCGGGCACGTGAGCGGTTCACCCCTGTCCTACTCGGCGTGGAAGAACCGCATCACCATTCCGCTCAACTTCGCGCCCATTGGACAATCGTGCGCGATCGGCCAAGATGAGACTCGCGTACTCGGCTCTGACATTGCGTCGGTCGCCATGAACTCCTGGCAAGCCGGGCTCTGCGCAGGCGGACACACTTTCGGTTTCTCCAGAATCGGTGACGCCGAGGCTCGAGCGCAGATTGGCGGCGGTGATTTGGGGGCGGCCCACATGGCATTGGTCTCAGGCGCCGCAGACTCTTCAGCCACCTATGCGTCCCAACTCGACTATGTCCCGGTCGCCCAATCAGCGCTGGTCGTTGCCTACAACATCGATTACTCGCTTTATCGGGGAACCCCGAATTACGCTTCAAAAGACGGCACCAAGGTTCATAATCTGCGATTGAATCAGCGGATCGTGGCCAAGCTGCTGACGCAGTCGTACCCCTGCGACACCCCGGGAGTCGCTGCCGGAAACCCCGACATCGCCAGCAACCCTCGGTGCCTCACAGTCGACCCTGAATTCTTACAACTCAACCCGGACTTCGCCGACTTTACGCAGGTCGAACCCCAGGGCCTCATGGTGGCCTTCGGAAACGCTGACGCCTATGCTCACGTCTGGTCGTGGATTCGTGCCAACGCCGATGCCAAGGCCTTCATCGAGGGACAGGCCGATGGCTGGGGGATGAAAGTAAACCCTGCATACCAAGCGTTGGGTCTGACCGAGGGAGAGCCGTCCGTGAGCTTCCCCAAGGCAGATTTGCACACCAATGCAGACGTAGCCGACATCCCTCCCTACGGCACGCTTGACATGCGGCCGTACTTCAACAGCCTCGATGAGACCGGACTCCGCGCACTTCGTGCTGACGGCAACGTCAAGACCAACTGGGACCCTTATAAGCTGCCGGCCCCGGGCGCTTATGTTGCGGGCGGCCCTCAGTCGACGGGTCAACGATTCGCGCTTGCCCTGACGGATTTGGCAACGGCCTACAAGTATGGTCTCGACGTTGCATCATTGCAGGGAACCGTCTCAGGCAACTTTGTCCAGCCGACGACTGAATCAATTCAAAAGGCAATTTCTAGTCGAGTCGCGACTTCTGTCGCAGGTATATCGGCAACGGATTGGACGAAATCCGTGTCAGACGCTTACCCATTGTCTGAGGTCACGTACAGTGCCGTAAACGTTTGTTCGGCCACGACCGACGAGCGCTCCGCCTACGTTGCCTTTCTCAAATACGTGGGACATGCAGGACAGACGCTGAGCTATGAGTCGGGCGGCTTGCCATACGGCTACGTTCCGCTTCCAAGTTCTAATCAAGGGCAGATCGCCAGCGTCGCTGCCGACATCGCCGCGCCTGCTAACAAAGCGTCGCGCTGTCCTGACGCCGCAGTTGCTCCATCGATTCCAGATTCCTCTGGACTGGGCAATACATCCGGTGGCGTCAAAGGCAAGAAGATGTTCATCGCCAAGCCGTTTTATGGTGCTGGCGAAACGATTGATAACCTTCCGATTATTTCCCGCATGTTAGCTGCGGGAGGTTACGCCCTCGGTGTTCCGTTGGTCCTCATCGGGTACCTGGTCATGCGTCGTCAGCGCGAAGAAACTGAGCGTAAGAACACCTAGCGATATTTCGACATCATCAAGTCGTCTGCTGTTAACCTTGGTCACTCTTTTCGGCAACCCTGCGCCCGTAGTTTTTGAAAGTCCACCTGCGACTGTGCAGTGCGGATGCAACTTAAACTCCCGAGAGGAAACCATCATGAAGGTTGGTACTTTCGCAAAGGTTTGCGCACTCAGCGCGACTGCTGCGATTATCACCGCTGGCTTCATCGCTGCACCCGCAGCAATGGCCGACCCAGCAGTATCTCCCGCGCTGGGAGCGAACACGCTCACCGGCTACGGTTCGGACACCACCCAAGACGTCATGAACGCTCTTGCCACCGCAGTCAACGCAGATCACCCTTCGGACGATGCATGGATTGCCTCGTACGACGCACTCGGTGACCCAACCATCGCAAACCCCAAGGGCGCCACCGTTGGCGGCCGCGTTCCTCGCGCCAACGGCTCGGGCGACGGACTCAAGCTTCTCCGCACAGCTGTTGGACACTCGCCTGCTCAGGCAATCGTGTCGGGAACTGGCAAGGCCAACCGTAACGCGGCTCTCGTCGCATCCGGTGACGGACTGGGCGTGTCAGCTGGCGCCGAAACCAACGCACTTGGTGTTCAGGGCCTGGTCAACTTCGCTCGAAGCTCTTCCGACCGTGGTGACGCCAACAATGCCAGCAACGGTGTTTTCTCATACGTACCCTTTGCAAAAGATGCAGTGACGCTGGCGGTAAACCCTGCGAGCGCAAGCAACGGCATTGCCGCTCTGGGCAATGTTTTGACCCAGGGCGCAAGCGGTGACACTGCTACCACCGCATCCATCTACTCCATCTACCACTGCCTCGCCCGATACGTTTACACAAACACGTCAACTGGGGCATACGTGGGTGTTGGGGCGGCTGCGTCGTCCGACAACGCAATCACGTCGACCGAAATCCACCCGGTCCTTCCGGCCTACGGTTCGGGCACTCGTAAGTATTTCGTCACCACCATTGCTGGATACTCCGCTGACTCGGGCACGCTCATTTCAGCTGCTAACCACAACCAGTGCATCGTGGACACCTACAGCGGGTCCGGAATCAATGAGCACGACGGTACCGCCATCCAGGGAATCGGTGACGGAGCTGTTGGTCCGTTCTCAATTCCTCAGTGGGTTGCTCAGTCGGCGGCTGCTACGGCAAACTCAGCACCTAACCTTGCTGGTGTAACCGACCGTCGTCACTCGGTGGTCCTGCTGGGTGCAGCGGGTCAGGCAGCCGTTGTTTCGTCCAAGACGAACGCCAGCTTCCCCTTCATCCGCACCATGTTCAACGTCCTTCCTTACAAGCTGGTTCGAAACAGCACCACTCAGGAGTACGCCGCGTTCAACGGTGCCGCTTCGACGAGCATCTGTTCAAAGGGAAGCGTCATCGAGGCGATGGGATTCATCAAGCTCAACGTCACCTCGACCCCGAGCTCGCTCGCTGACTGTGGCTACATTGGCAACCGCTGGGGAGCACCCGTAGGTGCGACGGATACTGCAACAACTGTCAGCACCGACTTCAACCAGATTGCTTCGGGCGACTCGGTTGCTGTCACCGTCACCGCTGGTAACGGCACCGACGCCGGTGGAGCAAACGTCTTCGCAGACGCTGCTGGAACCAGCCTGCTCGCCTCGGGTCTGAACATCCTTGCGGGTGACACTGACACCACCGCAACGGTCGCGACCAACGCTGCCGCGGGAACGACCCTGTCGTTCTTCGGTAACTACGAGTCGAACTCCCTGCTGGCACCGCCCTCGGGCATCAGCACCGCGGCCAAGGTCAAGGTTGTCAACCCCTACGTTGTTACCCTCGCTACCGTTCCTGGTCGCGTCGGCATCAACTCGGCTAACACCGTCAAGGCAACCATTGCCCCAGCGGCAACTTACCCCGGCGCGAGCGTCGGTGGTTGGGCAACCCTCATCGTGAACGGTGAAGATGTCGCATCGACTTACCTCGTCAAGCGCGCTGCAACCGCAGCCAGCTTCTCGTGGAAGCCGGCCGCAGCGGGTGAGTACAGCGTTGCAGTGGAGTTTGCTCCAGATGGATCGTCGCCGAGCCTCTACGGTTCTGACTCGACCGATGTCACTGTTGCGAACCTCAACACCACACTGTCGGTGACCGCCAAGACCGGTTTCAGTGTCACTGGCGCGGCTAGCAACGTCATCTCGACCGGCTCCCCGACCGCTCCGACCGTAACGGTCAAGCTGGCCAAGGCAGGCACTGTCATTCCTACCGGAACGGTCAAGGTTCTCATCTCGACCGGTCGTACCGGTGGAACGACCATCGTCACGACCGCTACTGTCGATGCAACTGGAAACGTGACCATCACGCTTCCTCGCGCAAGCAAGTGGAAGACGACGGGCACCTCGGCTGGCGTAGTTCGCTACCTGAACATCGTCTACTCCGGTGACGCTAAGTTCTTTACAGCGAGCACCAGCGTCAAGGTACTCATCACCAACCTGTAACACCCTACGGTTGGCGCCGCCTCGGTCAGAGTTCTGATCGAGGCGGCGCTCAGCCCGTTCCATGCTCCACTCGGTTCAATCCCACCAAGAAAGACACATGTCCAACAACATGCCTGACCGGTCGCTCTTTGAAAGAATCAAAGATGGCTTCTTCGGCGTAGCGGACAGCATCGTCTTTCGTCGTTCTCGTGGTCGTCGAGCATCTAGCTCCGCTGCAGAGATCGACGCGGCTCAAACGGGCTCAGCGCTCAAGACGACAACACTTGAAGAGCACGTCGGTCTCGCCGGAGCGGCGATGCCCTCGTTGCTGGCGGGTAGCGCCAAATCGTTTTACGGAAAACTCGCCATCGTTGCGGGCATCATCATCTTCTCGTTCTTTGCCACGGGTCTATTGCTCTCTCAGTTGCAGAATGCACGAGACCAGCAGATTGCCGTCCAAGAATTTCGTTACGAACTTGCCAATGGCACCGCTCCAGTTTCCGCCCTCGGTGGCGACAATAAACTCCTCGAGCCCGGTGCACGAGTCGCTCTAATCACCATCCCCAAAATTGGTGTGCACGCCGTCGTGGTTGAGGGCACAACTTCCGACCTCACGATGAGGGGCCCCGCCCACCGTCGCGACACTGTCCTTCCGGGACAGGTCGGTGTCAGTGTCATCTTTGGCCGACAGTTTGCGTATGGGGCGGTTTTCAACCAGCTGGGGTCACTTTCTGCGGGTGACGAAATTAAGACTGTCACCGGTCAGGGTGAGTCGACCTACACGGTCATGGACGTTCGCTACACCGGCGACCCGCTGCCCGCTGCCCCCACTGACGGCGAGGGAAGACTCACGCTTGTCAGCGCAACGGGTGTTCCCCTCTTCTCGACGGCAGTAGTTCGCGTCGACGCCAAGCTCGTCGGACAGGCCAAGCTCACGCCCCTTGCAACCATTACGAACGCGGCCCTGCCCGACAAGGAGGAGGCCATGCGTGGCGACGGCGCCGCGTGGTCGTTGCTTGCATTGACTCTGGCGTTCCTGGCACTGCTGATCATCGTCTTTATTCTGCTTCGTCGTTACTGGGGCAAGTGGCAGACCTGGATTGTCGCAGTCCCTGTGCTCATCGCGGTGGGCTCATTCGCCGCTACCCAAGTCCTCATTCTTTTCCCGAATCTGATCTAGGAGAGACCCTCATGACAAACTTGACCATGGACAATTTCTCCGCCGCGCCGGTGCAGCCCCAGGGCGTGCTTGCCGACCTCGACGCCCGTAATGTGTCCGCCTGGTTCGGTGACCACAAGGTTCTCGACCGCGTTTCGCTGCTCATGCCTAAGGGTCAGGTCACGGCGCTCATCGGCCCGTCGGGCTGTGGCAAGTCGACCTTCCTGCGCACGCTGAACCGCATGCACGAGCTCGTTCCCTCGGCTTCGTTCGCCGGCGAGGTGCTGCTCGATGGCTCTGACATCTACGATCCGAGCCGCAGAATCACCGAGGCTCGTCGCCACATCGGCATGGTTTTTCAGAAGCCGAACCCGTTTCCTGCTATGAGCATTGCCGATAACGTCACGGCCGGTCTGACCCTCACCGGACTCAAGGTCAACAAGTCGGATGCCGCGGACCTCATCGAAGAGTGTCTCACCAAGGCGGGACTCTGGAAAGAGGTCAAGGATCGCCTCGGCCAGCCCGGTGGCGGCCTCTCTGGCGGTCAGCAGCAGCGTCTGTGCATCGCGCGCTCACTCGCAGTCAAGCCCCGCGTGCTGCTGATGGATGAGCCTTGCTCGGCGCTCGACCCCACGTCTACGCGCCGCATTGAGCAGACGATTACCGAGTTGGCCTCCGAGGTCACCATCGTCATCGTGACGCACAACATGCAGCAGGCCGCTCGCGTTTCGAACAAGTGCGCGTTCTTCCTCGCTGAAGCCGGCACGCCGGGCGTCATCGTTGAGCAGGGCGACACGACACAGATCTTCGAAAAGCCCATCGACGACCGCACGAACGATTACGTCAACGGTCGTTTCGGCTAAGCCCGAGAACAAAAGACCCCCCAGCCGCGGACGGCAGGGGGGTCTTCTTTTGTCATCAGTTAGAAGTCAGCTCAACTTTGACCGGCGTTGCATTAGCGAACAGGTCCAGTACGGGGCAGTGAGCATCGACGGCGGCGTGCAGCTCCTCGTAGCGTGCCTGTGATTCAGGTCCGATCACGTGAATGTTGAGGCGGATTGCGCCAAAACCTGGGCGAACGGTGTCGTCAAAACCGAAGAGCCCCTGCACATCGAGGTCACCCTCGGCTTTGGCTTCAATCGTGTCAATCTGAATACCAAGGCCCTGGGCGTAGAGACGGTAAACAACAATCTGGCAAGCAATGAGAGCGCCGAGGGCGATTTCGACGGGGCTCGCCGCCACATCATCGCCGGCGAGACCGGCAGGTTCGTCGATGAAGAACTCGTGCTTACCGGCGGTAATGCGCGACGCAACCGAGCCCTCACCAAAACCCTTGACGAGGTATGTGACTTGAGCGTTCTTTTTGTCGGCTTCGATGTGGCTGGCCCAGAAAGCGCCGGCTTGTGTCAGACGCTCTGAGCGCTGTTCGTCGGTGATGGTGGGGACAAGGGATTCGATGGTTGAGCTGCTCATGGTTTTCTCCAATGGTGTTGTTTCAACGTGTGTCATCACCGTACGAGCCCGAGCCGTTGGACCACAAAATCGCACTACTTCTGGCGAAACCTGGAGCAACAGTGTGTAACAAAGCCGTACGCTGGCAGTCATGGACTCGCTCAAGCGCCACACCGATTACGGCTCGCAAGATTTCACCGAAGACACGGTGTTGCCCGATCCGTTCGCGCAGTTTGCGGCCTGGCTGGCTGACGCTGAGGCCGAAGAGGTCTTCGAGCCGAACGCCATGATTCTGGGCACCATTGACCCCGACAACCGCCCGAGCTCGCGCACGGTTTTGCTCAAGGGCCTGAGTGCTGAGGGCTTTGAGTTCGTGACCAACTACGACTCGCGCAAAGCCAGAGCGCTGGTTGCCCACGCCGACGTCACTCTTCTCTTTCCCTGGTACGCGCTCAAGCGCCAGGTCATCGTGCACGGCTCTGCGCATCGCCTGAGCGCCGCCGAGTCCGACGCCTACTGGAACCGACGCCCACAGGGCGCACAGCTCGCCTCGGCCGCAAGCAAGCAGTCGCAGCCCGTTGCCTCGCGCGCGGAGCTAGACGCAGCCCTCACCGCCCTCGAGGCGCAGTATCCCGAAGGCGCAACTGTGCCTCGGCCCGAGAACTGGGGTGCCTACCGGGTTGTTCCTCGAGTGATCGAGTTCTGGGCCGGTCGCTCACGCCGCTTTCATGATCGGCTGGTCTTCACGCGCGGCGCCGACGACAGCTGGGCAATCACGCGCCTGCAGCCCTAGTGTGATGTGGCCAGCGAGCGGTAACGCAGGTCGGGCATCCAGCGCACGGTGACTAACGCAATCACCATGGTGATGAGCAAGAACACGACGGAAGTCGGAATACCGGCGCGTGAACCAAACGTGTCGATGGCAATGCCGGCGATGGCGGAGCCCATGGCGGCACCGATGAGTTGGCCCGTGCCAATCCAGCCGAATGCCTCGGGCGTTTCGCTAAACGAGATGGTTGCCGAAACCGTTGCGTAAAGAAGGGCAAGAATCGGGGCGACGCCGATTCCGGCAATGAAGAGCGTGATGCCGAGCCACCAGAAGTTTGGAAAGAGGGTGGCCGCTGCCATGCCGGCGATGATGACAATCATGCGGCGGCTGAGCGACCACGGCGCAATCTTGCGGTGGCCGAGGGCGAGGCCTCCGAGGAGCGAACCGCCTGCCCACAGCGCGAGCACCCACCCCGAGAGTGAGTTTCTGTCGCCGAAGATAGCGATGACGCCGGCTTCGGCCGCGGCGAAGGCGGCAATGAATGTGATGCTGATCAGCGAGTTCACGAGCACAATCGGCCGGCGAAGAACTGCGCCAAAACGAGACTCGTTTCGCGGAATCTCGAGCTCGCGCACCTGTTTGGTGGTGATGAACCAGAGCCCGCCGCCCAAAAAGAAGACCACGGTGAGCAACACGCCGAGCACATCACTGACTTGGATGCTGACAAACGTGACCAGCACTGGGCCGGCAATCCAAATGAGTTCTTGAGCAGAAGCATCCACGGAGTACAGCGGGCCGAGTTCGTTTTCGGGTACCAGTCGTGGGTACAGCGTGCGAACGGCTGCCTGAACCGGGGGATAGGCCGCCCCGGCGATGAGCCCAAGCACGACGAGCGCGGGCACCGGCATGGGAATAAGAGCCATGGCGGTTATGGTGGCCGAAGACAGGATGGCCGTACCCATGATCATGCGTCGAACACCCCAGTTGCCTAACAAGCGGCTCGTCAGGGCTCCAGCCAACGCATTACCTAGGCTCAGCGCGCCCAAAACAGCGCCGGCGGCAGCGTACGAGCCGGTGTGCTTGACCACGAATACCAAAAACGCGATGGAAATCATGCCGAAGGGGAATCTGGCCACCAATTGGGATGCCACAACGCGCAACACGCCAGGCATGCGCATGAGCCGTCCGTAGGTTTTCACAGTTCTTTGAGTCTAGGTGTCAGTGGTGCGGCCTAATCTCGACAAAGCAGCCCTTTTCGGCCGGTTTTGGGGCTGTGTATATGTGCACAACTCGGGCAAAGTTATCCACAGTTGGGGATGACACGCCCACAATATGTAGGGTTGGGCATTCCGTGACAACCCGCTATATAGTGATTTTTGCTACATAACGAGGCAAGCATCTGCAGAGGGAAAAACCGTGACAATCACAGTCGTCAAGCGCAATGGCGAGCGTCAGCCTTATGACGCCAACAAGATCAATCTGGCCATTGAAGACGCCGCACAGGGTCTCGATGACTCGATCGCCTGGGTTACCCAGATTGCGACCGAGCTCGAAATCACGCTGTTCGACGGAATCACTACCCAGCAGCTCGACGAAGCAGTCATCCAGGTAGCCCTGCAGAACGTCAAAGATGACCCCGCGTTCGACGTCATGGCTGCCCGCCTCTTGCTCAAAACCATCTACAAGCGCGTTCTCGGTGAGTACTCCACCAAAGAAGAGCTCGCGGCGCTGCACCAGCAGCACTTCAAGGCAAACATGCTCCGCGGCGTCGAAGAGGGCCTGCTTGACCCCCGCCTCGGTCAGATGTTCGACCTCGACGAACTTGCCACGCACATCACCCCTGAAAACGACGAGCTGCTCAAGTACATCGGCGTCGTCACGCTGAACAACCGCTACGGCATCAAGGGTCGCAACGGTGACCCACTCGAGGTTCCCCAGTACTTCTGGATGCGCATCGCCATGGGCCTGTCGCTCAACGAAAAGAACCCCAACGAGCACGCTGTTGCCTTCTACAAGAAGATGAGCTCGCTCGAGTACCTGGCCGCTGGTTCAACCCTCGTTAACGCGGGCACCATCTCGCCCCAGCTGGCCAACTGCTTCGTTCTTGAGATGCAAGACGACATGGAGCACATCGCCAAGACCACGCGCGATGTCATGTGGCTCACCAAGGGCACCGGTGGAATCGGCCTCTCGGTCACCAAACTCCGCGCCCAGGGCTCGCCCATCCGCTCGAACAACACCACCTCGACCGGCCCCATCCCGTTCATGCACACGATTGACTCGATTCTTCGTGCAGTCAGCCGCGGTGGCAAGAAGTTCGGTGCTCTGTGCTTCTACATGGAGAACTGGCACATGGACTTTCCAGAGTTCCTCGAGCTGCGTAGCAACTCGGGTGACCCCTACCGTCGTACGCGTACCGCCAACACCGCAGTGTGGATCAGCGACGAGTTTATGAAGCGCGTCCAGAACGACGAAGAGTGGTACCTGTTCGACCCGCTCGAGGTCGCTGACCTCAACGAGCTCTACGGCAAGGCGTTCTCCGAGCGCTACAACCACTACGTAGCTGAGGCCGAGGCCGGCCGCATGCACATGTTCAAGAAGATCGGTGCACGCGAGCAGTTCAAAGACATCCTCATTTCGCTGCAGACGACCAGCCACCCGTGGCTGACCTGGAAAGACACGATTAACCTTCGTGCTCTGAACAACAACACCGGAACCATTCACTCGTCGAACCTCTGCACCGAGATCACTCTCCCGCAAGACGAAGACAACGTATCGGTCTGCAACCTGGCGTCGATCAACCTTTCACGTCACCTCAAAGACGGCGGCATGGATTGGGACAAGATCGCCGAGAGCGCCAAGCTCGCCGTTCGCCAGCTCGACAACCTCATCGACATCACCCGCTCGTCGGTTGATGAGGCTGACTACTCGAACGCCGAGAACCGCGCCATCGGTCTGGGCCTCATGGGCTTCACCGACATCGTTGAGCGCCTGGGCTTCAGCTACGAGTCAGAAGAGGCATATGACCTCATCGACCAGATCACCGAGCACATCTCGTACGCAGCCATCGAGGCCAGCGTTGAGTTGGCAGCTGAGCGTGGCGCCTACAACAACTTTGCTGGTAGCCGCTGGTCGCAGGGTCTCGTGCCCTTCGACAGCATCGATCTGGCCGAGGCTGACCGCGGTGTGCCAATCACGGTGACCCGCAAGACGACTCTTGACTGGGACGCCCTGCGCGCCAAGGTCAAGGGCGGAATCCGCAACGCAACTCTGATGGCTATCGCCCCTACGGCATCCATCGGTCTCGTCGCCGGAACCACCCCCGGTCTCGACCCGCAGTTCTCGCAGATCTTCAGCCGTGCAACCAGCTCGGGCAAGTTCCTTGAGGTTAACCGCAACCTCGTTGTCGACCTGCAGAAGCTGGGCATCTGGGAATCCACCCGCGAAGAAATCCTGCGCAGCCAGGGTGACATCCAGGGCATCCCGACCATCCCGCAGCACATCAAAGACGTCTACAAGACGAGCTTCCAGCTCTCGCCGTTCTCGTTTATTGAGGTTGCCGCTCGATGCCAGAAGTGGATCGACCAGGCCATCAGCCGCAACATGTATCTCGAGACGCGTGACCTCGGCGACATGATGGGCATCTACTCGGCAGCCTGGGAGCGTGGCGTCAAGACCACCTACTACCTGCACATGAAGCCTCGTCACACCGCTGAGCAGTCGACCGTCAAGGTCAACAAGTCCGAAGAGATTAACGGCGGCACGGGAGCAAAGAAGGGCTTCGGCGCTGCCGTGGCCGCTGATGCTTCCGCCGAGACGGCTCCCGCAGCAGCTCCGGCTCGACGCGGATTCGGCTTCGGCGCGGCAGGAGCTTAGGCATGAACACCGGAATGAATGCAGTCGACGGCTATTTCGTGCCAGAAGATCCAATGGATCAGTTCCAGTGCGACTCCTGCCAGTAGGCAGAAAGACCAACCGATTCACCCAAGCATCAACAACCCGAACACCTGCCCCCAGAGGAGATAATCATGGGAATTCTCGGCACCGGAGTCCAAGAAGGACTTCTGCTCAAACCCGT
The DNA here is from genome assembly GCA_903859205.1 of uncultured Microbacteriaceae bacterium. Taxonomy (GTDB): domain Bacteria; phylum Actinomycetota; class Actinomycetes; order Actinomycetales; family Microbacteriaceae; genus CAIOLM01. The sequence goes on from CAIOLM010000038.1 coordinate 32,695, forward strand.
TAAATATAAGTGGGCCATGGACCTGTACGACCAGGCCGTAGCCAACACCTGGTTCCCCAACGAGATTCAGCTCGGCGAAGACATCGCCGACTTCAAGAAGATGACCGACGAAGAGCGTCACGCCATCACCTTCCTGATGTCGTACTTCAACCCGAACGAGCTCTTGGTAAACAAGGCTCTCGCCTTCGGCGTGTACCCCTACGTCAACGCACCCGAGTGCCACCTGTACCTGGCCAAGCAGATGTGGGAAGAAGCAAACCACTGCATGTCATTCGAGTACGTTCTGGAGACGTTCCCGATCGACCGCGAGGCTGCTTACGCCTCGCACGTCAAGGTTCCCTCGATGGCTCGCAAAGAGGAGTTCGAGGTTAACTTCATCAAGCGCATGACCGAGCAGACCCTCGACATCAACACCACCGAGGGCAAGATGGACTTCGTTCGCAACTTGGTTGCCTACAACGTCATCCTCGAGGGCATCTGGTTCTACTCGGGCTTTATGGTTGCTCTGAGCTTCCGTCAGCGCAACCTGCTGCGCAACTTCGGTTCGCTCATGGACTGGGTCGTTCGCGACGAGTCGCTGCACCTCAAGTTCGGCATCAACCTCATCCTGACTGTTCTCGAAGAGAACCCCGACCTGCAGACTCCTGAGTTCGCAGCCGAGATCAAGGGCATGATTGTCGACGCCGTTGAGATGGAGTCGGAGTACAACCGCGACCTGCTGCCCAACGGCATCTTGGGTCTGAACTCGAACTACATCAACCAGTACGTCAAGTACTTGGCTGACCGTCGTCTCGAGGAGCTTGGCTTCGAGCCCGAGTACAACGTTTCGAACCCAGCCAAGTGGATGGCAACGGCCAACGACACCCTCCAGCTGGTCAACTTCTTCGAAGCAACCAACACCAGCTACGAGTCGAATGCTTCGGCAACCGTCTCGAAGTAAACCTCGCGCTATGCGACAAGCCAGTTGCCCTCGGTCTGTGATGGACTGGGGGCAACTCGCTTTTGTCCAACTTTTCTAAGGACACATCAATGAAGATTGCCGTTTATGGTGCGACCGGGAACATCGGAAGCGTCATTACCGCCGAAGCCCTCTCACGCGGTCACCAGGTGACTGCGCTCAGCCGCTCAGGGGCATCCGTCGGGGGAGCCTTCGGAGCACAGGCTGCCCTTGACGACACTGCAACGTTCGCCCAGATTGCGTCGAAGCACGATGCAGTCGTCATCTCGGTTAAGCCAGCCGGCCCGGGCGAATCCCCTGAACCGGTCATCCAGGCACACCGAGACCTCATCGCGGCTGCGCCGAGTGCGCGTATCTTCGTGGTGGGCGGGGCAGGCTCCCTTTTGGTCGATGGAGTGCAACTTCAGGAGCTTCCCGATTTCCCGGCCGCGTACAAAGCAGGCGCACAGGTGATGACCACCATTCTTGACCTGTACCGCAACTCCACCGGGCTGAACTGGACAGTGCTCTCACCCGCTCCTGAGATCGGACCTGGCGAACGAACCGGGGCATACAACGTTGGGCTCGATTCGCCGGTTGGGTCAAGAATCTCTCGTGATGATTACGCCGTTGCTGTTCTCGACGAGCTCGAGAGCCCGAAGCATGTTGGCCAACGATTCACCGTCGCGAACTGAGCACTTAACGACAACGAAACATAGTCTGCGTTAGGGTCGTTTTAGGCCTCCACGGTCTCTTCCCAAGAGAAAGAAGCACACATGCGTTTCAAGCTGATTTTGCCTGCACTCGTTGCAGCAACAGCCCTCGCCCTGACCGGTTGTGTAAACAACGGCGGCGGCGGTAACCCGACCACTGCAGCACCCACCATTGGACCCGACGCTGCCGCGATCGCTCTGCTTCCCGCAGACGTCAAGGCTGCCGGCGAGCTCACCATGGGCGTCGACGCAACGTACCCGCCCAACGAGTACAAAGACGCTGACGGAAACCCCATCGGTTGGGACATCGAGCTGGCAAACGCTGTTGCCGCCAAGCTCGGACTCAAGCCCGTATGGAGCGTAGCTGCATTCGCTAACATCATCCCGAGCGTGACCGGTAACAAGGTTCTCATGGGTGTCTCGTCGTTCACCGACAACACCGAGCGCCAGAAGCAGGTCAACTTCGTTGACTACTACCAGGCTGGAATCCTCTGGGCTTCGGCAGCTGGCAAGAACGTCAACCCCGACGACGCTTGTGGACTCAAGGTTGCCGTTCAGGCCACCACCTACGAGCACACCGACGAGGTTCCCGCGAAGTCGGCTGCCTGCGTCAAGGCTGGCAAGGCACCGATCGACATCAAGCCGTTCGACACCCAGGACGCAGCAACCACCGCGGTTGCTCTCGGCCAGGTTGACGCAATGAGCGCTGACTCCCCCGTTACCGCTTACGCCATCGCTCAGTCGAAGGGCAAGCTGCAGGCAGCTGGCTCCTCTTTCGAGGTTGCACCCTACGGATACGCACTGAGCAAGACCCTCGGTCTTGAGAAGGCTATTCAGGCTGCAGTTCAGTCGCTCATGGACGACGGCACCTACATTGTCTGGGTCCAAGCTGACGAAGTGAGCGACACGGCGTCGCCGGCGAGCCCATAGGGATACCCCGAGCCATCGGGGGCCTCGTGGTGTGCGGCGACGAGGTCGGCCACATGCGACATGCCGGGCAGATCGCGAACCATGGTCGCACCAAGCAGTGCATGGCTGGCCAGCAGTTGCCG
>CAIOLM010000039.1 GCA_903859205.1 uncultured Microbacteriaceae bacterium
CCCATGACGCGAATCAGGTCTTGGCCAATCAGAGTGTGGCGATTTGTCGGGTCGACAATGAAGCGCATGCGGCGAACCTTATCACCAATAAACACCTTGACTGGATAATCGGTCATCAGCTTGGCGGCCGTGCCACCAGGAACCGAGAGGCGCGCGTTAGCGACTTCGCTGAAGGGCAGATTGATACTTCGGCAGGTCGCCGCGGTGATCATCGAGCACACAGCGCCCGTGTCCCAGACGGCGTTGTGAAGTTGGATACCCATGCTGGCGTTCTGATTCACCAAAGTGAGCGGCACACGTGGAGCGTCATCAACTTCGGGTTGGTCGAGAAGCTCTGCCACTTGATCAGGATCGTCAGGATTCCACGGTTCAGGCGGGCAGTCGACTGCTTGCACCACTTCATCTACATGACGGCGAGGGCGGCCAGTGGTTGCCCGCATCGAGCGAACCGGCATTGACAGCGGCGTCGGGAGATTGACAGAGATACGCATACCATATGAGGGATAGAGTCGCGTGGCATTGCGCGTGCGAGCATGTGCATTAGGGCCTCGTCTCGCGCGCTTGACCTTCCTCGCTGGGCGACGCAAGGGCTGTACGGGCACTCGTGAGCCAGACCGAGCGACAAAACGAAACGGGCACACAGCGATTGACCTCTCTTCGCGGGGTGAAGGAGGCTGGACAACTACCAAACGCTCTTCATCAACGCCGGAACTAACACCCGTAGGAGTAGTCGACGCTGGATCGAGATCGCCAGAGGCAATTTCGAGCCTTGATGAATCGGCGAGGACGTCAATTGCATTTGACCCCTCAAGCCACAAGCGCGCGTCGTCAGGATTGCGGAAAATCCGAATTCGCCTGGTGCTGGCAGCACGGGGTGATTCAGCCGCAGGGAAAAAAGAAGCGGTCGAGGGCGAGTCAACGTCCTCAGACCAAAAGGAGCGCATGGGGAGATAGGAGTCCTCATCGCTCTGCCAATCTTCGTCGGAATCGATGGTCAAGACCGAACGGATTTGGGTAGCGGGCCGTGACACAGCCGGGGTCGGAACCACCGGGGCTGGTGCAGGCCGGGATTGGTGACTGTGAGAGTCACCTTGCGGACGGGGTCGTGAAGGCTGAGAGCCTTGCTGATTAGCGGCAGCTCGACCTCGACACTCCGCGTTGGTGTGCCAACCATCTGGATGCAACGTGCAGCGATCCGCCAAAGGAGGGGCACGACCAGCCGGTTGGGGCTTGGGAGGCTTGGGCGGTTTGTCAGAACGGCTTTGAGCGGCCGGTTCCGAACCACGGTGTGACCGCGGGTTCTCGCGCGCACGAGCGGCAGCATGGCCTGCCACATCAGGGTGACCGCGTGACTCCGCCCGGCGAGTATGAGCGCCTTCGTCAAATAGCGCACAGTGAACAGCATGCACGTGGCGAAGGCACCACTTGTAAAGGTCAGCGGTCTTGCGGAAACCGATCTCACAGCGAATGTACTCCGTCATCTTGCGGTAGATGGCATCCCAGTCATCAACAGGAATCGCCTTGCGGTAGAGCAAAACGTGATGACC
>CAIOLM010000040.1 GCA_903859205.1 uncultured Microbacteriaceae bacterium
CGAGCGGGCCGGTGTAGAGGCGCGTGGGCTCGAGCAGAACTTCACCGACGACCCCGCCGAACTCGGCCGATGTGTCGGAGTAGCCGATCTTGTTCTCAGCCAGAATGTGGCGAACGAGAGAGTATCCGTTGGAGTGAAGCCCGCTGGACTCCATCGCAACAACGACGTCTCCGTTGCGCACCTTCTCGGCGCCGAGCATGGCGTCTGCCTCGACAACGCCGGTGGCGGCACCGGCAACGTCGTAGTCGTCGACCCCAAGCAAGCCGGGGTGCTCGGCAGTCTCGCCGCCGACGAGTGCTGTGCCAGTGGCCGCACAGGCATCCGCGATGCCCTTGACGATTGCGGCGATGCGCTCGGGGAAGACCTTGCCGCATGCGATGTAGTCGGTCATGAACAGCGGGCGTGCGCCGCAGACGATGATGTCGTCGACAACCATGCCCACTAGGTCTTGGCCGATTGTGTCGTGCTTGTCGAGTGCCTGGGCGATGGCCACCTTGGTGCCTACGCCGTCGGTGCTGGTCGCCAGCAGTGGGCGCTTGAAATCTTTGAGAATCGAGACGTCGAACAGGCCAGCGAACCCGCCGACTCCACCGAGCACCTCGGGGGTGTGGGTCGCCTTGACGGCAGCCTTCATGAGCTCAACGGCGCGGTCTCCCGCAGCCGTGTCGACACCGGCGCGTGCGTAGGAATTCTCAGTCATCTCGTCAATTCTATCGGCGCCTGAATGTGCCAGACTTAGGGAGGCTGCTTTTAGCCCCTCAAGCTCACCTTCCGGAACGGAATTCTTGATCTGACATGTGTGGAATCGTCGGAATCGTCTCAACCGAACCGGTCAACCAGCAGATTTATGACGCGCTGCTGCTGCTTCAGCACCGCGGACAGGACTCCACCGGTATTGCCACGACAGAGGGCAAGCACATCCACCAGTTCAAGACCAAAGGTCAGGTGCGCGAGGGATACCGCACGCGCGACATGCGCTCGTTGCTGGGAAACATTGGGCTTGGTCACGTGCGTTACGCCACCGCCGGTGCCGCCAAGAACGAAGAAGAGGCTCAGCCGTTCTATGTGAACGCTCCCTACGGAATCGTTCTTGTGCACAACGGAAACCTCACCAACACGCGTGAGCTTCAAGACGATCTGTTTCGCGTTGACCGTCGTCACGTGAACACCTCGAGCGACACCGAGCTGCTGCTCAACGTGCTCGCCACCGAACTTCAGGGGCAGATCTCTGGTCTCGACCTCGACCCCGACCAGGTCTTCAACGCGGTCGCCAACGTGCACAAGCGCGTCGAGGGCTCCTACGCGGTCATCGCGCTCGTTGCCGGACACGGTCTGCTTGCCTTCCGCGACCCGTTCGGCATTCGCCCGCTCATCCTGGGCAAGCGCTCCGACGAGTTCGGCAAAACCGACTGGGTTGTCGCATCTGAGTCGCTCGTGCTCGAGTCGGCTGGCTTCGAGGTCGTTCGTGACGTCGAGCCAGGCGAAGCGATTTACATCACTCCCGACGGCGAGCTCTACTCGCGTCAGTGCGCTGAGAACCCGGTGCTCATCCCCTGCTCATTTGAATACGTCTACCTGGCTCGTCCCGACTCGATCATGAACGGCATCTCGGTTTACGAGGCGCGCCTGCGTTTGGGTGACCGTCTGGCCACCACCGTTGCCCAGCACATGCCACTCGGTGACATCGACGTGGTCATGCCGATTCCCGACTCGTCACGCCCGGCCGCCATGCAGGTTGCGCGCAAGCTCGGTATCGAGTACCGCGAGGGCTTCTTCAAGAACCGTTACGTCGGTCGCACGTTCATCATGCCTGGGCAGGCCGAGCGCAAGCGTTCGGTGCGCCAGAAGCTCAACGCTATGTCGGCCGAGTTCAAGGGCAAGAACGTGCTCATCGTGGATGACTCCATCGTTCGCGGAACCACATCGCGCGAGATTGTCGAGATGGCTCGAGCCGCTGGCGCCAACAAGGTGACCTTTACCTCGGCTGCGCCTCCGGTTCGCTACCCGCACGTCTACGGCATCAACATGCCCTCGCGCACTGAGCTCATTGCTCACGGCCGCAAGATTCCCGAGATCAACACCGAACTCGGCAGCGACTACCTGATTTATCAAGAGGTCGCCGACATGCAGGCTGCCATTCTCGAAGGCTCGAACGTCTCGTCACTTGAGATGTCGTGCTTCACCGGCGAGTACGTCACCGGCACAGTCTCGCCTGAGTACTTAGCGTGGGTTGAGGCTAACCAGCTGAGCTAGCCGCCTCTGTTTTGATACCTAACACCAGACGAAACAAAGGGCCGGGCTGTTCAATGGAGAGAGAACGCCCGACCCTTTGAGTTTCGTTTGTGACTAGCTGGTCACTTTCTTGTTCGCCGAATCAATCAGGATTCCGATAACGAACACAATGGGGACCGCGCTGAGTAGCCAAATGGCCAAGTTCCAGTCAGTCGCGCCAACTAGCGTCGGGAAGTTCGAGATCACCGTATAGAGCACGAACAGGATGAGGATGGTCGCGATTGCCGGTGCAATAGCTGTCTGCCACACTCGACTGGTTTCCCGGTGCCGAGCAAAGTAGGCAATAACTGCTATCGAAGAAATCACGTACAGGACCAAGAGTGCAGCAACAGCCAGACCACTGAACCAAGTGAAAAGCGTCAGCACGGGATCAAGGTTAAGCGCAACGAACGGCCCGACGAGAACGACAGCCATAATTGTCTGCAACCATGCAGCAATGAACGGCGCGTGATGCTTGTTGGTGCGTGCGAGACCCGCAGGCAGCGAGTTACGCAGAGCCAGCGAGTGCACATAACGGTTTATTCCGTTGTGAAATGCCATTAGACCTGCAAGTAGCGAGGTAAGAAGCAAGATGCCGCCGAGGGTTGCAGCCCAAGGCCCGAGTTTGTCTGCAATTGGGTTGAAGAGGAATGATGTGGCGTCACCCGATTCGAGTGCCTTGCCAGCGGCATCCATGACTTGGTTCGGGCCGTAGTAGGTCACAATCATCCACATCATGAAGGAAAAGAAAATAGCAATGACGGCAACCGAAAGGTAAGTCGCACGAGCGACCGTCCGCTTGGGATCTTTAGCCTCACCCGAGTAGATGGCGGTCGATTCGAATCCGAACATTGATGCGACAGCAAACATGATGGCAACACCGGGCGCGCCGGCCGCAATCGCAGCGGGAGAAAAGCTGGCTCCGAAGTTGATGCCCTCGGGGCCGCCGCCGCTGAACAGTACGGCGAGTCCAAATGCGAGAAGCAGCGCCACCTCAAGACCAACCAGAACCACAAGAATCTTGGCGCCGAACTCAATGTTGAGCGAGCCGAGAAGCTGCACGAATGCGATGCAGAGAATCACATACACCCACCATGGGATGGTTACCCCCGTAGCCGTGGCGATAAGACCGCTGAAGACGGCTCCGAAGAGGCCATACATGGCGGCTTGGACGGTGGCGTAAGCCAAAAGTGCGAGCCAAGCGGAACCAGCTCCAATTTTACGGCCGAGACCTTCGGTGATGTACGCATAGAACGCACCCTGTGCATCCACGCGTCGGCTCATCGCAACAAAACCAACAGCGAATATGACAATAATGATGCCGATGATCAGATAGGCACCGGGAGCACCGGCACCGTTCCCGAGCAACACTGCAACGGGCGACGCTCCGGCGATACCTGTGAGAGGCGCTTGAGCTGAAAGGACGAAGAAAAGAATGCCGAAGACGCCGACCGAACCCGCTTTGAGCGCGGTGCTGCCCTTCTTCTTTTCAGTCTCGGGAACTACTGAACTCATGAGAATCTTCCTTGACTATGAGTGGGAAGCGAGAACGGATGTTCGCGCCAGTGTGGTGAATGGGCCTATCGCTTTACAGTGCCCAGGATGGTGCGTGCCGCCGTCATTCCGCTTTCGATAGCGCCGTCGATAAACGCGCACCATCCACTAGCGAAATCACTTCC
>CAIOLM010000041.1 GCA_903859205.1 uncultured Microbacteriaceae bacterium
CGCGCCAACGAGACCGATGGGCTTGTAGGTGAGCTCGGCGTGACCCGAGTCGTCGTCAACGACAACCTCGGTCTCGAGCGGAGTAGCAGCGGCAACGCGAAGCCATGCCTCAGCGCCACCAATCTCGAAACGAGCGTTGGGGCCGTTGAGCGGCTTGCCCTGCTCGCGGGTGAGCAGCTGAGCCAAGGGCTCGGCGTGAGCGGCAATCGCATCAGCTGCCTTCATCATGATCTCGCTGCGCTTCTCGTGACCGAGAGCAGCCCAGGCCGGCTGTGCCTTCTTTGCTGCAGCAACAGCGGCGTTGAGGTCATCAACGGTGTGCTCGGCAACCTTGGCGACGAGTTCGCCGGTTGCGGGGTTCAGGATGTCGCGCGATGCACCGGTCGGTGCGATGGCAGCGAGCAAGCTCTCTAGGGTGTCCATGGGTGTCTCCTCATCGAGTCAAGGCGCGTCACAGCGGACGCGGTGAGTCAACGATAACCCTGCCGGCAAAGTGGGCGACCGGAAAAGAGCGCACACCGTTTGCTTAATGACGAACACGCCTGCGGGCGCCAAGCGGAGGCAAGCCACGCCGCCAGCTAGCGCAGGTGCTCAGCGAAGAACTTCTCAATGCGCATCCACGCGTCGGCGGCGTCATCGGGGTATGGCTTGAAGCCAACAACCCTCTGCATGAACGGGCGCAGCAGCTTGGGGCCGGCCGGGCCGGGGTTCATGAAAGCGTGGTTGGCGTTGGGGTATTCCTTGATGTCGTGCGGAATGCCCCGAGCCGTCAGCTCGCGCTCCATGGTGGCCGCCGCGCCCTTGAGTGTCTTGTCTTTGGCGCCGTAGGAACCGATGATGGCGCAGGCGCCGCCGAGCACTGCATCGAGGTCTTTGGGCATCATGCCGTAATTAACAGCGGATGCGCCATAGCCGTGATTGGCCAACTGAAGCGCGAAACCGCCGCCCATGCAGAATCCGATGACACCGACCTTGCCCGTGCAATCGGCGCGTGCGATGAGCATCTGCTTGGCCGCCTCGACATCGTCAAAGGCTTGACCCGTGCCCGCCGTGAGTGCGCGAAAAGTCGCGTTGAGGCACTTGCGCATTCCGCCACGGCTGAAGAGGTCGGGCATGAGCACGATGTATCCGGCCGAGGCAAGGCGCTCAATCTGGGCGCGCATGTTCTCGTCGATACCGAACACCTCGTGCACCATGACGGCAGCCGGCCAGGGTCCCTTGCCCTCGGGCACACCCAGCACTCCGTGAAGCAAGCCATCCGCCGTCGGAATGCTGACCTCAGTCACGGTGACGGTCATGTTCTAGAGTCCGTTCGAGGCGCTGGTGAGCGTTGCCACTTCTTCGGACGACAGCTGGATGCGCGCAGCGGCCATGAGCGCCGGAAGCTGGCTGACGACACGAGCGCTAGCAATCGGGGCGTCCACGTGAGCGCGAGTCAACAACCACGCCAGGGCGACCGTGGCCGAATCAACCGAATGCGCCTGAGCAATCTCGGCAACCTTGGCCAACACGGTGCGAGCCTGCGGGTTGTCGTAGCTCGAAACACCCGCCTTGCGCACCGCGCCGGCGATGTCTTCAGCGTTGGCGTACTTGCCCGTCAGGAAACCTGAAGCCAGTGAGAAGTAAGAGGCAACGCTCAGACCCAGCTTGTCGACCGAGGGCGCCATGTCAGATTCGTACTCGCTACGAAAAACCAGGTTGTAGTGCGGCTGGAACAGGATCGGCTTGGCAAATCCGTTGACGTCGCAGCAGGCGAGAAACTCCTCGAGACGTTCACCGGTGTAGTTCGACAGCGCGAGGTGACGTACCTTGCCATCGACGACGAGCTGATTAAAGGCTGCGGCTGATTCCTCAACCGGCACCGATTCATCGTCGGCGTGCGCGTAATACACGTCGATGTAGTCGGTCTGCAGGCGTCGCAGCGAACCCTCGGCCGCGGTGGCGATGGTGGCTGCACTCAGGCCTTCGAGGGGCGAGAGTTTGCCGACCTTGGTGGCAACGACAACGGATGACCGGTTACCGCGAGCGCGCATCCAATCGCCAATGATTTGCTCGGACTCACCGCCCGAGTTACCGGGCTTCCACTGCGAGTACGCGTCGGCAGTGTCGATGAAGTTTCCGCCGTCGGCCATGAAGGCGTCGAGCACCTCGACCGACTCGGCCGTGTCAGCGGTCCAACCGAAGGTGTTACCGCCGAGGCAAATAGGGAAGACGGAGAGGTCAGAGTTTCCGAGCGCTCGTGATTCTTGAGGAGTCATGGTCGCAAGCCTAAGCCTGACGGGCGCGGCTGCGCTCCCAGATTCGGGCGATTGCAACGAATACGAATGCACTCAGCAAGAAGAAAAGCGCAATGCCGATGATGTACTCGACCACGCCGAGCCAGCCAGCCGACCCGGTCGGATCCAAGAACGGGTAAGGCCACCATCCGGTTGCCACACCGCGAATGAGAGAGAACGCCACCCAGGCGACCGGGTAGATCAGTACCCAGAGCGAGGCGCGCAGACGAATCGATGCACGCCCCGGGGCAAAGAGCCAGTCGAGTACCAACAAAATGGGTGCCCACACGTGCAAGACCTCGTTCGGCCAGACGGGCCAGACGTATCCGGGTTCTCCCGGCACGTCACGCAATAGCAGGTTGTAGACCACGCAGGTTACGATCGCGAAGCCAACCATGCACACGCGGACGACGGTGAACAGGCGAGTGTCCTTGGGTGTTGTGAAGGCGAGCCATGCTCCGACGGCCAACACGACGACGTCCATAAGGGAGGTCTGAATTGTGAAGAACGCAAAGTACTCGCCGGGGCGAAAGACGTTGTGAATGAGGCGGTCGGTGATTTGGTACACCACACTGACCAACACGAGAACGCCTAGGACGATGCGAGCGACGGCTATGAAACGACGGTAGTTACTGGGAACGGCACTGTTCATGGTGCAAGACTAGGGGCATGAATAGCGCAGTCACTACCCCCGAATGGCTCAATGCCCTTCTCCCGGTCATCATTATCCTGAGCATCTGGTCAGCGGTCTGGAAGGCCGTAGCCCTGTACAAGGCCGGCGGGCGCAAAGACATCGTGTGGTTCGTCGTGCTGTTCATCGTGAACACTTTGGGCATCCTCGAGATTTTCTACATTTTCGTGTTCAGCAAGGGCCCGAAGCCAGAACTCAAGAAGTAGGCGCGACAATCGTCACCACGGCAGGGCCACACTTATGCGCCGCTGGGTAACCTTCCATCAACCACGCGCGTCGTGGCAAGAGATTGTCATTGACCTCGTTGGCAGCATCGCTGCCATGGGCGTGCTGGTTCTCATCACCGAGGTCACGCAGCTGCCCATCCTGTGGGCGCCTTTCGGCGGCACACTCGTTTTGATTTTCGCCGCCCAGCGATCACCGTTTGCTCAGCCAGTCAACGTGTTGGGCGGTCACCTGCTGTCGGCCAGTATCAGCCTGGTCATGGAGTGGCTATTGCCTCACAACACCTGGACGCTCATGCTGACCGTTGGCGTCGTGATCGCCGCGATGCGCCTCGCGCGAGTGACGCATCCCCCGGCGGGAGCAAACCCCATCGTGATTTATCTGGCACAACCGCTGTGGTGGGTGGTGCTGCCGTCGCTCGCCGTGGGAGCGCTCGCCATTTTGCTCATGGGGTATCTCATTCACCGCATTGCGCGGAGTGAGTATCCGCTGCGACGACCTGCCCGCTAGCCAAGAGCTGCGCTCTACGGAGCGAGCAGCCACAGGATCGGCAGCAGGGTCATCGCGAGAGTTGCGATTCCAAGAAGCAGCTTCGACCACCACGGGCTCACCCATTTGCCCAAGAGTTTGCTGTCTTTGGCGAGCCACCAGATAACCGCCATGAGGAATGGCGCGGTGAGGCCGTTGGTGATTGCCGCGAGCACGAGGAACTGAATCGGATTGATGCCGACAAGATTGAGGACGAGTCCGATCAGGATCGATCCCAAGATGATCGCGTAGAAGGCCTTGGCCTGCAGAGGCTTCTTCTCGAGGCTCTCGCGCCAGCCGAAGGTTTCGGCCATCGCGTACGAGGTTGCACCGGCGAGCACCGGAACGCTAAGCAACCCGGTACCTACGATTCCGATCAAGAACAAAAGGCTTGCGTATTGCCCCGCAATCGGAGTCAGCGCCGCGGCGGCCTGCTCGGCCGTTTGAATGTCTGTGATGCCGTGGGCGTTCAGGGTGGCCGCTGCCGTGATCATGATCGAGCTGGCCACAAACACGGTCGTGAACATGCCGGCACCGACATCGCCGCGCATGGCACGAATGTGTGCCCGGCTGGGTGTCTTGTCTTCGGTTGCCTCAAGCCCCTCAACCTCTTCGGCGGCCTGCCAGAAGAATAGGTAGGGCGAAATTGTCGTTCCCGCGATGGCGATCAGCAGCGCGATGTCCGCCTTGCCCCAGTCAAAATGCGGAACAAGCGCGCCCTGTGCAACCTGGCCCCAGTTGACGTTCACGACGAACATCACGGCGACGTATGCCACGAGCGATAGACAGAGCCATCGCAAGAATTTCGCATAGCGGTGATACGGAATGAAGATCTCGAGCAGCGCAATCACGAGGGCTGCCCCGATGACACCAACCATGTGCGGGATGGGAACGAGCAAATTAATGGATGCGGCAATAGAGCCCAGGTCCGCCGCGATGTTAACGGTGTTCGCGATGGCGACCAAAATCACGCAGATGTAGAGCACTGGCCGAGGCAGGCGCTCTTTGATGATCCCTGCCAAACCCTTACCGGTGGCGATAGCTAGACGAGCACAGGCTTCTTGAACCGCGAAGGCCAGTGGCAGTAAAAAGACCACACCCCAGAGCAACCGGTAGCCTGTCGCTGCTCCGACTTGCGAGTAGGTTGCGATGCCCGAGGGGTCATCGTCGGCCGCGCCCGTAACAATGCCCGGTCCGAGTCGGGAGAAATACCCCTTGCCCCGAACCCGCTCGCGCCGCGGGTGATGCTTCATAAAGCTAGATTAGGGGCATGACTTCACCACGCACTCGCTGGATCGGCCTTGTCTTCATCAGCCTCGCCGTATCGCTCATCATTGTTGACTCGACAATCGTCAACGTCGCGATCCCGTCCATCATCGATGACCTCAGCTTGACGAGCACCCAGGTTCAGTGGGTCCAGGAGTCGTACACCCTCGTGTTCGCCGCACTGCTTCTCGTCTTTGGAACCCTCGCCGACAAGTTCGGCCGCCGCCGCATGATGATCATCGGTATGGTGCTCTTCGGCCTCTCCTCGATCGCCGCGGCATTTGTGACCACACCTGAGCTCCTCATCGGCGCCCGTGTGATTCAGGGCATGGGTGGGGCCATGGTGCTGCCCACCACGCTCTCGCTGGTCAACGCGACCTTCCGCGGCAAAGAGCGCGGAATCGCCTTCGCCATTTGGGGATCAACCATCGGTGGAATGGTCGCGGTCGGGCCGCTGCTTGGCGGATGGCTGACCACCGACTTCTCGTGGCGCTGGGCCTTCGGAATCAACATCCCGCTGAGCATCATCATCATCATCGGTGCCCTCATCTTCGTGCAGGAGTCGAAGGAGCCCACCTCGCGCAGTATCGACTGGACGGGCGCCGTGCTCTCGGTCGTCTCATTGACCGCGCTTGTGTTCGGTCTCATCGAGGGACGCACGTACGGCTGGTGGCTTGTCAACAAGCCATTCGTTATGGGCGACCTGAACTGGAGCTCGGGCGTGTCGATCATCCCCGTCTGCTTCGCGATATTCATCGTGGCCACCGTGGCGTTTATTTTGCACGGACTCAGTCGCCAGAAGCGCGGCAAGAGCACCCTGATTGCATTCAACCTGTTCAAGATTAGCTCGTTCACGAACGGCAACATCGCCGCCATGATCATCAGCATGGGTGAGTTCGGCATCATCCTTTCGCTGCCGTTGTGGCTGCAGTTCGTTGTGGGCTACAACGCTCTACAAACCGGATTCGTCATCTTGGCTCTGGCCATCGGCGCGTTCGTTGCCAGTGGTCTCGCCGGTGGCTTGAGCGGACGCGTCGCACCCGTGCGCATGGTTCAGCTGGGCATCCTGCTCGAAATCGTCGGCGTCGCCGGTGTTGGCTTTGGCATTTCGGCCACCGGTGATTGGTGGACGGTTGCACCTTGGCTGTTCGCCTATGGCATGGGCGTCGGTTTGGCTACGGCCCAGCTGACGAACGTGGTTCTCAAGGATGTCCCCGTTGAAGAGTCGGGTCAGGCCTCCGGTACGCAAAGCACCTCACGTCAGCTTGGCTCAGCCTTGGGCATCGCTGTGCTGGGAACGATTCTGTTCACCGCTGCGGCAGGATTGCTCACGACTTCACTGAACGACATGAAGCTTCCCGAGAGGCAGGTCACGTCAATCGTTGACGCTGTTGTCGACAGCTCAGGTGCCGTCATCCCTGAACTCGCGAAAGACCCGAAGACCGCTCCCATTGCCGAACAGGCAAAGATTGCGTTCTCAGACGCAACCCGATTCGGCGCTTACTCGGCTGCCGGCTTCTTGGCGCTGGGCTTCTTGTCGACGCTCTCCTTGACCGGGAAGCGTCGCGAAGAGTCAGCGAAGTAGGCTCGCGCTTCATCCTGTCGAGCCTGCTCCGCTCCGGTAGCAATCTCGGCACGAAGGTGCTCGGGGCCATACCCAAAAGCGTCAACCAAATCTTGGGCGTGGGGGCGTAGGCGAGCAATCAGTCGATCAACGTATCGAGTGACAGCCTGCGCGCGCTGGGCCGAGAGGCGCCCGTGAATAAGGTACCAGGCCATGCTCTTTTCGACGAGTCCGAGGCCGAATAGATCGCGAACCCAGGTCAGAACCGCCTTGGTGTCGGCATCCTGGATCTTGTCGAGCCCGGCGGTGAAAGCCTCCCACTGAAGTAGCTCAGCGTGCGCGATAGCCGCCTCGATGAGCTCTGACTGGCGCTCGTTGAACGCCTCTTCAGCACGCCCGGCCTTAGCGGCGGATTGCAATTCGGTGGCTAATTGAGCGATCATCGTCTCGACGCGATCGGCCAGCAGCTCTCGCTGCGTGTTTGTGTCGCGCAGGCGAGCTACGGCGCGAGCGGTCGAGCCCATGTCGGTCACGTTCTGTCCAAGTCGGCGAAGACCGCTACTGCTCAGCGCACGGTCGGCAGTCTGCCCAAGTGCAAACTTTGCCAGCTCTGCGGGCGTGGCCTTCTTGAACTTCTTGCCGAAGTCGGTCAACAGTCGCTTGGCGACCAACTGCAAAAGCACGTTGTTGTCGCCCTCGAACGTGACATAGATGTCGAGGTCGGCGCGAAGACCGACCAGTCGGTTCTCGGCCAAGAAACCCTGACCGCCGCAGGCCTCGCGAGCC
This sequence comes from uncultured Microbacteriaceae bacterium, assembly GCA_903859205.1. Taxonomy (GTDB): domain Bacteria; phylum Actinomycetota; class Actinomycetes; order Actinomycetales; family Microbacteriaceae; genus CAIOLM01. The sequence goes on from CAIOLM010000041.1 coordinate 7,337, forward strand.
TCTTGCAGGGTGTCGAGCGCAAACCAGGTCGACAGCGGCTTGAGCGACGCGGCCAGTGTCTCGAGGTCCTGACGCGATTCATCGGAGTCGTCGCTTCCACCGAACACGCCATCAAACTTGCGCAGCAGCACATCGTGCGCGAAGTTCTGCGCGTAGGTGGTCGCAATGCGCGGAATCAGTCGGCGCTGGTGACGCTGATAGTCGAGCAGCACGGTCTCTTGACCGGTGTGATCGGCGAACTGTCGACGCTGGTTGCCGTAGGTAACCGCAATCTGAAGTGCCATCTTGGATGCGTTGACGCAGGCTCCATCGAGCGACACGCGTCCCTGCACCAGTGTGCCAAGCATCGTGAAGAAGCGTCGACCCGGGCTGGCGATCGGAGACGTGTATGTGCCGTCTGCGGATACATCGCCATATCGGTTCAGCAGGTTCGTGCGCGGAACGCGAACGTGATCGAAGTGCAGTCGCCCGTTATCGATTCCGTTCAGGCCACCCTTGAGCCCGTCGTCGTCTCCGCCGACCCCGGCAAAGAAGTTGCCGTTCTCATCACGAATTGGCACGTAAAACGCGTGCACGCCGTGGTCAACGCCCTGAGTGATCAGTTGCGCGAAAACGGCAGCCGCGCGTCCGTGCAGGGCGGCGTTTCCGAGGTAGTCCTTCCATGCCCCGCGGAACGGAGTGTTAATGACGAACTCCTGCGTCGACGGGTCGTACTCGGCAGTGGTGCCCAGCGAGGAAACATCTGAACCGTGGCCGGTCTCGGTCATCGCATAGATGCCGGGGGTCTTCAGGGAAAGGGCATCCGGCAAGAAGCGCTTGTGATGCTCGGCCGTGCCCAGGTGCAAGATCGCTGAAGCGAAGAGGCCCCACTGCACGCCCGACTTGATTTGGAGCGACGGGTCGCCGGCAAGCAGCTCTTCGAAAGCAGCGAGCATTCCACCGTGGTCGTCTTGACCACCAAAGGCCTTGGGGTACGCCCGGTGCACCTGGCCGTTTTCAACAAGGAGACCGAGCTGACCGAGTACGCGGGCACGGTGGTCTTCTTTGCTCTGACCGAGCACGTTCTGGAAGTCGGGAGTGCCGGCGAGCGCGCGTGAAGCGAGGCGAATCTCAGGCCAGTGGCCGAGCAGGTAGCGGGACAGCCACTCGCGGTCTACGCGGGGGTCACCACCGATGAGTTCAAGATCGTCATCGCCGTGTGAGGTGTGGTTCGTCATGGAATGCCTTTCCTTATCTCCACCCTAGGCTTGTCTCGTGCTTTCAGTCATCCTCGGATTATCAGGTGCCGTTGTCTACGGCGTCTCTGACTTCTTCGGTGGCCTCGGCGCCCGATACCTAGGTTCCATTCGTATCACCTGGTTCTCTGAAATGGCTGGGCTGATAACCGCTGTTCTCGCCTTCTTCCTGTTCGGGGGTAACTGGGCCACGCAAGCAACGAGTCAAACACTGTTCTGGGGTGGGCTCTCTGGCTTCGCCGGAACCTTCGCCATTCTCTTTCTCTACGCGAGCCTGGCGATTGGGCCGATGAGCATCCTGTCGCCACTGGGCGCTCTGGTCTCGGCGATCGTTCCGGTGGCGTGGGAATTGTTCACCGGTCATACCCTCTCGGCACTGGCATACATCGCCATCGCCGTGGCATTGGTTGCCGTCGCACTTGTCGGGTTCGTCCCCGAAAAGGGAGCGGTCAAGGTCACCGCCCGCGGGCTGCTCTTCGCCACCTTTGCCGGTATCGGCATCGGGCTCTACCTGATTTGTATGCACCAGACATCGCCCGACAGCGGCTTTGCACCGTTCGTCGCTAATCGCTTCATGGCGCTCACCCTCATGACCGTAATTGTCATCGTCACCGCCATCATCAATGCGTTGAAAAACCGGGGGATGTTCGCCGGCCGTGGCCCGCGAGCAGACATGGTCGTTGGCGAACAAGGCGTCATCAACTGGAAGCGTGGACTTCAGCTGGCATTGGTCTGTGGAGTGTTCGACACCCTGGGCAACGTCATCATTCTGACCGGTCTGCACATTGGCAACATGAGCATCATGGCCGTGCTTGCCGCGCTCTACCCGGCCGGTACGATTCTGCTGGCGACCATTCTGCTCAAGGAGCGCATCGCACGCGTGCAGATGATTGGTCTCGCACTGGCAATCATCGCCGCCGCCATGCTGTCACTGGCTTAACGCAAAACCGCCCACCCCGAAAGGCAGGCGGTTGAGCGAGCTAAGGCTTAGGCCTCGCCGCGAGCAATCTGACCAATGAGCTCGTCGCCAGGGCGAACCATGATCATCTCGGCCTCGATGTCGGCGCGAGCAAGAAGGTCTTGCGTGCGACGCATGCGCGGCTTGGTAATAAGCGTGACAACCACACCGTGACGACCAGCGCGACCGGTACGGCCGGCGCGGTGCAGGTAGGTCTTGTACTCGTCGGGCGCATCCGCCTGGATGACGAGGTCGATGTCATCGATGTGAATACCGCGAGCGGCAACGTCGGTGGCAACGAGAACATCAACGCGTCCGCTGGTGAGCATCTGCAGGTTGCGGGTACGACGCGACTGGTTCAGGTCGCCGTGCAGGCTGGTAGCCGGAATGTTCGAGTCATCGAGGTCATCTGCGAGCTGCTCGGCATATGCACGAGTGCGCGAGAAGACGAGAGTCTTTCCGTCGCGCTCGGTGAGCTGACGAATAACTTCCATCTTGTCGCGGTGCTCAATAACGAGAACGCGGTGATCGATGGTCGAGCTGGCCTGGTCTTCGCCAGCAACCTCGTGGACAGCTGGGTCAATGAGGAACTCATCAACAATCGCAGCAACACCCTTGTCGAGGGTTGCCGAGAACAGCAGGCGCTGACCATCGGGATCGGTCTGACGCAGGATGCGCTGCACGGGCTCAAGGAAGCCAAGGTCGCACATGTGGTCGGCCTCATCAAGCACCGTGATGGTGATGTTGCGCAGGTCGATGCGGCGCTGCTGGACGAGGTCTTCAAGACGACCGGGGGTCGCGATGATGATGTCAACACCGCGCTGCAGGGCGCCCACCTGGCGAGCCTGGGGGACACCACCGTAGATGGTCGTGGTGAAGAGACCTACCGAGCGAGCGATGGGCTGAACCGTGCGGTCAATCTGCATGGCGAGCTCACGGGTGGGAGCAAGGATGAGCGCACGCGGAGCGCGACCCATCTTGCGGTTCTTGCCACCCTCGTTCTCCATCAGACGCTCAACGATCGGAGCACCAAAGGCGATGGTCTTTCCCGAGCCGGTCTTACCGCGACCGAGAACGTCGCGCTTGGCGAGAACATCGGGGATGGTGGCGACCTGAATCGGGAACGGGCTAACCGCACCCATGCCAGCAAGCTGACGGCAGATGTTGTCTCCGAGTCCGAGGTCGGCAAACGAGCTGTCGACGGCCTCAGAGGCAGTGGTCATGACCGCTTCGAGCTTCTCAAGAACGATGTCTTCTTGTGCCTCAAAGCGAGCAGCCTTGGACTTGTCGGGATAGAACGACGACGAGCGATCGCCGCGGTCTGAACCAAACGAGGGGCGGTCGCCGCGGTCCTGGCGAGGTGCACGGTCGTCACGGTCGAAACGACGAGGAGCACGATCATCTCGATCAAAGCGAGGACGCTCTGCTCGGTCATCACGGCGGGGGGCACGGTCGTCACGCGCCGGACGGCTACCGAAGGCCGGGCGCTCAGTGCGAGCCGGACGGTCGTCACGGTTGCCGAACGAGGGACGGTCGCCGCGGTCCTGGCGAGGTGCACGGTCATCGCGGTTGAAGCGAGGACGCTCTTCACGGTTACCGTAGGCCGGGCGATCACCGTACGCGGGACGCTCGGTGCGAGGAGCACGGTCATCCCGGTTGAAACGGGGACGCTCATCGCGGTCACCGGCAGGACGGTAGGGGCGGTCGCCGCGGTCTTGGCGAGGGGCGCGGTCATCGCGACCTGCGTAAGACGGACGGTCTCCGCGGTCTTGACGGGGCGCGCGGTCGTCGCGCGCAGGGCGCTCGGTGCGACCGGCAGCGCGCTCGGCGCGCTCGGCTGCATCCCAACGACGCTTTCCCGCTACTGGCTCGTCAGCGCGGAAGCCACGGTGACCCGGGCTCTTGCTGCCAGGCTTCGACGCGGCTGGGCGCGAGGGGCGACCAGCTTTGACGCCGGTGCGCGGTTCAAAATTCTTTGCTGGACGTCCGCCAGCAGGCTTCTTGTTCTTAGGCATGGTGAGTCTTCTGGGTTGAATTCACGAGAAATAAGCACTGCAAACACAGCAGTGTAAGAACCCGGGCGTCAATTGCACGGGGCCGATTCACGAAGTGACTATTACCAACCTTTTGTTGGCAAACCGACCCAATTGACTTACAAACCCATCCGCGCCAAACGCGCGGTGTCAAGAGCCGACCTTAAGAGTGTAGCCGCTAATGCACCATCGGGTCTACCACGACCGGATCTGGCAGTCCATCCTTGGCTGGCCATTCGACGATAAACATGGCCAAAACAATGAGCGCACCGCCAATAACCGTCTTGAGGGTGAGGACTTCTTGCCCCACCAAAACCGCGATGAGCGCGGTGAACACGACCTCGAGAGTCATGATGACCGCCACGCGCGAGGCCTCCATGCGTGCCTGCGCCCAGGTCTGCATAAAGAAGGCGAAGGCCGTTGCGAGCAAGGCCGTGAACAGCACCGCGACCCACACATCGAGATTCGGCGGAGGCTGAATGCCGTCGGGGGCGGCTCCGAACCACATCACGATTGCGATGAAGCCGAGCTGCACGACCGTGAGCGCGTAGCTGTTGAGCCCTGGTGACCACTTGCCCATGAGCACGATGTGGCCGGCAAAGAGCAGTGCGCAGGCGACGCCCCAGAGTTGTGCCACCTCGATTCCACCGCCGGTGATGGAGATGACACCCAAGCCAATAAGCGCGAGGAACGAGCCGATCCACACGCGCTTGCGCGTCTTTTGCCTGAACAGAATCAGCGACAGAATCGGTGTGGCCACCACGTAGAGCCCCGTCAAGAAGCCCGTGATGGCCGCAGTCGTTTGCTCGAGCGCGATGGTCTGGGTGATGTACGAGCCCCCCAGTAGGGCACCCAGCACCGCACCGCGCCAGAGCAGCTTGGGGGTGAAGGCCTTGAGCACCTGAGGGCGAACGGCAATCATCGCAAGGGTGGCGATTGTGAACCTAAAGGCCAAGAAATCCCAGAAGGGCTCCTGCTCAATCGCAGGCTTCATGATGACAAAAGCCGCGCCCCAGATAATCGTTACCGCGACGAGCGCCGCGATGGCGAGTGCTGGGACTTTTTGTTTCACCCCACCACGCTACACAGCGGCGAGCTTGGCTGCTTTCTTAGCTTCCTTCTTGACGGCACGCTTGGCCTTGCGCTTCTCACGGCCACCCTCAACGAGCGAGTAGATAACCGGAAGAACGATCAGGGTCAGCACGGTCGACGAAAGCAAACCACCAATAACCACGATGGCCAGCGGCTGCGAAATGAATCCACCGCCAGAGCCGGTCAGGCCCATGGCCAGCGGCACCAGGGCAAAGACTGTTGCCAGTGCGGTCATCAGAATCGGGCGCAGACGTCGGGTGGTTCCCTCGATGAGGGCATCCTTGACGTTCATGCCCTTGGCTCGATACTGGTTTACCAGGTCGACCAAAACGATGGCGTTCGTGACAACGATTCCGACCAGCATGAGCACACCGATCATGGATGCCACACCCAGCGGAATTCCAGTGATGACCTGCAGCGCGATGGCACCGGTTGCCGCGAACGGAATCGAGACCAGCAACAGCAGCGGCTGAAGCAGCGACTTGAACGTTGCAACCATGATGATGTACACCACGAGGATGGCCACGAGCAGGGCCAGTCCCAGCTGCGAGAACGCGTTCGACTGATCGGCTGTTACTCCACCGATGCTGGCCTGCGCACCCGCGGGCAGCTTGAGCGTCTTGAGCGCTTGAGTGACCTGTGCATTTGCGGTTCCCAGGTCAGCACTGTTGGGCGTAACCGTGACCGTCGCACTGCGAGCTCCGCGAATGGTCGAGATCTGAGTGGGTCCGTTCGACTGCTTGACCGTGGCCAGGTCGCTCAGCGGAACCGTTCCCGTTGCCGTCGGGATGTCCATGTTCCGCAGCTGCGCGATGGTCGTGGGCGGGTCTTCCGAAGCGATGTAGACGCTCATCTGAGTGTCGTGTATCGTGACGGTACCGACCGAGCTGGGGTTGGTCGCCGCGGCAACCATTCCACCGAGCGCGACCTCGCTGTAGCCAGCCTTGGCTGCAGCATCGCGGTCGACGACCACGGCGATGTAAGGGCGCGAGACCGCAAGGTCAGAATTGGCCTGCTTGACCGCCTTGAG
>CAIOLM010000042.1 GCA_903859205.1 uncultured Microbacteriaceae bacterium
GCCGAAGTGCGCCGCATTGCTCAGGCCCTTCTCTAAGTGAAGGGTTGCTCCGGCTGAGCGAAGTCAGGCCGAGCGAACTACGACACGCTGGGCGAGTGCGCTGAGCGAGTCGACTGCTTCTTGGCGAATGCTCGAGCTCTTGAGGGCGGTCATCGCGTTGTCGAACTCGCTGTCGATGAGGGCCTCGACTGCGGCGCGGGCGCCCGTTTTCTCGAGCTGATGCTGAATACGTGCGATGTCGGCGGCGCTCAGCGTTGACGATCCGAGCTCCGAGTTGAGCTCATCTCGCTCGGAGCTGGAAAGTTGTTCCATGGCGCGAGCGATGAGAACCGTTCGCTTCCCCTCAGACAAGTCATCGCCAACGGGCTTTCCGGTGACCTCAGGGTCACCAAAGACGCCCAGGATGTCGTCGCGCAGCTGGAACGCGTTACCCAGTGGCACTGCAAACGCTCTCAGGGAGGCAATAATCTCTGGTGCGGCTCCAGACAAGCTCGCTCCGATGACAAGCGGAGCCTCGATGCTGTACTTGGCCGATTTGTACGTGAGCACGGTCTGCGCGCGCGGGAGAGCGTCAGCAACCGGAACTGTCGGCCAGGCGTTTTCTTCAACGATGTCTAGATATTGCCCCGCTGTGACGTCGAGGCGCATCTGGTCGAATTCGAGTCGTGCCGCGAATGACGCGTCACGGTCTGCGTGATCGCGGAAGCCTCGAGCGACCGCAAGATCACTGAGTGCCAGCAGGAAGTCGCCAAAGAGAAGTGCCGATGAAACCCCAAAGTGCTCGGCGTCGCCGTGCCACCCTTGGTCGCGGTGTGATTGCTCAAAAAATCGGTGAGCTGCCGGGATGCCTCGACGAGTGTCTGACTTATCCATGATGTCGTCGTGGGCCAGGGCTGCGGCGTGGAATAGCTCGAGGCCAGCTGCGACGTCCCACAATGAATCGGGGAGGTCTGACGACCCTGTTGCGTAGCCGAGGGCGCAGAACTGTGCACGGAATCTCTTGCCTCCGCGAAGCATCTCGGCTGCGAAGTCCGTAAAGGCCGTAACGTCGGATCCGAGGTGAGCGAGAGTGGCTCTCTGGTTGTCGAGAATGGTGGCGATGTGCGCATTCACACGATTCACCCAGTCAGCAGTATCCACGATGCCCTAGCCTAGCTTCACTGCGAGGCTTAGACTTTAGTCACGCAACCGCGCGTCGTAAGGAGGTGTTCCGTGCCACTGTCAGAAGAAGAGCAGCGCCTGCTCGACGAGATGGAGCGCAATCTTTACGGATCCTCCCAAGACGTGCACGCCGCCGGCTCTTCCGGCTCCCGCTTGTCTTCTCGCGGAATCTTGTTCGGGGTGCTCGGTCTCCTGGTCGGTCTAGGCGCGCTTATTCTCGGCGTAGCCGTGCAGTCATTGATTCTGGGTGTCGTCGGTTTCGTTGTCATGTTCCTGGGGGTCGTTCTGGCCTTGAGCGTGCGGGCGCCGCGCGAGGGCACCAAGCCCACCCGTTCTTCAGCCTCAGCACCGCGCTCGAAGCGATCCTTCATGCAGCGCCTCGAAGACCGCTGGGACGAGCAACAGCGCCCCTAATTACCTAGGATTTGTCATCAACCCACTTCGGTGGGTCTTTTTTTGTGCCCCGTTGTGGAAATCTCCACCATTTTCCTCCACCGTGGAATGCCTGTTATCTCAATAAAATTTCTGGATTATTCGAAAATATTGCTGAGTTTTCCAATTATGTGGATAGAAATGGAGTAAAGTGGAAAAATCATCCACCAGGGCCGGAAGGAGGTGCGCAAGTGTTTCTTGGTACCCACTCACCAAAACTCGACGACAAAGGGCGCATTATCCTTCCCGCGAAATTCCGGGATGAACTCGCTTCGGGCATCGTGGTCACCCGTGGCCAAGAGAACTGCCTTTACGTCTTCAGCTCTCGCGAGTTTGAAGTCATGCACGACAAAATCCGTCAGGCACCGGTAACGAGCAAAACTGCCCGAGATTTCCTTCGTCTTTTCTTGTCAGGTGCCAGTGCCGAGACGCCCGACAAACAGAACCGCATCACGCTTCCCATGAATCTGCGTCAGTACGCCGGGCTCAACCGTGAGCTGACCGTGATTGGTGCTGGGAACCGCATTGAAATTTGGGACAGCGAGAAGTGGGATTCCTACCTCGCTGCCAACGAAGCCGACTTCGCCAATACGACGGAGGAGGTGATCCCCGGACTCTTTTAGCCCTGGTGCTGACCTCCAGCCATAGGCAACCTGACATCGCTTCCCCGATAGCAGGCGGCGATGGATGGGGATCACCACCCGGGACTTCCGGAACACACCATGACGGACTTCACCCAAATCCACACCCCAGTACTGCTCGAGCGTTGCGTCGAACTGCTGGCTCCCGCACTGGACCGCGATGGGGCAATAGCGATCGATGCAACGCTCGGCATGGGTGGGCACACCGAAGCGATGCTCGAGCGTTTTCCTGGTTTGAGGGTCATCGGGTTCGACCGCGACACTGACGCCCTGGCCATTGCAACCAAGCGTCTCGAACGTTTCGGGTCGCGACTCATTCCGGTACATGCCGTGTACGACCAGATTGAAGAAGTTCTTGCCGAGCACGACATCGCCGCTGTCGACGGGATCCTGTTCGACCTTGGTGTCTCGTCAATGCAGCTTGACGAAGCTGATCGCGGTTTCGCCTACAGCAAGCCGGCCCCGCTTGACATGCGCATGAACGCAGAAGACGAGACGACGGCCGCCGATATTTTGGCGAGTTACAGTGAGCGTGATTTGGCTCGCATCTTTCACGAGTACGGCGATGAAAAGCTAGCGCGACGATACGCGACGGCCATTGTGAAGGCTCGCGGGGAATCCGCCATTGAATCGTCAACCCAGCTTGTATCGATTTTGACCGATGCCACGCCGGGCGCATTGCTGGGCGCCGGACACCCGGCTAAGCGTGTCTTTCAGGCCTTGCGCATCGAGGTCAACCAAGAGCTCAGCGTCCTTGAAAATTCCATTCCGCAGGCGATTTCCGCTCTGGCTGTGGGCGGTCGCATCGTGGTGATGTCGTACCAGTCGCTCGAAGATCGCATCGTCAAGAGATTCCTTACGGTTGCCTCGACCTCGACCGCGCCGCTCGACTTACCAGTCGAGCTTGAAGAGCACCGACCAATCCTTCGCCTGCTGACCCGCGGCGCTGAACAAGCATCCGCCCCGGAGCGCGCATTGAACTCCCGATCCATCCCGGTTCGACTTCGCGCCGCCGAGAAAGTGAGAGCAGCATGAGCGCCCTCTTAAGTGCCCCAGCGCTCAGGCGCGAGGCGAAACCGACTCGCGCACAGGCCTGGCTGCGCCCCTTGCAGGCCAAGCCGGGAGCCAAGCGTCGCCCCAAGGTTTTCTACGCCACCGTGACCGTGGCAGTGGTTGCCGCCATCATTTTGGCTCAGATTGTTTTGAGCGTGGCTGTCTCTAGCGGTGCCTACGAAATTGCAACCTTGCAGAAGTCTTCGAAAGAACTTTCCCGCACGTACACGAGCATGTCTCAAGAGCTCGAGCAGATGTCGTCGCCGCAGCATGTCGCAGCCCGTGCAGAGAGCTTTGGAATGGTGAGCAGTAACTCACCGGCGTATCTGCGGTTGTCGGACGGCAAAGTTTTGGGTGTTCCGCATCGCGCCGCGGATTCCGGAGCGCTATTGCGTGGCTCTCACGCATCTCTCGTGCAGAACATCTTGCTGACCGACATTCCGGCTGGTTCGGTTCCTGCGGCTGTGAAGATGGGACGTACGGGCGTGGCATCGACAGCTGCCGGGAGCTCGAACGTAGCCTTGCCTGGTGGTCCACTTCAAACGATGCCGTCACCGCGAACGCGGTAGGCACTCCCGTTTGGTGGCTTGTTAAATGAAGCCGGTTATTACTCGCAGACGAATCGTCATCACGATGTTTGTCGTGCTCGCCCTCATTGCGCTGTTCGTGGTTCGCCTCGTCGATATTCAGGTTGTGCGGGCCGCTGCGCTCAACGAGCAATCCAGCGGCAAAATGTCGAGCCCGAGCACCGTCTATGGGGTTCGAGGCGACATCTCTGATCGCAACGGCATTATCTTGGCCCAGGCTCAGATGCGTTACAACGTCACGGCATCCCCGCGAAACGCCAAGGATTTTGAACGCACCGTTGACGGAAAGAAAGTTACGGTGACGCCGGCTCAGGCCGCCAGTGAGATTGGTCGCATCACCGGGCAATTCCCCAACGAGATCATCGACATCCTGAATCGGGCCCTCCAAGAGAACGCAGAGAGCGACTTCGTCTACATCACCAAGGGGGTCGAGCTTGCTACATACCGCGCTCTCGACGCACTCGACATTCCCTGGCTCTACTTCGAATCTGCGCCTTCTCGGGTTTATCCGAATGGTGCCGTAGCAGGCAATCTCATCGGTTACGTAGGTTCAGACGGCAAGCCCCTGGCCGGACTTGAGCAGACAGCCAACGAGTGCGTCGGGTCTACCGATGGCCAACAAACCTACGAGCGTGGGGCTGACGGAATCATGATTCCCGGCAGCAACGTCGTTTCGAAACAGGCCGTGAACGGCGGCAAGCTCAAGCTGACCATCGACGCAGATTTGCAATGGTATAGCCAGCAGGTTCTCGCAAAACAGGTGAAAGATCAGCGTGGCTCGTGGGGCATCGCGGTCATTCTTGAGGTCAAAACCGGCAAGCTCATTTCTGTTGCCGATTATCCAAGCGTTGACCCTAACAACGTTGATGGAACGGCTGATCGCTTTCGCGGTTCGCTTGCGTTCTCTGCCCCGTACGAGCCCGGTTCAACCATGAAATCCCTGACGTCGGGCATGCTGCTCGATGCGGGTAAGGCCAGCGCCTCGTCAAGAGTGAACGCTCCGTATGAAATCACTTTCCCGAATGGGGCAAACTTTCACGACTCGGGACACCACAATCCGCACCTGACGCTCGCTGGGGTCATGGTGGAGTCCTCGAACGTGGGCATCTCCAAATTGGCCGACAGCTTGAGCCCTAGCGTGCGCTATGACTACATGACCAAGTACGGCTTGGGAAGCGCCACGAATGTCAATTTCCTCGGTGAGTCCGAAGGCATTCTTCGTCCGTCTCGCGAGTGGGACAACCAGACGCACTACACAACAATGTTTGGTCAGGGATTTACTGCGACGGCCGTTCAGATGGCCAGTGCTTACCAAGCAATCGCAAACGGGGGAGTGCGCATTCCCGTAACCCTGGTAGATGGATGCACAAAGCCCAATGGCGACTATGTCCCGGCCAAGACCGGTGACTCGGTCAAAGTAATTTCGCCCGAGGCGGCGCGCGGCGTCGTCGACATGATGGAAAACGTGGCAAGCCAGGGTTGGCTGCGCGACAAATTCAAGATTCCCGGCTATCGCGTTGCAGCCAAAACCGGCACGGCCCAGCAGTCCAACGGACAAGGCGGGTACTCAAAAAGCTACATCGTGACAATCGCGGGCATGGTCCCGGCTGGCGACCCCAAGTACGTCATCCTGACGACGATTGCCGATGCCTCGCTTAACTCGACGGCGGCTGTGGCGCCGGTGTTTCATGATTTGGCTGTTCAAGTTCTCAAGCACTACCGCATTCAACCCAGCACGAGCGGCGCCTCTCGCCTTCGTCTCTACTACTAGTCTGGGCTGAGGCGATGAGACAGATGGATGGCATCAGTGGGCGTTAGCGCGGAGTCGATACGACCCGAACATCCTCGTCCTCGTCAGCTGTCAGCGCTTGCAGAGCTGGTCGGACAATCTGGTTTTGTAGGTCCAGATTCAGAAGTGAGTGGCGTGGCGGCCGGTTCGTCTGAGGTTCGTCCGGGTGATGTCTTTTTTGCTCTACCCGGGGCGAAGGCGCACGGTGCAACGTTCGCCGAGAAGGCCATTTCGGCAGGTGCTGTAGCGGTTGTCACGGATGTTCGAGGCCTGGCTTTACTTTCTGGTTGCGCCGTTCCCGTCGTGGTCTGCAACGACCCGCGGTCGTTGCTTGGCCCGGTGAGCGCCTGGGTGTACCACACGGACCACAGCACGCCGGAGCTCTTCGGTGTTACCGGAACCAATGGAAAGACCACCGTGGTCTACCTGGTGGCCGCGCTCTTGGAGCAGATGGGTTTGAGCACCGGTCTTAGCTCCACCTCGGAGCGTCGCATTGGCGATGAGATTTTTGAAAGCGGGCTCACCACGCCCGAGGCAAACCACATTCACTCGCTGTTGGCTCGAATGAATGAGGCCGACATTCGCGCAGCGGCTCTTGAGGTGTCGGCTCACGCACTGAGTCGGCGTCGCGTTGATGGCGTTCATTTCGACGTCGTGGGCTTTACAAACTTCAGCCATGACCATCTCGATGATTACGGTTCCCTCGACGAATATTTCGCGGCAAAGGCAATGCTCTTCGAACCCGACCGCGCAGCCCGTGGGGTCGTCGTTCTCGACTCTGATTGGGGTCGGAAGCTCTCTGATGAGGCTCGCATTCCGGTTGTGACAATTGCCCATGCGGATGGCGGTCCGGCGACGTGGGTAGTTGAAGTGCTCGATCGCACAGCAGTGAGCACTACGTTCGCTCTGCGCGGGCCGCAAGGGCATTCGATTCAGACATCCGTCCCTATGGTGGGCGACTACTCGGCGCTCAACGCGGCTCTCGCGATTGTCATGGTCGTCGAGGCGGGTCATGCGTTCGATCTGGTGGCACACACCCTCGAGCGTGACGGAGGGTTCAACGTCTTCGTTCCCGGCCGCACTGAACTCGTCTCGGGCGATCGCGGGCCGATGTTCTTTGTTGACTACGGCCATACTCCTGAGGCTTTTGCACACACTCTTCAGGCTTTGCGAGCCGTAACCGCGGGACGACTCATCATGGTCTTTGGTGCTGACGGGGACCGTGACACCGCAAAGCGGCCAGACATGGGCGCCATTGCGGCGCGGGGCGCCGACACTGTCATCGTCACTGATTTTCATCCGCGCACTGAAGACCCACATGCGATTCGTGCGGCGCTGTTGGCTGGTGCTCGGGGCGCAAATTCTGCGGCTGAGATCCGCGAGGTAGCTGATCCGCGTTTGGCGGTTCGCGAGGCTATCGCCAAGGCCGAGCCGGGTGATGTCATTCTTTACGCCGGCCCCGGACACGAGGATTACCGTGATGTTGGAACCGAGCGCATTTCTTACAGTGCCCGAGATGACGTGCGACTAGCTCTGGCTGAGGCAGGCTGGATGTAAATGATTCGTTTAAGTTTGGCTCAGATGGCTACCGCGATGGGTGGAGTTCTTCTCGGCTGCGATACCCCTGAGGACATATTTGTTGACGGGCCTTCAGACACTGATTCGAGACTGATTGTGCCCGGGGGAGTCTTCTTTGCGAAGCCCGGTGAAGTCACGGATGGTCATTTATTCGTCGATGCAGCAATTGCAAACGGAGCCGCTGTCGTTATCGTCGAGCGTGATGTGCGCGCGAGCGTTCCTCAAATCGTCGTGCCCAATGTCGTGGATGCCTTGGGTGCCCTGGCAAAGTTTGTCGTGGCGTCGGTGCGCGCGGCCGGAGAGTTAACCATCATCGGCATTACCGGGTCAAACGGTAAGACAACGACAAAGAATCTTGTGGCAACCCTCTGCGCAACGCTCGGAAAGACGGTTGCCCCCCGCGATTCGTTCAACAATGAGGTCGGTGCGCCGCTGACCATGCTCAAGGTTGAGTCAGACACTCGATACCTTGTGCTCGAGCTGGGAGCCAGTGGCATCGGTCATATCAAGCGCCTTACGGATTTGGCCTCGCCGGACATCGGGATCGTGCTCATGGTTGGTCTCGCGCACGCCGGCGAGTTCGGTGGCGTTGAGGCGACCGTTCGAGCCAAGAGTGAGCTGGTTCAGGGTCTGGTTCCCGGTGCCCCGGTCATCCTCAACGTTGATGACCCTCGAGTTGCGGGCATGGCTGAACTGGCAACCGGAGACGTGCTGTGGTTTGGTCAAACGGGCAAAGCGCAGGTGCGGGCATCCGATGTCGAGATTTCGCTCGCAGGTACCTCCTTCATGCTGCACTTGCCAGATGGGTCCTCAGCGCGAGTCGAGTTCAAGGTGCTCGGCGAGCATCACGTGATGAACGCGCTGGCGATGGCCTCGGTCGGCGTTGCGTTGGGTGTATCGCTAGATGGCATCGTGGGAGTTCTGGAGTCCGTCGTTCGTGCGGAGCGCTGGCGCATGGAGCTGATGGGTGGCACTGGCGTAACGGTCATCAACGACGCGTACAACGCAAGCCCTGACTCGATGGCAGCTGGGCTGAAAACCCTTGTTCAAGTGGCCCAGACAGCCAATCGCACCATCGCCGTTCTGGGCGAGATGAGCGAGCTTGGTGAATACGCAGGGGAGGAGCACGACCGAATTGCCCTCTTGGTCGTAAGGCTCAATATCGACCAGCTCGTTGTGGTGGGCACAGGTGCTCGGCGACTCCATATTTCGGCGATGAATGAGGGCTCATGGGACGGTGAGTCACGCTTCTTCGAGAACAGCGACGACGCGTACGATTACCTTGTGAGTTTCTGCCATGCCGGTGACATTGTCCTGGTCAAATCGTCCAACTCGGCAGGCTTGCGTTTCTTGGGCGATCGCGTTGCGGAGGCGTTTGCGTGACCACGCTATTTCTCGCGGGAACAATCTCGTTTATCTTTACCCTGCTCATGACGCCGGTATTCATTCGCATCTTCCGGCGCATCGGCTGGGGGCAGGCAATTTTTGACGGGCTCATGCCGGATCAGCACCGTGCCAAGAAGGGCACGCCCACCATGGGCGGCATTGTTGTGGTTGTCGGTATCGTCCTCGGCTACTTTGTGGCCAGCTGGATTACCCAGGCCCCGATTGCACTGCCGGCACTTCTCGTTTTGCTCATGATGATTGGTCTTGCCGCGGTTGGCTTTATCGACGACTACATCAAGACACATAAGCAACGGTCACTCGGTCTCGGACCGTGGGCCAAGATTCTTGGCCAGGTCGTCGTTGCCCTCGTCTTTATTATTTTGGGTCTGAATTTTCCCGACGAGCACGGGAATACATCGATCTCGACAAAGATTTCGTTCATCCGTGACCTGCCGTTCGACTTTCTCTCGCTCGGCGCAGTGCTCGGCATGATCCTCTTTGCGGTGTTCATCATCTTCATCGTGACGGCAACGTCGAACGCGGTGAACCTCACAGATGGTCAGGACGGCCTCGCCACGGGGTCTTCGATATTTGCAATTGGTGCGTTCGTCATCATCTGCTTTTGGGAGTTCAACCAGTCCTGCTTCAGGGCAGCTCTTGACCCTGACGTCGCCTACAAGTGCTACGACGTGCGTGACCCGCTTGATCTCGCGATCATTGCGGCTGCCGTGGTCGGCGCACTCATCGGATTCCTCTGGTGGAACACTTCACCGGCGCAAATCTTCTTGGGCGATACCGGGTCCATGGCTCTCGGCGGCGCACTCTCGGCTCTGGCTATCCTCAGCCACACCGAATTGCTCTTGCCGATCATCGCTGGTCTCTTCGTGATGGACACCGGATCGGTCATCCTGCAGCTCAGCTACTTCAAACTGACTAAGGGCAAACGCATTTTCTTGATGAGCCCGATTCACCACCACTTCGAAGGCAAAGGCTGGGCTGAGTGGACCGTCGTCGTGAGGTTCTGGATTATTGCTGGCCTATGCGTCGCGGTCGGCGTGGGGCTCTTCTACATTGAATGGCTGTACCGGTAACCCTCGTGGCTAAGTCATTGGATGACCTCACCAGCTGGCACTCGAACTGGTCGGGCCTTCGCGCCGTTGTGCTCGGTCTAGGTGCCACGGGATTCTCTGTGGCCGACACGCTCGCCGAACTGGAATGCAGCGTACTTGTTGCCACTGAATCCGCCGACGAACTTCGGTTAAGAATGTGCGACGTTTTGGGCGTCGACGTCGTAATGACGGCCGGTGCCACGAACGTGGAGCAGGCTCTCAGCGAGTTCAATCCGGATGTCATTGTTGTTTCTCCTGGCTACGCTCCGAGCCATCCCCTCGTTGTCTGGGCAGGGGCAACGGGCACGCCAATGTTGACCGATATCGATCTGGCCTGGCGCCTGCGCGACAAGGTAGGGCCTCCGGCGGAGTGGATTCTGGTCACGGGCACTAATGGCAAGACCACCACCACGCAACTAGCGGCACACATGCTTCAAGCTGGGGGATACCGGGTGGCTCCCTGCGGCAACATCGGTGTGCCCATCCTCGACGCGATCCGTGACCCTGAGGGGTTTGATTTTTTTGTCGTCGAACTCTCCAGTTACCAACTGCACTACATGGGTGCGGTTTTTCCACACTCGGCGGCCTGTCTCAACATCGCCGATGACCACCTCGACTGGCATGGATCGCTTCAGGCCTACGTTGAGGCAAAGGCCAAGGTCTTTCACAACGTTCGGGTTGCCTGCGTCTACAACCGCACCGACCCGCTCACTGAGGCAATGGTCGAGGGTGCGGAGGTCGTCGACGGAGCCCGCGCTATTGGCTTCAGTTTGGGCGTCCCTGGCATGAGCGACCTTGGTTTGGTCGAGGACGTTCTGTGCGACCGTGCTTTTCTGGAGGATCGTAAAGATCGCGCCATCGAAATATCTACTCTCTCTGAATTGGCTGATTTCGGTCTCGCATCGCCGCACATGGTGGCGAATGTTTTGGCGGCGAGCGCCTTGGCTCGCGCCTGTGACGTCACCCCTGAGGCGATCTCTGTCGCCCTATCAACATTCTCGGTGGATGCGCATCGGCACGAGATTGTTGCGGTCAGCAAAACCATTACCTGGATCAACGACTCGAAAGCGACAAATCCCCACGCTGCGAACGCCGCGCTCATGGCGCACGAGTCAATCGTCTGGATTGTTGGTGGCTTACTTAAGGGCGTGAGTCTCGACGACCTCATTTCCTCGCACAAGCATCGCCTGCGTGGCGTCATTGTTATCGGCGAATCGAGGCTCGAGGTTATCTCCGCGTTCGAACGACACGCGCCGGGCGTCCCGGTTCGAGAGGTCGACACGACCGAAACTAGTGAGGTCATGTCACTCGCGGTGAATTATGCGGTTGAGATGGCACAGTCAAACGATGTTGTGTTGCTTGCTCCGGCGGCAGCCTCAATGGACCAATTTGTAGATTACGCGCACCGTGGCCGGGAGTTTTCCGAGGCGGTGAATCGAGCGCTGGGAGGGCGTCATGGTTAGCACGACGCAGTCGCGACCAGCACCGAGGTCGTTTGCGGCCCGACTCAATCTCGGCTCGTTGCTCCGAGCGGAGTCGTCGACCTTCTACCTGATTTTGGGCACCACGCTTTTTCTGGTCGGCATCGGCCTTGTCATGGTTCTCTCGGCATCGTCCGTTGATTCCTATTTGGCCGAAGAGGGTTTCTACGGTCGTTTTCTCAAGCAGCTCACGTTCGCTGTTCTCGGAATCCCGGTCATGCTCATCGCCAGCCGTCTGCCACTCGTGTTCTACAAAAAATGGGCAGTCGTGTTTCTGGTTGGAAGCGCCATCATCCAACTGTTGGTTTTTACGCCGCTGGGCTATGAAACCGGCGGAAACCGAAACTGGATTCGGATTGGCACATTCAATGCCCAGCCGAGTGAGCTTTTGAAGCTCGCCCTTGCTTTGTGGCTTGGTGTGGCACTGCCCAAGAGCATGCAGCGCAACGGCACCCACTGGAAGGTGCTGACCCCGCTAGTAACTGCCGCTGGAGTCATGGGTCTGGTCATGCTCGGTGGTGACCTCGGTACCGTGATTATTTTGTCGATGGTGGTTATCGGGTGTCTCATTTTCGCAGGCATTAGTTGGAAGAACATCCTGGTTCCGATCGCTGGCGGTGCAGTCATCTTCTTACTATTTGCAATCGTGAGCCCGAACCGCGTTGCTCGAATCACAACGTTCTTCGGCACTGCGTGTACGACAGATACCAACTGGTGTTGGCAGCCCTTGCACGGAACCTGGGCGATGGCCAACGGCAGTATTTTTGGAGTTGGTCTGGGGCTCTCGAAAGCTAAGTGGTCGTGGTTGCCCGCGGCAGACAACGACTACATCTTTGCCATCATTGGCGAAGAGCTCGGCATGATTGGCTGCATCGTCGTGCTCGCACTGCTGGTCATCCTCGCAGTCGGTTTCCTTCGGGTGATTCGCAATGCGACCGACCCGCTGATTCGCATTGCGACCGGTGGGATCATGTTCTGGCTCATCGGCCAGGCATTTATGAACATTGCGGTTGTGCTGGGTGTGATTCCGGTGCTCGGAGTACCGTTGCCCTTCATTTCATCAGGTGGTACCGCTCTGTTCATGGCCCTCGCGGCGGTCGGTGTGGTGCTCTCGTTCGCTCGTCACAACGAGCGCTCGAAAGAAATTCGATGACTTCGTACCTCTTGGCCGGTGGTGGCACGGCCGGACACGTCAATCCCATGCTTGCTATTGCCGATGAGATTCGTCGGCGAGACCCCGAGGCTCGCATTGTCATGATCGGCACCAAGGAAGGCCTCGAGGCTCGACTCGTGCCGCAGCGCGGCTATGACCTGCACACGATTGCTCGATTGCCTTTTCCGCGTCGCCCAGACGCGCGGGCCCTGAGATTCATTGCGGGCTGGAATAAGGCGGTCCGTGACGTTCAAGATGTCATCACCGACCGCGAAGTAGATGTTGTGATTGGAGTAGGCGGGTACGCGGCTGCACCTGCCTATCAAGCGGCAAAACGCTCGCGGGTTCCGATTGTCATCCACGAGGCCAACGCCAAGCCCGGCTTGGCCAATCGGCTCGCTGCTCGGTGGACGCGATTCATCGGCGTTGCCTTTGAAGGCACGAGTTTGCCGAATGCTCGGTTTGTTGGCATGCCGCTGAGGCCAGAGATTCAGAGTCTGGACGTCGCGGCTACCCGCGAGAAGGCACGAAAGCATTTTAAGTTGGCCCTGGGTCATCCTGTCCTGCTCGTGACGGGAGGTTCATTGGGGGCTGAGCGCCTCAACGCTGCTGTCGAAGGGGCGCTTCCGGCTTTTGAACGTGCGGGCATTGACGTGCTGCACATCGCAGGCGAGCGCGCGCAGCTTTCGAAGGTCACTATGCCCGGCTACGTGCGGATGGAATATTGCGATCGAATGGATTACGCCTTCGCCGCAGCCGACCTTGTTCTCTCTCGATCAGGGGCCAGCACGGTGAGTGAACTCTCAGCGCTCGGAATCCCCGCCGTATTCGTGCCTTATGCGGTCGGAAACGGAGAGCAGAGCCTGAACGCGCAAAACAGTGTGGATGCTCGGGGGGCCTTGGTCGTTAGTGACGTGGACCTCGATGCACAGTGGCTTGAGCACCACGTCATTCCGATCATCTCGTCAAGCCGTACTCTGGCGAAAATGGCAAAGGGCATGGCCAGCACCGGAACACGCCGTGGTTCTGAAATGACGGTCAATCTGGTCGAGGAGGCGCTCGCCTCCCGGTTTAGCTCAGCCTCATAGGTTATAAACAGAAGGCACCTTATTCGCGGTGCCTGTAGGGATTCGGAAGGCTGTTGCATGATCAAGCCTGAGTCCACCTCAAATGCACCGGACAACATGTCGTCAGCGCACTTCATTGGCATTGGCGGGTCAGGCATGAGCGGAATTGCATCGATGTTCGCGCAATTGGGCATCAAAGTCTCTGGCTCTGACGTTCGCGACTCACACGCGATTCAGACTCTGCGTGAACAGGGTATTGATGCCCGCGTGGGCCACGACGCAGAAAACCTTGGCGATGTAGACGCCGTGGTCGTTACCGGTGCCCTGTGGCAAGACAACCCCGAGTATGTCTCCGCGCAAGAGCGTGGAGTGACAATCATGCACCGGTCTCGGGCCCTGAAGTGGCTGACTCGGGGCAAGAGATTGGTTTCCGTTGCGGGCGCACACGGCAAGACGACATCCACCGGCATGATTGTTACTGCCCTTCTCGACCTCGGCGCCAAGCCTGGCTTCGTAAACGGGGGAGTCGTTCAGGCACTGCGAACGAGTGGCTCGCTCGGCGATTCAGAGCTATTTGTTATCGAGGCAGACGAGTCCGATGGATCGTTTTTGATTTATGACACCAAAGTTGCCCTGATTACCAATGTTGATGCTGACCACCTCGACCATTACGGCACGCACGACGCTTTTGACGATGCCTTCGTGGAATTTGCCGATGCAGCCGACGAGCTGGTCGTTATTTCGAGCGATGACCAAGGGGCCCGTCGCGTGCACGAAAAGCTTCGGCACGCACACGTCGTCACCTTTGGACTAGACGCGTCTGCAGATGTTCGGGTCACTGATATTCACTCCGACGCCTCCGGGGTCTCGTTTGTCGTTCACTACTCAGGTGCCTCGCTGCCAGGGCGGCTCGGTGTTTCCGGTTCGCATAACGCAATCAATGCTGCTGGCGCTTTTGCGGTCGTCGTTGGTCTGGGATTCGAGCCGGCGGCGGCACTGGCGGCAATTGAGACCTTCGGAGGTACTGAGCGTCGGTTTGAGTTGCACGGAATCGTCAATGAGGTCAGCGTTTACGATGACTACGCCCATCACCCGACCGAAGTTGAGGCAATTCTCATAGCAGCTCGCACTGTGGTCGGTGAGGGTCGCCTCATCGCAATACATCAGCCCCACACATACAGTCGCACCCAGGCAATGTCATCCCAGTTCGCCCAGGTCCTGGAGTCTTTGGCTGATCACACCATCGTTCTCGATGTGTATGGGGCACGAGAAGATCCTGTGCCCGGAGTGACAGGCGCGCTTGTCTCACAGGCGTTCTCAGATTCCTCACGAGTTGCCTTTATCTCAAGCTGGGATGACGCGGCTGACTATGCCGCCGCCATTGCCCGACCGGGCGATTTCTTTATCACTCTGGGCTGTGGCGATGTCTATCGCATCATTCCGAGCGTGTTGAAGGCGCTGGAATCGCGCGGTTCGGAGTCGCGCTAGTGCGCCGCCCTGACGGTGGGCGCGTTGGGCCCGACCAAGCGCCGACGTCTGCGCAAGCTTCACGCTCGGCCAAGAAGGCAAAGCCCGTTCGGGTGACCAAGGCGCGCAAACCAGCCAAGCAGTCGAAGCAACCCCGAAGTCCTCAACCAGCACCCGCGGCTCGGTCCACGCGAACTGTGCGCCGGGTCGAATATGCCGCGACCATCGCACGTCGTGAACTCCGCGAGGCTGTCAAGGCCCGCAAGGCTTTTGAGCGAAACGAATCGCGCAGATTCACGGCGCACCTGCGTCGACGCCGAATCACTTTTTTTGTGATTGCGGGAAGCGTGCTGGGCTTGGGCATTTTCATTGGCGTGGGTGTCTTTTCTCCACTCATGTCGTTGCAGACCATCACGGTTGTGGGCGCCCACCGAGTGGATGCGTCCGCGATCATCAAAGATCTTCAGACGCAGCTCGGTCGCCCGTTGCCCCTGGTTGACACCCACAGCGTCGAGGCCACTCTTATGAAGCAACCGCTGGTCAAGAGCTATTCGACGCAGTCGATTCCACCGCATACTTTGGTCGTCAACATCGTTGAGCGGGCTCCGATTGGCTATCTCGATACGCCACAGGGCTTCAGCCTCGTCGACCCCGCCGGCGTTTCCATCGAGGTCACTTCTGACCGGCAACGTGAGTTGCCCATCATTGACGTTAAGGGCGCCTCACCCACTGCACACGGGTTCCCGGCAGCTGTCGCTGTTCTCAGCGCCCTGCCGTCTCGAGTTCGCAGCCAAGTTGATCGAGTCATCGCAACCACGACCGACGATGTGAGCGTGATTCTGAAAGGTTCTCACGTGCGAGTCATTTGGGGCTCACCCGACCAGTCGTCGCTCAAAGCGACCGTCCTGGCGACGCTCATGCGCGCGTATCCACCTCACGGTGGAGCGATTTACGACGTCTCGTCGCCCGCGTCAGTCGTTGTCAAGTAGCTCCCTCTGACCTTTTCGCGTTTCGCGCGTGTCGCGACGCAATGGAGTCGCCGTCTGCACTTAGCCTCAAACACAAGAAATACATACTGAGCATAACTTTAAGCCTCAACCTGAGGTTTAGGGTTCTCAGGGAGGCCGGTTATGAACAAGCAAAATTACCTCGCTGTCATCAAAGTTGTTGGTGTCGGCGGCGGCGGAGTCAATGCGGTCAACCGCATGATTGAACTCGGCCTCAAAGGTGTTGAGTTCATTGCGATCAACACGGATGCCCAGGCCCTCCTGCTCAGTGAGGCTGACGTCAAGCTCGACGTCGGGCGCGAGCTCACCCGCGGACTTGGTGCAGGCGCCGACCCTGAGGTCGGACGCAAGGCTGCCGAGGACCACGCGGAAGAAATCGAAGAAGCACTTGCCGGCGCCGACATGGTTTTTGTTACCGCAGGTGAGGGTGGCGGTACTGGTACCGGTGGCGCCCCTGTTGTTGCCAAGATTGCGAAGTCAATCGGTGCGCTGACCATCGGTGTCGTCACTCGACCATTTGGTTTTGAAGGCCGTCGCCGTCAGTCGCAAGCTGACTCGGGCATCGCCGCGCTTCGTGCCGAGGTCGACACCCTGATTGTTGTTCCCAACGACCGTCTTCTTGACATCAGCGACCGCAGCATCAGCGTGCAAGAGGCTTTCGCTACTGCTGACCAGGTTCTGCTCGCCGGCGTTCAGGGCATTACCGATCTCATCACCACGCCCGGCCTCATCAACCTCGACTTTGCCGATGTCAAGTCGGTCATGCAGGGTGCCGGTTCTGCCCTCATGGGTATCGGTTCGTCACGAGGCGCTGACCGTGCGATCAAGGCCGCCGAGCTTGCCGTTGCCTCTCCGTTGCTCGAAGCATCCATCGAGGGCGCGCGTGGAGTGCTCCTCTCGATTCAGGGTGGTTCCAACCTCGGCATGTTTGAGATCAATGACGCCGCCAAACTCGTTCAGGACTCGGTCCACCCTGAGGCCAACATCATCTTCGGTACCGTGATCGACGACACCCTCGGTGACGAGGTTCGCGTGACCGTCATCGCCGCTGGTTTCGACGGCGGCGAACCGACCAAGCGAGAGTTCCCGAACCCCCTGGGTGCAACAACGGAGCCTGAAACCTTGGCAGCTGACACGGGGGCATACAACTCCGGTTCCTACTCGGCTGTGCCGGTTTCGTCTGACCCATTCGCACCAGCTCCGGCTCCCGCCTTCGCAGAGGCCGATCCTTTTGCGTCAGTGCCGGCTCCGGCTTCATACTCCAGCGTTCCGGTGAGCACGAGCTTCGACGACGACGGTGCTGATCTTGACGTGCCTGACTTCATGAAGAACTAGGCGTTCACGCACTCGTCATGACCGACTCGTCGGCGCTGAGCTCGAGGCTCGCTAAGGTGCGCGACGACGTCGCCGAGGCGGAAATGAGCTCGTCTCGACCCATGGACGACATCACGCTCATCGTGGTGACCAAATTTCATCCTGCTGAACTTGTGCGCGCGCTCTATGACCTAGGTGTTCGAGACGTAGGCGAGAACCGCCATCAGGAAGCCGCAGACAAGGCCCTCGAAACGGCCGACCTCGACCTCACCTGGCACTTCATCGGTCAGTTGCAGTCCAATAAGGCGCGAGCTGCACTCGAATACGCGGATGTGATCCACTCAGTGGATCGTGAGTCGCTCGTCTCGGCTCTCGACCGGGCCTGGATTGACCGCCAAGAGCACAATCCCAGGTCGCCGATCGACTCGTTCATTCAGCTCAATCTCACCGATGACCCAGGCCGGGGAGGAATTAATCCCGATGAACTTGAAGCGTTCGCGACTCGCATCCTCGAGACCCAATCTTTGAACCTCCAGGGAGTGATGGCTGTCGCACCCTTGGACGAGGACCCGGCACGTGCCTTTGATCGTGTGGCGCTTGCATCTGAACTTGTGCGCCGACTTAAGCCAGCAGCGAGGTTCATTAGTGCAGGGATGTCGCACGATTTTCGCGAGGCCATTGCCATCGGTGCGACACACCTGCGCATTGGTACCGCAATCACGGGAAATCGACCCACCGCCGGTTAACCTCAAGTAAGAGTTTTCCCACGGAGGTTTCAATGCTCAAGAAAATGTTGGTCAATCTAGGCCTAGCTGAAGACCAAGAGTCTTACGAGGATGAGCGTCCGACTGCCGTTCGCGGTTCGACCTCCGATGCTCCTCGCTCGGCTTCAGTTACCCCGCTGCGTCGCAACACGGGCCGCAACGCAGCCGTCTCTGACCTCAATGAGATTGTCACGATTCACCCCAAGGAGTACTCCGACGCTCGCGCAATCGCCGAGAACTACCGTGAGGGCCTTCCGGTCATCATGAACCTCGGGCAAATGACCGACGTTGACGCTCGTCGAATTATTGACTTTGCCAGCGGACTGGTTCAGGGTCTGCGTGGTCGTATCGAAAAGGTCACCAGTAAGGTTTTCTTGCTCTCGCCTGAGCACGTAGCTGTGACCGGTGACGACGCAGCGAACACTGCTGAGGTCGACACGACGCACTTCATTAGCGAGTAAAGTTCCTTCGATTCGTGTAGCTCACGGGTTACGCGTCGGTAAGTTACAACCATGGTCCTAGGAATTATTTACGGCGTTCTCGACGCGTTCATTCAAATCTTCATCCTCTTGATGTGGATTCGGTTGATTGTGGATTTCGTTCGTTCTGCTCGCCCGGGCTGGCGACCATCGCCTTTCTTTTTGGTCGTCTTCTCGATTGTCTTTGCTGTCACAGACCCGCCTGTCAAGCTCGTTCGCAGAATCATCAAGCCGGTGAGATTCGGCAGTGTCTCGATTGACTTTGCGTGGACGATTGTGCTGATCGCGGCCATTGTTTTGGGCAATGTGATCGCTGGATTACCGCGAGGATAGCCAGATTTTACGGAGTCCGACCCGAGGGCTACCGAGATTTGCTAGCGTAAGAGCTTAGAGCTTTCCGATTTGTACTCAAGAGTGAGGTGACACCGCATGGCGCTTACGCCCGAAGACGTTGTCAATAAGCGTTTCCAGCCGACAAAGTTCCGTGAGGGATACGACCAAGATGAGGTCGATGATTTTCTCGACGAAATCGTTGTTGAACTTCGCCGCCTGACTCAGGAGAACGAAGAGCTTCGCCAGCGCGCAGTAGCGCTCGAATCTCGCACGGCCGAGACGGGTTCCGTAACGGCGGCGCCTGTCACTGCTCCGTTCCCCGAGGCTGCCACGCCCTCAACCGACGCCCTCGAAGAGGCGCAGAGCTCGAACAGCATGCTTCAACTCGCACGTCGTCTCCACGAAGAGCACGTCCGTGAGGGTGTTGCCAAGCGCGACGAGCTCATTGCCGAAGGACATGTCACCGCGAGCAAGATCATTGCTGACGCCGAGTCGAGTGCTGCAGCTCAGATTGCCAAGTACAAAGCCGAAATTTCTGTTCTTGAGACCAAGACAAATGAACTGCGTTCGTTCGAAGCGGAGTACCGACTTAGCCTTCGTTCCTACATTGAGAAGCAGCTTCACGACCTCGAGTCGACCGCTAACCCCTCCGCCAAATAGGTGACGCAAGCATCTTCGGTCGTACCTGTCCCACGCGGGCGTTCGGTTCGGCTCATCGCGCTGCTGGCGGGTCTTGCGTTGGCTGTTCTGGTACTTGATCAAGTCACCAAGACGATTGTTGTTGCCACGATGTTCGAGGGGCAGCGCATTGAGGTAATTCCTTACGTCCTCCAGCTGATTTTTGTTCGAAACCCTGGGGCAGCCTTCTCGATGGCGTCGGGTCAAACGTGGATCTTTTCGATTCTTGCGGTCGTCGTTACTGGCGTAATTATCGTTGTAGCGCGCAAAATCCATTCGAAGGCCTGGGCCGTTGTTTTTGGATTGATTCTTGGCGGAACGCTGGGCAATCTCGCTGACCGACTCTTCCGCGAGCCCGGTTTTGGCGTCGGTCACGTGATTGATTTCATCAATATGCCGTGGCTCATGCCGGCCATCTTCAACGTTGCTGACATTGCGATTTCGGCGGCGGCGGTGACTTTCGTGCTGCTGATTCTGTTGAGTATTGGTCTCGACGGAAAGCGCCAACGCAAGACGGCCACGCCGAAAGAGGCGACTCATGGAGACGCGTAGCGCACTCGTGCCCGAGGGGCTCGACGGAATGCGGGTCGATGCCGGCCTGGCCAAGCTCTTTGGATTTTCACGAACCCAGGCTGCCGAGATTGCAGAGGCCGGGGGAGTCACCCGCTTGGGCGTCACGCTGGGAAAGTCTGACCACCTGACGGCCTCCGACATGATCGAGGTTTCTTGGCAGCCTCGACGCGAAGCAACGCTTGAGGAAACCCCCGTCGAGAATCTCGGAATCATTTTTGACGACGATGACATCGTCGTGGTCGATAAGCCGGTCGGTGTAGCGGCACACCCCGCGGTCGGCTGGGAAGGCCCGACCGTTATCGGTGCACTTGCCGCCGCCGGATACAGGGTGTCGACCTCGGGTGCCGCCGAGCGTGCCGGGATTGTTCATCGACTCGACGTCGGCACGAGCGGACTCATGGTGGTCGCGAAGAGTGAATCGGCCTATACAGCCCTCAAGCGTGCTTTTCACGACCGCGAGGTGAGCAAGGTGTATCACGCGGTCGTACAGGGGCATCCTGATCCCCTCGCCGGCACTATTGATGCCCCCATTGGCCGTCATCCGCGCTCGAACTGGAAGTTCGCGGTTACGAGCGACGGAAAGCCCTCGGTTACGCATTACGAGACACTCGAAGCGTTTCCGGCAGCCTCCCTGTTGGAGGTGACACTCGAAACCGGACGAACGCACCAGATTCGCGTGCACATGGCGGCGCAGCGTCATCCCTGTGTGGGCGACACTCTCTACGGGGCCGACCCCACGCTCTCGGAGCGGTTGGGATTGACGCGTCAGTGGCTGCACGCTCACCGTCTGGGCTTTAATCACCCCGCGACGGGCGAGTGGGTCGACTTTGAGAGCCCGTATCCCGAGGATTTACAGCACGCGCTGGAAGTGTTGCGCACGTAATCGTCCCCACGATTTAGGCTAGAGGCTCACCCTACGGAACTAGAAAAGGCAGACTGCGCGTGGCTGGCAACTCGGATTCATTTGTGCACCTTCACGTGCACACCGAGTACTCGATGCTCGACGGTGCTGCTCGAGTAAAGCCGCTCATCGACGCCGCCATTGAGAGCAATATGCCGGCGATTGCGATTACCGACCACGGCAACATGTTCGGGGCATACGACTTCTGGAAAACCGCGACCAGCGCGGGTATCAAACCCATTATCGGCACCGAGGCTTACATCACTCCGGGCACCCACCGAGGAGATAAAACCCGAGTGCGTTGGGCCGAGGGTGAAGCCGACGACGTTTCCGGTGGTGGTTCGTACACGCACATGACCCTCCTCTCAGAGTCGACCGTGGGCATGCACAATCTTTTCCGGCTGTCGTCGCTGGCGTCCATCGAGGGGTTCTACTTCAAACCCCGTATGGACCGCGAGCTCTTGAGTCGTTACGCGGAGGGCCTCATCGCGACTACCGGATGTGTCGGTGGCGAAGTGCAAACGCGCCTGCGCCTGGGCCAGTACGAAGAGGCGAAGGCCGCGGCCTCAGATTTTAGAGACATCTTCGGCAAAGAAAACTTCTTCGTCGAAATCATGGATCACGGCATTGAGATTGAGCGACGCACCATGACGCAGCTCATCCAGCTCGCGAAAGAGCTTGATCTGCCGTTGGTGGCCACGAATGACTTGCACTACACGCACGCGCACGACGCGACTGCTCACGCCGCCCTGCTGTGCGTTCAGTCTGCCTCGACTCTCGACGACCCCAAGCGCTTCAAGTTCGGGTCGGATGAGTTCTATCTCAAGTCGGCCGCTGAGATGCGCAACATCTTTCGCGACTACCCCGAAGCTTGCGACAACACGCTGCTCATCGCGGAGCGTTGTGAGACCACGTTCGAGCACCGCGATCTGCTTCCGCGATTCCCGGTTCCTGCGGGGGAGTCGGAGGCCAGCTGGTTTGAAAAAGAGGTGGCGGCCGGAATGAAACGCCGATTCCCGCAGGGCATCTCGGCTGAACACCAAGCTCAAGCCGACTACGAAGTAGACGTCATCAAGAACATGGGCTTCCCCGGCTATTTCCTCGTCGTCGCCGACTTCATCGCTTGGGCTCGCTCGCAGGGCATTCGCGTTGGCCCCGGACGCGGTTCGGCCGCAGGCTCTCTGGCGTCCTACGCAATGGGCATCACTGAACTCGACCCTCTCAAGTACGGCCTTTACTTTGAACGTTTCCTCAACCCGGATCGCGTATCACTGCCCGACGTCGACGTCGACTTTGACGACCGTCGCCGGGGCGAGGTCATCCGGTATGTCAGCGAAAAATACGGCGATGACCGCGTCGCCCAGATTGTGACCTACGGAACAATCAAGGCCAAGCAGTCGCTAAAAGACTCCGCTCGGGTGCTGGGCATGCCCTATTCAGTGGGTGAGCGACTGACCAAAGCGATGCCGCCTTCGGTAATGGGCAAAGACATCACCCTCTCTGAGATCTTCGACTCCAAAGCCGAGCGCTACAAAGAGGCAGCCGACTTCCGCACGCTCGTCGAAACCGACTTCGAGTGCAAGACCGTGTTCGAAACAGCCAAGGGTCTTGAGAATCTGAAGCGGCAGTGGGGTGTCCACGCTGCTGGAGTCATCATGTCGGCCGAACCGCTGATTGATGTCATTCCGATTATGAAGCGCGAGGACGACGGCGCGATCATCACCCAGTTTGACCAGCCGCCGTGCGAAAGCCTCGGATTGCTCAAGATGGACTTCCTCGGTTTGCGCAACCTCACCGTCATTGAGGACGCCCTGGCAAACATCAAGGCCAATCGAGGTGTCGTTGTCGAGCCTGAATCCCTGGATCTCGATGCAGATCCGGCCACGTATGAACTACTGAGCCGGGGAGACACCTTGGGGGTCTTCCAGCTCGATGGAGGGCCGATGCGCTCTCTGTTGCGGCAGTTGAAGCCAACCAGCTTCGAAGACATCTCGGCCGTGATCGCCCTGTACCGCCCGGGCCCGATGGGCGTGAACTCGCACATCAACTACGCCCTTCGCAAAAACGGGCTGCAAGACATTGAGCCGATTCACCCAGAGCTCGAAGGTGCGCTCCAAGACATTCTGGGAATGACGTACGGGCTCATTGTGTATCAAGAGCAGGTGATGGCGGTGGCCCAGAAGGTCGCAGGCTTCTCGCTTGGTCAAGCAGACGTTTTGCGCCGGGCAATGGGTAAGAAAAAGAAAGAAGAACTCGACAAGCAGTTCGAAGGCTTCGAAGCTGGCATGCTCGAACGCAACTTCAGCAAGAACGCAATCAGTGTCCTGTGGGAAACGCTTGTGCCCTTTGCTGACTACGCCTTCAACAAGGCGCACTCGGCCGGCTACGGCGTGCTCAGCTATTGGACCGCCTATCTCAAGGCGAACTATCCCGCCGAGTTCATGGCGGCACTGCTGACCAGCGTTGGTGATTCCAAAGAGAAACTTGCCATTTACCTTTCCGAGTGCCGTCGAATGGGACTCAATGTTTTGCCACCAGACGTTAACCAGTCAGATGGTGTCTTCTCTGCTGTGGGCCAAGACATCCGATTTGGGCTCGGCGCCATTCGTAACGTTGGGGCAAACGTCGTCGAGGGCATCAAGTCAGCTCGGGCTCAGGCCGGTGCGTTCACCTCGTTCCACGACTTCCTCAAAAAGGTTCCGATGCAGGTCGCGAACAAAAAGACCGTCGATTCCCTTGTCAAGGCCGGCGCCTTCGACTCCATGGGTAACACTCGGCGTGCTCTGGTTGAAATTCACGAAGAAGCGATTGAATCCGCCGTCAGCTTGAAACGCAACGAGGCTCAAGGCATGGTCGACCTCTTCGCCGACATTTTTGAGTTCGACGACCACGAGGACGCAGTTCCTGATCGCCCCGAGTGGACCAAGCGCGACAAACTGGCCTTCGAGCGAGAGATGCTCGGTCTCTACGTTTCTGATCATCCGCTTGCTGGTCTTGAGTCTCAACTGGCGAAGTTCGCCTCGACGAACATCCTCGATCTGACAACTTCAGAAGATGTGCGAGACGGAGAAACCGTTACCGTCGCCGGCCTTCTGACCGAGGTTGAGCGACGCGTCGCTAAGAATTCGGGAAACCCCTATGGGCGAGTCACGATTGAAGATTTCAGCGGTGAAATGTCGATTATGTTCCTCGGTAAGTCGTACCTGGAATTCGGTGAGCTTCTGAAGAATGACACCGTGGTCACGATTCGTGGTCGGGTGACTAAGCGAGATGATGGCGTATCTCTCCACGCGCACGAGCTGCGTGTGCCCGATTTGGGCGCAGCGACAACTGACACGGGGCCGTTGACACTGCAGGTCCCTGAGCAGAGGGCGTCTGCCCACATCGTTTCTTCGCTCGACGAGATTTTGCGTCGGTACCCGGGCGACACCGAGGTTCGGCTGAGGTTGACCCGCGGCAATGTTGCTCGCGTGTTCGAGCTGCCCGCCCGTGTCCGCATCACCTCAGACCTCTACGGCGAGCTCAAATCGCTCTTGGGTCCGGGCTCGCTCGTCTAACCGACCAATAGACTTGAGGCATCATGATGCGAGTTTTGGACCTGCGCGGTCAACGCCCCTCTCGCGCGGAAATGCTTGACCTCATTCCGCGCCACACGGGCGACTCCGAATCGGCGCACGCGGCTGCTCGTGATCTCGTAGACGAGGTTCGCCGCGATGGCGAGAAGGCCCTGCGCCGTCACGCCCAAGAATTTGATCGAGTCACCGGGCACTCGATTCGCGTGCCGCGAGAGCAACTCATCGGGGCACTCGAGAGTTTGTCGCCTGCTGTTCGCGCAGCGCTCGAAAGCACGATTGAGCGTGTGCGTCAGGCTTCTGCCGTGCAGGTGCCGGCCGAGGCAACCACTGACTTCTCGAACGGAGGCCGAGTCGTTCAGCGATGGCTGCCAGTGGAGCGAGTCGGACTTTATGTTCCCGGGGGCAAGGCGGTTTATCCGTCGAGTGTTGTTATGAACGTCGTTCCTGCGCAGATTGCGGGTGTTTCGTCTATCGCGCTGGTATCGCCACCCCAGCACGCGTTCGACGGTCGAGTTCACCCCACGATTTTGGCCGCCGCCGAATTGCTTGGTGTGACTGAGGTCTACGCCATGGGCGGCGCAAGCGCCATTGGGGCATTGGCATACGGCGTAGCCGACATAGACCTCGCGCCGGTAAGCGTCATCACGGGCCCAGGCAACCAGTACGTCGCAGCCGCAAAGCGTTACGTGCGCTCGCACGTTGGCATCGACTCTGAAGCTGGTCCCACCGAAATATTGGTCATTGCAGATGACTCTGCAGACGCTGCATTTGTCGCCGCCGACCTGATCAGTCAGGCCGAGCACGATGAGCTCGCTTCCTCGATTTTGGTCACAGATTCAGCGGCGCTGGTAGATGCCGTGAGTCGAGAACTGGTTTCCCAGGTGGCGTCGACGTCACACTCCGAGCGCGTTTCGGTCGCCCTGCGGGGCGCTCAGTCCGCGTTGGTGATCGTCGATGACATCGATGTGGCTGTCGACTTTTCTAACGCCTACGGGCCCGAGCACCTCGAGGTGCAAACGACGGTCAATGCTCTGATTGTGCCCCGTCTGGTCAATGCTGGCGCGATTTTTGTCGGTGACTATTCCCCGGTGAGCCTGGGTGACTACTCGGCGGGTTCTAACCACGTCTTGCCTACGGGCGGTCACTCTGCTTTCTCGTCAGGCCTAGGCGCATATACGTTCCTGCGCGCCCAGCAAGTCATTGAGTACTCGAAGGATGCCCTCCGCGAGGTAAGCGCCGGACTGCAGGCACTGGCGTCCAATGAAGATTTGCCAGCACATGGTGACGCCGTGGCTGTTCGTTTTGAGACCGAGAAATAGGGGGCCGCGATGTACTGTCCGTTCTGCCGACACCCTGACTCAAGGGTGATCGACTCACGCACCTCAGACGATGGATTGTCCATCCGTCGTCGTCGCCAGTGCCCGGAATGCGGCGGACGATTTAGCACAATGGAAACCGCGAGCCTCAGCGTCATTAAGCGCTCGGGCGTCGTAGAGCCTTTTTCTCGCGAGAAGGTCGTCGCCGGTGTGCGCAAGGCTTGCCAGGGCCGCCCGGTCACGGATGCCGACTTAGCCGTTCTCGCTCAGAAGGTCGAAGAGGCCATTCGAGCAACAGGCGCGTCGCAAATTGAAGCGAACGAGATTGGCTTGTCGATTCTTGCCCCGCTACGCGAGCTTGATGAAGTGGCGTACCTGCGCTTCGCCAGCGTTTACCAAGCCTTTGAGTCACTTTCTGACTTTGAAGCTGCCATCAGCGTTCTTCGCGCCGACCACGACGTCGCCGGAGAGTAAGTGAATTCCGAAGCTCGACCACCAGCGCTCTATGCGGCAGCATTTCGGTTCGTATTGCGTCGATTCGACCCCGAGACTGCGCACCACCTGGGTGCCGCAGTGATTCGTATCTGCGGTTGGCCGCTGATTGGGAATATCGTTCGCGCCTCGTCTGCCCCGCGCACAAACATTTCAGTTGATGCTCTGGGACTGCATTTCCAGACACCCTTCGGCATGGCTGCTGGTTTCGACAAGGATGCGCGTTACATGCGTGGACTGGCCAATCTCGGTTTCGGACACGTTGAGATTGGAACTCTTACCGCCCAGGCTCAGCTAGGAAACGAGCGCCCACGCCTGTTCCGCTTGGTGGCCGACTACGCACTCATTAACCGAATGGGATTCAACAACCAGGGTGCGGCAGCCGCGGTGGCGCGGCTGACCAAGATCCGCCGTTGGAAAAACCGTCCCGTGATTGGTGTCAACATCGGCAAGAGCCGCGTCGTCGATGTCGAAAACGCAATCGATGACTATGTCACCAGTGCCAAGGTCATCGCACACCTGGCTGATTACGTTGCGGTGAACGTGAGCTCGCCGAACACCCCGGGCCTGCGTGGGCTACAAGAAATAGACCAGCTGCGCCCACTGCTCTCCGCAGTGAGCCAGGCCGTCGGTTCAACACCGCTTTTGGTCAAGATTGCCCCCGATCTGACCGACACCGAAATCACCAAGGTAACTAAACTCGCGGTCGATTTGGGGTTGGCTGGCATCATCGCGACCAATACGACTCTCTCGCGAGACGGTTTGAAGACACCCCACGCTGCCGTTGAGGCTATTGGCGCTGGAGGGCTTTCCGGCCGACCGCTCAAGGAACGCGCGCTCGAGGTGCTCAAGGTTATTGTCAAACACGCGCCAGCCGGCTT
Source organism: uncultured Microbacteriaceae bacterium (assembly GCA_903859205.1). Taxonomy (GTDB): domain Bacteria; phylum Actinomycetota; class Actinomycetes; order Actinomycetales; family Microbacteriaceae; genus CAIOLM01. The sequence continues at coordinate 27,218 of CAIOLM010000042.1, forward strand.
CACTGTGGTGTCGGTCGGGGGAGTCGAAACGGCAGAAGATGTGCGCGCTCGCCTCGAGGCTGGCGCGAGCCTGGTACAGGGCTACAGCGCTTTTGTTTACTGGGGTCCGGGCTGGGCCAGGGGTATTAATCGCGGACTGAGCGCTTAGCTAGCGAGCTGACAATGGCCCGCAAACCGGCCTAGCTCGGGTACTGGCGACGAGCGACCTGCGGCTTGGGCATGCGCATGACTCGCATCTGAACACCACGCATCACTGCGTACCAGCGCACACCGCGCTCGAGCGTTCCCTTGCCGAACTTGGTCTCGATGCGACGACGCAGCGAAATCAAGAGGAAGAGTGAGTCGATGGCGACAAGAGCGATGAAGGCCCACATCACGTAAACCGAGAGGCTCTCAGCGGCGGGGATGAACGAGAAAACGATGACCAGAATCATGAACGGCACTAGGAGCTCACCAAAACTGTAACGAGCATCGACAAAATCGCGGGTGAACTTGCGCTGGGGGCCGCGGTCACGGGCCGGGAGGTAACGCTCGTCACCGGCGGCAAGGCCAATTCGGGCGCGGTTACGAGCCTCGGTCGTTGCCGCACGGGACTGCTCACGCGCAACCTTGCGATCGGTGGGAACCAGGGGTCGCTTGTTGGCGGCTTCACGATCCTTGCGGCGGGGGGTTGCCTGACCCTTCCCGACAACCGGGGCGGTTGTCTCGGGGGTGGATGCGTTGTCTGCAGATTGCTTGCCAGCGGCCATGAACAAAGTTCCTTTACTTTCGCGTTGCGAACCTAAGATTAGCGGCATGAGCGTTGAATCGTCTTCACATTCCGAGACCGTCACTATCGACACCGTGCGGGAAGCCGTCGCGAAGCTGCTGCCACGGTACCGGCTTGCTCTGGAAGAGTTCGCTCGCATCGAGTCTGTCTCGTGGCCGAGTTTCGACCAGTCCCAGGTTCAGCGCAGCGCTGAGTTCGTTGCAGGTGCTGCGTCTGCGCTTGAAATCTTTGATGGTGGGGTAGCCATCGTTCACGCGCCCATGGGTGATTCGACCGAACTTGGGCAACCCGCTGTGATTGCTCGTCGTGAGCCCAAGAACGGAGCTCCCACGGTGCTTCTCTACGCTCACCACGATGTTCAACCCCCTGGAGACGAATCAAACTGGGAAACACCCGCCTTCGTTCCGACCCAGAAGGGCGAACGCCTCTTCGGGCGCGGGGTGGCCGACGACAAGGCCGGCGTTATTTCTCACTTAGCAGCCATCGAGGCTCTCTTTACTATCGACCCTGAAACGCCTTTGGGCCTTGTTCTGTTTGTCGAGGGCGAAGAAGAATACGGCTCACCTTCATTCGCCAATCTGTTGAAAGACCAGCGACACCTCCTCGAGGCCGACGTCATCATCGTGGCCGACTCGGGAAACTGGAGCACTGAAATTCCTGCGCTGACCGTCAGCCTGCGCGGTAATGCCACGCTAAAGGTGACGGTGCGAACTCTCGACCACGCGTTGCACTCAGGCATGTTTGGGGGAGTGGTGCCCGATGCCATGATGCCGCTGGTGCGCATCCTTGGTCGTCTTCACAACGAAGACGGCTCTGTTGCCGTGCCTGGCCTCACGAGCAGCTCAGCGCCGGTGCCCGAATACTCCGAAAAGACCCTGCGCGAGGAGTCTGGCCTGCTCGACGGCGTGAGCCCAGTCGGTCACGGTGAATTCCTCGACCGCATTTGGAACCAACCGAGCATTACGGTGATCGGGCTTGACGCCCCGGCAACCTCGGCCAGTAGCAACACTTTGCTGCCGGAAGCCAGCGCCATGGTGAGTCTTCGCGTGGCTCCGGGGCAGGATGCCCAAGCCGCGGCCGGTGTACTGGCCGAGTTTTTGGCGCAAAACCCGCCTCTGGGGGCTCAGGTCGAGGTCGAAATCGTGGGCTCGGGTTCCGCGTTCAAGATGGAATCCACTCACGAGGTGGTGGGTCGCATCAAGTCATCGATGAAGGCTGCATGGGACGTGGAGCCGGTCGACATCGGCGTGGGCGGTTCCATTCCATTCATCGCGGACTTTGTCGAGGAGTTCCCTGGCGCGGTGGTTCTCGTCACGGGGATCGAGGACCCCGACACCCGTGCACACAGTCCCAACGAGTCCCTTCACCTGCCGACGTTCGAAAAAGCGATCATCACGCAGGCACATTTCCTTGCTGGAATGGGCGCCGCTAGCGCGCATCCTGCTGGATAATGGAGTTACAGACTTCTAAGGAGTGACCACGATGTCGACCGAAACCGAGACCAAAGAGCACGGCGTCACGCTGACTGCCGCGGCCGCTGACAAGGTTCGCGCCCTGATCAACCAGGAGGGTCGCGATGACCTTCGCCTGCGTCTGGCGGTCCAGTCGGGCGGATGCTCGGGTCTGCGCTACGAAATGTACTTCGACGAGCGTCACCTCGAAGGCGATGCAGTCGTTGATTTCGATGGCGTCGAGGTTGTTGTTGACCGAAAGAGCGTGCCCTTCGTCGACGGGGCGGTTATCGATTTTGAAGACACGATCGCCAAGCAGGGCTTCCAGATCGACAACCCGAACGCCTCGGGTAGCTGTGCCTGCGGAGATTCTTTCCACTAGCCGGTTCTCGCTGTTTTTCCCTGTCGGAAACGGCGCGCATCGCCCTCACTTTGCCCACCCACAAGGTAGGCTAAAACCAGTGTTTGAGGACGCTCAAACTTGAATTTTGTTGTCGAAAGGTCTCTCGTGCGATCATCGCGTCGACTCCGTTGGATGGCCATCCCGGTCATTGCCACGGTGGCTCTCGTTCTTAGCGGCTGTACTCAGCAGGAGCTGAACGGATACCTTCCCAGCGACACGGGCATCACAAATAACACAGGTCGCGTTATCGCGCTGTGGAACACCAGCTGGATCGTTCTTCTCGTCGTAGGCCTCATTGCCTGGGGGCTCATGATTTGGGCGATTGTTGTTTATCGTCGCCGCAAGGGCGAGACCGGAATTCCGGTTCAGCTGCGTTACAACATGCCCATCGAAATTTTCTTCACGGTTGTTCCGCTGATTCTCATCATTGGATTCTTCTTCTTTACCGCTCGCGACCAGGTCGCTATCGAGAAGCGCTTCGACAACCCTGACATCACCATCCAGGCTTTCGGCAAGCAGTGGGCCTGGGACTTCAACTACGTCGACCAGAACACGTACACCTCGGGCATCCAGGTACAGCCCTCGACCGATCCGAAGGCACCGGCCGGCTCCATCGACCCGGCTTCAATTCCGGTTCTGTACCTTCCTGTAGGCAAGAAGGTCGAAATCCAGCTTCAGTCGCGAGATGTCATCCACTCGTTCTGGGTTATTGACTTCCTGTACAAAAAAGACATGATTCCGGGCAAGACGAACTACATGTCGGTTATCCCGGAGCGCGTTGGAACATACCGAGGCAAGTGTGCCGAGCTCTGTGGTGAGTATCACTCGCAGATGCTTTTCAGCGTGAAGGTCGTCGAGCAAGCTGAGTTTGACGCGTACATGCAGCACCTGCGTGACGAAGGATTCTCTGGTCAGCTGGGCACCCAGTACGACCGCAACACGAAAAAAGCGGCAGTTGTCGCAGAGAGCAAGTAGGGGCCATCATGAGCGCAACTCTCACTCCCGTTCCCGTTGTTCAAGCGGATCCGCGCGGTAGCAACACCGTCGGCGTGACACGCAGCTCCAAGCGAGGCAACGTCATCGTTCGTTGGCTGACTTCGACCGACCACAAGGTGATTGGTCACCTCTACATCATCACCTCGCTGGTGTACTTCGTTATCGGCGGCATCATGGCCCTGATCATCCGACTTCAACTCTGGGCCCCGGGAATGAACGTTCTCGCCACTAAAGAGCAGTACAACCAGATGTTCACCATGCACGGCACAATCATGTTGCTCATGGTCGCGACGCCACTGTTCGCGGGTCTAGCCAACGAGATTTTGCCACTTCAGCTCGGGGCTCCCGACGTGGCGTTCCCGCGTTTGAACATGCTCTCGTTCTGGCTCTACTTCTTCGGTAGCCTCATCGCCGTTTCAGGCTTCCTCACCCCACAGGGTGCAGCCAGCTTTGGATGGTTCGCGTACTCGCCTCTGTCGAGTGACACATTCTCTCCAGGAATTGGCTCCAACATGTGGGTGCTCGGCCTCGCGATGAGCGGTTTTGGAACGATTCTTGGTGCGGTGAACTTCATCACGACTGTGATCACCATGCGTGCCCCCGGCATGACCATGTTCCGCATGTCGATTTTCTCGTGGAACATCCTCGTTACCTCAATTCTCGTCATCCTCGTTTTCCCGGTCTTCGCCGCTGCGCTTCTGGGTCTCGCGGCCGACCGAGTCTTCGGGGCTCATGTGTTCGACGCGGCAACCGGCGGTGCGATGCTCTGGCAGCACATGTTCTGGTTCTTCGGGCACCCCGAGGTGTACATCCTCGCGCTGCCGTTCTTCGGCGTTGTTTCGGAGATTTTCCCGGTCTTCAGTCGCAAACCGATCTTTGGTTACAAGACCTTGGTGTACGCAACCCTGGCGATTGGTGCCCTGTCGATGACCGTGTGGGCCCACCACATGTACGTCACAGGCTCGGTCCTGCTGCCATTCTTCGCATTGCTGACAATGCTGATCGCCGTTCCTACGGGTGTGAAGATCTTCAACTGGATTGGCACGATGTGGCGCGGATCGGTGACCTTCGAGACGCCCATGATGTTCGCCATCGGTTTCGTCTTCAACTTCATCTTCGGTGGTTTGACCGGCGTCATCATGGCCTCACCGCCGCTTGATTTCCACCTTTCGGACACCTACTTCATCGTTGCTCACTTCCACTACGTCATCGTCGGCGGATTGGTCTTTGGCCTCTTCGGTGGCCTCTACTTCTGGTGGCCGAAGTGGACCGGCAAGATGATGAACGAGCGTCTCGGGCAGTGGCACTTCTGGTTGTTCCTCATCGGCTTCAACATGACCTTCTTGATTCAGCACTGGATTGGTGTCATGGCCATGCCGCGTCGTTACGCCACCTACCTGCCCGAAGACGGCATCACCTGGATGAACCAGCTCTCGACCATCGGAGCGTTTGTCATGGCCGTGTCACTCGTGCCGTGGTTGCTGAACATCTACATCACGGCGCGCTACGCACCCAAGGTGACGGTCAATGACCCGTGGGGCTACGGTCGCTCGCTCGAGTGGGCCACGAGCTGCCCGCCACCACGACACAACTTCACCTCGATTCCGCGCATTCGTAGCGAGTCTCCTGCCTTTGATGTGAACCATCCGGAGCTTGCGCCTGCTGGTTACTCACTTCCTGCGGGAAGCTCAGCCAAGGCCGTCGGAAAGGGTGCATAACCGATGAAAGCTAATATCGGCGTTCTGTTTATCTTCGGCGGGTTCTTCCTGCTCGCAGACATCATTTACACAATTTGGAACCTTATCGACACAGGCAACATCGAAATTGTCGGTTCCGTGGGAATCCTGCTCTCGGCGATTCTTGCTGTGTTCATCGGCTTCTTCTTGAACATGGTGAACCGCTCGCAGGGTGGCATTCTGCTTCCTGAAGACCGTGATGCCGACATCGATGACGCTGACCCTGAGCTCGGCCAATTCAGCCCGTGGAGCTGGTGGCCCTTCGTGCTGGGGCTAGGTCTCTTCCTTATGTTCCTGGGCCTTGCAGTTGGCTTCTGGATCTGTTTCATTGCTGTTCCACTTGCGCTCATCGCCGTCGTCGGCTGGAACTACGAGTACTACCGCGGTCGTTTCGGCCGCTAACAGCACTTAACAATTGAAGCCCCAGGCCATTGGCTTGGGGCTTCTACGTTTAACGCGGGCGTCTACCGGGCGCCGGCATTAGCTGTTAGTTTGTCGTCGCCGTAGGACCGCATCACTTCACTGATGACGACCCGGTAGCTGTCGTACCAGCGAGCATTCTCTCGTTTTGCAATGATGTGCCGAGGGTATCGAGCGCAAGGAATTCCTCGTCGTACGTGCCCGGTTGGAAGATGAACTGGCAGATGATCATGCCTAAATCCTACGGCGGGGTGGTTGCGCATTCGGACGTGACTGCATGACGACTTTGGGGTCGCTCCGGGGTGACCTTATCTTTTGAGAGAACCCGGCCGAACATAAATACTGGGGCCCGACCATTCGGCCGAGCCCCAGAAATTGAGCGGAGAACGCTTAGTGGTGCGCGTGCTCGAGAGCTTCCATGTGCTCCGACTTGCTGACCGGCGCAATGCGATCCTCGAAGAAGAAGCGTGACCAGTTGGCTCGTGCCCGCATGCGTGAGGTGATGCGTCCGCGGGGGTTCGGGCGAAGCATGATTGGGGCGTTGTCGTTGAACGACACCAGCTGCCAGCGCTCGAACTCATCGATCTGCTCGTGCACCTCAATGAACTCTCCACCGGGAAGGCGAACGATACGACCAGTCTCGTACCCGTGCAGAACAATCTCGCGGTCCTTTTTCTGGAGCGCCAAGCACATGCGCTTGGTAATCATGAACGCGAAGATTGGGCCCAAGACAAGCAGAATCTGCAGGGTGTTGATGACGCCTTCCATCGTTACCTTGAAGTGCGTCGCGATGATGTCAGAGCTTGCTGCTGCCCACAGCACTGCGTAGAAGGTCACGCCAGCGGCGCCGATTGCGGTACGCACAGGGGCATTTCGCGGGCGGTCGAGCAAGTGGTGCTCGCGCTTGTCTCCGGTTACCCACGCTTCAAAGAACGGGTAGGCAAACACGACGGCGAGGAACACAACCAGGATAATGACCGGGATGAGGATGTTCCACGACCAGGTGTAGCCGAACCAGTACGTCTCGAGGTGAGGTGGCATGAGACGGAGCGCGCCGTCAGCGAAACCGATGTACCAGTCAGGCTGAGTACCAGCCGAGACGGGGGAGGGGTCGTAGGGACCGTAGCTCCAGATTGGGTTGATTGTGACCGTTGCGGCGAACAGAGCAACAACACCGAAGACGATGAAGAAGAATCCGCCGGCCTTTGCAGCGTAAACCGGGAGAACCGGGTAGCCGACGACGTTCTGCTCGGTGCGGCCGGGGCCGGGGTACTGCGTGTGCTTGTGAATGATGACGAACATCAAGTGCACACCAATGAAGGCGATCACAATCAGTGGCAGCAAGAGAATGTGTAGCGAGTAGAGGCGCCCGACGATGTCACCGCCAGGGAACTCTCCGCCGAAGAGCAGGAAGGAGATCCAGGTGCCAACAACAGGGAACGCAACGATCATTCCGTCGATGATGCGAAGACCGTTACCCGAGAGCAGATCGTCAGGAAGCGAGTAACCGGTGAAGCCTTCGGCCATGGCCAGAACGAAAAGAACGAAACCGATGCTCCAGTTGATTTCACGGGGCTTGCGGAACGCACCGGTGAAGAAAACACGAAGCATGTGGAGGCCAATTGCCGACACGAACAGCAGGGCTGCCCAGTGGTGAACCTGACGCATCAGGAGCCCGCCACGGATGTCGAAGGAGATGTCGAGCGTTGACGACATTGCTGCCGACATCTCAACACCCTTAAGCGGCACGTACGAGCCTGAGTACTCAACCGGCGTCATCGAAGCCTGGAAGAAGAAGGTCAAGAACGTTCCAGAAAGCAGGATGATGACGAAGCTGTAGAGGGCAACCTCACCGAGAAGGAATGACCAGTGGTCGGGGAATATCTTGCGCCCGAATTCCTTGACAGCACCTGAAATGCTGGTGCGTTCGTCTAGGTAGTTACTTGCTTTAGCGGTGATACTCACTTGGAACGCTCCCAGAAGCTTGGTCCGACGGGTTCAGTAAAGTCGCTTGTCGCAACGAGGTAACCCTCAGCGTCCACCGTGATGGGGAGCTGGGGAAGAGGGCGAGCAGCCGGACCGAAGATGACCTTGGCCTGCTCGGTGATGTCGAACTGCGACTGGTGGCAGGGACAGAGCAGGTGGTGGGTCTGCTGCTCATACAGAGCTACCGGGCATCCGACGTGGGTACAAATCTTCGAGTACGCGACGATTCCCTGGTAAGACCAGGCTTCACGCTGCGGGTCGGCCCACTTAAGATCTTCAGGCTTGAGACGCACGAGGAGAACTGCGGCCTTAGCCTTGGCGTTCAGCATCTCTTTCTCGGGCAGGTCAACCAAACCCTCGGGGATGACCTGGAATGCAGAACCGATCGTGAGGTCAGAAGCCTTGATGGGGGTACCAGTGGGGTCCTGTGTCAGTCGCAGTCCCTTTTTCCACATGGTGTACTTCATCTGGTTGTTCGGGTCAACGTTCATCGGAGCCAGGCCACGGAAGAGCGCGATGGCCGGCAGCGGGAAGGCCACGATTGCGGCGATGAGCCCATTGCGGATGAGCGTTCGACGGCTGAAGCCAGACTCCTCGTCGGCCTCTTTGAAAATTTCGACGGCGCGCGCACGAGTCTCGTCATTGCCGCGAACGGGGTGTCGGTGATCGACTCCCTCTTTGTCGGCCATGACGGCTTTGCCCCAGTGGACCGCGGCGATACCAAGAGCAAGCAGGGAGAGCGTGATACCCAAGCCGATGAACAGAGTATTGAGGCGAATGCTTGTGGTGTCGCCATCCTCGATGGGGAAGAACATGTACGCGAAAATTGCGAACAGGCTGCCCACAATGGACAGGTAGAAGAGCACATAGACCGCGCGCTCGGCGCGCTTCATCTTCTTCGGGTTGAGGTCGGTAACCCGCTCGCGGTGGGCGGGAAAACCGGGGTTCTCGAAGGAATCCGGTGCTACAACAGCTGTTCCAAGCTCCACGGACGAATTGACTGAAGTCGACGCGACGAGGTCGCTCCCAGCCTTCTCGTTCTTAGCCATGTTTCTCCTTGATTGAAAATTCGTTCGCGAACTAGTTGGACTTAGCCGTGATCCAGATGGTCAAACCGACAATGGCGCCGATTCCGAAAATCCAGATAAACAAGCCCTCAGAGACTGGGCCGAGCGAACTCAACTCAAGGCCACCGACTGACGGGTGGTTTTTGTTGTACTCGAGGTAGGCAATGATGTCTTTCTTGTCTTCAGGCGTGAGGTTGAGGTCGTTGAAGACCGGCATGTTCTGTGGGCCGGTGAGCATTGCCTCATAGACGTGCACTGCCTCAACGCTCTTGAGCTCAGGTGCGTACTTGCCCTCGGTGAGCGCTCCACCAGCACCAGCAACGTTGTGACACATCGCGCAGTTGATGCGGAAAAGCTCGCCACCATTGGCAACGTTTCCGTTGACCAACTGGTCAGCCGTGGGGATTGACGGCCCCGGTGCTAGCGATGCTACATACGCAGCGAGAGCCTTGACTTGCTCATCAGTGAATTGAACCGGCTTCTCGGGAGCCTGGGGACCCTGTGCCTGCATGGGCATGCGGCCCGTGCCGACCTGGAAGTCAACTGCGGCCGAACCGACGCCGATAAGCGAAGGGCCAGCCTCTGTTCCCTGGGCTTGCTGACCGTGGCACGTTGCGCAGTTTGCTGCGAAAAGCTTTTGACCCTCGGTGATGACCTGCTGACTCTGGAGGTCGACCTCGGCCGAGGCCGTGCTTGCCGAGAAAGCGGCGTAGGCGCCACCAGTAACAAGGAGCCCCAAGACCAACAGGGCAGCTGATACGGCTGGGCGACGACGGCCTGACTTCAGTGAGGAAACGTTCTTCTTACGCATGAGAATGAATAACCGTCCGCTTTATTTGAGTACGTAGATAACGAGGAACAGGGCGATCCAGACCACGTCTACGAAGTGCCAGTAGTAGGAAACGACGATGGCGCTCGTGGCCTCTTTGTGACCGAAGTGCTTGACGGCATAGGCGCGTCCGATAACGAGCAGGAACGCGATGAGACCACCGGTCACGTGCAGACCGTGGAAGCCAGTGGTGAGGTAGAAGGCGGTTCCGAAGGCGTTTCCGTTGAAAGTAATGCCGTCAGCGACGAGGTTTGCGTACTCAAACACCTGACCGGCGACGAAGATGGCGCCCAGTGCGTAGGTGAGATAGAACCACTCGGTCATGCCCCACTGGTTGAGCTTCCATCCGGCACGGTGCGGCTGTAGGCGCTCGGCAGCAAAAACACCGAACTGAGCCGTGAACGACGAGGAAACCAAGATGAGGGTGTTCACCAGCGAGTACGTGAAGTTGAGCTTGGCCGTCTCTTCGGACCACAGTTCAGGCGACGCGGTGCGAAGCGTGAAGTAGATGGCAAAAAGGCCGGCGAAGAACATGACTTCGCTACCGAGCCACACGATGGTGCCGACCGCAACGCTGTTGGGGCGGCTCACTGTAGCGTGGCCAGAACTGGGGGAAAGGGAAGCTGTACTCACCCCTCCATTATGGCGGATTTAGCGGGCGGCACGCGGGGATAACGCGCGCGCCACACCTAGACAACTACTCTGGATGCATGACACCGACGTACTCGTGGCCAGCAACTTTATCCGACCTTCTTGCAGGTGGAAATTTGTCTGTCGATCAAGCGACGTGGGCAATGTCTGAAATCGTTTCGGGCAACGTGACGAGCGCTCAATTGGCAGGTTTTCTCGTCGCGCTCCGAGCTAAAGGCGAGACTGTTGACGAGGTCATCGGCTTCCGTGATGCTGTTCTGGCCCATGCGCTTCCGCTGGATGTGAGCCCTCGGGCACTAGACATCGTGGGTACCGGAGGAGATCAGCACAAAACGGTGAACGTTTCCACCACCGCTTCAGTTGTTGCGGCCGCCGCGGGCGTGCCAGTGCTCAAGCATGGAAATCGGGCAGCCAGCAGTGCCTCGGGGTCATCCGATGTGCTCGCGGCGCTGGGAGTTAACCTCGACCTCGATGCACGGGGGGTCGCCCGTGTTTTCAACGACGTGGGTTTGTCGTTCGCTTTCGCCGCCATGTTTCACCCGGGTTTCCGCCACGCGGGACCCACGCGCTCCGAACTTGGTGTCCCAACGGTTTTCAACATCCTTGGGCCTCTGTGCAACCCGGCTCGCACAGAGGCGATGGCCGTCGGTGTTGCCTCGGCGGAACGAGTCCCGCTCATCGTGGGAGTCCTTCAATCTCGAGACGCGAATGCTCTTGTTTTTCGCGGTGATAATGGCCTCGACGAACTCAGTACCTGTGGCCACTCCCGCATCTGGGAGGTCAGTCGAGGTCGTGTCATCGAGCACGATTTCGACCCGCGCTCTGTCGGAATTGAACTTGCTACCCTCGACGACATTCGCGGGGGAGAACCTGCCGAGAATGCGCGCATAGTTGGCGAAACTCTTCAGGGTGCTCCCGGCGCAGTTCGCGATATCGTGACGCTGAATGCCGCGGCCGGACTGGTCGCCTTTGACCTGATTGACCGCCCTGATGCGGTCGAAACGCCCCTTGTCGAGCGCCTGGCTGCGAAGCTCAGTGTGGCGCGCGAGACCATTGACTCAGGGGCGGCTTCGGCAAAGCTCCACGCGTGGGTGGCCGCTACAAACGCCTAGCCTTCGTTTGGCGTCTCGTCGTCAACCCAATTCATGCTCTTAGTGACGGCTTTCTTCCACGTGCGAAGCAGTCGGTCGCGCACATCCGCATTCATGGCTGGACTCCAGCGTTTGTCTTCCGACCACAGTTTGCGAAGTTCGTCGGTTGACGTCCAGGTGCCGACGGCTAGTCCTGCCGCAAACGCGGCGCCCAACGCGGTCGTTTCGGTAATCGACGGGCGAACGACATCGACGCCGAGCAAGTCCGCTTGGAACTGCATGAGAAGTTCGTTGTGCACCATGCCGCCATCGACTTTGAGTGCCGGCAGTGACGTTCCCGTGTCCGCGTTGATGGCGTCGAGCACTTCTTGGCTCTGAAACGCCGTTGCCTCAAGCGCAGCGCGGGCAATGTGTCCTTTGTTCACGAATCGTGTCAGGCCCACGAGTGCCCCGCGGGCATCCGGTTGCCAGTAGGGAGCGAAGAGTCCGCTGAAAGCCGGTACGAAGTACGCGCCGCCGTTGTCGGGAACGGTTTCGGCGAGCGCCTCGATTTCTTTGGCGTCGTTGATCAAACCCAGGTTGTCTCGAAGCCATTGAATGAGGGAACCCGAGACAGCAACTGACCCCTCCAGTGCGTATGTTGCTGGGGCGCCACTCAGTTGGTAGGCCACCGTAGTGATGAGACCGTTGGTGGATCGCACGGGGGTGGTGCCGGTGTTGACCATCAAGAAGTTGCCTGTGCCATAGGTATTTTTGCCTTCGCCCGGGGCAAACGCCGCCTGGCCGAACGTCGCGGCCTGCTGATCGCCGAGTATGCCGGCAAGGGGAACACCTTCGAGCGGCGAAACACACGCTGCATGAACCGCCGAGGATGGGCGGATGCTGGGCAGCACTTCCGCTGGCACCCCAAACGTGCTCAGAAGCGACTCATCCCATGAAAGCGTGTCGAGGCTCATGAGGAGCGTTCTCGAAGCGTTGGTGACATCGGTGATGTGCGTGCCGCCGTTGGTTCCACCGCTGAGGTTCCAAGCGATCCAACTGTCAGGCGTACCAAATGCGAGCTCGCCAGCCTCGGCACGTTCGCGCGCACCCGGCACGTTGTCGAGGATCCATCGCACCTTCGAGGCCGAAAAATACGCGGTGACGGGTAATCCCGTGAGCGCAGTAATTTCTGCACCGGCAACGCGATCGAGGAGGTCATCGACCCAATCCTGGGTTCGTGTGTCTTGCCACACAATCGCGTTGTAGACCGGAGCTCCGGTGCTGCGGTCCCACACAATCGTGGTTTCCCGTTGATTAGTGATGCCCACGGCGCTGATGTCGCCAGCGTTAAGTTTGGCTTCGTCGAGCGCGCGTGTGATGACCTCAACCGTGTTGGCCCAGATCTCTTGCGGATCGTGCTCCACCCAGCCGCTTTGCGGAAAAATCTGTGTCGTTTCTTTTTGCCCGGAGCCGACCTTGCGCGCATGCTCGTCAAAGATGATGGCGCGGGTGCTGGTGGTTCCGTTGTCGATGGCTAAAACGAAGGAAGACATGGCACTTAGGTTCGCACATCTGACCTATTTCGTGTGCACCCGACGCCAAGAATTCGAGGTCGGTTCGGTGTGAGCATTGAAACACGCAGTTCACTGTGTGTTTTTTCGCGGCAAAGGAGCCCAAGCATGAACGAGTCTGTAACCCCCAACCTGGTCGAGTCTGCCGAGTGGAAAGCCATGGAGGACTTCTCTGCGGGCATCGACACCAACCGACTGCCGCAGACGGATGCGCTCGAGGGCCAGACTCACGAAATCACGCTTGCTGACCGCGGCCACGTTTCGCTGGCATTCGGTGCTGGTCGCACGGTCACCTGGTCGGTCACGGGCGAGAGCTGGGCCGGCTCGGGAGTGGACACCTACGACGGCGTTGCTGTGGGCGAGGGCGCGTTCTGGGTTGATCTCAACCTCTCTGAGCGACCCGTTGAATCCATCACCGCTGTTTTTCAGCCAGAAACCGGCTGGGCACTTTTGGTTCACTCAATCATTCACGGTGAGGATTTCACCACCGAGACCCGTGTCATGCAGACCTTCCACCCGGGCTATGTCGGGACTCACTCAGACGTGACCCTGCCCGAGGAGACACGTGACCTCATTGGAAAGCGCACGCTCTTTCGCTACAGCGCGAACCACCTGTACGAACACATCTACCTGAGCACGCGTCGTTTTGTGTGGCACAACCTGGTGGGGGAGCAGCGTGGACACGCAGCAGCGGAGCTTGCGACTACGTGGAAACTCGAAGATGGCCTTTACGTCTTTACGTGGCGTGAAGAAATCATCCCGGTGGGAACAGTGTTTGTCTTTGACTACGCGCGTGGTCGTTCCACCGGAAAGTTCATCGGTCTGACCAGTGACGGCAAGATCGAAAACGGCAAGGGCGGAGCGCTCATCATCCCGTTCGGCCAGTCCAACTACGGCGAGCACCAAGAGCCGGTTTAGCCAACCGCCTGCCGTTTATTTGTGGGTGGCCGACTCGAGGGGCTTTGCTGCGCCAGCGGCAATCAGCACGAGCCCAAGCAGGGCGGTAAAGACCCAAAACATGTTTAGAAGTCCCGTTGCTTGAGCAAGGATGCCCAGCAGTGGTGGGGCGACCAAGAATGCCGCATATCCGAAGGCCGTAACCACGGCGACTCGACCGCTCGAGTTCGGCCCGTCAGCGGCGGCCGAAATCGTGAGCGGGAATGCCAGGGCGACACCGGCTCCCCACAGCGCGGCGCCGGTCCATGCAAACGCAGGATTCGGGGCGCCGAGAATAACGAGGAGCACGCCGGCAATTCCGAGTGCAGCAAAAAACCTCAGAGTGAGAGGACGACCAAGGCGATCGACAATCCATCCACCGCTCAGTCGAACGATAGACATTGCGCCAACCAGCACTGCAAAAGTGATTGCGGCGCTTTGGGCAGAAATTTTGTAGTCATCGACCATTGCAAGGGCGAGCCAGTCGCTTGCGCCCCCTTCGGTAACCGAGCCTCCGAAAATCACGAGTCCTAAAAGGATCAGGCGGGGATTGCGCCAATTCGCCCGGCGTTCCCCAGGGGCAGTCTTTTGCGCCTGAGCGTGTTCCCCGTGGACCTGGCCCGTTCCGCGAGGAATGAATCGAAAGAACACTGCCAGAATGACGACCGTCATGACGCTGACGAGCACTGACTGCAAGGGCACTGCGATACCAATGACAATTGCCAAGCTTCCGGCGAGGGCTCCAATGAGTGTGCCGACGCTAAATGCCCCGTGTAACTGGGGCATGAGAGATCGGCCAGCACGCTTCTCAAGCTCGGTGCTCTCAACGTTGACAGAGACATCGGCGAGCCCTGCTCCCAAGCCGGCAATGAAGTTACCGACCGCCAGCAACAAGGGCTGGCGATACAGGAGAGCCCCGGCGGCCAGGAGGCCTCCCAGCACATAAACAACAAGGCCGAGAAGAAGACCCCAGCGTGTGCTCAGTCGCGAGATGAGAACCGGAGCGGCAATGAGCGAAATCATGGCCCCAATGGCTCCCGCGAGGAACAAGAAACCCAAAATGGCTGCGTTGACCTCGAGGATGTTGCGGATGTCAGGGATACGAACGACCCACGCGGCGTTGGTGAAGCCGAAGACGAAGAAGAAACACGCCAGAGCTATGGTGAGCCATCGGCTGCTCACGGGTCGCTTGGCGGGGCGGGGGACTGCCTGGGTCATGCCTCGTCCAAAATTGACTCGTGGTGGGGGAGTTCTTCGGGCGCTAGGCGCGTGTGTTTATTCGCAAATAGACCGGCCACCAGGAAGGCTGCCGGAATCGTGAACACGACCAGGAGTCCGGTGAATTGGGCTAAAACGCCCAGAAGTGGGGGACCGGTGGTCACGGCAACAGAACCGGTCGTGGCGAGGTAACTGACTCTCGAGCTGACCAAACGCGGTTCAAAGCTGATGGCAGAGACACACAGGGGGAATCCGATGGAAAGCCCGACGCCCCAGAGGAATGTTCCGAGATACGGCAGGTGAGACCAGGGGGAGCTGATGACGATGCAAATGCCCACAACGGCGACCAGTGCGTAAATGGCTAACGCACGAGCGCGACCGAGAAAGTCGACGCTCCAGCCGCCGGTAAATCGACCTACAGTCATGCCCGCGAAGTACAGGGTGAGACCCAGTCCAGCGTCGGCCGCACTCATGCCATCACCCTTGACCAGGGCGATGGGAATCCAGGTGCCGGCAACGGCTTCACCTAGCGTGAAGCCAAAGACGATGAACAAGACGCCCCACATGCGGCGCTCGCGCAGGACGCCGCGGCGCTCAGCTTTGGTGGGAACAGCAGCGATGGCCTGCGTATCCATGTCTTCGGTGAAACGTCGACCCGAATAGCGGGGGATTGACGGCACGCCGGCTGCCATAGCGATGACATAAATCGCGCAAATGAGGGCAAAAGAGAGGCTGAGATTGACCTGAGAGGCAATCAGAAGCGCCCCGAAGCCTGAACCGATAAGCGTTCCCGCCGAAAATGCACCGTGGAGTGAGGGCAGTAGTGAGCGTGACGAGGCGCGGTCAACGGCAGAGCCCTCAAGGTTGATGGCCAGGCCGCCCAGACCGGATGCCAGGCCGAGCGTGACCAGGAAAATCGCTGTGCCGACAACACTGTGAGCGGATGCACTCAGGCCGATCATCGTCAGGCTGATCAGAATCGTCGCGTAGGCCGCAATCATCGTGTTTCGCACGCCAAAACGGGGTACGAGTTTGCCGCCGCCCAAAATACCGATGAGACCGCCGATGCTGTTCAGAAAACCCAGAACGCCCATAACCGCGACGTCCACGCCGAGCAGATGCTCAATTTCGGGTGATCGCGTCCAGAACGCTGTGGCCATAATTCCTTGTCCGGCAAAAATGACAAACGTCGCCCAGTACCAGCGGCGAGGGGAAATGATGCGCGGGGGTGTCTTGGCCATGATTTCTCGGTTCAAGCGTAGTGGGGAGGTTCTTCCAAAAAGCTACTGGTGAAGACCGTTATCCGTTTTCACACCAACGGGTGGCCTCTGCGGATGCGTTGCGGCGAACCCAGAAGGTCCGAGTGGGCGCGCCGGCGCTGATCGGCGCGAGCTATCCACTAAACGGTGTGAGATGAACTTGCTTGGCGAGCATGTTGGCGGTGGGCAAGTCGCTATCGCTCTCCACGAGTACCCGTCCGACGACGAGCACTGAATTGTTGGTCGACTTGATCTCTCTTGTTTCGGCGGGCGGGCTGCCGTGGAAGTCCGGTCCCGTGATGAGGAAGGTTCCGGCCGCGGTGCCGGTGGTGCGTCGCCCGACGTACCCGATGACGTCACCGTTTGAGGGGTTGACGAGTTCGATGCTGTAGTAGCGGTCGGCCACGTCGGGTACGTGCAGCAGTTCTGGGTGCTTGCTCAGATCGAGTAGCCCAACGGTGTAGAGCGTGTCGTGGTTGGTGCCGTCAATCAGCACGCTCGATTTCGTGGTGGTGGGAGACGCGAGCCGGGGGACCGTGTAAAGCGTGTTCACCGGAATCCCCGAACCGCCTCCCAGACCCTTCTGGGTGATCACTTTGTCCAGTGCGTTGTAGAGCAGGCTGGGGGAGAAGAAGACATACGCGGACCCACCGAGGATGAGGGTGATGATCGCGGTGACCGCGAAGATGACCAGGTGCCTTGGCTTGCGCTTGCCCTTTTGCTCATGGGGCGCCGTTGTCATTTTGTTTCCTTCACTGCGGGCACCTGGTACGTGCCGTCGAGCACTGATGCCCCTGGCTGGTAGGCCCGGAGCCACAGCATGAAGTCGCCTGTCGGCGCAGGAAGCCAGTTCGCCTCGTGGCCCGTCGGCGCCGCGTTCTGAATGTAGATGTCGGTGGAACCATCGGCGTTGGTGGTAAGCCCGGACCGGTCGCCGAGGCTGTAGCGGTCAATGGAGTTGGCCACCATGAGGCGCTGCGAGTTGGTCATCGTCAGCGACCAGAATGCGTGATTGGGTGGAATGTCGCCGGCCGGGAAATGGAGCACGTAGTCGTGCGCGCCGTTCAGCGTCTGGCCCGCCCCGTCAACTGTCGCCGTCCAGTAGACAGCCTCCTGCTTGAGATTGGCGGCTGGAAGAGTCTTGGCACAAGCGGCTTGCTCGAGGATGTTATTGCCAGGTTGTCCGCACTCCCGCGTCGTGCTCCATCCGTTCTCGGTCGTCTGCATCGCACCCGCTTGAACGCTGATCGCGATGGTCGCGCCGATAAACGCGAGGACCGCCCCGGCAATGATGCCCTGGACCACGTCCGCGACGACGGTCCTCCTGAAAAGCAACGCCCGGATTCGGCTGGGCGGCTTGGGGGTGGGTGAGCTCACCTGTTGTGCACTCTCAGACGTTCGGTGTCAAACAGCCTTGTCATACCCCAACAGTGCGCCTGCGCCGACCAGGTGTCAAGGGTCGTTGACACAGTTCGCGAACCCGACCCATCCGACACAAATCCCTCATCCCGTTGATTGCATTTTTTGCAAATAGAGGAACTTCGAGCTGACATAATGTGCATTATCGGATACAAATACCGCTAAAACAGGCTGTTTTCGACTCCCTGCGCCGTTCTCCCGCGGTTTGCTGTTCAGGTGTTCTACCCTGAGACGAACGCCCACGCGGGCGCAACGAAAGGTTAGTTTTATGAGTCAGCAGAATGTTCAGGGCTTCGTCTTTTATGGCGACTCTGCAGATCAGACCAAAACGGTCGTGAAGGCAATTCGCACCGGCCTCATCATCGGCGCCATCTTGACCGCCATCGTCGGCGGACTCATCCTGGCGTGGCCCGGAATCACCCTGGCCATCGTGGCCGTGGTCTTCGGCATCTTCATCTTGGTTCGAGGCATTGTGCGCCTTGCAGCCGGAGTTTTTGGCCCCGGTCTGAGCGCCGGCGGACGCACGCTGAGCATCATTTTGGGCATCCTGCTCATCGCTGCGGCCATTTTCGTGCTCCGCAACCTAGAAGCCGGTTTGGCAGTTCTGGGTCTGCTCATCGGTCTCTCGTGGATCATTGACGGCATTGCGATGCTCGTCGAGTCAGCCAAGGGCCCAGCGCGCGGTTTCAGCACCGTTGCTGGCATCATCAGCGTCATCGCGGGTGTTGTGGTCTTGTTCATCCCGGTGAGCGGTGTTGCCGTTCTCACGTGGCTTGCTGGCGTCGTTTTCCTCGTTCTGGCAGTTCTGCAGATCGTCGGAGCGATTGTGGTGGGCCGCAAGCGCGCCTAGCAAAACACACATTCGAAGGGGATCCGGCCAAGCGGTCGGGTCCTTTTCGTTTAAGGATTCGACAGAGCTTGTTCAACGATGTCGACAAGGTTGAGCGGTCCTACGGGTTCCGTCGTTGACCGCAGCTCCTCGAGCGTCCACCAACGCACGTCGTGAATTTCTCGGTGCTCATAATCAAGCCAGTTGTCGCGAACTATTTCGAATGACTCGGTGCGAACGCAAAAGAACTCTGCGTAGGTGGTCTGCACGTGTCCGTCGGCGAAGGTGGTTTGCCCGCTGATGGTGTGCACCGGCTCCCCCACCGATTCCACAACAAGGCCGGTTTCTTCGAACAATTCTCGAATGGCTCCCTCGTGGTGGGCTTCGCCCTCGTCGACTCCCCCGCCGGGAGTAATCCAGCGCGTTACTGGGGTGGCCAAGCTGGGTGACTCGGTGAGCATCAAGAGGATGCGGTCGCGGTCATCTACCAAGATGATGCGCGAGACGCGGCGGTGTGCCGGTCGTGCCACCGTTACTCGGCGACGAAGTCGCTGGTGTCGCCGACCAAGCGCGTGTTGTTGGCGGGTACCGGGTCGACCGCAGCTGCGGCCACCTCTGCAGCGAACTCCGCCACGTTGTAGAGCTTTCCGGCTCCTTCGCGACGGGACTCAATGGCGCCTGGGTTGGCGCGCTCGAGCAGAGTTGCGGTAATCGTGCCCTCAATCATGTCGCCCGAGACAACTGTGAAACCGATGTTGCGCTCGGCGAGAGTGGGAATGAGCTCGCGGAGGGCATCTTCGCCGGCACGCTTCGAAAGAGCAACGGGAACGTACTCGGGCATCGTCGGCGTTGTGCGAATGAAGTGCGCCTGGTGGCTCGTGACGAACACGACTCGGGCGCCGTCGTTGAGAAATGGCAGGGCGGTCGTCAGTAGGTTCACCTGCGAATCGCGGTTAAGGCGCATCGCGTAGTCCTCGCCCATGCCGGCTTCCATTCCACCGGACGCGTTCATCACCAAGATATCGAGGGCGCCAAAGGCTGCCGCAGCCGACTCAAACATTGCCTTGACTGAGGCCGGATCGGTCAGGTCTGCTCCAACAGCGATGGCCTCTCCCCCGCTGGCGACGATGTGCTCGACAATCTTGATTGCGCGAGCCTCTTTGTTGCGGAAGTTCACGACCACTTTCGCGCCGGCCTCGGCAAAATAGTTCAACGTGTCAGCGCCAATCCCTCGGGACGACCCGGTGACGAGTGCGGCTTTGCCGGCGAGGCTTCCAGGGGCGAGGGGGTTGGTCACGTGTTTCTCCGCAGGTGTTGTGGCTTGAGGCCGAAGACTAAGTACGGTTCAGACTACCAATGCCCCTGCCCAGGCGTCGGGTTGCTCCGTGAGTGTTATCGTCGGGATTGTGAAGCATGTGAAGTCCTATTTCGACACCGCTCTTCCCCATGTGCTGGCGCATCGCGGACTCCACACTGAGGTACCAGAGAACACCCTTGAGGCGTTTCGGCTTGCGCTTGCCGCGGGGGCCACACACATCGAAACGGATGCACACGCTTCTGCTGATGGTGTCGCTGTTCTCGTGCACGATCCGACCATCGTGGTTGGCGGTAGAACGATCGTGGTCGCGGACTTGACGGCGGCCGAACTTGCCGCTCTTGATCTGGGGGCAGGTGAGGGCATTCCGAGCCTGGAATCGGTGCTGGTTGCCTTGCCGGAAGCCCGTTTCAACATCGATGTCAAAATCACGGAAGCGGTCGGTCCGGTAGCTCATGCGATAGAGATCGCAAACGCCTCCCAACGAGTGCTCATCGCATCGTTCAAAGCCGCACGCCGAACGGGAACGTTGCGACGACTGACCGGCGTTGCGACAAGTTCCTCGGCCACCACCTCACTCCTTGCCGTCCTGCTCGCCACTGTCGGTCTCACGCGCCTCGGTGCGCGCGCGTTGGCACGAGTCGATGCGGTGCAGCTACCGACCACCATGTTCAAAATTCCAGTGTTTACCCCACGGTTTATTCGCATGTGTCATCGTGCCGGTGTTGTTGTGCACGCGTGGACGATAAACGAGCCTGATCAGATGCGCAAACTCCTTGAGCGAGGCCTCGACGGCATCGTGACAGACCGGGCTGACCTGGCTTCAGACGTGGTTGCGCAGCTGAAGGTTGCCTGAGAAAACCCTCCACAAGGGAAGCGCGGGCTGGATGCGTGCGTTCTGGTCTGTAATAGTCAGCCCAGGAGGTCACAGTGTCACGAGAACCTATCCGCGGTACCAGTCTCGGATCGCGCAGCCTTACCAGCGACGTTGGAATCGAGCTTGAAGACCGAGTTGTCACGAGCTTTGCATGCTCTCACTGTGGAAGCGGCTTTACGGTTCCGTTCGCAGCCGGAGCCGAGCTTCCTGATTCGTGGATTTGTTCCAGTTGCGGGGCGGAGGCCACCCGTGCGGGGGTCAAGGTCAAAGCTGGCTCTGAGGAACTAGAAAAGACCGGTAAGACGCCTTACGAGATGCTCTTGGAACGACGCTCCGTAGACGAGCTCGAGTTGATTCTTCAGGAGCGCCTTAGTTACCTTCGCGCTCGCCGCGGCCTCGACCAAGACGCCGGGAAGCAAAAGAACACAGCGCAAAGCCGACTAAGCCGATAGCGCCGAGCAGCCACTCAATCCCCCGGCCAATCACCATCGCGGGCGTCGTTGAACTGCTCAGATTCAGGGTGTTGGTCATAGCTCCGCGCGTGTGTTCGGGCAACGAGTCGATGGTTTGACCGTCGGGGCCGATGATTGACGAAATGCCGACGGTTGAAATGTTCACCAGGGTGCGACCGGTTTCTATCGCGCGCAGGCGAGCAATAGCGAGCTGTTGGGCGCTCTCTTCTGAGTACCCAAAGTCGGCATTGTTCGTTTGGGCAACGATGATGTTGGCGCCACTGCTGAGCATGTCGAATATCTGCTGGTCGTCGACGATGTCGAAGCAGATGGACAGGCCGATGTTTGTTCCCGCTACCTGAACCACGTTCGATCGAGTTCCAAAGCTGTAGTCATGTGTGACCATATCGACAAGATCGGGTGCGAGTGCATGAAAGAAGTCACGGTTTGGCATGTATTCGGCAAACGGAACCGGGTGGATTTTGTCGTATTGGGCCGTGACACCTTGGCCCGACATCCATACCAGTGACGAATTGAAATAGACGCCGTCGCGGGGCTCGGTAATTGTGCCGACGATGAATGGGGCGTTGTATTTAGCCGAAAGGTAGTCGAGTACCTGCGCCGACTCCTTAAATCGCGTCGGATCAACGTCTGATGCGTTCTCTGGCCAGATCACGACATCGACCGGGGATTTGACATACGTCAACGTGGTCTCGGCGTGGTCAATGACATTCTGCCCAGGCTCAACCACGTCAAAGAGCGCTGACTTGGTGTTGCCTTGGACGGCGGCAAGGCGGATCGTTCCGCTCGTGGCGACCGGAAAGCGGGGGAACGCAACTGCGCAGACGAGCACAAGGATGGTGATTGCGCCGACGCGCAGAAAGCGCCTGACGCGAATTGCTTCAAAGACGAAAGCTGCGCTCCACGCGATAAGAAAACTCAGCCCGGCGGTTCCGCACCAAGCTACGAGGGGACCAAATCCACTTTCCGACTGCGATTGGGCGAGCCTGCCCCAAGCAAAGCCGCCGTATGGCCAGACCGCGGCAATGCCCTCTCGCGCCACCCAGAGACCGGCAAGGACGAGCGGAATAAAGATCAGACGCTTACGGGTCGTACTCCAGACGGTTGGACCGTGGCGAAGCACGACGGCGGCAACGGCGCCAAAGATGACGAAGTAGACCGTTTGAACTCCGGCGAGCCCCAGCCAAGGCACTGGTCCGAGGTAGAGGGTAAGCCAATGGATGAGCGGACCCCAGAACATTGCTCCTGAGACCAGACCAATGAGCAGGCCCGATGCCCATGTTCGACCGTTGAGTGACCACAGAATAATGAACACGCCCGCGAACGCCAGCGGCCACAGTGACAACGTTGGGAACGCGGCCCCGAGCACGATTCCGCCCACGGCGGCCGCAATCACGGACGCCCAGAGGGGTAGCGCGACGAGTCGAGCGGGAAGGCGCTTCACTAGAGCACTCCCGAATAGGCGACAACTCCCCGGCGAATGCCGTCGAGAGCCTTGCGGGCGTTGTCTGCAATCTCTGGTTCGGCTACCACCGAGAGCTGGTCAAGAAGATCAATCGTCTGTTTAGTCCAGCGTACGAAGTCCCCAGCGGGCATGTCGGCGTCAAAAAGCACGTCGTCGAGACGCGTTCCCTGAGCCCACTTGTACATCGCCAGAGATAATCCCGCGGCGAGCTGAGATGTGCCTGAAAGCTTGTTGTCATGTTCGAGGTCATCGAGCTTGGCCCAGAGTTCGTTGGTGGCCGAGAATGCCTCGCGGAACTTGCCTCGAGGCAACATGCGCTCGCTGACGGTTCCCTCTTCACGGCGCGGTTCGAAGACAATCGCACAAGCCATGGCTGCCAACGATGGCGCATCCAAGCCGATCCACAGTCCCTTACGCAGGGATTCCGAGACGAGCAGGTCGCGCTCGCCGTAAATGCGACTCAGCGTCGCTCCAGATGTGGTCGGCGCGAGCGCTCCCCCGGAACTCTTGGTCAAGTAGCCAAGTTCAGTGAGCACGTCGCACACGCGGTCGAAGACGCGAGCCACTGCTCCTGTGCGGGTGTTGATTTGCTGCACGAGCTTGTCTGTGTCGCGCTTGAGGCGCCACCAGCGCTCAGCCCAACGGGCGTGATCTTCTCGTTCCGGGCAGCTGTGGCAGGCGTGTGACTTCAGGTTCTTGCGCAGCCGCGCGAGTTCGGCCGCCCGCTTGTCACGCTGCGCTCGCGGAAGGGCGTTGAGATTCTTGCTGTCGCGCTCAACGTCGGTCAGCTTGCGCCGAATGGTCGAGTACTCCTCGAAATCTCCGAGATGACACGACATGGGCTTGACGAAACCGGAAAGGCTTTCCTCTTGTTGCTTTACTTTGCGAGCCAGGTCGACGACCGCCCGATCGGCCTGAAACTGAGCAAAAGACGATTCGAGGATTTCACGCGTGCGCTCTCGCCCGAATCGAGTGACCAGGTTGATTGCCATGTTGTACGTGGGCTTGAAGCTCGAGTTCAGGGGGTAGGTGCGGCGGCTCGCTAGATTGCTCACGGTCTGCGGGTCAAGGATGTTTGACCACTGGATGAGCGAGTGACCTTCGACGTCGATACCCCGTCGCCCGGCACGACCTGTGAGCTGCGTGTACTCCCCCGGACTCAGCGGCACGCGACCTTCACCGTTGAACTTGTCTAGGCGTTCGAGTACGACGGTGCGAGCGGGCATATTCACGCCGAGTGCGAGCGTCTCCGTTGCGAAAACTGCGCGAAGCAGACGCTTCTGGAACAACTCTTCGACGACCTCTTTGAACGCAGGGAGGAGCCCCGCGTGGTGAGCGGCGATTCCTCGTTCAAGGCCGTCGACCCACTCCCAATACCCGAGAACTCCCAGATCTTCGTCCAGTAGCGTGCGGCAGCGTTCATCCACGATTTCGCGGATTTCCTCACGCTCTTCTGTGGTCGTCAGGCGCAGACCCGAACGGACGACCTGACTAACGGCTTGGTCGCATCCGGCGCGACTAAAAATGAAGAAAATTGCGGGGAGAAGGTTCTTTTGACCGAGCATGTCGATGACGTCGGGTCGGTCCATCTTGGCTTCGTGGGCGCGTGGGCCGCGGTTGTCGAACGAGTGGCCGGCCCGTCCTCGATTTCGCACATGCGGCGCGCGAGCCGCGGCGTTGGCAAGCTGAACGAGTTCGGGATTGACTCGACCGGTCGCAGCCTTGCCGCTGCCGTCGAAGAGATCAATCATCTTGTGGCCCACGAGAACGTGCTGGTCGAGCGGAACCGGGCGGTCCTCAGAGACGATGACGTCAGTGTCTCCACGAACTGCCTGCAGCCAGTCGCCGAACTCTTCGGCATTAGACACTGTTGCCGAAAGCGACACCATGCGCACACGACGCGGCAGGTGGATGATGACTTCTTCCCAGACGGCGCCGCGGAAGCGATCGGCCAGGTAGTGCACCTCATCCATGACGACGAACTCGAGTGAGTCAATCAGGTCTGACTCGGCATAGAGCATGTTGCGAAGCACTTCGGTCGTCATGACGACAATTCGTGCGCCCGAGTTGATGTTTGTGTCGCCGGTGAGTAGGCCGACGTTCGATTCGCCCCACTCGTCGCAGAGTTCGTTGAACTTTTGGTTGCTGAGTGCCTTGATGGGCGTCGTATAGAAGATCTTTCCGGCCGACGACAACATCGTGAGATAAACGGCAAACTCCGCTACGACAGTCTTTCCAGCGCCCGTGGGTGCGGCTACGAGAACGCTGCGTCCCTGCTCGAGCGATTCGCAGGAAGCTATCTGAAACGGGTCTAGGTCGAACGCGCGGTCGGTGCGAAAGGTCGTGAGTTGCGGATGCTTCGAGCTCGAGCGTGAGGCCGCGTAGCGCTCTGCGGCCGAGAGCTCACTCACTTCTCGCTCAGCAACGTGGAGGTGGGCACGGGGGCGTGAATCTCGGCATCCAATTCCCGTGCGGCGCGCCTGGCTGAGCGCTTGTCATGAATGACGGCGAGTCCGGCGGCAACAAAATACAGCAGGATCATGGGTGCTGCGAGAAGAAGCATCGAGAGGACATCCGCTGCTGGTGTAGCAATTGCCGTAAAGAGAACGATGAGCAACATTGCCCAACGCCATGCCTTGACGATGGCCTTGGCCGAAAGAACGCCGGCGAAGTTGAGCAGGACGATGAACACGGGCAGAACGAATGCAACGCCCACGACGATGGTCAATTTCAAGATGAAATCGAAGTATGTCTTCGCGGTAATGATCGTCGAGTCGGGTGTCGGAGCAAAGCTGGTCATGAGTTCGACGATGTGCGGGAACACCCACCAGCCCGCAACGCAACCGGCCAAAAACAGAGGAATAGCCGAGAGAAAGAACCCGAGAACGTACTTGATTTCACGCTTAGACATCGCCGGCATGAAAAACGCGAAGATTTGGTAGAGCCAGAACGGGCTTGTCAGCACAAGAGCAATCGTGAACGCAATCTGCAACTTGAGATCAAAAGCGCTCGAGATGCCGTCATAGTTGAGCGTTGCTACCCGGTGTTGGTTGGCGGCAACGACATAGATGGGCGCGCGCATGGCTGCAAGCACGGGGTCGGTGAGAAACCAGCCACCGAAAGTGCCAACAATGACCGCGATGGCTACCAGATACAGCCGTTTGCGCAACTCAACGAGGTGCTGTGCCAGGGACATCTTGCGGCCCTTGCCCGAGGGCGAAGCTTTTCGGGCGGACACGGGTTATGACGCGGAGTTGTCAGTGGTGTTCTTGTCAGAAGCGCTCTTGGCTGCGTCTGATTTCGCGTCGGCAGAACCGCCTTCGTCTTTCATCTGCTTCATTTCGCTGCGGAAGATGCGCAATGACTGACCGAGGCTCTTAGCCAGACCGGGAAGCTTGGGTGCACCAAACAACAGCAAGACAACAGCAATGATGATGAGGAAGTGCCAGCCAGTGAGACCGTTCCACATTTTCAGTACCCCTATCCGTTTGTGCCCTGCGGCGTTGGTGTGTTCAGTCTACAGCGCGCTTGTCGCCCACGCCGCGACGTGAGCGCGCACGGATTCCGGTGAAACGACGGTGATAAGGCCCGGGCGCAGGCTGATGGCGCGGAAAACGCTCTCGAGTGAGCCGAAATTGATTTCGAGTTGCACCTTCCCCGCAGCGGAACGTACTTCGCGCGGAGCAAAGTCGGCAAGAGCGGAACGGGCCCAGGTGGGCAGCTCGAGGACCGCAACGATGTCCGTGTCGCTGACATCGAAGAGCGTGTCCGGCAGGGTCGACGGGTCAATTGCAATATCAATCTTGGTGTCCAACATGCGAACGTTTTCTAAGCGGTCGACCCGGAACGTGCGCAACGCTTCACGGCTGTGGCACCAGGCCCGCAAGAACCATGTTCCCGCAACGTTCTCCACCCGAACCGGGTCAACGAGTCTCGTGGCGCTTCCCGAAGTCGGGCTGCGGTACTCAAACTCCACATGCACTCCGGCCGACAGAGCACGGGTGACCGTCTCAAGGCCAGACGGGGGCGTTGGAGCAGAAATGGTTATCTCAGCGGTGCCTTGGGAGGATCCCCGAGCGACCTTGCGAATCAGCTCAGAGATGACGGACTTGGTGTTGGCATCAACCGCCTGTTCGATGAGCGACAACCCAGCGAGCAGTGTGGCGGCCTCGCGACCCGAGAACCGAGGGGTCGCGTCGATGGCGACCGTGTTGGTCAGGCTAATGATGTCGTCGTGCTCAAAGAGATCCCAGTCGATGTCAAACATCTGGTTTGAATAGACGTCGCCCGCTCTGTCGGGAACACCCATCGAGGTGAGGTCTTCAATCATTTTCTTAATCGTGGCCGGCTTCTCATCGAAGTTCTCGGCCACTTCTGCCACGGAGACGGGATTGTTTTGCAGCAAATAGGGAACGAGCGACAACAAGAGCGTGATTCGGTCTGATGCCTGAGCGCGGGGTTTCGCTGTCGCCATCACTTCACTCCCCCGTGGTTGTGTGCGATGGCGCCAAAACGGCTTTGCAAGGCTTCGACCAAGGATGCCGGACTCAGTGCTCGAACACTGTCACCGAATTCCGTGAGCTCGTCGGCCAGAATATTGACGTCGCTGAAGTGAAGTTCTAACTCGCTCGCTTGATTCAGCGGGCCATAGATTGCGCAGAGCCTGATGTGGGCATCCGAGCTTGGGTCAACACGCAAGACCGCGGTGTTCTGCAGCTCGAGGGCGCTGAGCTCATTCTCCAACTGATCCGAATAGTCGATAGCCCCGCCATCGAAGGTTCGGTTGGGTAACTTGGTGGGCGTGCTCACCATTCGGCTGAGCAAGAAGGTGCGCTGGTCATGGACATCAATGTCGTGACCGAGCATATGCCAAATTCCGTGGCGATTTGTAAGCGCCAGCGGGGCGACCGTTCGCTCTGTGGGAGCGCCCTCGCCCGGCTTGAGGTAGAGGAAGCGAGCCACGCCCTGACGCTGGAGGGTCTCTTCAAGAACGTCAAACGTGTCGTTGCTTGTGTTGATGCGTGGAGCTACTCCGACGAGTGCGTCGTTGGCGGGAATGCCGAGGGAACGCAATTTCGTGAGCGCGTGCCGCGACTCCATGCTGAGCGACCCATCGCGCCATGCTTCGGCAGCGAGGCGCAACAGTGAGAACTCGGCAGGACTGAAGGTGACGTCCTCGGGAAGTTCGTAGTCCGACTCTGAGATTCGATAGCGAGTCTCGTGTCCGTCCTCCCAGGCATACTCGAGCGTGAGCGTTTCAATGACGATGCCGAGATCACGGATATCACTCTTGTCGCGTTCAAACTGTCGCTTCAAACTGTCAAGCGAGGTCTTGTTGTTGGGGTTGTACTTGTCGCGATACCCCGGGACGCTTCCCAAAATCTCATCGATGAGAAGCCCGTAGCGATGAGAGATCAAAGTGAGAATCAGGCTGAACTGGCGTTCTTCCTTCGATAACTCAGCCATGCGCTCCCCCGTCAATTCTTGGACTAGTTGACACCCAAGATATCGATGACGAAGACCAGAGTGGAGTTAGCGGGAATCGCGCCGGATGCCTGATCGCCGTACCCCTGCGCCGGCGGAATCACCACGAGGATTTGCGAACCCACGGTCTGACCGACGATTGCGTCGCGGAATCCCGGAACGACACCATCCACTGAGAAGTCAGCAGGTGTGCCGCGCGACCAGCTGGAGTCAAAGGGCTGTGCGTTCTTCTCCCAAACCACACCGAGGTACTGCACTGTGACGTTCGCGTGTGCGGGAACGACTTCTCCGTTGCCCTTCTTCATCACGGCGATTTTGAGCTCAGTCGGAGCTGGGGTGTTCGGGATGGTGATGCCTGGAACGCCCGAGTCGTTGAGAACGACCTGGGGGAAGCCGTCAGGAATGACCTGAGCGGCACCGGTGGCCTTGGTTGGGTTGACCTTGACGATGTCGAAAACGACGACAATCGTGTCGTTCTTGCTCAGGTTGAGGCTCTTCGCGAGCGTCTCATCGTTGCCGATAACACCGACGACACGGCTACCCGCCTTGTGGCATTGCACAGCCTTGGAGATGCCACCCAGCTTGGTGACGTCAACGGGAATCTTTGCAGTGCTCTTGCCGTCGTATGCGGTGGCTTGCATCAGCTCACCGGTTTTGCCGTTGTAAATGGACGCTTCAATCGTGATGGATGAACCGGCTACGGCGACGTCGCCATTGCCCGAAATCACATCGACGGACTCCGTGGCGCTGACGCTGAGTCCGGGAGCGAACTTGACCTCGGGCTTCTTGCCGAAGTCACCAGAAACCGAGACCGCTTTTGTTCCGTTGCCTGGGCTGGCGAGCGGGTCGCAGGCGACGTTTGCGCCGCCGGACTGTGAGCAGCCAGCGAGCCCGAGTACGAGGAGTGCTGCGGCGGTGAGAGCGAGAGGAGTGCGCAAGAAAATTCCTTTGGTGTGAGATGCGATGTCAGTCAGCCTGACAGAGCCAGATAGAGCTTACTTGGGTGGTTACTGGGAGTCCCCTGAAGGTTCCTCCGGTGCGTCGCCGGCAAGGGTGGCGCTGTGTTGAGCAGAGCGAACCCGCTTTCGCAAGATTTTGTCGCTTACTTGCCGTTCATGCAGCGCGCCCGGGGTCCAGGCTTCGACGTCTTCGGCGCTGTATTCCGACTTGGATGCACGGCGCTTGGGCTCCGGCAAGACCGTTCCTGGCGCCAAGCGTCGAGCGGTGAGTAAAAAGCCAGTGTGGCCAATCATGCGGTGATCCGGGCGAACAGCGAGTCCTTCGACATGCCAACCGCGAATCATGGTTTCTGACGCGTTTGGATGCGTGAAAAGGCCGGTGGCTCGAATGGCCTCTACGGTGCGCGAAAGCTGGGTTACGGTGGCCACGTAGCACAGGAGCACTCCGCCGGGTGTGAGCGCTGTCGCCACAGCCTCGATGCACTCCCAGGGAGCGAGCATGTCGAGAACCGCGCGGTCAGCCGTGCCCGCATTGACTGTCTCAGGAAGAGCCTCGACAAGGTCGCCGACAGTGATTGTCCAGGTTGCTGGAAGGGAGCCAAAATATGTCACCCCGTTAGCTCGCGCAATGTCAGCAAACTCTTCTCGACGCTCGAAGCTGTAGAGGCGGCCCTCGGGGCCTAGGGCCCGCAGAATCCACATCGAGAGAGCGCCAGAGCCAACCCCGGCTTCGATGACGCGAGCACCGGGGTAAATGTCGACCATGCCCAAAATCGCCTGCGCGTCTTTGGGGTAAATAATGGCGGCGCCACGCGGCATTGACATGACGAAATCATTGAGCAACGGGCGCAGAGCCAGGTGAGGTTCGCCTGCCTCGTTGTTGATGACCGAACCGTCAGGCAGCCCAATGATGCTGTCGTGACTCAACGCGCCGCGGTGCGAGTGAAAAACCTTTCCCGGCTCGAGCGTGATGGTGTTGAGCTTGCCCTTGGGTCCGGTCAGTTGAACCCGGTCACCGACGCGAAAAGGCCCCGATTCGTAGCGTTCAGGAGTCTTAGACACGCTCGCCTCCTTGGTGCGCAGCAAACACAATGCCCAGGTCGTCGGGAGTTGATCCGGCCAGGGTGTCCCAGAGGGTGGTCCCGATGGTTTCGTCCAGAGGGACGAGGTGACGAACGCCGATGAGGGCGCATCCGGCATCGTGGGCAGAACGCATGCCTGAGGGCGAATCTTCAATGGCTAGACAGTCGCGAGCGGGAAGACCAAGCTTTTCGGCGGCCAGCAGATACGCGGCCGGGTGTGGCTTCTGATGGGAGACGCGATCACCTGAGACAACGACATCAAAACGCGCCCCGGGGATGCTGTGAGCGACCACGTCGGCAATTGAGAAGACCGACATGGTGACAAGTGCTTGCGGCACACCCTGGGCGTGGAGAGCCGCGAGAAGCTCGACCGCACCCGGACGCCACGGAATGGACTGTGAAAGAAGCTCGCGCACGCGCTCGGCCAAGAAATCGATGACCTCGGGAATCGTCAGATCGACTCCCCGATCGATCAGGGCCTGGGCGGTGACTGGAAGCCCCTGTCCCACCTGCACGAGGCCGTCTTCGTGAGTCCAGTCTGCGCCGTATTGATTGGCAAGCTCAACCTCGGCGGTAATCCAGTAGTCCTCGGAATCTACGATGGTTCCATCAAGGTCCCACAACACGGCCGAGGGCATCGGAATCAGTGAACTGCTCACTTGTGAGAGTCTAACCGCCACCAACCTCGTAGGCTGGGCAACGAAAGCGAAAGGAGCACCATGGCCGAGAATCGGGTCTTTGATGGTCGAATCCTTGTCGTCGCTTTTGAAGGCTGGAACGACGCTGGCGAGGCGGCATCGTCAACCGTGCGTGCGCTTCTCGACCAGCTCGACGTTGTGCCACTGGCATCCTTCGATTCCGAGAACTATTACGACTTTCAGCAGGTGCGCCCGATTGTTGGCTTCGACGACGAAGGACACCGCGTTTTGACCTGGCCGACAACGGTGCTCTACTCGCCACTCGTGCCCGGAATGTCGGCTAAGCCGCTAGCCCAAGATGCCTCACTCGACGTCACCGGTGAGAATGGGTCAAATATCTACCTCATGCTCGGTCAAGAGCCGACTCGGAACTGGCAGACGTTTGCTGCCGAGGTTATCGATCTGGCGCTCGCCGCGGACATCTCGGGAATTGTGTTCTTAGGCGCGTTGCTTGCTGAGGTGCCGCATACTCGCCCGATCCCCATCTTTATTTCGAGCGAGAACCCCACGGTGCGCTCGCAGTTCGATGTTGAGCGCAGTTCGTATGAAGGTCCTGTGGGCATCCTGGCTGTTTTGGCCGATGCTGCCGAGCGCGCCGGGATTCCCACCATGAGCATTTGGGCATCCGTTCCGCACTACGTGCACCACGCACCGTCCCCCAAAGCCACGCTCGCTCTTATCGACCGGCTTGAAGAAATCGTGGATGTCACGGTCGCCCGAGGGGCCTTGGTCAATGATGCTTCAGAGTGGGAGGCAAGTGTGGCCTCGCTAGCCGACGATGACGAGGAAATGGCTGCGTACATCGAGAGTCTCGAGCGCTCGCGCGATACGTTTGACTCCCCCGAGGCAAGTGGTGAGGCGCTCGCGCAAGAGTTTGAGCGGTTCTTGCGTGATTCCGACGAGAAGCCCGGTGCTGACTAGGCGCTCACCACGCCTAGGCCCAGCAACACGATGAGCACGAGCCCGAGCAAGACCCGGTAGACCACAAACGGTAGGAAGCTGCGAGTGCTCAGCCAGCGCATAAGGAACGCAATCACGCCGAATCCAACGACAAACGCGACCACGGTGGCGACGATCGTCTGAGGCAGCCCTACGGTTGCTGTGAGGGTGCCGTCTTTGAGACTCGAGTAGAGCTCGTAGAGCCCGCTCCCGAATACGGCGGGAACGGCCAGCAAGAAGCTGTAGCGCGCCGCAGCGGCACGGTTAAAGCCCATGAAGAGGCCCGCGGTGATCGTGCCACCCGAGCGACTGACACCAGGGATGAGCGCAAGGGCCTGCGCAAAGCCAAAAATAATGCCCCGGCCAGCCGTGAGGTTCTCGAGCGAGCGCTGTTTACGCCCGACGTAATCGGCAACGCCAAGAATGACGCCAAAAATGATGAGCGTTGCTGCAACCAGCCACAGGTTGCGAGCCACGGTCTCAATCTGGTGTTTAAAGACCAGGCCGAGCACGACGATGGGAATTGAGCCGACAATGATGAGCCAGCCCATGCGGGCATCCGAGTCTTTCCAAGTCAGGCGACCAAAGAGAGCGCGAAAAAAGTGCGAAACGATGCGCACGATGTCTCGCCAGAAGTAGATAAGTACAGCAAGCTCCGTACCGATCTGGGTGATGGCGGTGAAGGCTGCCCCTGGGTCAGAAGCAAAGGGCAGAAAGTGACCGAGAATCAGCAGGTGCGCCGAGCTCGAAATGGGGAGGAATTCAGTGAGTCCCTGAACCAAGCCAAGAACGATTGCATCCAGAAAATTCACGAAAACCTCATCTCGATGAACGCTGGCACATTGCCAGCCACCACGTTCCACTGTATCCGCCAGGAGCACTCGTCCGAGGCATTTACCTGTTCAGAAATCGTGATAGTGTCGATTCCCGGTGCCTCGTGCATCATCACCTGCGCGGGTGGCGGAATAGGCAGACGCGCTAGCTTGAGGTGCTAGTGCCCTTACGGGCGTGGGGGTTCAAGTCCCCCCTCGCGCACAGTATGACCCCGGTCTTCGGACCGGGGTTTACTGGTTAACTCGACCGGCCCAGTTCAGTGGTGTTTTCGATAGCGTAAAGACATGTCAGCCACATCGCGCGAGGGATACAGCCAGAAGCTCGAGCGGGCCCGCGAAAGCATGCTGGTGGCGCGTGAATCTCTGGCCGCGCTCGCCGATGAAAATCTCGTTGAAGTCGGGCTAACGCAGGCTGAGGTCGCTGCTCGAGTTGAGCTGGGGCTCACCAATGCCCAAGATAGTTCGTCTAGTCGAAGCCTCGGGCACATCCTTCGTTCGAACCTGTTGACGCTGTTCAACGCGGTCGTCGGCGGAAGTTTCCTGTTGCTGCTGATTCTGGGGCAGTGGAAAGACGCTCTGTTCGGTTTCGCGGTCATCTCAAACGTGGTGATTGGCGTCGTTCAGGAATACCGCTCAAAGCGTGCCCTCGATCGTGTGGCCGTGTTGAATCAGCCCAAGGCACGAGTCTTGCGTAACGGCGAGACTCTCGAAGTCGCGCTGGCCGAGGTCGTTGTCGATGACATCCTCGTGGTCAGAGCTGGCGACCAAATCCCGGCAGATGCACTATTGCTGCACGGCGATGACCTTGAGCTCGATGAGTCGCTGCTGACGGGCGAATCAGACGCCGTCGAGAAGTCTCCTGGTGATGCCCTCCTCTCAGGCTCGCTCGTGGTGGCGGGCTCTGGACGGGCTCGAACTGTTCGCGTCGGCATCGAGTCATACGCCTCGCTGATTACGCTCGAGGCACGACGATTCTCCATGGTCAGTTCGGAACTGAGAAACGCGCTGGCCCGCGTTATTCGCTGGATATCTTGGGCGCTCATCCCGCTCATGGTCATTGCACTCAACGGCCAAATGCAGGCCGTGGGTGGGTGGCAGGCGGCTTTTTCTGATGGCGCGTGGGTGCACGCTGCGGTGGCCTCGATTGCTTCGATCATCAGCATGATTCCACAGGGCCTTGTGCTGATTACGAGCATCACGTTTGCCGTCGCCGCGGTTGTGCTCTCTCGTCGTAACGTGCTGGTGCAAGAATTGCCTGCTGTCGAGGGACTGGCTCGAGTGGATGTGGTTTGCTTTGACAAGACCGGCACCCTGACCGAAGGTGACATCGAGTTCGATGCGGTCGAATTCTTGCCCGGCGTCGAAACGGCGGGCGCAGAAAACGCTTTGGGCGTCATTGCTCACGCAGAGGATGCTAACGCAACTGTGAAGAGCCTTCGTCCGCGATTTACTGCTCCTGGAGATGCGATTACTGCGAGCACTATTCCGTTCAACAGCGCGCGCAAGTGGTCGGCAATCACGCTCAGCGATGGGGCAACCTGGTATTTCGGGGCACCTGAGATGCTTCTTTCGCCTGAGGGAGCCAGCAAGTCCGCCCTCGGTCGAGCACAAGAACTCGCAGCGAGCGGGTTGCGCACCTTGTTGCTGTGTCGTGGCGCCGTCGTGGGAGTGAACGACAAGCTTCCAGCCGACCTCGCCCCCGTCGCGTTGATCACGCTTCGTGAAAAGATTCGCAGCGATGCGGCCGAAACCATCGCCTATTTTCTTGATCAAGGACTCAGTCTCAAGGTGATTTCGGGCGACAACCCGGCAACGGTTGCGGCCGTGGCGCTCAAAGCGGGCATCCCTCAGGCTGACCAGGTCGTGGATGCGCGAACTCTTCCTGAAGACATTGACGAGCTCGCTGCGGTCCTCGAAACGCACAGCGTATTCGGACGCGTGACGCCCGAGCAAAAGAAACTCATGGTTCTGGCCCTGCGCTCGCGCGGACACGTGGTCGCCATGACCGGTGATGGCGTCAACGACGCCCTCGCACTCAAGAGCGCAGACCTCGGCATTGCGATGGGCCATGGCTCGGCGGCGACCAAAGCTGTTTCGCGGCTCGTGCTTCTCGATAGTGCCTTCGGCAGTCTGCCGGGCGTTGTCGCTGCGGGTCGGCGGGTTATTGCCAACGTCGAGCGCGTCTCCCGGCTCTTCTTGACGAAGACAGTCTGGGCCATGCTGCTCGCGGTGGTGTTTGGCGTTCTGCTCTGGTCCTTCCCCTTCCTGCCCCGTCAACTGTCAGCAGTCGACGGTTACACCATCGGAATCGCTTCGTTCTTCTTAGCCCTGCTGCCCAATAAGCGCCGTTATGTTCCAGGCTTCTTGAAGCGCGCTCTCATGTTTTGCATTCCTGCGGGTCTGGTTACCGGCGCTCTTGTGATTAGCGCGGACGCGTACATGCGTTCTCTGGGCATCTATCAACCCGCACAAACTCAAACCGTGATTGCCGTCGTACTCTCGCTGAGTGGCCTCTGGGTGCTCGTTGCGCTCTCGCGCCCATTCGATCGCATCAAGCTCGCCATCGTGGCGGCGATGTACCTCATGCTCGCTGCCGTGTTTGGAATCCCGTGGGTGCGCGACTTCTTCGGCTTCGTCGTCTTGCCGACGGAATTGATATGGCTGGGGCTCGGCGTCGGAACGGTCGCCTGCTTGGGCATCGAAATTATCGATCGTGTCATCGCCAAAGTTCTGGCGAAAGAAAATCCAGTTCTAGCGCGTTAGCCGGCGAGAGATTCAGCAGCGATAGATTCGGTGGCGAGCTTCGACTTCCAGTCGACCAACGCACGCACATCTGCGCTCGGGTCATTGGCAAGGTCTTCCATCACGTCTGCCGGAACGAAGAAGTTGATTGCAACCCAGCTGCGCACCATCGACGACTTGTCTTTGGCCAAGGCGCGAAGGACGTCGCACGGTGTCGTTTCGTTTCGGGCAACGCAGATGCGAACGCTCTCGACCTTGTCTTTGGACAGGCGAATGAACTCTTCTTCGGGAAGGTGCGTGCTCAGCGCGGCACTCTCGCGAATCTTGGGGTTCTTGTCCTGAGCCATTGCGCGCAAGCGGGCAATTTTTGAGTCGGTGACCTCGGGAGACAAAAACTGGGCAACGGCCTGATCTGCGAGGGCCTTGTCTTGGCGCAAAAGGTCCAACTGGCGACGTTGCGCGGGCGTATTGAATCGGATGCACGACATGTTTATCAGGGTAACCCCGAGATGTCGTATTGACGTGAATCGACGCGTTGTGTCGCGCTAGTTTCCAGTTAGTGCGTACAGGGCCACGGCGGATGCTGCCGCCACGTTGAGGGAGTCGACACCGTGTTGCATCGGGATGCGCACGACAGAGTCAGCTGAGCTGATGGCGGCACTGCTGAGGCCATCACCCTCGGTGCCAAGCACAATGGCAACTTTGTCGGGCCGGTTCGCGGCAAATCTGCGCAGGTCGATGGAGTCATCAGACAGCGCGAGCGCAACGATGTGAAAACCCGCCGCGTGCAAGACGTCACGTGACTCGCTCCAGCCGCCCAGCCTGGCCCAAGGAACCTGAAGCACTGTTCCCATGGAGACCCGAATGCTTCTGCGATAGAGCGGATCCGCGCATGACGGTGTCACGAGCACTGCGTCGGCGCCAAGACCCGCGACCGAGCGGAAGACCGCCCCGACGTTGGTGTGATCAACGATGTCTTCGAGAATCACAACCGTTTTCGCATCCACGAGCAATTGTCCGGGATCGAGTGGCTGCGGCCGGTGCATTGAGGCTAACGCTCCGCGGTGCAGGTGGTACCCGGTGATCTCCTCGAGAACCTCACTCTCGGCAACAAAGACAGGGCAATCATCAAAGTTGGCAACCAACTCGAGCACCGAGTCAAGCCAGTCATGCGGACACAAGACAGCGCGCGGTCGATGCCCGGCGGCGAGTGCTCGACCGATGACCTTGCGCGACTCTGCAATATAGAGGCCCTCAGAGGGCTCACGAACCTTGCGGAGTGCGACATCGGTCAGCTTGGAGAAGTCGTCGAGTCTGGAATCGTGAATGTCGGTCACCTGAATGACTACGGGCATGACCAACCTTTCATCGGTTGACCCCGATTCTGTCACGAAACATTGCTGAAACGAGCGTGCCGTATGGTCGAGGCATGGTCACGGCGACTGCACTTTCGAGTAATGCGCCCGATATCGACAGGCTCCTCGATATCGTCGGTTCGCGTCGCATCGCCGTGCTTACCGGAGCCGGTGTGAGTACCGATTCGGGCATCCCCGACTATCGGGGCCAAGGCGCTTCGAAGCGCACGCCGATGAACATCTCTGATTTCCTGAGTTCCGAGTCTGCGCGGCAGCGTTACTGGGCGGGTGCCCACGTCGGGTGGCGTTCGTTCTCGGCCGCGTCGCCCAATGAAGGTCACCTTGCCCTTGCGGCGATGGAGCAGGCCGGAATCATCGAGGGGATTGTGAGTCAGAACGTCGACGGACTGCACCGTCGCGCGGGTAGCTCGCACGTCATCGACCTGCACGGATCACTCGATCGTGTCGTATGTCTGGAATGTTCGCAGGCCTACGACCGCAGCGCCATCGAGACGCGACTGGGCGGTCTCAACCCATGGCTCGACACCGTAGCTGAGATTGTGTTGGCGCCCGATGGTGATGTCAACGTCACCGACTTCGACCGAGTTGTTGTTCCCGAGTGCACCGTCTGCGGTGGCATTCTCAAGCCCGATGTTGTCTTTTTCGGTGAGTTTGTGCCGCTCAAGGTGTATCAGGCCGCGACTTCACACGTGAAGCGCGCCGATTGCCTGCTGGTCGCGGGTTCGTCATTGGCCGTGAATTCTGGCATTCGTCTCATCGAGATTGCGCGAAAGAAGCGCATGCCGATCATCATCGTGAACCGCGGCGAGACCAAGGGTGACAAGCATGCAACTCTCAAGATCAATGGTGGAACCACGGAAGTGTTGAGTGCTCTAGCGAATGGGCTCGGCGCCAACCTTTACGAGGACATCGAGTAGCGCCTTCGCCGATGCTTCCCAGCTGAAGGTCTCAGCCTGACGCAGTCCCGCCTGGCGTCGTTGTGCAAAGACGGTCGGATCCTCGAGCGAGGTGATCGCGCTAGCGAAGCCGCGTGCATCCATTGCGTCGACAAAGATTGCGGCATCGCCGCCGATCTCTCGAAAAATGGCAATATCGGAACACACCACGGGGGTTCCCAACGCCATAGCCTCGATGACGGGTATGCCAAAGCCTTCGTCGAGCGAGGCGGTAACCAAGGCCTGGGCTCGAGAAACAAGCTCTGCATACAACGCGTCAGAGACACCGTCGTGGAATACAACGTTTCGCGACCCCGTCAACTGGCTCAGTCGCGCTCGATCTTTCGGGTGAATCCGACTGAGCAGATGCAGCTCGTAGCCGGGTAGGTCATCGAGCGAAGCGATGAGAGTCTCAACGTTCTTGTATGGCATGAATGAACCCATATAGACGATGCTTCGAGAACGTTCATCCCCCACATTTGGGCTCAGCGCGGGCACGTCGGCCGCGTTGGAGACAACGTAGACGGGACGCCGTGTGAGGTGGTTGTCGGCAATCAACGCAGCAGTTGTTCGAGACACTGACACGATCGCGTCAGCGCCGTTGAGCAGCCAGCGTTGTGGCCACCATGAGAGGTGATAGAGACGCCAGAGCGCGCGCAGTGCGAAGTTGAACTGCCGCGGGGGCATGGGGTGGCGGTAGTAGATGAGGTCATGGACCGTGAGAACGAGCTTGTATCGGCGACCGCGTGAGCCCATCGTTTGCATGGGCGAAAAGACGATGTCGAGACCGAACTCGTTGACGGTCCGGGCGATCAAAGGCTCTGCCGGACTAGTGGGCGCACTGATCACGTGAGTGGATGCGCCCTCTGGTAGGAAGACTGCCTGAGCCTCGGAATTTATAAGAAACGTGAGAGCGAGGTCGTCACGAGCGGTCACAAGCTTGGCTAGTTCGAACGCGAGTCGAGCACTGAAGCGCGAGATGCCGTCGTGGTGGTCCGTGCGAATGTAGCGTGCATCAAAACCGATAGACAGGGTCATGATGGCGGTACCTCGTGAATGAACCGAGCGATGTGCTCAGCGGCCCATTCGGGCGCCTCGTAATGGATGAGGTGTCCGACGTTGTCGATAACTTCGAGCCGCGCCTGCGGCAACGAGGCCGCAAACTGACGCTGAGTTGAGAGGTCAGTGATGTCGTCTTTGTCGGCAACCAAGAGCAAAGTAGCGAGTGTTAGCGCCTCGGCGTACTCGCTGACATCGTGACTGACTGAGGTCTCGAATGCCTGCAGCACCGCCTTCCGGGTGCCGAAGTGGCTGAAATAGCGGTCATGTTGGTCGTGGATGAAGGCGCGCAGTGACGCCTGCTTCGTCTTGGCCATCGTGACGCTCATTACCCGCACAATCAGGCTGTTGCGAAGGAGGGCGAAGCCGAGTCGCTCTGGCAACCGGGCAGCGAGTTGGTAATACCAAATGGCTAATCTCGTCATGAACGCACGCGATCCCTCGAGGGCATTCGCGGCGATTGGGTTGATAAGCACGACCTTGGGTGGCGTGAGCCCGCTCGCGATGGCTGCGCTGACAACGATTGAACCAAAAGAGTGACCGATAACGACGGTGTGATTGCTTCGACCGACCTGCGACACGAACGCAGTCAGCCACGATGCGTAGGCCGAAATAGATGCCTCAAGGGGAAAATCGCCGGTCTCACCGAAACCGGGGAGGTCGGGAATGACACACTTCACGTCGGTAGGCATGAACGCAACGATGGGCTCCAGGCCGTGGTGGTCGCCCCGAAAGCCGTGGACGAAGATAACGGTCGTCTCGGCACCTTCCGGCCCATATTCCCAGTAGGCCGTATCCACGCCGTCTACACGGATCCGAGAATTTCGGGTCTCGAGCGCGTCGAGGCGAAGAGCGAAGGGCGAGGTGACTTTTGACATACGGCTTCAGTTTAGGTTGACCCGCCAAACATCGGTGGTTCATCCGACTCGTCGTCAGATGTTCGCCGTAGAGTTGCCAGCGTGAATGATTCTCTTCTTCCCCTGCCCGAGTGGGCTCAGGTTCTTGCCGTCTTTGATACCGAAACGACCGGGATTGCTTACGACACCACGCGTATTGTCACAGCGAACATCAGCGTTCTCCGCGCCGACGGAAGTGTCGAATCCTCACTGGACTGGCTCATCAACCCGGGTATCGAAATACCTGAGCAGGCGACAGCTGTGCACGGCATTACCACGGCGCATGCGCGTGAACACGGCGAAGACGCCGCCGGAGCTGTTTACGACATCGTTCAAGAGCTTCAGGCCCTGTTTGATTCCGGGATTGCTGTCGTCGCTTATAACGCCGCCTATGACTTCAGCATTCTTCAGCGCGAGGCCGTGCGGTACTCTCACGACCCGCTGAGTAATCCCAGCCCCATCGTTGACCCGCTCGTCATCGATAAGCAGCTTGATCGATATCGCAAGGGCAAGCGCACCCTTGAGGCGGTCTCTGCTCACTACGGAGTTTCGCTTACGAGTGCGCACACTGCTGCGGCTGATGCGGTCGCGGCTGGCCATGTCGCCCAAGCTATCGCCGCCAAGTACGCCTCGGAGCTTTCTCTGAGTGCCCTAGAGCTCCACAATTCGCAGATTGACTGGGCGGCTGCGCAGGCTGAGAGCTTCAACAAATACCTCAAAGACAGTGGCAAGCCTTACCAGCCAACAAGTGGCCAATGGCCAGTGCGCTAGTCACACACCAGGCAAAAAAGAATGGCCACCCAATGGGTGGCCATTCTTGTTTCGAAGTTCTACTTCGAGAAGTTCTTGAAGCGCTGGTTGAACTTTTCGACGCGTCCGGCCGAGTCCATGATGCGCTGCTTGCCCGTGTAGAACGGGTGCGACTCGTTCGAAATTTCAACGTCGACGAGGGGGTACTCGTTGCCGTCTTCCCATGTCACAGTCTTGGAACTCGTGACGGTGGAACGGGTCAAGAACGAAGTACCGCTGGCCAGGTCGTGGAACACGACGGGCGCGTATGTGGGGTGAATTTCAGCCTTCATGATTTTCCTTGAATAGATTGCCGACATCTGTCGGCGAAGTCAGTCTCTAACGATATCAGAGATTGAGGCGGGCACGTGCCGAGTAGCGACCCTCGCTGGCGGTCACATCGATCGGGATGCCGTAGGCACCCGAAATCGTCTCGCTGGTGAGTACATCAGCGATAGGCCCGGCTGCGAAAACGCGCCCCCTAGTGAGAACGAGCGCGTGCGTGAAACCTGCCGGAATCTCTTCCAAGTGGTGGGTCACCATGATGATTGCCGGTGAGGAGGTGGAGCCGGCAAAGGCCCCGAGCATAGCCAGGAGCTCTTCGCGGGCACCGAGGTCGAGCCCAGCGGTGGGCTCGTCGAGCAGCAAGAGCTCTGGGTCGGTCATAATCGCACGAGCCAGCTGCATTCGCTTGGCTTCGCCCTCAGAGAGGGTCCCGACGGTCTGGGCAACCCTCTCACCCAGGCCCCACTCCCCAAGAACGCGGGTCGCGCGTCGAATGTCAATGTCATCGTAGGTCTCGCCGCGACGTTCGGCGGCTGCGTATGCCGCGGTAACGACGGCGTCGAGCACACTCTCACTCGCCGGGATGCGCTTTGCCATGCCCGAAGACGCGATACCGACCCGCGGGCGAATCCAGTCTGAATCCTCGTTGCTGGTGTTGTCACCGAGCACAACGACGGAACCCGTCGTGGGGGTTTCCCAGTCGGCGGCGAGTTCGAGCAGCGTAGTTTTACCAGCACCGTTGGGACCGACCACGATCCAACGCTGGTCGGAGGTGACGTTCCAGTCGATGTTCTCGAGAATACGCTTGCCGTCGCGCTCGACCGAGGTGCTGTGAAGACTGAGAACTGAAGACATGTACCTAATGCTAGTGAACGCTAGATGGTGACGGAGTCGTACACCGCGAGGGTCGCAGCGGCGATACTCTCCCATGAGAAGTGCGTGATGGCCCGTTGGCGAGCCGCCTGTCCCATTGTGGCCGCGCGAGTCTCATCGCTGAGGGCGTGCAGCAAGGTAGAGCTCAAGTCGCCGACGAACTTGGCAGGGTCTACGGGTGTACCGGTGCCATCCTGCACTTGGTTGATAGGAACGAGCCAGCCGGTCGTGCCATCGTCAACCACTTCAGGGATGCCCCCTGTTGCGGTTCCCACGACGGGGAGTCCACAGGCCATGGCTTCGAGATTCACGATTCCCAGAGGCTCGTAAACACTCGGACACACAAAGACCGTGCTTGCGGTAAGCACGGCACAAAGGTCGTGTTTGGGAAGGTGCTCCTCGATCCAAATCACGCCTTCGCGATCCTGCTGCAGCGCAGCAACCGCCGTCTGAACTTCGAGCATGATCTCGGGCGTATCAGGCGCACCTGCACACAAGATGATCTGCACGTTTGTTGGCAGGGTGGCTACTGCTTGAAGGAGGTACGGCAAACCCTTTTGGCGTGTGATTCGACCCACGAAGACCACTGCGGGACGAGATGCGTCGATCCCCCAGCGATCGAGAACGGTCGCGTCGTGTGTCGGCTTCCATGCGTCGCAGTCGATTCCGTTGTGGACCACGTGGACGCGCGAGGGATCAATGTCTGGGTAGCTTCGCAAGATGTCGGCGCGCATGCCCGCGCTGACAGCGATAACCGCGTCGGCACTTTCGAAGGCATTTTTCTCAATCTCACTTGAAATGCGGTAACCACCGCCGAGCTGCTCCGCTTTCCAGGGGCGCAGTGGCTCGAGGCTGTGAGCGGTAACCACATGGGGAATGCCGTGCAGTTGCTGGGAGAGACGACCGGCTTCGTTCGCGTACCACGTGTGCGAGTGCACGAGGGTTGCTCCGGCTGTATCTTGGGCCATCTGCAGGTCAACGCCCAGGGTCGACAAAACCGAGTTGGCTTGCACGAGTTCCGCCGGAACGGCGTACGCAGTGACATCAGCCTCGTCGCGAGGGGCTCCGAAACAGCGAACCTGCACCTCTGTGTTGACACGAAGGGCTCGCACGAGTTCTGCCACGTGAACACCTGCTCCCCCGTAGATTTCGGGCGGGTACTCCTTGGTCAGTAAATCAATGCGCACGTGGGCACTCTAGCGTAGGGTAAAGCGCATGGTGGGCAAGAAAGTCTTCGGTATCGTTCTCGCGGGTGGCGAAGGAAAGCGCCTCATGCCCCTGACTGAGGACCGGGCAAAACCGGCCGTGCCTTTTGGGGGTCAGTACCGCCTCGTCGACTTTGCAATATCGAATCTGATCAACTCGAACCTGCGCCAAATTGTTGTGCTCACTCAGTACAAGTCGCACAGCCTCGACCGGCACGTGTCCCAAACGTGGCGCATGTCAAGCTTGTTGGGCGCCTACGTGGCTTCTGTTCCCGCCCAACAGCGTTTGGGCAAGCGATGGTTTACCGGATCAGCCGATGCAATTCTGCAAAGTTTGAACCTCATTCGAGACGAAAAGCCCGACATCGTTGTCGTTGTTGGCGCTGACCACGTCTACCGTATGGACTTCGACCAGATGATTCAGGCTCACATTGACTCGGGGCGTCGGGCCACTGTGGCTGCTATCCGTCAACCGATCTCGATGGCCGACCAGTTCGGGGTCATCGAAATCGACGCGAGCGACCCGACCAAGATTGCGCGATTCCGCGAGAAGCCCAAGGATGCCGTTGGTCTGCCCGATAGCCCCAACGAAGTGCTTGTTTCTATGGGAAATTACGTCTTCGACGCTGACGCCCTGATTGAGGCCGTTGAGCTCGATGGCGCGCGCGCAGAGTCTTCGCACGATATGGGTGGCGACATCATCCCGCATTTCGTTGACCTTGACGAGGCGGGCGTTTACGACTTCAACCGCAACGTCGTGCCAGGTTCGACCGAGCGCGACCGCTATTACTGGCGTGATGTTGGAACGATCGACTCGTTCTACGACGCGCACCTCGATCTCATCGCGGCGCTTCCGGTTTTCAATCTCTACAACATGGACTGGCCGATTTACTCGATGCTGGTCAACTCTCCCCCGGCAAAGTTTGTGCGAGATGACAGCGGCAACGTTGGCGAGGCAATCGATTCAATTGTTTCCCTGGGTTCGCTCATTCAAGGGGCGCACGTCGAGCGCTCGGTGTTAGGCCCGTGGATTCGAATTGAGTCCGGCGCTCGTGTTGCCGACTCGGTGGTCTTTGAGAACTGCGCTATCGGACGCAACGCGGAAATTCGTCGAGCCATTCTCGACAAGCAGGTCATCGTCGAAGAGGGCGCGCAGATCGGCGTCGATCATGACCGCGACCGCGCACGAGGTTTTACGGTCACCGAATCCGGCATCACCGTTGTCGGCAAGGGAGTTCGCGTCACGCCATGAGTCGTCGTCTGGTGGTTCTCGATGTCGACAGCACTCTCATTGAAAACGAGGTCATCGAGCTGTTGGCTGAAGTTGCAGGAACTCGTGCGCTCGTTGCCGAGGTGACAGAGCGAGCGATGCGCGGGGAATTGGATTTCGCGCAAAGCCTTCGCGAGCGTGTGGCGACTCTTTCCGGCGTTCCTGTTGCGGCATTTGATGAGGTTCGCGCCCAGGTCAGAGTGACCTCGGGAGTGCCCGAGCTCATTGCTGCAGTTCACGCCGCCGGGGGTAAGGTCTGCGTGGTGTCGGGCGGATTCCACGAGATTCTTGACCCGCTCGCGCGGGAGCTCGGCCTGGACGACTGGAGAGCTAACCGACTTGAGGTGGAAAACGGTCTCTTGACCGGACGTGTTGACGGTCCGATTATTGACTCTCAGGCAAAGG
This sequence comes from uncultured Microbacteriaceae bacterium, assembly GCA_903859205.1. Classification (GTDB taxonomy): domain Bacteria; phylum Actinomycetota; class Actinomycetes; order Actinomycetales; family Microbacteriaceae; genus CAIOLM01. Next base: position 71,791 of record CAIOLM010000042.1, read on the forward strand.
CTGACTGGCTGCTGACCTGGGCTCGTGAAGGCGACTTTGACATCGACGCAACGGTTGCCATCGGCGACGGCGCAAATGACCTCAAAATGATGGAGGTAGCGGCCTTGTCAATTGCTTTCGACGCTAAGCCCGTTGTCTCTGCGCAGGCCGACCACAGCATCACTACGCGCGAAATGCGCGAAGCAATTGCCCTGATTGGGCTTTAGTGGCCCATTCCTAGACCGCCGTCGACGGGGATAACTGCGCCGCTGATGTACCCGGCGTCATCTCCGGCAAGCCAAGCAACTACTTTTGCAACTTCGCTGGGCGCAGCGAAGCGGCCGGCCGGAATGTTGGCCTTGTACTGAGCTTGCTGCTCCTCTGGAAGCGCCGCGGTCATGTCTGTCTCGATGAATCCGGGGGCGACGACGTTTGCGGTGATGCCACGGGACCCGAGTTCGCGTGTCAGTGAACGCGCCATTCCGACCAAAGCGCTCTTTGAAGACGAGTAGTTGACCTGGCCGGCCGAGCCGTAAAGGCCAACGACTGAGCTAATCAGAATGATGCGCCCGAATTTGGCCTTGAGCATGCCTTTGGCGGCACGCTTGACGACCTTGAAAGCACCTCCCAGGTTGGTGTCGACGACGGAATCGAAGTCTTCGTCGCTCATCCGAAGGATCAGTGTGTCTTTAGTGATGCCCGCGTTTGCCACGAGCACCTCAACAGGGCCGAGTTGCGCTTCCACCTGCTCGAAAGCGCGGTCGAGACTCTCGCCATCGGTGACGTCGGCAATCACGGTCAACGAACCCTCGGGACCTTTGCCGGAACGGGCAGTCACGGCTACGCGATGCCCCTGTGAAATGAACTCCTCAGCTAGCGAATAGCCGATTCCGCGGTTTCCGCCGGTAATGAGAACGGTGCGTGCGGTCATGGTTCCTCCACGGGTCTGTGCCCACCTAGAAAGCAAGAGCGGGCCTCTGTCTGAAGAAGTTTAGCCGTAGGCTTGGAATCCCACTGAAGGTTCTCCGTTGCACTGCAAGGGTCCAGATGAAAAAGACAGTTCAGAACGCCACGTCGCTTCCCGCGGCCCCCATGGACGAGCGTCGTGTCCGGGTAATCAAGTACTCGGTAGCAATGGCCGTTCGAATGGTCTGCATCATTCTCATGCTCTTTGTCCAGGGTTGGTGGCTTCTCATCTTCGCCGCCGGTGCGATTTTCTTGCCCTACTTCGCGGTGATCATCGCAAACGCCAGCGTCAACCCGCCCGGCAACGACGTTGCGCGCCCGGGAGGTCTCGTTCCCCTCGTGGTAGGCGACCCGAAGTCGGACTCCGCCGCGTAGCGTGACCAAAGTTCCATCGCCGGGCGTGTCCGGGAAGCCAGCGTCAGCGGCCCCTCAGGGGCGTCGCTGGATCGGCTACGTGGTGCTCGTCGTCGTATTTGCTCTCGCTTGTATCGCCCTGAGCCAGTGGCAGTTTGCTCGTCGCGAGGAGGCGGCCGCGAACATTGCCCGCGTTGAGAAGAACTATGACGCTCCCGCGGTTGCGTTGAGTGGACTGCTCGCACCCGACGAGGCGCTTCCGAATGACGAGAAGTGGCGTCCCGTGACGGTCACAGGTTCGTACCTCGCCGACAAGCAACTTCTTGTACGCAATCGGTCCCTCGACGGTGAACCAGGGTTCGACATCCTGACGCCTTTTGTCACCCTTTCCGGAGATGTCTTCGTCATTGACCGCGGTTGGGTGGCAGGCCCCCTCAAACCGCTGTCTCAAGTCGTTGCAGCCCCGACGGGTGTTGAGACGGTGACCGCCCGTCTGGTGCCGTCTGAGCCCGCACTTGCCGGGCAGTCAGACACGACGGAGTCGGTAGCGACGGTGAACCTACCCAACGTCTCGAAGCGATGGTCGCAAGCGACCTACACGGGCGCCTATGGCCTGCTGGTGAGCGAAGTGCCCGAGGCTCCGGCTGGTCGTTCGGCGATTAAGCCAGACCTCACTGAGGGAAATCATCTGAGCTACGCCCTGCAGTGGATCGCGTTCGCTCTGTTAGGTTTCGTGGGCCTCTTCTGGGCGATTAGGAACGAGCGTCGCGCACGTAGCGGAAAACAACCAAGACGAGCTCGCATTGACGCTGATGCCCAGGCCGAAGATGCCCTCCTGGATGCCGACTCCTAGGTCTACGCCAGCGAAATAAGTTCCAAGTACTCGGGGTTCCAGATGTCTTCTTGCCCCTCGGGCATAATGAGCACGCGCTCGGGGTTGAGCGCTTCGACCGCTCCCTCATCATGGCTCACCAAGACAACGGCTCCTTTGTACTCGGCAAGCGCGCCGAGAATTTCTGCACGGCTAACCGGGTCGAGGTTGTTTGTGGGCTCGTCAAGGAGCAACAAGTTTGCACTGCTGACCACGAGCATCGCGAGAGCGAGGCGGGTCTTTTCGCCACCGGAAAGCACGCCCGCGGGCTTCGTAACGTCGTCGCCCGAGAACAAAAAGCTGCCGAGCACCTTGCGCGCCTCGGTTTCGGTCAGGTGCGACGAAACCGAGACCATGTTTTCTAGCACGGAGCGCTTGACGTCGAGCGTCTCGTGTTCCTGGGCGTAGTAGCCAATCTTGAGACCGTGGCCTGGTTCGAGTAAACCGGTGTCGGGCTGGTCGACTCCCCCAAGGATGCGAAGAAGCGTTGTCTTGCCGGCACCGTTCAGCCCGAGGATGACCACGCGTGACCCCCGGTCGATGGCCAAATCGACGGCGGTAAAGATCTCGAGCGACCCGTATGACTTGGAAAGGTTGCTCGCCATGAGAGGAGTCTTGCCACAGGCTGCAGGCTCCGGAAACCGCAACTTGGCAACGCGGTCACTCATGCGCACCTCTTCAAGGCCCGAGAGCAATGCCTCGGCGCGCTTGGCCATTTGCTTTGCGGCAACGGCGCCAGATGCCCGCGCACCCATCTTGGCGGCTTGCAGTTGCAGTGTGCTTGCCTTCTGCTCGGCATTAGCGCGCTCGCGCTTTCGGCGTTCCTCGTCTGTCTCGCGCTGGCGCAAGTAGTGTTTCCAGCCCATGTTGTAAATATCGATGACCTGACGATTCGCGTCGAGGTAAAAAACGCGATTGACGGTCTCTTCAACGAGGTCAACATCGTGGCTGATGATGATGAGCCCCCCGGAGTACCCCTTGAGAAACTCCCGAAGCCATCCGACGCTGTCTGCGTCGAGGTGGTTTGTGGGCTCGTCAAGGAGCATTGTGTCGGCGCCCGAGAACAGAATTCGTGCGAGTTCAATGCGGCGACGCTGACCGCCGGAAAGCGTCTTCAACGGCTGGTCAAGAATGCGGTCGGGAAGCTTGAGATTGCTGGCGATGACGGCCGCTTCGGCTTCGGCCGCGTATCCGCCGAGCGCCAAAAAGCGGTCTTCGAATGTTGAGTAAGACTTCATGGCTGCTTCACTGACTGCGGGGTCAGGGTCGGCCATGTTCTCGGTAGCCTCGCGCATTCCGATGGCAATAGAGCCGAGGCCACGGGCATCGAGGATGCGAGTGCGAGCGAGCATCTCAGGGTCACCGGTTCGCGGATCCTGAGGCAGATAGCCAATCTCGCCGCCGCGTTCGACCTTGCCCCCAGAAGCCTGACCATCACCGGCGAGGATTTTAGTCAGTGTCGTTTTGCCTGCACCATTGCGACCGACAAACCCGATTTTGTCGCCCGGCGAGACTCGAAACGTAACCTCGCTCATGAGCAGCCGGGCGCCGACGCGCAGCTCTAAATCAGTAACGGCAAGCACGCGAGATATCCAGACATAAGGGGCCGAACCAAACGCGACCGGGGGTACTTGAATAGTATATTTGGCATACCGGCGTGAGATTCGCGGCCGGTCCACTTCTCTCAAGGAGACACGTGTCTACTGCCATCTCTGCACCTCGTCCGGTCCTCGTAGACCGACTCGGTGCCACCTCGGTTCTCACGAACGCCGCATACGTTGTTGGTGGTGTTGCCCTTATCGCTGGCGCCGCACAAATTCAGATTCCCATGTGGCCAGTGCCCATGACCGGTCAGACGTTCGCCATTCTGCTGGTCGGTGCGTCGCTTGGTCTCGTTCGCGCTGTCATCACTTCGGTTCTGTACGTTGCTCTTGCAGTTGCCGGTCTGCCGATTCTCGCTGCTCAGACGGCCGAGAACGGAACTTCGTTCCACACCACCGGTTGGGCTGTCTTTGGTCTTCCGACGTTCGGCTACCTCGTCGGTTTCATCCTGGCTTCGGTTGCTTTGGGTTGGCTTGCTGAGCGCCAGTGGGACCGCAAGGTCCTCAAGGCCGTTGTGAGTTTCCTCATTGCTGAGGTCATCATTTACGCCGTGGGTCTTCCGTGGCTGGGTTCGTACCTCGCTCAGGTTGGCGACCCCCAGCCCGTCGCTGACGCGTTCAAGTTCGGTCTGACCCCGTTCATCATCGGCGACCTGGTCAAGGCCGTAGCTGCTGGTGCGCTGCTCCCCCTCGCGTGGAAGCTCGTGAACCGCAAGCAGTCCTAACTACTGCTCAAGCAAATGGCCCCTCGAAAGAGGGGCCATTTCTTTTGCTCAGAATCAGTTAGATGCTGAAACCGAGTGCGCGCATCATTTCGCGCCCATCATCGGTAATCTTCTCTGGGCCCCACGGTGGCATCCAGATCCAGTTGATTCGGAATTTGTCAGCGTGCCCATCGAGACACTGCCCAATTTGTTCTTCGATTACGTCGGTAAGGGGGCAGCCGGCGCTGGTGAGCGTCATTTCAACGATGAGGGCGTCATTGTCGACATCCCAGAGCAGGTTGTAGATCAAGCCAAGGTCGACGATGTTTACACCGAGTTCGGGGTCGACGACCTCTTTGAGTGCCTCGATGAACTCGTTATAGCGCTCGTCGCTCAGAGAGGTGGTGTTCACTACGCGGTGGCCTCTACGTAACGGTCGTACCCCTCAGCTTCCAGGCGGTCAGCGAGCTCTGGCCCGCCTTGCTCGGCTACCTTGCCAGCGACGAACACGTGCACGAAGTCAGGCTTGATGTAGCGAAGGATGCGTGTGTAGTGCGTGATCAGCAGGACGCCCAGGCCAGTGTTCTCTTTCGCGCGATTGACGCCCTCAGACACAATCTTGAGTGCGTCAACGTCGAGTCCTGAGTCGGTCTCGTCGAGGACGGCAATCTGGGGCTTCAAGAGTTCCAGCTGCAGAATCTCGTGGCGCTTCTTTTCTCCACCCGAGAAGCCCTCGTTGACGTTGCGCTCGGTGAAAGACGAGTCCATCTTGAGGTTTGTCATAGCAGTTTTGACGTCGCCGACCCACTGGCGCAATGCCGGAGCAGTTCCTTCGATGGCGGTCTTCGCGGTCCTCAAGAAGTTGGAGACGGTCACACCGGGAATTTCAACCGGGTACTGCATAGCTAAGAAAAGGCCGGCTTTCGCGCGCTCGTCGACTGACATTTCAAGGACATCTGCGCCGTCAAGCGTGATGGAGCCAGAGTCGACCGTGTAGCGCGGGTGGCCAGCAATTGTGTAAGCCAGCGTTGACTTGCCAGAACCATTCGGCCCCATGATGGCGTGGGTTTCACCCGAGCAGATGGTCAGGTCGACGCCGCGGAGGATCTGGCGAGTCCCCTGGTCGGTCTCAACGCTGACGTGCAAATCGCGGATTTCAAGAACAGCCATGTCTAGATCTCTTTCGTAACGGTCGGGTCGATAAAGATGTTTCCGTCGCGTTCGGCGACGACGAATACGGGAACGGGCTCGTAAGCAGGAAGCGTGAGCGGCTTGCCCGTGGTGAGCTCAAATTTGGATCCGTGTGCCCAACACTCGAGCGTGCCGTCTTCGACGAAACCTTCGGCCAGCGAGATGTCGCCGTGCGTGCAGGTGTCGCCAATAGCGTGCACAGCTCCGGTCGAGTCGAGCACAAGTGCAATGGGAATTCCGCCCACGACAGCTCGATGTGCCTGGTCTTGCACGAGCTGGTCGCGACCAACAACGAGTTCTTCAGCCATTAGGCGATTCCCTCCAGCTCGCGGTCGAGGGCGAGCTCAATGCGCTGCGCAATGGATGCCACGGGTATCTGCTGAACAATCTCGTTCAAGAAGCCTCGAACGACCAACTGACGGGCGGTTGCCTCGTCGATGCCGCGAGCCTGCAAGTAGAACAACTGCTCGTCGTCGAAGCGACCGGTTGCACTGGCGTGACCTGCTCCGGCGATGTCGCCCGTCTTGATTTCGAGGTTAGGGATGGAGTCGGCGCGCGTGCCCTCGGTGAGAACCAGGTTGCGGTTCTGTTCGTAGCTGTCGGTTCCGACGGCGTGTGGCCCAATCAGAACGTCGCCAATCCAGACGGTGCGGGCACCCTGGCCTTGGAGCGCTCCCTTGTAGTTAACGCGACTCTTGGTTTGCGCGGCTTCGTGGTTCACGAAGACCTGTTGCTCAAGGTGCTCCCCCGAGTCAGCAAAGTACAGCCCGAGCATGTTGACGCTGGAGCCTTCACCGGCGAGGCGAGTCTGCGGGTTTACGCGAACAATTGCCCCCGAAAGTGAAACGACCGTGTGCGTCACGCTGGCGTTTTTATCGGCGCGGATGAAGTGGGTCGCCAGGTGGCGAGAATCAGAAGCCCATTCCTGCAAGCTGATAACCGTCACCTGTGACGACTCTCCCGCAATAATCTCAACGTTCTCGCTGAGTGAGGCCTGTCCTTCGGATGTCAAGACAACGGTGGTCTTGGCAAAGGGAGCGACGCGAATGACGGTGTGTGCGGCACGAGGAGCGAGTCCCAGGCCCGAACGATTCACCGACACTTCGCTCACGTCGTCAGCGCTGACATCGATAAGCAGGGCGTTCTCAGTCGAAGACCAAGCAATGGACGACGCGCGGTCTTCAGGGACGCCAGCGAGGCCGACAGCATCGTTGCTCATGCTTACCCATGACACGCTCGCTGAGCCGTTGCTGGTTGAGTCAATCGTCAGCTCTGCACCGTCGATAGTGGCATCAAGCAGGTCTGCAAGCGCCGCGACGGGCGTCAACTTCCAATCAACTTCGCGCCCGGTGACAGGCTCGAAGTCTGAAAGATTGAAAGACGCGGGCCTTTCGTTGCGTGTCTGGACGTGAATTGTGCTCCCGGGTCCGTGCAGGTTCTTATTCGCTCCGGCTTGCGCGGGAGCAGTTGTCGCAGAACTCATTTAGCCGACGGACCCTTCCATGCCGAGCTCGATGAGCTTGTTCAGTTCAAGCGCGTATTCCATGGGCAGTTCACGAGCGATCGGCTCGATGAAGCCACGCACGATCATGGCCATTGCTTCGTCTTCTTCGAGGCCGCGCGACATGAGGTAGAACAACTGCTCCTCGCTGACACGAGAGACCGTAGCCTCGTGACCCAGCTGCACGTCATCAACTCGAATGTCGATGGCCGGGTATGTGTCTGAACGCGAAATCGTGTCGACCAACAGGGCATCGCATCGAACGGTGTTTGCGCTGTGGTGCGCGTTCGCATCCACGCGAATCTCGCCGCGATATCCGGCGCGACCGCCACCACGGGCAATCGACTTCGAGACGATTGATGACTGAGTGTAGGGGGCCATGTGCACCATCTTTGCGCCGGCATCCTGATGCTGACCGGGGCCTGCAAATGCAACCGAGAGCGTTTCACCCTTGGCGTGCTCACCCACCAGGTAGACGCTGGGGTACTTCATGGTGACCTTCGAGCCGATGTTTCCGTCGATCCACTCCATGGTTGCCCCTTCGTGCGCAATCGCACGCTTGGTCACCAGGTTGTAGACGTTGTTCGACCAGTTCTGAATCGTGGTGTAACGAACCCGTGCGTTCTTCTTGACGATGATTTCAACCACGGCCGAGTGCAAAGAGTCGCTCTTGTAGATGGGCGCCGTACACCCCTCGATGTAGTGAACGTAGGAGCCCTCGTCGGCGATGATGAGCGTGCGCTCAAACTGACCCATGTTCTCGGTGTTGATTCGGAAGTAAGCCTGAAGCGGGATTTCGACGTGAACGCCCTTGGGAACGTAGACGAACGACCCACCCGACCAGACTGCCGTGTTCAGCGCAGCGAACTTGTTGTCACCGGTCGGGATGACGGTGCCGAAGTACTCCTCGAAGAACTCAGGGTGCTCTTTAAGTGCCGTGTCGGTGTCCATGAAGATGACACCCTGACGTTCGAGCTCTTCGTTGATTTGGTGGTAAACCACCTCGGATTCGTACTGAGCTGCGACACCAGCAACCAGGCGCTGACGCTCTGCCTCGGGAATTCCCAACTTCTCGTAAGTGTTCTTGATTTCTTCGGGGAGGTCTTCCCAGGTCTGTGCTTGCCGTTCTGTGGAACGAACGAAGTACTTAATGTTGTCGAAGTCGATCTCCGAAAGGTCGGCTCCCCACGTCGGCATGGGCTTGCGCTCGAACAGCTGCAGACCCTTGAGGCGGCGCTTGAGCATCCACTCTGGTTCGCTCTTGAGCCCCGAAATGTCGGTAACGACCTTCTCGTTGATGCCACGAGTGGCGGATGCACCGGCCGCGTCAGCGTCGTGCCAACCGAACTCGTATACGCCGAGGCCATCGAGTTCGGGCCGATTGATCAGAATGTCTGACACTGGCAATCCTTTGCTGGTGGGGTGAGTGAGCTACATAGAATGTGAGGGCACGAACCGACCTGCCACGACGTGGCAATAAACCTATGGTGCCCTCGTCGTTGAGTATTCCGTCAGCAGCACTGTGCTGGTAATGAAAGTGTACCGGTTGTCAGTGCTAACGCACAGAGCTCGAGCGTTCTTCCCACCCTCTCGAAAGGTTTACGAACATGAAGCGAATCGCGTCGTGGTTACCCACAGAGGTCAATGCGTTCGTTCGCTCCATGACGTGGGTCACGCTGGTGGTTCAAATTCTCATCGTCGTCACGGGTGGCGCCGTTCGACTCACCGCAAGCGGGCTCGGGTGTCCTGATTGGCCCACCTGCGATGGCTCCTCGGTAGTTGTCACTCCAGAAATGGGAATTCACGGGGTTATTGAATTCGCCAATCGCCTTCTCACCTTCTTGCTCGTTCTGGTCGCCATCGTCGCATTTGCCTCGGTTGTGCGCATGCGAAAGCAGCGCCGCGACCTATTTTGGCTCTCGATTGGGATTGGACTGGGCATCCCGGCTCAGGCTGTCATTGGCGGAGTAAGCGTATGGGTCAAACTCAACCCTTACGTTGTCGGGCTGCACTTTGTTGTGTCTATTGCACTTGTTGTTCTCTCGACGATTTTTGTGTTGCGAGCACGCCCGACCGAGCCGCCGGCTCTGATTGGTCTTGCGCCGGTTTTTCGAGTCGCCGCTGTGGTCGTAGCCACACTGCAGTTCGTCACGATTGTGATGGGTATTTTGACCACGGGCTCTGGGCCGCACGCCGGTGACGCACAGGCTCCCCGCAACGGATTGAACTCAGAACTGCTGCAGCACCTGCACAGCTATCCGGCATACGCAGCGCTGATTGTGACGATCGCGTTTATCGTTTTGACCCAGATTGGGCACTTGCGTTTGGTTCGAAACGCCGCCATCGGCTTGATCGTCGTTAACGTTGCTCAAGCCGTCGTGGGCATCGCTCAATCGCGTCTGGGGCTTCCGCCGCTGCTCGTGGGCACACACATGCTGTTGGCCTGCGTCGTGGCCGCCAGCACTACGGTCGTCGTGTACCGGCTGCGCAAGCCCTAGCGGGCAAAAGGCAGCAGGGCGTCCACCGCTATTGCCAAGAAAATGAGCGTGAGATAAGCGTTCGACAAGTGAAAGAGCTTCATCGGTGCCGGGTCGCTGTGACGAATCGCACGCGAGTACAGGCGGTGGCTCTCGATGAGGAACCAGACGCCGGCCGCGAGAGCAATGAGCGCGTAGACCGGCGACATAGGGGCAACGATGATGAGTAGCAGAGTGGTGAGTACCGTCGCCCAGGCGTACAAAACAATCTGCAATCCGACCGTCACGCGCCCTCTCACGACCGTGAGCATCGGGATTCCCGCTTCACGGTAGTCCTGGCGGTAGCGCCACGAGAGCGGCCAGTAGTGCGGAGGCGTCCAGAAAAAGATGATCAGGAATAGCACCACCGGAGTCCACGTCAGACCCCCGGTCACGACGGCCCAGCCAATGAGCACGGGGAATCCTCCGGCGGCGCCACCCCAGACGATGTTCTGCGGGGTGCGGCGCTTCAGGATGAGGCTATAGATAACTACGTAGAAGGCAATCGCGGCGACGGAAAGGCCTGCGGCAAGCCAGTTGGTGAAGACGGCGAAAAGTGCAGTGCTCACCACGGCAAGCGCGCTCGCAAAAATCAGGGCAGATCGATCAGAAATTTCGCCGGTGACAAGGGGGCGACCCTTGGTGCGATTCATTACACGGTCAATGTCTCGATCGATATAGCAGTTGAAAGCCCCGGCGGAACCGGCACTCAGCGCCCCGCCAACCAGGGTCACAAGAACGAGCCACAACGAGGGAACTCCGCGCTGCGCCAGAAACATGGTCGGGATGGTCACCGCGAGAAGCAGTTCCATCACACGGGGCTTGGTCAACGCGACATAGGCCTTGAAAGTCCGTGCGAACCCAATGCGCTCGCCCACTGCGTGGGGGGCACTGGTTGACGTCATGAAAAAAGCCTTCGGTAGGGGTGTGCGACAAGTCTAAGTGTTGCGCCCAACCGACTGTCGCCTCGGGATGAGACGCCGGGCGGTCTATGATTGAAGTGCGCCTAGATGGTGCATCTGAGACCTTTGCAACACTGCCGAGACAGCGGTGATGTGAGCACATCTGACCGAAAGGCCGCCCTTTAAACATGTCTTCGCTTGACTGGAATTCACTGGATGACAAGGCGGTCGACACCGCCCGCGTGCTCGCTGCAGACGCTGTAGAGAAGGTGGGCAACGGTCACCCCGGAACGGCCATTAGCCTGGCTCCCCTGGCCTACCTGCTGTTCCAGAAAGTAATGCGTCGTGACCCGCGTGACGATCAGTGGATTGGTCGCGATCGCTTCATTCTCTCGGTCGGACACTCCTCACTGACTCAATACGTTCAGCTCTACCTCGGCGGATACGGCCTTGAGCTTGACGACATCAAGGCCCTGCGTACTTGGGGCTCTCTTACCCCGGGCCACCCCGAGTACGGCCACACCAAGGGCGTAGAAATTACCACCGGACCACTCGGCCAAGGTCTTGCCTCAGCGGTCGGGTTCGCTTACGCGCAGCGGTTCGAGCGTGGATTGTTCGATCCCCAGGCCGCTGCTGGAACCAGCCCATTTGATCACCACATTTACGTCATCGCCGGTGATGGCGACTTGCAAGAGGGCGTCACCGCTGAAGCCTCATCGCTCGCGGGGCACCAGCAACTCGGCAATCTCATCGCCATTTATGACTCGAACCAGATTTCAATCGAGGACGACACCAACATCGCCTTTACCGAAGACGTCAAGGCTCGTTACGAGGCATACGGCTGGGACGTTCAGGTTGTCGACTGGAAGAAGACCGGCGCCTACGTTGAAGACGTTGCCGAGCTCAACGCGAGCATCGAGCGCGCTAAGTCGGTTACCGACAAGCCATCGCTAATCATCCTGCGCACGATCATCGGATGGCCCAGCCCCAAGAAGCAGAACAGCGGAAAGATTCACGGATCTGCTCTGGGCGCTGAAGAACTCGCAGCTCTTAAGTCGGTCTTGGGTTTCGACCCCGAAAAGACTTTCGAGGTCGGCGATGAGGTTATCGCTCACACGAGAAAGGCCGTCGAGCGAGGCGCAGAAGCCCGTGCGGCCTGGCAAGTCGGTTTTGAGGCATGGGCTTCAGCTAATCCCGAGAAAAAGGCTCTCTTCGATCGCCTCGAGGCTGGAGAAGCGCCAGCCGGACTCGAGAGCGCTCTGCCCGTGTTTGAAGGCGGCACCGAGCTCTCGACCCGAGCGGCTTCTGGCAAGGTTCTCAATGCCATCGGCGCCGTTATGCCCGAACTGTGGGGTGGGTCAGCTGACTTGGCTGAATCTAACCTCACCACGCTCAATGGCGAAAAGTCTTTCGTTCCCGCCCAGTGGTCAACCCACGAATGGACAGGCAACGAGTATGGCCGGGTGCTTCACTTTGGTATTCGCGAGCACGCTATGGGTGCCATCCTCAACGGAATCGTTTTGCACGGAAAGACCCGCGCATATGGCGGAACCTTCCTTATCTTTAGCGACTACATGCGCCCCGCGGTTCGTCTTGCTGCCCTGATGGGTGTCCCTTCGATTTTCGTCTGGACACATGACTCGGTTGCCTTGGGCGAAGACGGCCCAACGCACCAGCCAATTGAGCAACTCGCAACCCTGCGCGCCATCCCTAATCTCGACGTGGTGCGACCGGCCGATGCCAATGAGACTGCCTACGCCTGGAAAGCAATTCTCGAGCGTCGCGGCGGACCGGCAGGAATCGCACTGACCCGTCAGAACGTTCCCGTTTTTGTTCGCGGTGATGGCGCCGCATCGGGCGACACTTTTGCTCACGCTCGTGAGACCGCCAAGGGTGCCTATGTCCTTGCGGATGCCGCCAATGGCAAGCCTGATGTGCTGTTGATCGCAACGGGTAGTGAGGTATCTCTGGCCGTTGAAGCGCGTACGCAACTGGCGGCCGAGGGCGTTCACGCCCGTGTGATCTCTGCTCCGTGTATGGAGTGGTTCTACGAACAGAGTGCCGCCTATCAAGAGAGCGTCATTCCTAATTCTGTCGCGGCACGTGTTTCGGTTGAGGCAGGTGTGAGCCTGACCTGGGACAAGATCGTTGGTACCGCTGGCCGCAGTGTCTCGATTGAGCACTTCGGAGCATCCGCCGATTACAAGACCCTGTTCCGTGAGTTTGGCATGACCGTTGAAAACGTCGTCGCAGCTGCTCGCGCATCCATCGCCCACAAGTAACACAAGCCACCTAAGGAATACACACAACATGGCACAGTCCCCCACCGCGGATCTTTCGGCTGCCGGCGTCAGCATCTGGCTGGATGACCTCTCGCGTGAGCGCATCACCTCGGGAAACCTCGCCGAGCTCATTGAGGCCATTGACGTTGTTGGTGTGACCACAAACCCTTCGATTTTTGCAGGCGCGCTGACAAACGGCGCCTCGTACGCGGCGCAGGTAGCGGAGCTTGCCGCGGCAGGGCTCGATGCAGAAGCCGCGGTTTTCGAGATCACCACAGACGACGTCGCCGCTGCCAGCAAGATTTTTCGTCCGATTTACGACCGCACCAACGGAGTCGACGGGCGCGTCTCGATTGAGGTCTCACCAACCCTTGCCCACGACACGGTTGCCACCATTGATGAGGCCAAGCGCTTGTGGGCCAAGGTCAACGAACCCAACGCGCTCATTAAGATTCCAGCGACTCTTGCAGGTCTTCCCGCGATCACGGAGGTCATCGCCGCTGGCATCAGTGTAAACGTCACTCTGATCTTCTCTCTCGAGCGCTACGAGGCAGTCATCGAAGCCTTTCTGGCTGGGCTCGAGAAGGCTCAGGCGGCGGGACACGACCTCACTCAGATTCATTCCGTTGCTTCGTTCTTTGTTTCTCGTGTCGACACCGAGGTTGACAAGCGTTTAGCTGCCATCGGTTCGACTGAGGCGTTGGCGTTGACGAGCAAGGCCGGTCTGGCCAACGCCCGTCTTGCCTATGAGCTGTTTGAGCAGAAGTTCTCGACCGAACGAGCCAAGGCACTAGTGGCAGCCGGGGCAAACCCCCAGCGCCCGCTGTGGGCTTCGACCGGAGTAAAAGACCCCGCTCTGCCCGACACTCTCTACGTGACTGAGCTTGTCGCGGCCGGAGTCGTAAACACCATGCCGGAGAAAACACTTCTGGCTACCGCAGATCATGGCGTTATCACCGGTGACACCATCACCGGCAACTATGACGAAGCCAAAGCTGTCTTCGCTGCTCTGGCTGGGGTAGGCATCGACTTGACTGATGTCACGAACCTGCTCGAACGCGAAGGCGTCGACAAATTCATCGTCTCCTGGGGCGAACTGCTCGAAACCGTAACTACCGCATTGGAGTCCTCACGATGAGCGTTCGAATTCACGTTTCTGGCGCAGCTGCGGCTGCCGTCGAAGCCCACCTACCCGCGCTTGTCGCAGACTTGGTGGCATCGCGAATCACCGATCAAGACCCGACGTTGTGGGGTCCTGCTGCCGAGGCAGAGGCGAGCATTCGCCTTGGCTGGGTTGAATCTGTCAACTCTTCCCGACCGTTGGTCGAGGAAATTGTCGCTCTGCGTTCGCAGCTTCACTCACAGGGCGTGACACGGGTTGTGCTCGCCGGTATGGGCGGGAGCTCACTCGCACCAGAGGTGATTTGCCAGACCACCGGAGCCGAGCTGACCATTCTTGACTCGACCGAACCCGGTCAGGTTCTTTCCGCTCTCAACGAAGACATCGCTCGAACTGTGCTCGTCGTCTCAAGCAAGTCGGGCTCGACCGTAGAAACCGACAGCCAGCGTCGCGTGTTCCATGCCGCCTTCCAGGCAGCTGGTCTCGATCCCTCGTCGCGCATCGTGATTGTGACCGACCCCGGCTCACCCCTCGACGTGTCGGCTCGCGAGGTTGGTTACCGCGTGTTCAACGCTGACCCGAACGTAGGCGGACGCTTCTCCGCCCTGACTGCTTTCGGTCTCGTTCCGTCGGGGCTGGCCGGAGTCGATATCGCAGAGATTCTTGACGAGGCGGCCGCAGCTTCACTCGAGTGTGCGATTGATCATCCTGATAACCCCGGGCTCATTCTTGGTGCCGCTATGGCGAAGTCGATCTCGCACAACCCCAAGCTCGGTCTGGTTTCCGATGGAACACACTTGGTTGGATTCCCTGACTGGGTCGAGCAGCTCGTCGCCGAATCAACGGGCAAAGAGGGTACGGGTGTTCTCCCGGTTGTTCTTGATGTCGTCAGCCCCGAGCTGACCGAAAAGCTCGCCGATGTTCAGGTCGTTCGCCTCGTTGATGATGCCCACGCACATCACTTGCTCGCGCATGACCGTCACGAGGGCGAAATCCTCATGAGTGGAACGCTCGGCGCGATGTTTCTGGTCTGGGAGTATGCAACGAGCGTCGCCGGTCGCCTCCTCGGAATCAACCCCTTTGACCAGCCCGACGTAGAGTCGGCCAAGGTCGCAGCGCGCGCGCTGCTGGATGCGCGTCCCGCACCGACAGCCGCCCTCTTCACCGCGGATGGTATTGAAGTGCGCACTCATGGCTCGTTCCTCGGTGACGTGAGCACTATTCGCGAGGCTGTCACCGCTGTGCTCAAAACGGTGCCCGCTGATGGCTATGTTTCAGTTCAGGCCTACATCGACCGAGTGGAACTGCCCCAGGTTGCTGGCCTTCGTGAGCTCGTCGCTGCGCGTGCCGGCCGCCCGGTTACGTTTGGTTGGGGTCCGCGTTTCTTGCACTCGACAGGACAATTCCACAAGGGTGGTCCCGCGGTCGGAGCTTTCATCCAGGTGTTGCAGGGTGTCGACACCGACCTTGCGATTCCGGAGCGCCCGTTCACGTTCGGTCAGCTCATCGCCGCCCAGGCCGCTGGTGACGCTCAGGTCTTGGCTGACCATGGTCGACCGGTGTTGACGCTCACGATTCCGGCCGGCAACCCCGACCTGCTCGCGCTGTTCGAAGCGTTCAACTAAAACTCGAACTGAAGAGGACCATGTCTCCCGCTGACATTACCCAGGGCAGCAACCCGCTGCGTGTGGCCGAGGATCGTCGACTCAACCGTATTGCCGGTCCGTGTTCGCTTGTCATCTTCGGTGTCACTGGTGACCTTGCCCGCAAGAAGCTCATGCCGGCGGTGTATGACCTAGCGAACCGCGGTCTACTGCCACCGGGTTTCGCTCTCGTTGGTTTTGCCCGACGTGAGTGGGAGCATGAAGACTTCGCCAAAGAGGTACATGACTCTGTGCGGGAGTATGCCCGCACAGAATTCCGTGAGGATGTTTGGGAGCAGCTCGCCAAGGGTATCCGTTTCGTCCAGGGAACCTTCGATGATGATGCGGCTTTTGACCGCCTGAAGGAGACAATCCGGGATCTCGACGAGAAGCGTGGAACCATGGGGAATCACGCGTTCTACCTGTCGATTCCGCCTCGTTCGTTCCCCGAGGTAACCAAGCAACTTCGTCGAGCAGGTCTCGCTGACCCCGCTCACGATCAATGGCGTCGAGTTGTCATCGAAAAGCCGTTTGGATCTGACCTGAAGACGGCGCGCGAACTCAACGATGTTGTCGAGTCGGTCTTTCCGGCGGACTCCATCTTTCGCATTGACCACTACTTGGGCAAAGAGACGGTTCAGAACATCTTGGCGTTGCGCTTTGCCAACCAGCTGTTTGAGCCGCTCTGGAATTCCGAGCACGTCGATCACGTGCAGATCACGATGGCGGAAGACATCGGAGTTGGTGGTCGGGCGGGCTATTACGACGGTATCGGAGCAGCGCGAGACGTCATCCAGAACCACCTGTTGCAGTTGTTGGCTCTGACCGCGATGGAGGAACCCATCTCGTTCCACGCTGACGACTTGCGTGCCGAGAAAGAAAAGATTCTCGCCGCTGTTCGCCTTCCCGCCGACCTTGGCGCGGCGACAGCACGCGGGCAGTACGCAGGCGGATGGCAAGGTGGGCAAAACGTTGTGGGCTTCCTCGACGAAGATGGAATGAACCCGGAGTCTCTGACTGAGACCTACGCGGCCATGCGCCTAGACATTGCTACTCGCCGTTGGGCTGGTGTTCCCTTCTACCTTCGAGCCGGTAAACGTTTGGGCCGCCGCGTGACTGAAATCGCAGTTGTCTTCAAGCGCGCCCCTCAGTATCTTTTCGCTGAGCACCAAACTTCGGCCGTGGGACAGAACGCACTCGTGATTCGCGTTCAACCAGATGAGGGCGTCACGATTCGATTCGGATCGAAAGTTCCGGGCGCGGGCATGCAGGTGCGTGACGTGACGATGGATTTTGGCTATGGACACGCTTTTACGGAACAAAGCCCTGAGGCATACGAACGACTGATTCTTGACGTGTTGCTGGGCGATCCGCCCCTATTCCCCCGTCACGAAGAGGTTGAGCTCAGCTGGAAGATTCTTGACCCGATTGAGGAGTTCTGGGAGACCCAGGGTCAGCCTGAACAGTATCGACCCGGCACATGGGGGCCGGCTTCTGCTGACGAGCTCATGGCCCGCGACGGCCGTGTTTGGAGGCGTCCGTGATTGTTGAAATGCCTGACACTACAACTGCCAAGGTGTCTAAGAATCTTGTCAACCTTCGCGAAGAAGGTGGAGCAGTCGCTCTTGGCCGTGTGCTTACCCTCGTTATCTCAACGACACCCGGAGAAGAAGAAGACGCCATCACGGCGGCCAATGAGGCCAGCCGTGAGCACCCCATGCGCGTGATTGTGCTGTCAATTCCCGAGGTTTCTACTCACATCACGAATCGCCTCGATGCCGAAATTCGAGTGGGCGGAGACGCTGGGGCCAGTGAGGTCATCGTTCTTCGTGCGTACGGTGAGGTTGGTTCTGACGAGCAGGGTTTGGTCACCAGCCTGCTGTTGCCTGACGCCCCGGTAGTTGTTTGGTGGCCGAAGTCATCGCCTGCAGTAGCCTCTCAGTCGCCACTGGGCGCCATTGCTCAATGCCGCATTACTGATGCCGCTGCTAAAGAAGACACTGTGGCCGCACTGAAACACCTGAGTTCGAGCTACGCCCCCGGCGATGCTGACTTTGCATGGACGCGGCTTACCTCGTGGCGCACCCAGTTGGCGGCTGTTCTCGATCAGCCCCCTTACGAACCAATCACGAGTGGGTACGTCAAGGCCGCTTCAGGCTCGCCATCGGCACGCCTGCTCGCAGCCTGGTTGCAGCTCCAGCTGCAGACTCCCATTGAGTATCGAGAGAGTGATCGCGGTGTTCATGACGGAAGCATCCACGAGGTTGTTCTGTCGCGCGCATCCGGTGATATCAAAATTGAGCGATTGAGCGAGAACACTGCGCGTCTGGAGCAGCCTGGTCAGCCCCGCCATGACATCACGCTTATGCGTCGTAGCCTGCGCGATTGTCTTGCCGAGGAACTGCGTCGGCTTGATCCCGACGTTGTTTACGGGTCGGTCGTAACCAATGGTGTCTCAGCACTTGGGCTCTGAATGACCCGCGAGCTGACTATTCTTCCGGACCGCGAGACATTCATCGCAACGGTCGCTTCATCCGCCGAGGCTGTTATCGCCGAGGCGGTTGCCGAACGAAGTGTGGCACATATTGCGCTGACGGGTGGAACCATCGGCGTTGCCGTTCTCTCGGGCATTGCCCGCCACGGTGGCCAGTCGATCGATTGGTCGTGCGTTCACTTTTGGTGGGGCGACGAGAGGTTTGTTGAGCGGGACAGCTCTGATCGCAACGCGAGGCAAGCTCGTGAGGCGCTACTGACCCGGCTCGATATCGCCGACACGAATGTGCACGAGATGCCCGCGTCCAACGATGGATTCTCGCTCGAGGAGGGTGCTCAGCTGTACTCTGCAGAGTTAGCGGCCTTCTCGAGCGATGGTGAACAACCAGCGTTTGATCTCACATTCTTGGGGATTGGCCCAGACTCTCACGTCGCGTCACTCTTTCCTGATCACGTTGATGCGCGCAGCTTTGGGTCGGTGCTTCCTGTGCGCAACTCCCCCAAGCCACCACCCGAGCGCCTCTCGCTCTCCTTCGGAGCTATCAACGCAAGCAAGCGCGTGTGGATCGTCGCCTTTGGCGCAGACAAGGCGCAGGCCGTATCTGCGATGTTTGCGAGCGAGAATGACTATTCAGTTCCTAGCTCCTGCGTTCGCGGCAGTCTTGAGACGAGGCTTTGGGCGGACGAAGCCGCTGCCGCCAGTCTTTAGGAGTTAAAGGCATCGGCCCCCGCTGTAATCAGCAAGGGCCGAAACTCTTGAGAGTAAGCCTCGGGAGCGAAGCTACGAGGGCTTGACTGTTCCGCGCCGGATGCGCAGCTGGAGAAGTGCATCCTCAAGGATTTGCTCTGCCTCTTCGGGAGTACGGCGCTCTTTCACGTACGCTAAGTGCGTCTTGTAAGGTTCGAGCTTGGCAACCTGAGGTGGGTTGTTCTTATCTCGCCCGGCAGGTAAGCCAGACTGCGGGCAGTCGATCGTCTCGGGAATCTCTTCTTCAGGAAGGTTTGCAGCAAAGTACCGCACGGTCTCATTGCCAAGTGCATCCCAGTATGAAATGGCTACGCGCTCGGCGTGGATGCCGTGATCTTGCTCTCCCATCGGGCCTGCGCCGACTCGCGACCCGCGAATTGCGCTACCGCCGGAGGACATCAGGCAACACCGAACTTGGTCAGCAGACCGAGAACCACGATGCAGGCGATCCACACCAGTCCGAGAATCACGGTGATGCGGTTGAGATTTCGCTCAGCCACGCCAGACGAACCGAGGCTCGAAGTAACGCCACCACCAAACATGTCGGAAACGCCGCCGCCACGACCCTTGTGAAGAAGGATGAGTAGCGTCAGCAGGAGGCTGGTGATGGCCAGGATGACCTGGAGGATGACTTGCAGGATAAACACGAAGGGGCCTTTCTTAGGCGGTAGCTCGCGCGAGCCTCACTAATTCTAACGAACTAGATGACGTGTTGCTTGAATCGGGCGATTGTAGAAAATTCGGTAACGTCGAGGCTTGCTCCCCCGACGAGGGCGCCGTCAATGTTGGGTTGGCGCATAAGGCCGGCAATATTGCCTCCCTTGACCGACCCGCCATAAAGAATGCGAGTGCGATCGGCAGCTTCGTCGCCAAGTTCTTCGCGAAGTGTGGCGCGAAGTGCTGCGCACACCTGCTCGGCTTGCTCATCGGTGGCGACCTTGCCGGTGCCAATGGCCCAGACCGGTTCGTAGGCGACGACGAACTCGGCATTCTTGTCAAACTCCGACACGGTCACACGAAGCTGAGCGACGGGTACTGCGGACGGACCGAATTGCTCGAGCTCGGACTCCGTCTCACCAACGCAAATCAGCGGGGTGACGCCGTGCTTGAGTGCCGCGAGTGATTTGGCCTTGACCACGTCATCGTTCTCTCCGTGGTACTGCCGACGCTCGGAGTGCCCGATAATTGCGTAAGAAGCGCCAAGCCCCTTGAGGAAAACGCCCGAAATTTCGCCAGTGAACGCGCCTGTGTCGTGTGCAGAGATGTCTTGGGAGCCGTACTTAAGTTCGAGCTTGTCAGCCTCGACAAGGTTCTGCACGGAACGAATGTCGGTAAATGGCGGAAAGACAGCGACCTCTACTTCGTCGTATTTGTGGTTCGTGTCTTTGAGGGTCCAGGCGAGCTTTTGCACGAACGCAATGGCCTGCAAGTGGTCGAGGTTCATCTTCCAGTTGC
The DNA here is from genome assembly GCA_903859205.1 of uncultured Microbacteriaceae bacterium. GTDB lineage: Bacteria > Actinomycetota > Actinomycetes > Actinomycetales > Microbacteriaceae > CAIOLM01. The sequence goes on from CAIOLM010000042.1 coordinate 92,117, forward strand.
CTGCGATGAACGGAGTGCGTGAAGTTACCAACCGAGTACTTCCAATCCAGGCAACTTCTTGCCCTCTAAGAATTCCAGCGATGCGCCACCGCCAGTAGAAATGTGCCCGAACTGATCGTCTGAGAACCCGAGGATTCGCACGGCAGCAGCGGAGTCTCCCCCGCCGACGACGCTCAATCCGTCAACCCTGGTCAGAGCTTCTGCGATGGCTCGCGTTCCGTGAGCAAAAGCAGGGAACTCAAACACACCAGCCGGACCGTTCCAAAAGACCGTCTTTGAGTTCGAAATTTTGGTCGCAAAAGCTGCGGCGGTAGCGGGGCCGATGTCGAGGCCAAGCCCGGATGATCCAAAAGCTGTGTCTTCGATGCCGTCGATACTCGTGATCACGTGACTGGCATCTGCAGCGAACTTTTCGGCTACAACAACATCCGTCGGAAGGATGATTTCGACCCCTCTGGCCTGTGCGTCTGCGAGGTAGCCACGACAGGTATCGAGTTGATCGACCTCGAGCAGGCTCGATCCGACCTTGAAGCCTTGAGCTGCGAGGAAGGTGAACAGCATGCCGCCACCGATAAGAATCGTGTCTACGCGCGGCAGCAGGTGCGAAATGACGCCAAGCTTGTCGCTGACCTTCGAGCCGCCCAGAACGACCGTGTATGGCCTCTCGGGAGTCTCGGTGAGGCGGTCGAGCACTTGTAATTCGGTTTCGATGAGAAGGCCGGCTGCGCTGGGCAGAAGCTGCGCCAGTTCATAAACACTCGCTTGTTTGCGGTGAACGACGCCGAAGCCGTCGGAAACGTAGAGGTCTGCTTCGTCTGCCAGGACTTGGGCAAACTTTTCGCGCTCGTTGGCGTCTTTGCTCGTCTCTGCGGCGTTGAAGCGCACATTCTCAAGCACCAGAATCTGGCCGTCGTCAAGCGCACGGATTCCAGCCAGCGCGGACGCGCCCACGGTATCGGTGGCGAATCCCACTGCCTTGCCCAGCAGCTCACTCATTCGAGTGGCCGCCGGGGCAAGGCTGTACTTGGAATCAGGCGCACCATCAGGGCGTCCCAGGTGACTCAACACGATGACTCGTGCACCCTGATCGAGGAGCGCGTTCAGTGTGGGCAGTGAAGCTCGAATGCGTCCGTCGTCGGTGATGACACCGTCTTTGAGCGGAACATTCAAGTCGCAGCGAACAATGACGCGCTTTCCGGACACATTGCCCAGAGATGCCAGAGTGCGAAGTGCCATCGTGGTTACAGCGACTTTGCGATGTACTCGGTCAGGTCAACGAGTCGGTTGCTGTAGCCCCACTCGTTGTCGTACCAGCTGGAAATTTTGACCTGGTTGCCCAGGACGCGCAACAGACCTGCGTCGAAGATCGACGAGTGCGGGTCAGTCACGATGTCACTCGAAACAATCTCGTCCTCGGTGTACTTCAGGATGCCCTTGAGCGGACCATCAGCGGCAGCCTTGAACGCGGCCTTGACCTGCTCTTCGGTAACCGGTTTCTCAACCTGAATGGTGAGGTCGGTAATCGAGCCGGTAGGAACGGGAACGCGAAGGGCGAAACCGTCGAGCTTGCCGTTCAGCTCGGGAAGAACCTTGCCAATGGTCTTGGCGGCACCTGTCGACGAGGGAACGATGTTGATGCCGGCTGCTCGCGCGCGGCGAAGGTCGCTGTGCGGGCCATCCTGGAGGTTCTGGTCGGCAGTGTAAGCGTGCACGGTGGTCATGAGGCCGGTGATGATGCCGAATTCCCGGTCGAAGACCTGAACCAGAGGCGCAAGGCAGTTCGTGGTGCACGAAGCGTTCGAGATGATGTGGTCGACGGCTGCGTCGTACTTCTGGTTGTTGACACCCATCACAAAGGTCGGGATGTCATTGCCGGTGGGAGGAGCCGAGATGATGACCTTCTTGGCGCGAGCGTCGATGTGCTTCTGCGCGTTGACACGGTCGGTGAAGCGTCCAGTTGACTCGATGACAACGTCTACGCCGAGTTTGCCCCAGCCGAGGTCAGCGGGGTCGCGTTCTGCGAGAACCTTGATCTTCTTACCGTTGACAATGATGTTCTCGGCGTCAAAGGTCACATCTGCGTCGAGGCGTCCAGTGACCGAGTCGTACTTGAGGAGGTGCGCGAGCACCTTGGTGTCAGTGAGGTCGTTGACAGCAACGATCTCAATGTTTGCGCCCTGTGCGAGGGCGGCACGGAAATAGTTTCGGCCAATTCGACCAAAACCGTTGATACCAACTTTGACAGTCACTTCGTCTCCAAGTGAGGGTTAGGGCACGTCTCGTGCCGTTGTTGCTTGGCGGTGCAGAAAGGGTGGAACTCAGAGAAAACGGGTGTCCCAATTACTTAGGACACCCGTCGTCAACTACCTACGAGAATAGCAGGACACCAGCGGTTCCGGCGCGAGCAGCGTCAAAACGGGCAGCCACGTCGTCCCAGTTAATGATGTTCCAGAATGCCTTGACGTAGTCGCCCTTGACGTTCTTGTAATCGAGGTAGAAAGCGTGCTCCCACATGTCAAGCATCAGCAGTGGCACGGTCGCAACCGGAACGTTGCCCTGCTGGTCGTACAGCTGCTCGATGATGAGGCGTGAGCCAATTGCATCCCATGCCAGGAAGGCCCAACCGGAACCCTGAAGTCCGAGCGCAGCTGCGTTGAAGTGAGCCTGGAACTTCTCGAAACCGCCGAAGAACTCCTCGATTGCCGCGGCGAGCTCGCCGGCGGGACGCTCCTGGCTGTTGGGGGTCAGGTTCTTCCAGAAAATGCTGTGGTTGGTGTGACCGCCGAGGTGAAAAGCCAAGTCCTTCTGAAGGCGATTGATGTTTGCGTAGTCACCTGACTCGCGAACTTCTGCGAGCTTCTCGATGGCGGCATTGGCGCCAGCTACGTAGGCGGCATGGTGTTTGCTGTGGTGGAGCTCCATGATGGTGGCGCTGATGTGCGGCTCAAGAGCTGCGTAGTCGTAGGTCAGTTCGGGCAGTACGTAGTTCGACACGAGTTACTCCTTGGTTGATGTTGTGGCGGATTTAGGTTTTTAGTCGACGTCTAGATCGTCAGGCAGGTTAGCGTCGGTTCCGGGGATGCCTTTTTCAGACGCGACCTTGTCGGCCAGGGCTAACAGGCGACGGATGCGGCCGGCGACGGCGTCTTTTGTCATGGGCGGAGTCGCGTGGTGCCCCAGTTCGTCGAGTGAAGCATCGCGGTGGTCAAGGCGGAGCTTGCCAGCGTATGCAAGATGGTCGGGAATATCGGAACCAAGAATCTCGAGCGCACGCTCTACCCGGGCGCACGCGGCAACGGCAGCCTGTGCCGAGCGTCGCAGGTTTGCATCGTCGAAATTGACCAAGCGGTTTGCGGTGGCGCGAACTTCACGACGCTGGCGCATTTCTTCCCAGGCGGTGACGGTGTGGGTCGCGCCCATAACCGTGAGCATGCGACCGATTGCCTCGTCCTCGCGGATGACGACGCGATGCGCTCCACGGACTTCACGGGCCTTGGCGCTAATGCCAAGTCGCGATGCGGCGCCGACGAGAGCCATAGCGGCCTCATTTGTGGGACACAGAACTTCGAGAGATGCCGATCGACCCGGGTCGGTGACGACGCCGGCGGCGAGGAAAGCACCGCGCCAAATGGCAGCGAGGTCTTCTACGTTGCCCGTTGTGAGTTTGTTGGGAAGCCCACGAATGGGTCGACGACGAGTGTCGAGGAGACCAGTTTGACGAGCGAGGGTCTCCCCTGCGTCAATCACTCGAACAAGATATGTGGGCTCGGTTTGCGGGTTGGGTGCAGGGGCAACGCGTCCTTCACTGCGAGCGCCGTACAGCTCGGCCATATCTTTGCGAATCTTGGTCGCCAGCTCGACCGTATGCACTTCAGCTTCAACAGCGATGCGACCAGAGATGGTGTGGAGTCCCCCGGCGAAACGAAGCAGCGAGGACAGCTCGGCTTGACGCACTGTTGTCTTGGGAGCAACGACGGATGTCAACTCCGCCTTTGCCTGTGACGTCAAACTCACGAATTACCCCTTTAGAAATGCTCGGTCTAGTCTCTCACTTCTGCAGGATTGCAGGAAACGAGTTACAGCTTGTGAAATGCCTATTCGCGCCCGAGATCGCGATGTTTGATTCGAACATCCAGGCCCGATTGGCTGCTCAATCGGGCAGCCAATTCCATGACGAGAGCAACCGAGCGATGCTTGCCGCCTGTGCAGCCAATCGCGATGGTTGCATAACGCTTGTTCTCACGCTGGTAGCCCTCGAGCACGGGTCTCAGAAGCGCCTCGTATGCGTCGAGAAACTCACCTGCTCCGGTTTGAGAAAGAACGTAGTCGCTGACCGGCTTATCCAAGCCAGTGAGGGCTTTGAGGTCTTGGCTCCAGAAGGGGTTGGGCAAGAATCGAGCATCGGCCACAAGGTCAACGTCGGTGGGTAAGCCGTACTTGAAGCCGAAGCTTTGAACCGTGATGTGTATGTTCGAGTCGTCTTCTCCACTGAAGGTTTCGACGATGCGCGTAGACAGTTGGTGGACATTGAGTTCTGAGGTGTCGATGACGATATCGCTCATTTCGCGAATTTCAGCCATGCGCGAGCGCTCGGCCGCGATGCCGTCGCTGATGGTGCCATCGTCTTGGAGTGGATGTGGGCGCCGAACCGACTCGAATCGACGCACGAGCGTGTCGTCGGTTGCGTCGAGAAAAAGTACGCGAACGAAGGAGACGTTGCGAATATCGGCCACAATCTCACGGAAATTCTTGAAGAAGTTTCGACCGCGAACGTCGACAAGCGCGGCGATCCGTGGCAGTTCTGCTCCGTCGGTGGTCACCAGATCGACCAAGGGGCGCAGCATTTGCGGTGGGAGGTTATCGACGACGTACCACCCAATGTCTTCGAGGGCGTTGCCTGCCGTGGACCGCCCGGCACCAGACATTCCAGTGACAATCAGGATCTCGCGCTCTGCGCTGGTGCCTGTTGTCATGACGGATCCTTTTCCTGCTGGGGTTCAAGACTATCGGCTTGAGCGCCACAGCTCAGGGCGGCAAAAACGACCTCAGCGAGGCTGGCACTGATCCCTGGCGCGTCCTGAATCTGGGCAACGGTGGCAGACCGAATCTTGGCAACGGAGCCAAAATGTTTGAGAAGCGTCGATACTCGACTCGGCCCGAGCCCGGGTATGTCACTCAGCACAGACCGGATGTCGTTTTTACGCTTGGCTCGCTGGAACGTGATGGCGAAGCGGTGGGCTTCGTCTCGAAGTTGTTGCATCAAGAAAAGGGCGTCCGAGCCGCGCGGAAGGATGATGGGGAAAGGGTCGTTGGGGAACCAGATCTCCTCTAAACGCTTGGCCAGGCCGACCAGGGGAATGCTGAGTCCAGCGGCCTTGAGCGCCTTCGCTGCCGCGTTAACCTGCGGTTGGCCGCCGTCAACGATGAGGAGTCCGGGCGGGTACTCGAAGGACTTCTTGTCGTTTTTGACTCCCGCCTCGGTCGAACCTTCAGCCCCGGAACCATACCCCAAATACGCGAGACGCCGGGTCAGTACCTGTCTCATGGCCTCGGTATCGTCGGCGGCCTCTGTAATCGCGAACTTTCGGTAGTGGTTCTTCTTCGGCAAGCCGTCCTCGAAGACAACCATGGAGGCGACAATATTCGTGCCGGCAAGGTGACTGACATCAAAACACTCAATACGAAGGGGCGCGTGCTCGAGGCCAAGGGCCCCTTGAAGTTGTCCTAATGCGTTGGTCCGAGAGACGTAATCGTTTGTTCGCTGAGACTTGTACAGCATGAGGGCATGTCCGGCGTTTTGTTGAACAGTCTGACTGAGTCGCAGCATGTCACCGCGTTGAGGTTTGCGTAGTTCTACTCCCCCAGCACGTTTGTCTACGCTACGTTCTCGACGACGCTCCGATAGCCATTGCTCGAGTGGGCTTTCGTCGTCTGGGAGGTGCGGAACGACAACCAGCTTTGCTGGCACGTCCTCGTCTTCGAAAGCAGACCGTAGGAGTCCGTCGATGAGCTCGCCGTCTGACACTCCGTCGTCGGCGTCGACTGTCCACGTTCGTGCCCCGCGCACTCGACCGGCACGAATCAAGAAAAGCGCGACGGCTGCGCTCACGCTGTCGCGTGCAACGCCGAAGACGTCAGCGTCGACCTCTGCGGGCAACACTACGACCGATTTCGCCGCAACGGTCTCGAGCGCATTAATGTTGTCGCGCAGACGAGCTGCCCGCTCGTAGTCCTGATTCGCGCTGGCGGCCAGCATCCGCTCCCTGACGATGTCAACGAGATCGTCATCCTTGCCTTGTAGAAAGCGTCCCATGTCTTGCGCGAGGGAACGATGCTCGTCGGGCGAAACGCGACCGACGCACGGGGCGGCACACTTGCCGATGTCTCCGAGCAAGCATGGGCGGCGTTCTTTGGTGGCCTTTGCGAGGGTCGAATCTGAACAGGTACGCACGGGGAACGGTTTGAGCAGAGTGTCGAGGGTGTCGCGAATCGCCCAGGTCTTTGTGTATGGCCCGAAGTAGACAACGCCCTTACCCCCTCGACGTCTTGTGATGAAGGCACGCGGAAACTCGTCGCCCATCGAGATGGCGAGATAAGGGTAGGACTTGTCGTCGCGGAACTGCACGTTGAACGGGGGCTCGAACTGCTTGATCCACGTGAATTCAAGCTGCAGCGCTTCGAATTCCGAGTCCACGATGACCCATTCGACACGGTTTGCGGTGGTCACCATGCGACGTGTGCGTTCGTGCAGCGTGTCGAGCGGTGCGAAGTAACTGGTCAGTCGAGCGCGAAGATTCTTTGCTTTGCCCACGTAGAGCACGCGATCAGCGTTGAAAAAGCGGTACACGCCGGGCTCGGTGGGAATCTCCCCCGTTTGTGGCCGGTACGGCAGGTCGTCCGCCATGGGATCTACGCCAGAATCTCTGCCAAGAACGCGCCGGTGTGGCTTTGAGCGACCTTGCTCACGGCCTCGGGTGTTCCCGTGGCCACGACAGTTCCGCCCCCGTTGCCGCCTTCAGGGCCCATATCGATGACCCAGTCGGCACACTTGACGACGTCTAGGTTGTGTTCAATGACGATGACGGTATTCCCCTTCTCGACGAGCCCGTTGAGAACGAGAAGCAATTTGCGAACATCCTCGAAGTGAAGCCCTGTTGTGGGCTCGTCGAGCACGTAGATCGACCGACCGTTGGAACGCTTTTGAAGCTCAGTTGCGAGCTTGACTCGCTGTGCCTCACCGCCCGACAGAGTCGTCGCGCTCTGACCGAGGCGCACGTAGCCAAGCCCGACTTCGACCAGGGTTTGAAGGAAGCGATAGATGGCAGAGATGGGCTCGAAGAAATCAGCAGCCTCTGAGATGGGCATATCGAGAACCTCGGCAATATTCTTGCCCTTGTAGCGAACCTGCAAGGTTTCGCGGTTGTAGCGTTGCCCGTGACACACCTCGCAGTCCACGTAGACGTCGGGCAAGAAATTCATCTCAATTTTGAGCGTTCCGTCGCCGGAACAAGCTTCACAACGACCGCCCTTAACGTTGAAGCTGAATCGTCCGGGCAGATAACCTCGCGTCTTTGATTCCGTCGTTTCGCTGAAGAGCGTGCGGATTCGGTCGAAAACGCCGGTGTACGTAGCCGGGTTCGAACGAGGGGTTCGCCCAATGGGATTTTGGTCGACGTGCACCACCTTGTCGAGGTGCTCGAGGCCGAGAACGCGGGTGTGCTTGCCGGCCACAGAGCGGGCGCCGTTGAGTTGATTGGCGAGGACCTTGTAGAGGATGTCGTTGACGAGGGTCGATTTACCAGACCCGCTCACTCCGGTGACAGCGGTAAAGGTGCCCAGGGGGAAAGTGACACTCACATCTTTGAGGTTGTTGGCGCGGGCGCCCTGGACCTCGATGACGCGCTTCTTGTCGATCGGCCGTCTCTTCTTGGGCGTTTCAATGACGGTGCGCCCCGAGAGGTAGTCGGCGGTGACCGAGCGAGTGTTCGTGAGTAGGTCGGCGTAGGTTCCCGAGTGCACAACCTCACCGCCCTCGACGCCTGCCCTCGGTCCGATATCGACGAGCCAGTCGGCTGTGCGAATTGTCTCCTCGTCGTGTTCAACCACGATGAGCGTGTTCCCCAAGTCGCGAAGCTTGATGAGCGTCTCAATCAAGCGGCGATTGTCGCGCTGGTGAAGCCCAATGCTTGGCTCGTCGAGAACATAAAGGACCCCAGTCAATCCGGAGCCGATTTGAGTTGCCAAACGGATGCGCTGCGCCTCTCCGCCTGAAAGCGAACCGGCTGCGCGGGCTAGGTTGAGATAGCCCAAGCCGACCTCGATCAAGAAAGTGAGTCGTGCTCGAATCTCGCGAAGCACCTGAGCGCCAATCATGGCTTGTCGATCACTCAGTGTGAGACCGTCCATGAACGCTTGCGTCTCGACGAGCGGCATCTCGGTGATGTCGCTGATCGACTTGTCGTTGATGGTGACGGCCAGAACTTCGGGCTTGAGGCGCTTGCCTTCACAGACCGGGCAGGGTACCTCGCGAAGGTATTCGGCCCAACGTGCCCGTTGCACATCGGTCTCTGCCTGCATGTACTGTCGCTCGATGTATGGAATCACTCCCTCAAAGCCGCTGTTGTATGAGACCTCGCGACCGTAGCGGTTCTTCCACTTCACTTTCACTGAGAAATTATTGCCGGTGAGAACGGCCTCTTGAATGCCGGCAGGGAGCTTGTTCCACGGTGTATCCAGGCTGAAATCGAGGTCGTCTGACAAGCCTTGTAAGAGCTTGTCGTAGTACTGGTAGAGACCTTTGCCCTGAGAGGTCCAGGGAATGATGACGCCGTCGGTCAGCGAAAGAGAAGGGTCGCCAATGAGGAGGTCTTCGTCGACAGACATGCGCGTGCCCAAGCCAGAACAACTGGGGCAAGCGCCAAAGGGTGAATTGAACGAAAAGGTTCTCGGTTCGATCTCGGCCAGTTGAACATCGTGGCCGTTTGGGCAGCTGAGCTTTTCGCTAAAACTGGTCCAGGCTTCTGGTCCCTCGGCGTCGACGAAGTTCACGTGAACGGTACCGCCGGTGAGTTTGAGGGTCGTTTCGAGACTGTCAGTCAGTCGTTCTAGGAGCTCATCGCCAGCGACCAGTCGGTCGACGATAACTGAAATGTCGTGCTTGTAGCTTTTCTTGAGCTCGGGTGGCTCCGTGAGGCTGACCTGCTCCCCGTCGACAAGCGCGCGTGCATAACCGGCCGCAGCGAGTTCCGCAAAAAGATCAACGAATTCGCCCTTTTTCTGCGTCACAATCGGTGCAACGACGAGAAAACGCGTACCTTCGGCAAGCTCCATAAGCTTGTCGGCAATCTGCTGAACGGTTTGTGACTGGATGACGCCACCACACTCCGGGCAGTGAGCAGTGCCTATACGAGCCCAGAGTAGACGCATGTAGTCGTATATCTCGGTGATCGTTCCTACGGTGGAACGAGGGTTTCGGTTTGTCGATTTCTGATCGATGGAGACAGCCGGCGAAAGTCCTTCAATGAAGTCGACGTCGGGCCGATCGACCTGGCCCAAGAACTGTCGCGCATATGCCGAAAGTGACTCGACGTAGCGGCGCTGACCCTCAGCAAAAATTGTGTCAAAGGCTAGCGAAGACTTACCCGAACCGGACAAGCCAGTAAAGACGACAAGGCTGTCGCGAGGGATTTCGACATCTACATTCTTGAGGTTGTGAACCCTCGCGCCCCGAACGCTCAGGTGTGAATGTGAGTTTGCCGACATGGCTCAAGTCTAGGCGTGGCCCGCCTTGTGAATCTGTCGAAGCTCCCGCTTCAATTCGCCCAGTTCATCGCGGATTCGGGCGGCCAACTCGAACTTGAGCTCAGCAGCCGCTTCGAGCATTTGCGTGTTGAGGTCGGCAATGATTTCTTCAAGAGCGTCGACTCCCTCTGAGCCGATTCCCGTGCCCCGTGAACGCTTCTTGTCGTTTCTGTTTTCCAGTTCGTGCATGAGCTCGGCAGTGTCGGCCTCTTCGCGCGCGAGCATGTCGGTAATGTCTGCAATCTTCTTACGCAGCGGGGTTGGATCGATTCCGTGTTCGAGGTTGTAGGCCACCTGGCGCTCTCGGCGACGGTTCGTCTCGTCGATTGCCTGTTTCATTGATCGAGTGACCGTCCGGGCGTACATGTGGACCTCGCCGGAAACGTTTCGAGCTGCGCGGCCGATGGTCTGAATGAGGGATGTCGACGAGCGCAGGAAGCCTTCCTTGTCGGCATCGAGAATGGCCACGAGAGAGACCTCCGGAAGGTCTAGACCTTCCCGCAGGAGGTTGATACCAACCAAAACGTCGTAGACGCCCTGCCGAAGCTCGGTCAACAGCTCGACGCGACGCAGTGTGTCGACATCCGAGTGCAGATAGCGAACTTTGACCCCAGCTTCGGTAAGAAAGTCGGTGAGCTCTTCGGACATCTTTTTCGTCAGTGTCGTGACCAGGACGCGCTCGTCTTTAGCAGTGCGAATTCGAATCTGTTCAAGAAGATCATCGATCTGGCCTTCGGCATCTTTCACAATCACCTGAGGGTCGACCAGTCCGGTTGGACGGATGATCTGTTCGACCACCCCGTCGGCGATCTCGAGTTCATATTTTGCCGGCGTCGCAGACAAGTAGACCGTTTGTCCGACACGCTCTTTGAACTCGTCGAAGCGCAGTGGGCGGTTGTCGAGTGCGCTGGGAAGGCGGAAGCCATGCTCGACGAGGGTGCGTTTACGCGATGCGTCGCCCTCGTGCATCGCACCGAGTTGAGGGACAGTGACGTGGGACTCATCAATCACGCACAAGAAGTCGTCGGGGAAATAGTCGAGCAAACACTTTGGTGCTTCACCTGGCTCGCGCACGTCAATGTGTCGCGAGTAATTCTCGATGCCGGAACAAAAGCCGATTTGTTGCATCATTTCGAGGTCGAATGTGGTGCGCATGCGCAACCGCTGCGCTTCGAGTAGCTTGCCCGCCTTTTCGAACTCGGTAACCCGAGCTTCCATCTCGTCGCGAATCGTGATGATCGCACGAGCCATAATGTCAGCACTAGCGACGTAGTGCGAGGCCGGAAAAATCGCGATGGTGGCGAGCTTCTCGACGACCTCGCCAGTGAGTGGATGCAAGCTGTAGAGAGCATCTACTTCGTCACCAAACATCTCAATGCGAACCGCGAGCTCTTCATACATAGGAATGATTTCGATGGTGTCTCCACGCACGCGAAAGTTTCCACGAGAGAAGTCGACGTCGTTGCGCGAATACTGCATGTCGACGAACTTGCGAAGCAGCTGAGGTCGAGAAATCTTGTCACCGACCGCAAGGCTCACGCTCGCCTCGAGATACTGCTCGGGCGCGCCAAGGCCGTAGATGCTCGAAACGGTGGCAACCACTAGCACATCGCGGCGACTGAGCAGCGAGGTTGTTGTCGAGTGGCGTAAGCGCTCAACCTCCGCGTTAACCGAGCTGTCCTTCTCGATGAAGGTATCGGTTTGTGGCACGTAGGCTTCGGGCTGGTAGTAGTCGTAGTACGAGACGAAGTACTCAACGGCGTTCTCGGGGAATAGTTCTCTGAACTCGGTGGCCAACTGGGCGGCGAGCGTCTTGTTGTGGGCCAGCACCAGAGTCGGGCGATTGAGCTCCTCAACCAACCAGGCCGTCGTTGCGGACTTTCCTGTTCCGGTCGCTCCCAGCAGTACGACGTCTGTCTCGCCTGCCCGCAATCTGGACGCGAGTTCGGCGATGGCCTTTGGCTGGTCCCCCGAGGGCGTGTAGTCGCTGACAACGCGAAATGGCTTTGCGCTGCGCGAATCATGCATGTGAAGAAGTCTACGGTCGGGTGTGCGTGAGCAACGCCCAGAGTGCATCGACCTGTTCGATGGTGTTCGCCAGCGATCCCGAAGTGTCAATCACATCAGTCGCTATTGCGAGTCGCGAGGCGTCGTCAGCCTGCGAGTTCACCCTGTTCTCGGCTTCTTTAGCGCTCATGCCGCGTATATTCACGAGTCGGTCGATCCGAATTTGGGCGGGGGCTTGGGCAACGACTACCCGCGAGAATGAATATGTATTGGAGGTCTCGGCTAGCAACGGGACGTCGTAGACGATCACGCTGTCGGGATGTTCTGTTCCCAGGCGCTCGAACTCGGCGTGAGTCAGTGCTTGAACTGCGGGGTGCACGATCGCCTCAAGCTTCTTTCGGGCTGCAGGGTCGGAGAACACTATGGCGCCAAGAGCGGGTCTATTCAGAGCACCCGAGACCTCTAAGACGCCTTCACCAAAGAGCGAACGAATGTGTTCAAGTGCCGGAGTGCCAGGTTCGACTGCCTTGCGAGCCATCGCGTCGGCATCAACGACCAGAGCACCGAGTTCTCGAAGACGGGCTGCAATCGTAGATTTTCCAGCACCAATGCCACCGGTAAGCCCAATCAATTGCATGCCCTCATGCTAGCTGGATGCCTGGGCTATGAGCAGGCAACGATGGCGTAAAAAAACGAGCGGCCCCTCTCGCCAGGAGAAGGGCCGCTCGTTATGGAACTTGTTAGTCCTGCGAGAGCTGATCGCGCAGTGCGGCGAGGGACTCGTCGTCTGCGAGAGTTCCAGCCGAGGCAACATCTTCGCTGGCGAAGGTGGTTGCTGCAGAGTCAGCCGAACCGGCGGCCGGTGCGGTGGGAAGGTTGGCTTCACGCTCGAGGGCTGCCTTGACCTGGGTCTTGTGAAGCTCCCAGCGAGCTTGGGCTGCAGAGTAGTCCTGCTCCCACTTCTCGCGCTGTGAGTCGAATCCGTCACGCCATTCGTTAGTAGCCGGGTCGAAACCGTCTGGGTACTTGTAGTTACCGTTCTCGTCGTACTCAGTGAGCATGCCGTAGAGAGCCGGGTCGAACTCGGTGCCTTCGGGGTCGACGTTCTCGTTGGCCTGCTTCAGGCTCAGCGAAATGCGGCGACGCTCGAGGTCGATGTCGATGACCTTGACGAATACGTCATCGCTAACCGAAACAACCTGCTCTGCGAGTTCCACGTGCTTGCCAGAAAGTTCAGAGATGTGAACGAGACCCTCGATGCCGTCAGCAACGCGAACGAATGCGCCGAAGGGAACGAGCTTGGTGACCTTACCGGGCGCAACCTGACCGATTGCGTGTGTGCGGGCAAATACCTGCCAGGGGTCTTCCTGAGTTGCCTTGAGCGACAGTGAAACGCGCTCGCGCTCCATGTCGACCTCCAGAATCTCAACGGTGACTTCTTGGCCAACTTCAACAACCTCAGAGGCGTGCTCGATGTGCTTCCAGCTGAGCTCAGAAACGTGGACGAGACCGTCTACGCCGCCGAGGTCAACGAATGCACCGAAGTTGACGATTGAAGAAACGACACCCTTGCGGACCTGTCCCTTCTGAAGGTTTGTGAGGAACGTGCTGCGGCTCTCGGACTGGCTCTGAACGAGCAGTGCCCGACGCGACAGAACGACGTTATTGCGGTTCTTGTCGAGCTCGAGAATCTTGGCCTCGACCTCCTGGCCCAGGTAAGGCGTGAGGTCGCGAACGCGACGCAGCTCGATGAGCGATGCGGGGAGGAATCCACGAAGTCCGATGTCAACGATGAGTCCACCCTTGACAACCTCGATGACGGTACCGGTGACAACACCGTCGGTGTCACGGATCTTCTCAACGTCGCCCCAGGCACGCTCGTACTGCGCGCGCTTCTTGGAGAGAATGAGGCGGCCTTCCTTGTCTTCTTTTTGAAGAACAAGGGCCTCAACCTCGTCGCCGACCTTGACGACCTCTGAGGGGTCTACGTCGTGGCGAATGGAAAGTTCACGGGAGGGAATAACACCCTCGGTCTTGTATCCGACGTCGAGGAGAACCTCGTCGCGGTCGATCTTTACGACGGTTCCAGCGATGAGGTCGCCGTCGTTGAAGAACTTGAGAGTCTTTTCGACTGCAGCAAGGAAATCCTCAGCAGATCCGATGTCGTTGATGGCAATCTGCTTAGCTGCCTTAGTCGGTGTGGTGGTCATTAAGTGATGCTCCTGATGTTGGACATAAATAGAGCCTCGACGCAAAGCGTGCTTCGCATCAAGGCATGCGGATATGGATGCACAAATGTGCACTTCTTAGAGTACCTCAGTTTTTAGTGGGCAGCGTCGTTCCATGTGCGACCGACGCCCACCTGAACTTCGAGCGGGACCAGGAGGTTTGCCGCCTGCGACATGTGCTGTTCCAATATGTTCGTGACTTCATCTACCTCGTTCGAAACAGCTTCGAGCACGAGCTCATCATGAACCTGTAGAAGCAATCGGGAGCTGAGTTGCCGTGACTTCAGCTCCTGCTCGACTCCGAACATTGCAAGCTTCATAATGTCTGCCGCAGTGCCTTGAATGGGGGCGTTCAAGGCTTGTCGCTCGGCGGCATCGCGCAATATGCGGTTGGGGCTCGCCAGATCGGGGAACGGGCGGCGACGGCCGAAAAGTGTTTCGGTGTAGCCATTGATACGCGCCGTCTCGACGACACTGCGCAGGTAGTCGCGCACTCCCCCGAATCGTTGAAAATAGTCGGTCATGAGCTGTTTCGCCTCTTTGTTTTCAATGCCGAGTTGTTTGGCTAGTCCAAAGGCGCTCAACCCGTAAGCTAGCCCGTAGCTCATCGCCTTTACCTTCGAGCGCATCTCACCGGTGACGTCTTCTGGGGCGACGCCGAACACTCGTGCACCGACAAAGCGGTGAAGGTCTTCACCCGTATTGAAAGCCTCAATGAGACCAGCGTCTTCAGAGAAGTGAGCCATGATTCGCATTTCAATTTGCGAGTAATCGGCCGTAATGAGGGTGTCGAAGCCCTCGCCAACTTGGAACGCATCACGTATTCGCCGGCCGTCCTCGGTGCGAATAGGAATGTTCTGAAGATTCGGGTTGAGTGAAGATAGTCGCCCCGTCGATGTTCCCGTTTGTAGATACGTGGTGTGCACGCGCTTGTCTGTGCCGATGGATGACGACAGAGTCTCGACGATCTGACCGAGCTTGGTGACGTCGCGGTGGTCGAGGAGATGCTGCAAGAACGGATGGGGGTTGGTGGACTGAAGGTCGGCTAGGGCCGCGGCGTCCGTGGTGTATCCGGTCTTGGTCGCGCGAGTCTTGGGCATCTGTAGCTGGTCGAAGAGCACCTCTTGCAGCTGTTTCGGGCTTGCCAGGTTGACTTCGCGACCGATTTCAGCAAATGCGGCGGTGGCCGACGCCTGGGCGCGCGACGAGAGTTCGTTCGCGAGAGAGTCGAGCACGTCGGCGCTGACCGTGATTCCACGTGATTCCATTGCGGCCAAGGTCAGTAGCGACGGCAACTCAATGTCGAATAAGAGGCCAAGTTCGAGTGGCGTTAAGTCGGAATGCACTTCATGTGAGACCTGACCGATTACCCAGGCGCGACCGGCTGAACCGATGTCTTCGGTCTCGGGAATGAGCTGAGAGCGATCGACCTCGGGGAGGGTCAATCCAAGGTAGAGGCGTGCCAATGATTCAAGATCACGCTTAGATACATCTGACCTTGCGATCCAGTCGGCGAGTTCAGCATCGAAAGCGAGCGACGCCACGTGGACTCCTTGATTCTGGAGAGCCTTGATCTGTGTCTTTGCGTCGCTCATCAGTTTGGGAGTTGAGCCTTCAAGCCAGTCAATGAGTGGTTGAATGTCTGGGCGATGCGGCGACCATGGCACGATAATGACGTCACCACCGTGACTGAGACCGACCGATGAAATAGACACTCCATCGGTTTCGACGAAGACTGCGACGCCGAGGCTTGCGCTGTGGTCAATGCGAGAGAGCCACGACTTGAGATCTTCATCTAGGAGCGTTTTCGTGGCAGGAATCTTCGCCTCAGAAAGGGACGCTGGCTCTACGCGAGCTCGCTGGGTTGGTGCGCCATCTTGAGGCACCGGATTTTTTGCGACGCTGCCATCGGCCTTGGCCGACTCAGCGCCACATGCTGCCTGGGCATTGTCAGATGTTGGCGCCGGAACGCCATCGGCCGAGTGCCCGTTGGCTTTGAGCACTCGCTCCAGTAGGGAGCGGAACTCGAGTTTGGCAAAAATCTCTTTGACGGCTGTCGCGTCGATATCGCCTCGAACTAAGTCCTTGGGTCCGACGGGGAGTTCCACATCATTCACCAGTCGATTCAGGCGGCGGTTGCGCACTGCATTAGGGGCGAACTCACGCAGCGACTCTCCTACCTTGCCTCCGATTTCGTCTTGGCGACGGAGAATTTCGTCGAGTCCGCCGAATTCGTTTATCCACTTGACGGCAGTTTTCTCGCCCACCTTGGGCACACCGGGCAGATTGTCACTTGTTTCGCCGACGAGGGCGGCGACCTCGGGGTATTGATGAGGTTGGATGCCGTAGCGCTCAAAAACCTTTGCGGCGTCGTATCGCGTCAATTCTGAAACGCCCTGCTTTGATGGGTACAGCAGCGTTACGTTGTCATTGACCAGTTGGATGGTGTCGCGGTCGCCCGAAACGACGAGAACCCGAAAACCCTCAGTCGATCCTTCGTTGGCGAGCGTTGCGAGCACGTCGTCTGCCTCGAAGTCTTCTTTCATGATGGTGACGATGTTCATTGCGTGCAGAGCTTCTTGGAGAAGTGGAATCTGCCCAATGAATTCAGGGGGTGTCTCTCCGCGGGTGGCTTTGTAGTCGGGGTACTCGCGCGTGCGGAAGCTGTAGCGCGAAATATCAAATGCAACCGCGAGGTGTGTTGGCTTCTCTTTGGCAAGAAGGTTCAGGAGCATCGAGATAAAGCCGTGAATGGCGTTTGTGTGCTGACCGTCGCGGGTCTGAAAATTGTCTACGGGTAGAGCGTAAAACGCCCGAAACGCCAAGGAGTGGCCGTCAATGATCAGGAGGGTAGGCTGTGACTCGTTGGACATGTCACCAGCCTAGTTGTCAGTTCTGACGTTGCATCCGAGCCCGTCACCACCAGGGAATTCACATGACTACCTTCGAAACACGCCCTCCCGCGCTCGACCTCGAGAAACTTCTAGGCGTCGATGCCGGAGCGTTGGCCATGAAAATGGACATGCAGTTCCACGAGCTCTCAGCTGAGTACTCGGTCGCTTCGATTCCCGTTGAGGGGAACACGCAGTCGTATGGAATCATGCACGGCGGTGCATACGTCGTGCTGGGCGAGAGCATGGGGTCGATTGCGGCGAACATACACCGTCACAACCTCGGCATAGCCGGCCACGCAGTGGGAATTGAAGTCAATGCAACCCACACGGGAAGTGGCAAATCAGGCTTCGTCGTTGGCGTCTGTCGCGCGGTGCATCTCGGTCGCACCCTGACGACGCATGAGGTTGCAATTTCTGACCAGAACGGCAAGCGTCTGTCGACTGTGCGCATTACCAACCTCATCAAGGCCGGCTAAGCCAGATTACTCCTTGGGCGTCGGGCCAAGCTGGTCGATGATGGTGACCGCGACATCTTTCATCGTGAGACGGCGATCCATCGAGGCCTTTTGAATCCACCTGAATGCCTCAGGTTCGGTCAGTCCCATCTTTTCGTTCAGGATGCCTTTTGCGATGTCAACAATTTTGCGCGTCTCGAAGCGTTCTGTCAGATCTGAAATTTCTTCTTCAAGAGTCTTGATTTGGCTAAAACGAGAAAGTGCAATTTCAATCGCGGGCAGAAGGTCGTTCGGTGTGAATGGTTTGACGACATAGGCAAGGGCACCAGCTTTAGCAGCTTGCTCAACGAGCTCTTTTTGACTGAACGCCGTGAGTAGAACTACTGGTGCAATGTTGTCTTTGCTCAGGCGCTCTGCTGCAGAGATGCCATCAAGCTTGGGCATCTTGACGTCCATCACGACCAGGTCGGGGCGAAGTTCGAGCGCCAACTCAATGGCCCGCTCGCCATCTCCGGCTTCACCAACCACATCAAAACCGTTATCCCGAAGTGTTTCGACGATATCCATTCGGATAAGAGCTTCGTCTTCGGCTACTACTACGCGGCGGGTGGTCGGGGTCTCGTCTGGCTGGTCAGTCACCACTACAGCCTAGGATATTCTGGAGCAGTTGGCCGGATTGGCGGAATGGCAGACGCGGAGCACTCAAAATGCTTTGTTCGAAAGGACGTGTGGGTTCAAGTCCCACATCCGGCACCAACAAAAATGTGGCCCCACGATGATGTGGGACCACATTTTTGTTTACTTCTAGCGCTTGTAGGCCGGTGCGGCTTGGGCGTGCGCGTCGCCGACGCGGTGCACGCGGAGGTCGTTGGTCGAGCCCGCAATTCCGGGTGGAGTGCCGGCGATCACGACGACTTTGTCGCCTTCGCTGGCCAGTCCGTTGCCAAGAAGGATGTCGTCAACCTGGCCAAACATGTCGTCTGTGTGGGTGACAGGATCAACCAAGTACGACTCCACACCCCAGGAAAGTGCCATGCGACGACGAATGGACTCATGCGGCGTCAGGATGATCATGGGAATCTCGGTGCGAAGGCGAGCCATGCGACGAGCAGAGTCGCCTGACTCCGTGAAGACGCAGAGGTACTTCGCGCCAACAAACTCAGCCACCTCAGCGGCGGCGAGCGTGATGGCACCGCCCTGCGTGCGCGGCTTCGTTCCTAGGGCGGGAATGCGGTCGAGACCGTGTTCCTCGGTTGACTCGATAATGCGAGCCATAGTCTGAACGGTGACGACCGGGTACTCTCCAACGCTGGTTTCACCGGAAAGCATGACCGCGTCTGTGCCGTCAAGCACGGCGTTGGCGCAGTCAGAGGCCTCGGCACGCGTGGGACGCGGACTTGAGATCATCGACTCGAGAACCTGGGTGGCAACGATAACGGGCTTTGCCCAGCGGCGGGCAAGCTCGACGGCACGCTTCTGAACAATAGGTACCGCTTCGAGCGGGAGTTCGACTCCGAGGTCGCCGCGGGCGACCATGATGCCATCGAACGCGTCGACGATCTCTTCGAGGTTCTCGACGGCCTGTGGTTTCTCGACCTTTGCGATGACGGGAAGGCGAACGCCCTCTTCATCCATGATTTCATGAACGCGGTTGATGTCTGCCGCGTCGCGAACGAAGCTCAGTGCGATGAAATCTGCACCGAGACGAAGGCCCCAGCGAAGGTCTGCTTCGTCTTTATCGGACATCGCGGGAACGTTTACGGCAACACCGGGAAGGTTGATTCCCTTGTTGTTACTGATGGGACCAGCGACTTCAACCGTGGTTACGACTCGCGTACCGTCTGTCGATACGACACGAAGACCAACTTTGCCGTCGTCGATGAGCAACGGGTCACCGGGCTTTACATCGCCAGGCAAGCCCTTGTATGTCGTGCTGGAAAGGTCTTTTGTGCCAACGACGTCGTCAATGGTGATGGTGAACGTGTCGCCCTCAGCCAGGTCGTACGGACCGCCTTCGAACTTGCCAAGGCGAATCTTTGGACCTTGGAGGTCAACCAGTACCGCTACGGCTTTGCCTGCGTCGGCCGCCGCCTGACGCACATTGCGATAAACATCTTCGTGCACCTCATATGAACCGTGGCTCAGGTTCATGCGACACACGTCAACACCGGCGTCGATGATGGCGCGGATGTTTTCATAGGAAGCGGTTGCCGGCCCGAGGGTGGCAACAATCTTGGCTCGTCTCATTTTTTCCGTCTCTGTTGGTGGTGCAGTTGTAACTCGCTAGGAGAGTGAAATGGGTTGTGCGTGTGCCGTGACGGGTTTGGGGAGAATGGTGCTTCCCTCCAAGTACTCGTCAACGGCTGCTGCTGCTGCTCGTCCTTCAGCAATTGCCCAAACGATGAGTGATGCTCCGCGACCAGCGTCTCCGGCAACGAATACACCCGCCTCGTTTGTCGTGTAATCGTTGGTGCGCTTGAGGTTTCCACGTTCGTCGAACGCGAGTTCAGTTTGAACCCCAATTTCATCGTTGTCCCCGCCAATAAATCCAAGCGCCAAGAACACGAAATCAGCTGGAATCTCTCGCTCGGTGCCCGCCTTGGGAATTCGGTGTCCGTCTACGAACTCTGTCTCGGCTACCTTGAGTGCCCGAAGCTTTCCGCTCTGGTCGCCTACGAATTCAACCGTAGACACGGTGTAAACCCGACTGCCGCCCTCTTCGTGAGCGCTGGCAATCTCAAAAAGGTTTGGAGCCATGGGCCACGGCTGGTGCTCGGGGCGTTCCGTTGGTGGCTTCTTGCCGATGGCAAGGGTGGTCACGCTGGCGGCTCCCTGTCGGTGTGCCGTACCGAGGCAATCGGCGCCCGTGTCTCCACCGCCCAGAATGATGACGTTCTTGCCGGCTACGTCAATGACGTGTGCAGCAGGTTCACCCGAGACTGCCTTGTTCGCTGGTGTCAGGTACTCCATGGCGAAGTGCACGCCCTCGAGTTGGCGTCCGGGAATTGCTAGGTCTCGCGGTCGCAGCGCGCCCGTAGCTACTACGATTGCGTCATAGCGCTCCTTGAGTTGGTCCCAGGTGATGTCAACTCCGATGTTGACGCCAGCACGAAAACGTGTGCCCTCGGCTTCCATCTGCTCGATTCGACGATCGATGTGTTGCTTCTCCATCTTGAAGTCGGGGATGCCGTACCGCAGAAGTCCGCCAATTTTCTCATCACGCTCATAAACGGCGACGGTGTGGCCCGCGCGAGTCAATTGCTGCGCTGCGGCGAGGCCAGCAGGACCAGAACCGACAACGGCGACAGTTTTTCCAGACAATCGTGTGGGCTCATGTGGCGTGACGAGCCCCTCGGCGAAAGCGCGATCGATGATGCTGACCTCGACCTGTTTGATGGTGACGGCGGGCTGATTGATGCCCAAAACGCATGCCTGCTCGCACGGAGCCGGGCACAGTCGACCGGTGAACTCAGGAAAGTTGTTGGTCGCGTGGAGGCGCTCAATCGCACCTTTGGGGTCGTCGCGCCAGACCAGATCGTTCCACTCTGGAATCAGGTTGCCTAGTGGGCAGCCTTGATGACAGAAAGGGATTCCGCAATCCATGCAACGACCGGCCTGGGCAGAGAGAACCTCTTTAGAACCAGGTTCGTAAATTTCGCGCCAGTCTTTGAGGCGAATTGGCACCGGGCGGCGAGCTGGAAGTTCGCGCTCCGTTACCTTGAGAAATCCTTTGGGGTCAGCCACGGGTCACCTCCAGAATCTTGTTCCAGGTCTCATCGCCGTCAGGGTCTACTCCACGATTTACGGCGTCTTGACGCGTCTGAAGCACGGCTGCGTAATCGCGAGGAAGAACCTTCACGAAGTTTGCCGCTTCGACCTCGAAGTTCTCAAGGAGGAACGCTCCTCGCGTTGATCCTGTCGAGCTCGTGTGAGTGTTGAGTACGTCACGCAGAATCTCACGATCGGCTTCACCCAGACTGCTCAAGATAAGTTCACCGCTAGCCAGTGCATCCGCGTTGACCTTGGCTGACGTGAGTCCATAGATGTAGGCAGTGCCGCCAGACATTCCAGCCCCAAGGTTTCGGCCAGTCTCTCCAAGAACAACGGCCAAGCCACCGGTCATGTACTCGAGGGCGTGGTCGCCGCAGCCCTCAACCACGGCCGTTGCTCCCGAGTTGCGAACGAGGAACCGCTCCCCCACGCACCCGCGGATAAACATCGATCCGCTGGTCGCACCGTAACCGACGACGTTTCCAGCGATGACGTTCTCGTCTGCGAGGAAAGTAGATGCAGGGTGTGGCTTAACGACGATCCGGCCACCCGAGAGTCCCTTGCCGACATAGTCGTTGGAGTCGCCAATCAGCGTGAGCGCAATGCCACTTGGCATGAAAGCGCCCAAAGACTGGCCAGCAGATCCGCGCAGGGTGATGTCGATTGTTGCCTCGGGAAGCCCGTGCTCACCGAACTTTTTAGTGAGCTCGTGGCCAAGCATGGTGCCGACAGCGCGCTCGGTGTTCTGGATAGGAACATCAATTGTCACGGGTGTCGAGTGATTAAGCGCGGGCTGCGCGAGCGCAATGAGCTGGCGATCAAAGTGGAGCTCGAGTTCATGGTTCTGCGCGCGAGCGTGACGGCGGGGAACATCGGCCGCGAATGCAGATCCGTCTAAAATTGGCTGGATGTTGAGGCCGTCGGCCTTCCAGTGCGAGACTGCGCGCGAAGTGTCAAGCATTTCGACACGTCCGATTGCCTCGTCGAGAGTGCGGAAGCCAAGCTCGGCAAGATACTCACGAACCTCTTGAGCGATGAATTCGAAGAAGTTGATAACGAACTCTGGCTTGCCCGTAAAGCGCGAGCGAAGAGTCGGGTTCTGTGTGGCCACACCAACGGGGCAGGTGTCAAGGTGGCACACACGCATCATGACGCATCCAGAAACAACCAGTGGAGCGGTTGCAAAGCCAAACTCTTCTGCTCCGAGGAGCGCAGCGATGATGACGTCGCGACCGGTCTTGAGCTGTCCGTCTACTTGCACTGATACTCGGTCACGCATGTCGTTGAGCATCAGTGTTTGCTGAGCCTCCGCCAGTCCGAGCTCCCAAGGTGTTCCCGCGTGCTTGAGAGAGTTCAGCGGGCTTGCGCCAGTTCCTCCGTCATGTCCTGAAATCAAGATGACGTCGGCCAAGGCCTTAGAAACACCCGCTGCGACCGCGCCAATTCCCGACTGTGAGACCAGTTTTACGTGGACGCGTGCGGAAGGGTTGGAGCGCTTGAGGTCGAAAATGAGCTGCTTGAGGTCTTCGATGGAGTAGATGTCGTGGTGTGGAGGCGGGCTGATGAGTCCAACTCCGGCTGTCGCGTGCCGCGTTCGAGCGATCCAGGGGTAGACCTTGTTGTTCGGAAGCTGGCCACCTTCGCCTGGCTTTGCACCCTGAGCCATCTTGATCTGGATGTCATCAGCGTGAGTCAAGTACATGCTCGTCACACCGAAGCGTCCTGAAGCTACCTGCTTGATCGCGCTCCTGCGCTCGGGGTCGAGCAGACGTGCGACATCTTCTCCACCTTCTCCGGTGTTTGATTTTGCGCCCAAGCGGTTCATGGCAATCGCTAGGGTCTCGTGAGCCTCGGGTGAAATAGAACCATAGCTCATTGCTCCGGTCGAGAATCGCTTAACGATTGACTCAACCGACTCAACTTCATCAAGTGCGACAGGCGGGCGAACGCCCTTTGCGAAACCGAAAAGGCCCCGGATTGTCATGAGGTTGGTGGCCTGGTCGTCAACCATATTCGTGTATTCACGGAAGATGTCGAAGCGGCGCGTCCGCGTCGCGTGCTGGAGCTTGAAGACGGTCTCTGGATTGAAGAGGTGAGGGGCGCCATCACGACGCCACTGAAACTCGCCACCGCTGGTGAGTCGCTCGTGCACGAGCTCAGCACCTCCGCGGTCAGGATAGGCGCTGTCGTGTCGCGATGTGTTCTCGGCGGCGATAACGTCTAGGCCGATGCCACCAAGCTTTGACTCGGTGCCGGTGAAGAATGCATCGACGAAGTCTTGGCTCAGGCCCACTGCCTCAAAAGTTTGGGCTCCCGAGTAAGACGAAACCGTCGAGATACCCATCTTCGACATGATCTTGAGAACACCCTTGCCGAGTGCCTTGATGACGTTTTTGACTGCCTTTTCTGGAGTGATGTCGGTGATGAATCCTGAGCGCACCATAGATTCGACGGATTCCATGGCCAAGTAAGGGTTGACCGAGCCAGCACCGTATCCCAGCAAAACTGCCACGTGATGAACCTCACGTACGTCGCCGGCCTCGATGACGAGCCCTACGCGCATGCGGTTTTCGGTTCTGATGAGGTGGTGGTGAACGGCCGAAACCATCAGGAGCGACGGAATGGGAGCGTACTCATAGGTCGAGTCGCGATCAGACAGAACAATGAATTCGGCGCCGTTTGCGATTGCGTCGTCAACCTCGCTGCACATTTCGGCCAGGCGTTTCTCCATCGCTGACTCGCCGTGGTCTACGTGGTACAAACCCTTGAGCGTAACGGTGGCTTTTTCACCAGTGCGCGTTCTCAGATGCTGAATTTTGGACAGCTCGTCGTTATCGATGACGGGAAACTCCACGACGACTTGGCGTGCGTGATCGGGTGTAGCTTCAAGCAGATTGAGCTCCGGACCGAGCCCACGGCGCATGCTCGTGACGACCTCTTCGCGGATTGAGTCGAGGGGCGGATTCGTAACTTGGGCGAACTGCTGAACGAAGTAGTCGAAGATGACTCGGGGGCGCTCGCTCAGAATGGCGATCGGGGTGTCCGAACCCATCGCGCCCAGGGGCTCAATGCCAGTCTTTGCCATTGGCGCGAGCATCACCCGAAGGTCTTCTTCTGAATATCCAAAAGTTCGTTGACGGCGAGCCACAGACGCTGGCGTGTGGATGATGTGCTCGCGCTCGGGCAGGCTTTCAAGCTCAATTCGGCTCGACTCAATCCAGTCTTGCCAGGGCGCACTTGCGGCTAAATCGGCCTTGATTTCGGAGTCATCGATGATTCGCCCTGCGACGGTGTCGACGAGCAGCATTTTGCCAGGCTGAAGGCGACCCTTGGCTACGACCTTCTCTGGCGCGACATCGTGAACACCGATTTCTGAAGCAACGACGATAAGGCCGTCGTCGGTCACCAAGTATCGTCCGGGGCGAAGGCCGTTTCTATCGAGTGTCGCACCCACAAGAGAGCCGTCGGTAAATGCGACAGCTGCGGGGCCGTCCCACGCTTCCATGATTGACGAGTGGTACTCGTAGAAGGCACGACGAGCGGGTTCCATGTCGGCCTGGTTCTCCCAAGCCTCGGGAATCATCATCATGATGGCATGGGGAAGGCTTCGTCCGGCGAGGGTCAATAACTCAACAACCTCGTCGAAACTTGCCGAATCACTTGCTCCGGGCGTGCAGATAGGAAGCAGCGGTCTGATATCGCCAAGGACGTCGCTAGCAAGTTGGGATTGGCGAGCCTGCATCCAGTTTCGGTTACCTTGAACCGTATTTATCTCTCCGTTATGAGCAATGAACCTAAACGGGTGCGCAAGCGGCCACGAGGGGAAAGTGTTTGTCGAGTAACGCGAGTGCACCAGGGCGAGCGTAGAAGTAAAACGTTCGTCCGAGAGATCTGGATAGAACGGCTCGAGCTGCAGAGTCGTCAGCATTCCCTTGTAAACAATGGTGCGACTCGACAGCGAGGGGAAATAGATTTCTGATTCTTTCTCGGCACGCTTGCGAAGGCGGAAGACGAGTCGGTCAAGTTCGAGTCCAGCAAGGACTCCCGATGCTGAGGTCACAAAAACCTGCTCAATAGCGGGCATCGCGTCACGCGCGAGATTTCCTAGGTGCTCGGGATCAATGGGGACGACGCGCCAACCCAAAACAGTGAGGCCTTCTTCTGAGGCTATGGCGGCAAAGCGAGTCTGAATCCCGGCGCGCTCGTTAGCATCCTGAGGAAGGAAAGCGTTACCGACAGCGTATGTGCCCGACGCGGGGAGATCGAAAGGTGTGACAGCTGAGAGAAACTCGTGAGGAATCTGCGTCAGAATTCCAGCGCCGTCACCCGTGCCTGCGTCTGAGCCGACGGCACCTCGGTGCTCGAGGTTGCGAAGTGACCCCAGAGCCACGTCGATGATGTCGTGACCGGCTTTCTGGCGCAACGTAGTGACCATGGCGAAGCCACAGGAGTCTTTTTCATTTGCTGGATTGAAAAGACCCTGGGCTGCAGGAACAGCGGAGAACCGCTGGTGTGGCAAAGTGACCGTCACGCACGGCCTCCTCTCATGGTTGCGTAGGGACGGCACTGGCCCAAGAGCGAATGGAGTGTGGCTGCGCCACAGAAGAACAGGCTACGGCTTGGTGACTTTCGAACGACTTGTGGACGTCGAAGTCGACTGCGTAGATGCATCCAACGAGGCGACTTTGCCAACGTGGTAGCGGGCTGGTTCGCCCTGTGAAAATTCTACTGCAGAGTCTTTCGGGTCACGTCCATTTCGATAAACGCTGAGCTCGAGTCCGGTGTGTGCTCGACGCGACCACAGAGCGATGACGATGCCCAATGCAATTGCCGCGAAAGCTGCCCAAATGTTTGTTCGAATGCCCAAGAAGGTCTCGCTCGGATCGATGCGGATGGACTCGAGCCACGAGCGTCCAATGCCGTACCAAATCAAATAGAAGGCAAGGGCTCGGCCCCAGCGAAGGTTGACGCGACGCTCCAGGATCAGAACGAGTGCAATCCCGGCAAGGTTCCAGAGGATTTCATAGAGGAACGTTGGCTGGAACAGTGTGTCGGCCGGAAGTCCAGCTGGAAATGCTGTGTTCGAGGCTTCAATCTCTAAGCCCCAGGGAAGTGTTGTCGGAAGTCCGAAGAGTTCGTGATTGAAATAATTACCGAGGCGTCCCGCGGCCTGAGCCAAAAGAAGCCCAGGGATGAGCGCGTCGGCGAAACTCAGAAACTTCACACCAGTGGTTCGGCTCGCGATGTAAACGCCCAGTGCGCCTCCGAGAAGGGCCCCGAAAATTGCGTTTCCACCCTCCCAAATGTAGAAAATGCGAAGGAAGTCAGCGCCCGGGTAGAAGTAATCCGCGGGGTGAGTAGCTACGTGGTACAGGCGCGCCACGATGATTCCTAGGGGAACAGCCCACAGGGCGAAGTCGAAGGTGGCTCCCTTGGGGCCACCCCGAGCGGTAAGGCGCGTGCTCGTAACCCAGATCGCAAGGACGATTCCCACCAGAATGCAAATGGCGTAGGTGTGCACGCGGAATGGCCCAATTTCGAATGACTGCCAGGCGATGGGCGGGCTGGGGATGCTCGCAAGGACCGATGTGGTTACCGACATGTTAGGGATTCCTTAGGGCTAAGCGTTACGAACGCTGGAGAGGCTTACCAGAGGCGAGTTCAAGGGCCTTTTGAGCCAGGGCTTCGACTCCTCCGGCGGCAAGCGCCTGAACCAAGGCGCTGCCCACGATAGCTCCGTCAGCGTAGGAAAGCACCTCAGAAACCTGAGCGGGTGTCGAAATTCCAAGCCCGACACCGACATGATCGGCTCCGAGGGCCCGAAGCCGCTCGACAAGTCCTAGGGCAGCTGTGTCAACGTCACTACGAGTGCCCGTGATGCCCATTGTCGAGACCGCGTATACGAATCCTCGACTCACTTCGATAGCTCTCTGCAGACGATCTTTTGAAGAGGAAGGTGCGGCGAGAAAAACGCGATCCAGATCGTATTCATTGGACGCGTCAAACCAGAGTTTGGCCTCGTCTGGAATGAGGTCTGGAGTAATGAGCCCCGCTCCCCCTGCAGCCTTCAATTGCTGCGCAAACTTTTCTACGCCGTAGGCAAGCACGGGATTCCAGTAGGTCATCACGAGCGTTGGTGTTTCTACATCCGCAGTGATCTGTTCCAGGGCAGAGAAGGCATCAGAGATTCGAAAGCCGTTCTCGAGTGCGACCGTGGTCGCCCGCTGGATGACGAGCCCGTCCATAACCGGATCAGAGTACGGAAGTCCGAGCTCGAGAACATCGCATCCGTTACGAGCAATCGTGATCGCGGCCTCTACGCTCGCGTCCACCGTAGGGAAACCGAGCGGGAGGTAGCCGATAAGGGCACCTCCAGTTTTTACCTTGGCGGTGTCAATTCCGGTCTCAACGAGCGACGTCACTTGACTGCTCCGTCCAGAATTCCGAAATACTCAGCGGCAGTCTGCATGTCTTTGTCGCCACGGCCGCTCAGGTTCACGAGAATGATTGCCTCAGGACCGAGCTCCTTGCCAAGTTCGAGCGCGCCGGCGAGTCCATGAGCGGTCTCAATCGCAGGGATAATTCCCTCGGTTCGGCTCAACAGGCGAAGAGCATCCATGGCTTCAACGTCAGTGACAGGACGATATGTGGCACGACCGAGGTCTTTTAGCCAACTGTGTTCTGGTCCGACGCCTGGATAGTCGAGCCCCGCCGAAATGGAGTGGGATTCCATGGTCTGCCCATCGCTGTCTTGGAGCATGTAGCTCCGAGCGCCATGCAAAACTCCTGGGCGCCCCAGTGTCAATGTTGCGGCGTGTTCAGGCGTATCTATTCCACGCCCAGCGGCTTCGAAGCCGTAGAGGGCGACTGATGGGTCATCGAGAAACGCGTGAAAGATTCCGATAGCGTTCGACCCGCCACCGACGCACGCAGCTACAGCATCCGGAAGCCGGCCTGTCAGTTCGAGTACCTGCGCCCGCGCCTCTTCGCCAATGATTTTGTGAAAGTCACGAACCATCACGGGGAAGGGATGCGGCCCAGCGACCGTGCCAAGTAAGTAGTGCGTCGTGTCGACGTTGGTAACCCAATCGCGCAGCGCCTCGTTGATTGCGTCCTTCAGCGTTCGCGAGCCGTTCGTTACAGGGATAACCTCGGCTCCGAGAAGACGCATTCGAGCCACATTGAGCGCCTGGCGCTCCGTATCAACCTCGCCCATGTAGACGACGCACTCCAGGCCGAACAGGGCAGCTGCTGTCGCGGTTGCGACACCGTGCTGGCCCGCGCCCGTTTCTGCAATGACGCGTTTTTTGCCCAGTCGTTTAGCAAGAAGAGCCTGTCCCAGAACGTTGTTGATTTTGTGGCTGCCTGTGTGATTGAGATCTTCGCGCTTCAAAATGATGCGGGCGCCGCCTGCGTGCTGTGCGAAGCGCGGCACGTCGGTGATGATGGATGGTCTGCCGGTGTACGTCTTATGCAGGTGAGTGAGTTCCGCTGCAAAAGAAGGGTCAAGTTTGGTGGTCTCGTACGCAGCTGCCAGCTCATCGAGGGCCGCGATTAAGGATTCGGGAACAAAGCGTCCGCCAAATTCGCCAAAATAGGGGCCAAGTTCATCGCGCAGAGCCATTAGATCTCCAAAAAGGAAGTGAGGGTAACAACGGGATCGCTCGTGACGAGGGCCTCGCCCACAAGCACAGCGTCGGCCCCTGCACGACGATAGTGATCAACGTCAGACGCGGAGCGAACGGCCGACTCGGCAATGCGGACAGTCCCTGCCGGGATTTCTGCAGCGAGTTGTCCGAAGAGTTCACGGTCAAGTTCAAATGTGTTTAGGTCGCGCGCGTTGACGCCAATGAGTTCTGCACCCAGGTCGACCGCGCGACGAACTTCATCGGCTGAGTGGGCTTCGACGAGAGCAGTCATGCCGAGCGATGAAATTAGCCCAAAAAGGTGGCGAAGCAGTGCGTCGTCCAGCGCTGCCACAATCAGCAGCACGAGGTCAGCTCCCGCGGCTCGAGCTTCGAAGACCTGGTAGTCAGTCGAGATGAAATCTTTTCGAAGAACGGGAATCGAAACGGCGGCGCGAACGGCGCGCAGGTCTTCGAGAGAGCCTTTGAAGCGACGCTGCTCAGTTAGTACTGAAATAACGGATGCTCCTGCGCTCTCGTAGAGAGCAGCTAGGGCTGCAGGGTCAGCAATTTCTGCCATATCTCCACGAGAAGGGCTCGCGCGCTTCACTTCGGCGATCACCTTGACGCTGTCGCCGGGCGCAAGGAAGTCGAGCGCGCGCAGCGAAACGGGAGCCGCGAGAGCCAACTCTCGAACGGCTTCTAGGGGGAGGGCCTGCTCACGAGTAAGAGCATCTTCGCGAGCTCCATCCGTGAGCTCAGTCAAAAGCACTTTAGTGGTGCGCCTTCGGTGTGTACTTGGGGCCGTTTACTCCCCAGCCGGCCTTGGCCATGATGTAGCCGACAACGGGTCCGAGAACGAGGACGACAACACTCGCCCACACGAGCACGGGCATGTCGAGAGCAAAGAAAAGGGTGCCCGTCGTGATTGCGACGAGCATGATGACAACTGCGGTCCATGCTGCAGGCGAGTGTCCTTCACCGGGATCGCTGGCGTTGTTGCTCATGTTTCTCCTTGTTTTGAGGTCTCTAAATATCTTATGCGGTTGGGTCGGTGCCTCGAGTGAGGTCGTCCCAGGCATCGAGCGTCGACTGTTGTTTCTCTTGGTCTCTCGGGAGCGAGGACGATGGAGCATCATATCGGGAGCGAGACCAGTTCCAGCGGTGAGCGCTTGCGAACAGAACGACCGACGCCCCCAGAACAAGCGCTCCCCCCAGCATGGTTACCCACAGACCAAATCCAAGGGACTGCTCCCCCACGAGTTCATGAAGAGCGCCGGCGTCGGATATCCCACTGAGTTTCGACAATTGGGCGATTTCGAAGTTAATCGGGTCTACGGCAAAAAGCGACACCAAAGTCATGAGTCCAAGCCCAACCGCGGCATTTATGCCTCCGATGACGTAGGTCAGCGAACGTCGCGAGGTAAGTAGAACAAGACCAGTAGCCAGGGAGACGAGCGCTAGGCCAGCCGGCAAAACTGTCGAGGCTTGACCGCTGGCGACGAGTTCTTTGACCCTCACGTCGGTGGCGACTATGTGCAGCGTTACCCAGATTTGAGACCATCCGGCAAAGGTGAGAACAGCTCCAAGCACAAGCGTCAGGACGACGTTGCGCTTTGTGGACAGCTTGCCCATCAGTTAGTGATTCGAGACAGTGCGTTCGCGATTGCAATTGCACGCAAGGGAGCTGCTGATTTACTGACCGTCTCCTGGTACTCAGTTTCTGGGTCGCTATCGGCAACCAGGCCAGCCCCAGCTTGAACGCTTGCGGTTGTGCCCGTGAGAACGGCCGTTCGAATTGCGATGGCTAAGTCGGCGTCACCAGAGAAAGCAAAGTATCCAACGACTCCCCCGTAGACCCCACGTGCGCTTGGCTCAAGCTCGTCGATAATCTCGAGTGCCCGTGGTTTCGGTGCCCCTGAAAGAGTTCCGGCTGGAAAAGTGGCTCGAAAGACGTCAACGGCATCGTGGTCAGGAGCGAGGTCTCCTTCGACGCTCGACACGATGTGCATGATGTGACTGAATCGCTCTATTTTCATGAACTCTGCGACTTCAACGGATCCGGCCTTGCAGACTCGCAAAAGGTCATTGCGAGCCAAGTCGACAAGCATCAAGTGCTCGGCGCGTTCCTTGGCGTCGTTCAGAAGGTCTTGTCCCAATTCGACATCTTGCTCGGGTGTTTCACCCCGAGGTCGCGAACCGGCAATGGGCTTCGTGTACACGCGCGAGTTCTGAACCTTTACGAGGGCTTCGGGTGACGAACCCACGACATGCAGAAGCTCTCCGTCGTGTCCTCTCTGGCAGAGCAAATACATGTATGGACTCGGATTTAATGACCGGAGGACACGGTAAACATCGACGGGATCGGCGTGGTTTTCAACATCAAAGCGCTGTGAAATGACGACCTGAAAGACGTCGCCGGCAACGATGTATTCCTTGCTTCGAACGACTGCGTCGAGAAAGTCGTTCTTTGCCATCCGAAGTTGTGGTGTGCCTGTGACCTTGAGGTCAATGGATGCCAAGCCCGTTTCCCCAGGGTGAGCAAGCCGTTCCTGCATTGAATCAAGTCGCGCCTGGGCCGCTTCCCAAGATGGGTCGCCAGGGAGCACGTTCGTTACTAAAAGGACTGTCCCCCATTTGTGGTCGAGCACGATGAGGTCACGAGCGAACGAAAGTGCTATCTCTGGAACCACAACATCTTCAACGGGTGCGTGTGGAAGCCGCTCTAACTGCCGAACGGTGTCCCAGCCGAGATAACCGACGAGTCCAGATGCCAATGCGGGGAGCCCATTTACAGGCTTGGATTTCCATCGCGAGTAAAGCGCTCTCAGAGCATCAAGGCTTTTCGACGGGATGGGACCGCCAAACGCATCGTCTGCACTGAGTCCAGTAGATGACCAGAACGATGAACCATCACGCTCAGAAAGCACGCCATACGACTCGAGCCCCACAAAACTGAATCGAGACCAAATACCACCCTGTTCAGCGGACTCGAGTAGGAAGCTACCGGGCGTGCCGGCAGCCATCTTTCGGTAGATCGCAACCGGGGTCTCGCCGTCAGCGAAGACCTGCCGAATGACGGGAATGACTCCAAATCCTGCACGATGCGCGGCGTCAAATTGCTCACGAGTCGTCGTCGTCGCTGAAGACGTCATGAAGCTTCCTCTGCGGTCAGACTGGTTTGCGCGTCGATTCGCGCGGTGTCAAAGCAGGAGGTGGTGCCGTTATGACAAGCAGCCCCCACCTGTTCCACTTTCACCAGAATCGCATCGGAGTCGCAGTCAACTTCAACCGAGCGAACAAGTTGAATATGTCCACTCGTATCGCCTTTTCGCCACAGTTCTCGACGCGAACGCGACCAAAAAACGACGCGACCTGTTTCGACCGTGAGGCCGAGCGACTCGGCGTTCATGTAGCCCAGCATCAAGACACGCGATGAGGACACGTCTTGGATTATCGCGGGCACGAGACCGTCACCGTTGTAGGAAATCGACGTGAGAGAGATGTTCGACATGATTACCTAACAGCGTAACCGTCTTGACGAATGGCCGACTTGACCTCGGCAATGGAAACCTCACCGGAGTGAAAAATGCTGGCTGCTAATACGGCATCAGCTCCCGCACGGATCGCCGGAGAAAAATCGCCTGATTTTCCGGCACCGCCGGAGGCGATGAGCGGAACACGGCTGATTGTTCTTACTTCTTCGATGAGCTGGAGGTCGAAACCGAGCTTGGTTCCATCTGCGTCAATTGAGTTCACGAGTAACTCCCCCACTCCTCGCTCAATGACCTCGGTTGTCCATGCAAGTGCGTCGAGATCCGTCGTTGTGCGGCCACCGTGGGTTGTCACTACGAATCCAGAAGGCGTGTGGTCTGCGCGCTTGATGTCAAGACTCATCACCAAAATCTGGGAACCGAACTTGTTGGAAATTTCATCAAGCAAAGCTGGTCGAGCGATTGCGGCGCTATTCACGCTGACTTTATCCGCGCCAACAGACAGAAGCATCGAGACATCGTCGAGCGTTCGTACGCCCCCGCCAACCGTGAGCGGTATAAAAACTTTCTCAGCGGTTTCGCGAACAACGTCGAACATTGTGGAGCGACCATCAACCGTTGCAGAAACATCAAGGAATGTGATCTCGTCGGCGCCCTCAAGGTAGTACTTCTCAGCGAGCGACACCGGATCGCCTGCATCTCGAAGGTTTTCAAAATTCACTCCCTTGACAACGCGACCCGCTGAGACGTCTAGACAGGGAATGACTCGATAGGAGACAGACATGACGATTACAGGCGTGCTGCGTGAATTGAGCTGACCAAGATGGCGCGCGCGCCGAGGTCGTGAAGGGCATCCATGACCTGATTGGTTTCATTTCGGGGAACCATGACGCGCACCGCAACCCACTCCGGGTCGTGGAGTGGTGAAACGGTCGGTGACTCGATTCCGGGAGCAATTGCGCAGGCGGCCTCGAGGAGAGCCTGGGGAACGTCGTAGTCCATCAGCACGTACTGACGAGCGACGAGAACTCCCTGTAAGCGCCGAAGGAGAGTTGACGCGGCGTCTCGCTTATCGTCCCGGCTAATCAGCACCGCCGTCGACTCAAGAAGGACCGGGCCGAAGATTTCTAGTCCTGCTTGGCGCAGTGTGCCTCCGGTAGAGACGACGTCAGCGACGGCATCGGCTACTCCAAGCCGAACGGCAGACTCGACGGCGCCGTCAAGGCGAACAACGTCGACATCAGCAACACCTTGAGCGTTGAGAAAGTCTGCAACGAGGTTTGGATAACTCGTTGCAACCCGCGCGCCACGAAGTTCGCTCAGATTCGAAAAGCGACCAGCGGGCCCAGCGAAACGGAAAGTCGAGTCACCAAATCCCAGTTCTGCGATCTCGTGAGCGCTCGAGCCGGAGTCGAGAAGCAGGTCGCGGCCGGTAATACCAACATCGAGTGCACCAGAGCCTACGTAGGTAGCGATGTCGCGCGGCCGGAGGTAAAAAAACTCAACCTCGTTCCGGGCGTCGACAAAGTGCAAATCGCGAGGGTCGCGGCGCGAGCCATAGCCGGCCTCGACGAGCATTGCGGCCGCTGTGTCGGAGAGTGAGCCCTTGTTGGGAACGGCAACACGAAGCATGATAAATCCTTGAAGTTTAGAGGTGGCGGTTGACGTCTTCCAAGGTAAGACCCTTGGCGAGCATCAAAACTTGCAGATGGTAGAGCAGCTGAGAAATTTCTTCAGCGGTGCGCTCATGACTCTCATGCTCTGCAGCCATCCAAACTTCCGCGGCCTCTTCCACGATTTTTTTGCCGATGGTGTGCACACCGGCATCGAATTCGGCAACGGTGCGCGACCCCTCGGGGCGCGACGATACGCGCTCTTGCAGTTCAGCAAAAAGAGAGTCGAAAGTCTTCACACTTAAAGGTTATCGTGCTGGTGGGCACGGGCCGTCTCGCGCAGAGTCTCTATTGCGCTGGGAATGCTGTCTGCATTGAACACGCTTGATCCGGCGACGAAGGTGTCAGCGCCAGATTCGGCGGCTATCGCAATTGTTTCGGCAGTAACACCGCCGTCTACCTGAAGCCAAACATCGGCGCCGGTGCTGTTTCGTGCGCGAGCGAGAGCGGACAATTTGGGCATGACGGCAGAAATGAATTTCTGACCGCCAAAGCCCGGTTCTACGGTCATGACGAGAACTTGGTCAAACTCCTCCAGAATTTCGAGGTAGTCATCGACAGCAGTACCTGGCTTAAGCGCTATGCCAGCCCGGGCACCGAGTTTGCGCAGCTCTCGAGCAAGTTTGACTGGCTCGAGCGTGGCCTCAGCGTGAAACGTGACGCTGAAACAGCCAAGGTCAGCGTACGGCGGCGCCCAGCGATCGACGTCTTCGATCATGAGGTGAACATCGAGCGGAATAGGCGAAACGGCCTGAATTCGCTCGACCATCTGGGGCCCGAACGTAAGGTTTGGAACAAAGTGGTTGTCCATGACGTCGACGTGCACGAAGTCGGCAGTTGAAATGGCGTGCAGGTCACGTTGCATGTTGACGAAATCAGCCGCCAGGATGCTCGGATTGATGCGCACTGCCATGGAGTGAAGCCTATTGGTCTTTGCGCATCAGAGCGATGAACATAGCGTCGGTGCCGTGCGCGTGCGGCCACAGCTGGACTGAAAGGGCATCCCCAGTGATATCGATGGGGTTGCGAACAATACTTTGCAGAACGTCTCGTGCGTCAAGTTCGTTCATGGTGGGCCGCTTCTTAAGTGCGCTGGAAACGACGCCTCGTGTCTCTGCGATGTGCGGCGAGCACGTGACATACGCGACAACTCCACCGGGTTCCAGGGCGTCGATAGCACTGAGCAGTAGTTCTTCTTGAAGCCCCGTCAGCTGAGCCACGTCTGCAGGGGTTTTTCGCCAGCGCGCCTCAGGACGGCGACGAAGCGCCCCGAGTCCGGTGCATGGGGCATCCACAAGTATGCGACTGAACCTGCTCTCGCGCTTGCCGAATTCTCGACCATCAACGTTCGTGATCGTAACGTTAGGCCACGGGGCAAGGGAGTTCTTGACTAACGGAAGCCGAATGGCGTTGAGCTCATTGGAGGTGAGGTGTGCACCCTTTTTCTCGGCAGCCCAGGCCAGCACCGCCGACTTTCCGCCAGGGGCAGAACACGTGTCAAGCCACTCGTTTGAGTCGGCGCTCGCTGGAACTTCTGCGAGCATGAGCGCCGCCAGCTGGGACCCTTCGTCTTGAACGCGAATGCGTCCCTTTGCTGGCGTTGTGATGCTGTTCGGATTACCGCTGGCGACGAGGTGGAAACCCAAAGGTGAAAACCTTGCGGGCACAAGGGAGTGCAGCACTTCGCCGGCGTTGCGAAGATCGATGATTCCCAACGGCCCGGGTGAGTTGTCGGCCGCCAAAAGTGGGCCAAGCTCGTTCGGGCGGTTATCCGCCTTGAGCGCCATGGACAACGCTCGAACAATCCACGCCGGGTGACTGTTCAGGACGGCCGTTCGATCAGTTTCGTCGACCAGGTTGTCCGTGACCTTTTGTTGCCACTGCTCGAGCGAGCGTTCAGTGACTCTTCGCATAACCGCGTTTGTGAAGCCGGAAGCTGCAGACATGCCAGATGCCTTGACGAGGTTGACGCTTTCGTTGACAAGCGCATGAGTTGACACGCGCATGGCGACGTGTTGATGGACGCCCATTTCTAGGACGCTCAAGACCACGGGATGAATCTTAGAGATCTCGCGGTCGGTACATTGGCCGATAACGGCCCGGTAGAAATCCCGTCCGCGTAGCGTGCCATTACAGAGCTCGGTTGCGAGTCCAGCGTCGCGTCCGTCTAGATGCGCTGCGGCAATGCGCGTCGGAAGCAAAATGTTCGCGTAGGCGTCATCTTTGGAGACGGCTATGAGTACGTCTAGCGCCACGCTTCGGGCAGTCTGAATCACGAGTGACGACCGCGCATCCAATCGATTGCTCGCATAGACGACTTTCCTGCCGGCTGAACGTCATGCAAGATCAGCGAACCCGCGGAACAGCCCAGGTGGACGGCGTCGGCGTGCAATTCGAGTACGCCGGGCGTAACCGGAGTCGGACTGATCGCCGCGGAGTGAACCTTGACGCGCTGGAAGCCATCAAGGAACCAAAAACCCGGCTCTGTCGTTACACCGCGGAAGCGATTGAAGTTGGCTGTCGCCGAGTCTGAGGCAACAAAACGAGCCTCGTCGATCTCTATCTTCGGGGCAAACGTTGGTGTGCCCACCTGTTCTTCGAGTTTGAGATTGCCAGTGGTGATGTCCGCAAGAACTTGGCTGACTTGATCAGCGCACTCAATAGAAAGTCGTTCGAGCAACGAGTGGGCGGTTTCATTTGAGGTGAGGTTGAAGGAGCGACGCGAGGCGACTGCCCCAGCATCCATTTTTTGGACGAGCCTGAAAACGCAAGTGCCTACCGTCGACTCGCCGGCCATGAGTGCGCGTTGCACCGGGGCCGCACCACGAAAGAGAGGGAGTGCTGAAAAGTGAAGGTTGAACCACCCGTGTTCGAAGAGTTTGAGAGTGGATGGCGGAAGTAACGCACCGTAGGCGACAACAACACCAACTTCAGCGCCCAAGGCGGCGATTGTCGCATCGATATCCGAGTCGACGGTAGTTGTCTTGATGACGGACAAGCCATGTGACTGGGCCCATGCAGCGACGGGGGATGGCGTCATGATCCGCTTACGACCAACTGGAGCATCTGGTCTCGTGAGAACACCTACGACCTCGTGACCGTGAGCCAGAAGCGATTCCGCTGTTGGAATCGCGACTTGAGGAGTGCCGGCGAAGATGACCTTCAAACTGACTCCTAGTTCAATCCGCGCAGTGCCGTGTCGTCCATGCGCACATTCAGTCTAAGGATGCGCGGGTGCGGGCCATCGCTGGTCGCTGGTTTTTTGCTTGTTGTGGCTGTCTTGATCACAAGCGCTCGCAGGGCGGTCGCGACCGCGGCGCCATCTTTGAAATCGAAAGTGAGAATAAGTCGATTCGACCCGTCGGGTGCTGGCACTGGACCAAGCACACTTCGTCGAGGTATGCCGGTCAGCGCAGATTCAACGGTTGCGACCGACTCACGTGAGCCCGAAATGAGGGCGACACGTGTCGCCGGCGGGAGGCTCAGAGCTTCACGTTCTTTAAGCAAGTTTGAAACATACTCACTTTGTCTGCCCTCTCTGAGAACCTTGCCAAGCGCTGCACCTGTTCCGGTTACAAAAATGGGTGCCCGAGGGGCTGCCAAAGACGCTGCGTTCAACCACACACGCAATGCATCGGTGTCGGTGTCGAGGCCTTCCCTGCTGAGCGTGCTCTCTCCGTCGAGAATGATGACGGCCTCGTAGCCACCCTCGGCAAGCGGCTCCGTACCTGGTGTCGCGATGACAAGGGCGGGCTTGTGGGAGATGTAATCCGCTTCTCGTGAGGCGTCAACTAGCACAACGGGTACACCGGGGAAAGCCCGACCGAGATCCTCGGCCGTCTTTTCTGTGCCTGGTGAGCCAAAGCTAAATGCGGTGCTGTGACACTTCGAACACTGCCAGCCGGCTGCAAGCTTGGCGCACCAGCGACAGGCAGGTGTCGATTCCTTTGAGGCCTTACGAAGAGGACCAGAGCAGTGAACACACGTTGCACGTTCGCGACAACTTTTGCAGCGAAGGGACCCTGAGTAGCCCGGTCTAGCTACCTGAATAAGCACGGGACCATCTGAAATCGCCTTGCGGGCGGCAACCACCGTGCTTGCAGGTATGCGTGATGCTGCCCTGCCGTCGTTGGAGTCGGGCTCGTTCGGAACGTCGATGGCATCCGTGATCGTGATGTCTGGCTCGGGAGCGTCGTCGGTAATTTCGGTGAGGTAACCCAGTGCCACGAGTCGAGCGACTTCCGGGGATAGAACGTGAGACCCGAAGATGAGAGAGCAACCCGTGCTGGACTGACGAACGAGTGCTACATCACGCGCGTGCGCGTAGGGGGCTAGAGGTTCAGCAAATGAATCGTCGGCTGCATCCCAGATGGCGATGGCGCCCAAGTTGTGCGCAGGTGCGTAAACGCTCGATCGATTGCCGAGAACAATCACGGGCACAGGTGCTAGCACGCGCAGGTAATTCGTGTATCGCTGAGCACCAGGCAGGCCGGCGTCGAGGCGTACGACGTTCGTAGGGTCGACAACCTCGCGCAAAGCGCGCTCCATGTGTTCGATATCTCGAAAGTCGGGGACCGCAATCACGATTGAGGTTCCTTGTGACAAGGCCTCTGCAGCTAGTTTGGCGTAGGCGACGCACCACCGAGGAGCCCACAACCCAGAAGAAAGCTGCTCGACTCCCCCGTTGAAAACCCAGGACACCTTCTGTCCTCTAGTCAAGACTGCATCTCCGCGCGTTGGCGCGGACACAATTTTGGATTCGTCGTCCTCTGGCGGAAATCCATCGTGAGCGTTCAGAAACGCCTTCTCTGCACGCACGTATCGTGGCGGTATGGCGAGCCGAAGCACGTCAACGGCAGATCCCGCCTGACGGTCTGCCACCGTGCGCGCGAGCTCATAGAGTGCCGACGGCAGGATAGGTACCTCACCAACCAATGACTCAACTTCGGCAAGGTTGCCGGCAAACGAGCTAGTTTCAGAAAGCGCAATGACCCACGCATCGCACATGCGTCGACCAGATCGCAGTGGCACGACAACCTTGTGACCAATTCTCAGGGTGGACTGTAGACGAGTCGGAACCTTGTAGTCGAAGGGGTGGTCGAGCTGCGGGAGTGGAGAGTCGAGCACGACGTGAGCTACGAGGGTAGCCTCGGTCGACATTTATGCCTCCGCTGAACGCCTCAGAGCGTCAGCGCGATCGGTGCGTTCCCAAGTGAAGTCCGCGAGTTCGCGACCGAAATGTCCGTAGCTCGCGGTGCTCCGATAAATGGGGCGAAGTAAGTCGAGCTCGCGGATGATCGCCGCAGGTCTGAGGTCGAAGTTCTCACGAATAGCCGCGCTGATTTTCTCATCGCTGAATTTGCCGGTGCCGAAAGTCTCGACATAGAGGCCGACGGGTTCAGCGACGCCGATGGCGTAGGCAATTTGTACCTCGATGCGGTCTGCAAGACCGGCTGCGACGGCATTTTTGGCAACCCATCGCATGGCGTAGGCGGCAGACCGGTCAACCTTCGAAGGGTCTTTACCGCTGAATGCTCCCCCACCGTGTCGAGCAGCTCCTCCGTAGGTGTCGACGATAATTTTTCGGCCTGTGAGGCCGGCATCTGCGCCTGGACCGCCGAGGATAAACGAACCCATGGGGTTGACGAGCGTAGTCACTGCTGTCGAATCGATGTTGAGCTCGGAGAGAATCGGGTCAATCACGTGCTTGGCAACTTCGGCCCGAACTTGCTCAAGCGCAACCTCGCCGTCGTGCTGAGTCGAAATGAGCACGGTATTTACGGATTTAGGAACAGAGCCCTCGTAGCCGATTGTGGCTTGGGTCTTTCCATCGGGGCGAAGATAGGCCAACTCTCCGGAGTGACGAACTGACGCAAGCCGCTCCGAGAGTTTGTGGCTCAACCAGATCGGCAGTGGCATCAGTGTTGGGGTTTCGTTGGACGCGTATCCGAACATGATGCCTTGATCGCCCGCGCCTTGTTCGTCTGAACCGAATACAAGATCACCGATTTCGGGAGACTGCTGACCGATGCTGACGGAAACGCCGCAGCTGTTTCCGTCGAATCCCACGGCAGAGCTGTTGTATCCGATTTCGTTCACGATAGAACGAACAATGTCTGGAATCTCGACGTAGCCCTCGGTGGTTACCTCGCCCACCACGTGTACGAGGCCCTTTGTGGCGAGGGTTTCTACGGCCACACGTGACGACGGATCTTGCTCGAGGAGCGCATCCAGGATGCCGTCAGAAATTTGATCGCAGACCTTATCGGGGTGGCCTTCGGTCACTGATTCACTGGTGAAAAGTCGCAGAGCGTTCACGAAAGAAGTCCTTACTTCTGAATTATCGTTAATGCCCCGTGACGGGTCACGGTGAGGTTGGCACTGGGAGGATTGTTTGCAGAATAGTTGCCGCCACTGACGCTTTAGACCCTGCAGACGTCTCAATAATATCGCGGGCTTTGTTTATCACGGTGACGGCGGTGTCGACGTCACCAAAGCCTGCATCATCGCCCACACGGTTGGTCACGAGCCAGTCACAATTCTTGGACGCCAGCTTGCGAAGGCCCTCGGCGATGAGTTCCTCTTGTGTCGGAAATGTCTCGGCTGCAAAGCCGACCAGCAGGTAGGAACGGGCGGAGTGACCAAGTTCGTTCAGCACATCTGGGTTTTGAACGAGTTCGATCGTGGGTGAAGTCCCCCAGATAGCCTTCTT
Organism: uncultured Microbacteriaceae bacterium; assembly: GCA_903859205.1. GTDB lineage: Bacteria > Actinomycetota > Actinomycetes > Actinomycetales > Microbacteriaceae > CAIOLM01. The sequence goes on from CAIOLM010000042.1 coordinate 132,777, forward strand.
GAGCTTGTTTGGCGAAACCACTAGGGGTCTAAAGTCTGCAACCGCTGCGGCCATGATCACTACGTCGTGCTCAGGGGCGAGGCCCGTCATGTGCGAGTGCATCTGGCCGGCCGTCAGCGCGTTCACACGCCTCGCGTCAGAAGGCAATGCGACCCCTACATGCCCGGCCACAATCGTGACGCTGGCACCGCGGCTCAATGCGGCCCGAGCAAGTTCGGCTGCCATTGCTCCCGAGCTGCGGTTGCCAATGAAGCGAACGGGGTCAATCGGCTCCTGGGTTCCCCCAGCTGAAATCAGGATGCGCTTGCCCACCAAGTCGCGAGTATTGGGAGCGGTGGCAGCGTGCACGGCAGCAAGAATCTCGTCAACCTCAGCCATGCGCCCGGCGCCCGAATCGTTGCCCGTGAGAGCTCCGCTGCCCGGACCGACGATAACAACCCCACGTTCACTCAGGAGCGAGATATTCGCTACGGTCGCGGGGTTCTCCCACATTTCGGTGTGCATTGCTGGAGCAACGATCAGCGGCCCGCGCCTTGCCAGAACAGTGTTGCCGAGCAAATCGGGAGCATTTCCGTGCGCGATGTTAGCTAGCGTGTTCGCGGTTGCGGGGGCGATAACGACAAGGTCAGCCTGCTGGCCCAAAGCCACGTGACGCACCTGCGCAACATCGTCATAGAGACCGACGTGCACGGGATTGCGACTGATTGCCTCCAGTGTGGGGCGACCGACGAACTGCAGAGCTGCATCCGTGGCGATTACGTCTACATGGTGACCCTCGAGAACGAGCGCGCGCACCAAGCCGACAGCTTTATAGGCTGCGATGCCACCGGTGATACCGACGACTATTTTCAAACGCGACTCCGTCACGTCAGAAGGTTTCTACTCTGCGACCAGCGGGGTCAACGAGAGCTTGTCAGCGCTGATTTCGTGAAGCGCAACAGAAAGGGGCTTGTCATCGATATTGGAGTCGACGAGTGGGCCAACGTTATCGAACATGCTGCCCTGATGAAGGTCGGAGTAGTAGTCATTGATCTGGCGGGCACGCTTGGCGGCAAAGATAACCAGTGCGTACTTGGACTCGACCTTCGAAAGTAGCTGGTCGATGGGCGGGTCAATGATGCCCTTGTTCTTTGCGCTCATGCGTATGACTCCTTGTTGATTCCCATTAAGTCTACGACCAGTTCAGCCGCTCGAGTGACGTCGTCGTTCACAACCCGGACATCAAACTCATGTTGGGCGGCTAACTCGGCCCGAGCGGTCTCCAACCTTCGAGCCTGATCTTCGGCAGATTCTGTTCCACGCGTGACGAGGCGGCGCACCAGTTCATCCCATGATGGAGGTAAAAGGAACACGAGCCGGGCCTCCGGCATGGCCAGCTTGACCTGCCTTGCTCCTTGGATATCGATTTCCAGAAGCACGGGTCTACCCTCGTCAAGTGCCGTCTCAACCGGTCGTCGTGGGGTTCCATAACGGTTGGTCTGGTGAACGGTGGCCCACTCAAGGAGCTGATCCGAGGTCACCAGCGCGTCGAATTCATCCTCGTCCACGAAGTAGTAATTGACAGAGTCGACCTCTCCCGGGCGCGGATTGCGCGTCGTTGCCGACACCGAGAGATGAACAAACGGGAACGACTCAAGGATGCGCGCGGCGACTGTTCCCTTGCCCACGCCCGCGGGTCCGGCCAGTACGACGAGTTGTGGTCGGTCTTCTATCCCCCGGCGAGACTGATACGCCGAAAGAAAGTCACTCACGGCGCTCCGTTGATGTTTTCCCAAGCCGCCAAGGCGCTTAACCCGAGAAATGCCAAGCCGTTCCATGAGAGGTTCGAGCTTTGTGGCACCTATGGAGGGCAACGATTTCAGGAACTCGGTGATGCGAATGGAAGCTTCGACTGACTGCGGATCAGCAAAGGCAACGGCGGCAACGTCTCGCGGCGTGCGGGCGCCTGTCGCGACCGCTTTCTTTACTTGTGCGCGAGCGCGACGTTTAGCTACGGCGGCCAGCGCCGCCGCGCGCCGATCGACCTCGGGCATCGGGCGATTAGCCAAGCGCGTTAGCCGTTTCTGCTGCCTCCCGGCGTACTGCCTCAGCAACGCCATCCCGTCCAGCTTCAAGGATGCTTCGAGTCTGTGCCACGATCAGGTTCTGCGAAAGGGCTCCAAAGAGCCGCTGGGCATCTTTGACTGCTGCTCCCTGAGCGCCGAAACCGGGTGCTAAGACAGGCAGCGGGTAGGCCGAGGATGTGTCGACATCGAACTCCTCGAGTCTCAGCGTCGCCCCCAGGACGACACCGAACCCGCCTGCATCCTTCATAGCTAGCGAGCGGGTGCTGACGTCGTTCAGTACGTCTGCCGCAAGTGTGCGCCCTGAGAGGGCTCGTCCACGTTGCAATGATGCTGCCTCTGAGTTTGACGTGGCAGCGAGCACGAAAACACCTTTTCCATTCGCTTCAGCCATGTCAAACGTGCCGGCCAGGGAGTCGACCCCCAGGTACGGCGAGACGGTCACAGCGTCTGACTCGAGTGATGAACCAATTCCTAGCCACGTGGCCGCGTAGGCCTCCATTGTTGAACCAATATCCCCACGCTTGGCATCTGCGATGACCAGGATTTCGGCGTCTCGAGCCCGGGCGATAACGTCTTCGAGAACCTTGAAGCCCGCGGATCCGTGACGCTCAAAGAAAGCCACTTGAGGCTTGATGATGCCCACGTGCTCAGAGCACGCTTCGAGTACACGCATCGACATCTCAAACATGCCTCGAGGCGAGTCGTCGAGACCCCAGAGATCGAGCAAGAAGGGATGTGGGTCTACCCCGACACACAGGTGACCGTATTGGGTGAATGCCGACTGTAGTCGTGACGCAAAACCGGCGGTCATGAGAGTACGGCCAGTTTCTCTGCGCGTTCGATGGCGTACTCCTGAAGGCTCGTCACGCTGAAGCCCTCTCTGCGAACGTCGAGACTGGCCACGGCTGCTGAGACTTGAGCCATCGTTGTGAACAAGGGCTTATCGGCAGCGACGGCTGCCGTTCGAATCTCGTGGCCGTCTACCGTTGCGGAACGACCCGATGGGGTATTGATAACCATGTCCACTTCATTGTTGTCGATGAGCTCAACAATGGTGGCTTGGCCACTCTTGTCACTAACTTTGTTGACTACGCGAGCCGGGATTCCATTGCGCATGAGAACTTCAGCCGTGCCGCTAGTCGCGATGATGCTGAAACCTAGCTGCGTCAAACGCAATGCTGGAAGGACAATTGCGCGCTTATCGCGATCAGCTACAGAGACAAAGACTGCTCCCGACGTCGGGAGTCCACCGTAGGCTCCGTCTTGGCTCTTAGCGAAAGCCCTGGGGAAGTCGCGGTCGATGCCCATCACTTCACCGGTGGAGCGCATCTCTGGGCCAAGAATGGAGTCAACAATTTGCCCAGTCTTCGTTCGGAATCGTTTGAAGGGGAGAACTGCCTCTTTGACTGAAATCGGAGAGCCAGCGGGAACGATGCTTCCGTCTTGAACGGGCAACAGTCCGCTAGCAATGAGTTCATCAATCGACTCGCCAAGCATGATTCGACTCGCTGCTTTCGCAAGGGGAATCCCCAGCGCCTTCGAGACAAACGGAACAGTGCGGCTAGCGCGAGGGTTGGCTTCTAGTACGTAAAGTACGCCAGCACCGATGGCAAATTGTACGTTGAGCAAACCCTGCACTCCGATACCCTTGGCGATTGCGAGGGTTGCATCTCGCACCCGGTCAACATCAAGGTTGCCAAGAGTTACCGGCGGGAGTGTGCACGCGGAGTCACCGGAATGCACGCCGGCCTCCTCGATGTGCTCCATGACGCCTCCGATGTAGAGGCGCTTACCGTCGTAGAGAGCATCCACATCAATTTCAATGGCGTCGTCGAGGAACCGGTCAACGAGTAGCGGCTGACCTGGGCCGATGATGGCCTGGTCGCCCATACGTACGAAGTAGTCACGCAGCGTCTCAGTATCGAAAATGATTTCCATGCCACGACCGCCCAGAACATAGCTCGGACGGACGAGTACCGGGTAGCCGATCTCCTCAGCCACCGCGACGGCGCCCTCGACGTCAATGGCGGTTCCATTTCGGGGAGCTAGCAGACCTGCGTTGTCGAGAATGCGACTGAATTCGCCTCGCTCTTCGGCTAGATCGATTGCTGCCGGAGATGTTCCGAGAATAGGAACCCCGGCGGCCTCGAGGCCTTTGGCAAGACCCAGTGCAGTCTGTCCACCGAGCTGAACGACCACGCCCACGAGCTCGCCCGACTTGCTCTCCGCGTGAATTACCTCCAGGACATCCTCAAGCGTCAACGGCTCAAAGTAGAGGCGGTCGCTTGTGTCATAGTCGGTTGAAACCGTCTCGGGATTGCAGTTCACCATGATGGTCTCATAGCCGGCATCGGAGAGCGCAAATGAGGCGTGGACGCAAGAGTAGTCAAACTCCACGCCCTGACCAATACGGTTCGGTCCCGACCCGATGATGACCACCTTCTTACGCTCTGAAGGCGCCACCTCGGTCTCGAAGTCATAGCTCGAGTAGTGGTAGGGAGTGAGGGCAGGAAACTCCCCCGCGCAAGTGTCGACGGTCTTGTAGACCGGTCGAAGGTCGAGCGCATAGCGCTGGTGTCGTACGTCACTCTCCGTGAGGTCACGAAGTTGCGCGATTTGAGCGTCGCTGAAGCCGTGCTCCTTAGCGTGTTTTAGCAGGTCAAAGTCAAGAACAGCTGCTGAGCGCACTTCTTCTGCAACCTCGTTGATGAGAACGATCTGGTCAATGAACCAAGGGTCAATTTTGGTCGCATCGAACGCTTCTTGGATGCTCGCACCTTTGCGTAACGCCTGCTGCAGTGTGACGATACGGCCGTCTGTTGGGACCTTCGAAATCTCTAGAAGCTCGGACTTGGAACGGGGCTCTTCTCCCCAATGAAAGCTGCTTCCACGCTTTTCGAGCGATCGCAGCGCCTTTTGCAGTGCGGTGGAGTAGTTACGACCGATGGCCATGGCTTCGCCGACCGACTTCATCGTGGTGGTCAGCGTGGCGTCTGCCGACGGGAACTTCTCAAACGCAAAACGTGGAACCTTCACAACCACGTAGTCGAGTGTGGGCTCGAAGCTTGCCGGTGTCACGCGGGTAATGTCGTTGGGAATTTCGTCGAGACGGTATCCAATCGCCAACTTGGCCGCAATCTTTGCAATCGGGAATCCGGTGGCTTTTGATGCCAGCGCTGATGACCGCGAAACGCGCGGGTTCATCTCAATGACGATGACGCGACCATCTGCAGGGTCAATGGCGAACTGAATATTGCAACCGCCGGTGTCAACGCCAACGAGGCGAATAATCTCGATGCCGATGTTTCGAAGGTTCTGGTACTCACGGTCGGTCAAGGTCAGAGCGGGAGCGACCGTGATGGAGTCACCGGTGTGGACACCGACTGGGTCAACGTTTTCAATTGAACAGATGACCACAGTGTTGTCGGCAGTGTCGCGCATGAGTTCGAGTTCGTACTCTTTCCAGCCGAGAATGCTTTCTTCGAGCAGTACCTCGTTGGTCGGGCTGGAGTGCAGTCCGTCGCCGGCAATGCGACGCAAGTCGTCTTCGTTGTAAGCGAATCCAGATCCCAGTCCGCCCATGGTGAACGATGGCCGCACAACCATGGGATACCCCAGGTCTTTCGCAGCCTCGAGGCAGTCTTCAATGGAGTGCGCAATGTGCGAGCGAGCAACATCTGCGCCAGCGGAAAGAACCAGTTCTTTGAAGAGCTGCCTATCCTCGCCCTTCTGAATCGCTTCGACTTTGGCTCCGATGAGCTCGACGTTGTATTTCTCAAGGACGCCGTTTTCGTGCAAAGCAATAGCGGCATTGAGCGCGGTTTGACCTCCGAGCGTGGGAAGAATTGCGTCGGGTCGCTCCTTGGCAATGATTGACTCGATAACAGCCGAGGTAATGGGCTCGACGTAGGTCGCATCTGCGAAGTCGGGGTCGGTCATGATGGTGGCCGGGTTCGAGTTCACGAGGATTACCCGGATGCCCTCCTCGCGAAGAACGCGGCAAGCCTGAGTGCCCGAGTAGTCGAACTCACACGCCTGACCGATAACGATGGGACCTGACCCGATAACGAGTACCGAATTGATATCTGGACGCTTGGGCATTAGTTGGCAGCTCCGGTCTGGTTTGCCGCGAGGACCATGTCGCGGAAGCGGTCAAAGAGGTAGTTCGAATCATGTGGACCGGCGGCGGCCTCCGGGTGGTATTGCACAGAGAAGGCATTTAGATCGAGACAGCGGAGGCCTTCGACAACGTTGTCATTGAGACTGAAGTGACTCACCTCAACCCGCCCAAACCCGGCTGGTGATTCGATCACTCCCTCGATGGGTGCATCCACGGCAAATCCATGATTTTGACTTGTGATTTCGACGCGACCCGTTGCTTTGTCTAGCACAGGCTGATTGATTCCACGGTGGCCAAAAGGAAGCTTGTAGGTCGTGAAGCCAAGGGCCCGACCGAGAAGTTGGTTGCCAAAGCAGATTCCGAAGAAAGGGATGCCTGCCCGCAAAACCTCTTGCAAGAGCCGCACATGACCATCGCTCGCGCTTGGATCACCCGGGCCGTTACTAAAGAACAGGGCTGCTGGCTTGAGAGCAAGAACATCGGCTGATGTAACCGTCTGGGGCAGTACGTGGGCGTCGAAGCCTCGTGCTGCGATGTAGTTGACCGTTGACGTCTTGACTCCCAGGTCGAGGATTGCAACGGTGCCGTGACTTTGGCCAACAGCCGGCACAACGTAAGCCTCAGGGGTCGACACATCTCCGGAGAGGTTACGACCCGACATCTGCTCAGCGCTCTTGACCGCAGCGAGCTGTTCCTCGGCTGAGATGGCGGCAGCGGGACCAGAGAACACCCCAGCGCGCATGGCACCCTGGGAGCGGATGTGTCTCGTGACAGCGCGAGTGTCGATGTTGCTAATGCCGATGATTCCACCGCCCTCGAGGTCGTCATTGAGGCTTCGTTCAGATCGAAAGTTCGAGACGATGCGTGACGGGTCTCGAACGATGAAGCCATTGACCCAAATTTGACGAGATTCCATGTCTAGGTCATTTGCTCCCGTGTTACCGATGTGGGGAGCTGTCATCATGACGATCTGCCCAGCGTAGGAGGGGTCGGTCAGCGTTTCTTGGTAACCGGTCATTCCCGTAGCGAACACAATTTCGCCAAAGGTGGTTCCAATTGCACCGTAGGCGATGCCCTCATAGCGGTTGCCGTCCTCGAGCACGAGAACTGCCTTTTCACGGGAATGGGTCACGCCACATCCTCTTTCGTTGTTGTTGGTACGAGTGCGGATGACGCGGCAATGAGTTCCTTTTGCTGCGCCGCGTCACGAAGACGAACAAACGTGGTGAGTTCAACCGAACCTGAACCGATATCGCGACTGAGCCAGTCAAAGGCGACCAAACCGTCGCGCTCAACCGCCTTATCGATGGCGACCTGCTCGGTGTGAATGCGCCGCAACGAAGTCGACGGCATCACAAGTGTGTCGCCTGAAGTCAGAGCAAGCGCAAGACCGTCACGATGAATGTGTATTTGCGCAAAAGATCGATAACCGAAACCCCGCAGAGCAACCCGCTCGAGGGGGCGATCGTGATGGGTTGTCGCAACGTAAAAAACTTCAAACGACAGAACTGAGTCACTTTCGAGCAAGGGCCAGTGACCGATGAGCGATGCCCTGCGAGAGCGTGCGCGCCACGCGAACGTCATCAATACCAAAGCGCCCACGATAAGGGCTATCGCGATACTTCCGCCGATGACCTTATCCACGGAAACCACCGGCTTCGGCCACGACTTTCTCGTCGACAAGAAGACCGTCTGTCACGGTCAGGTAACCGTGCCGAATGGTATGAACCACACTGCCAGCCAGAGTGATGCCAGAGAACGGAGTGTTCTTCGACCGGCTGACGACGTCGTCGGTGGACCACTCACGCGAGGTTGAGGGGTCGAACAGAACGATGTCGGCTACCTCGCCCACCGTCAGAGCCCGATTTCCTTCGAGGGAACCGATCTGAGCAGGAGCCTGAGACATGACGCGAGCGACATCTGACCAGCTGAGTAGACCAGTGGAAACGAGGGTCGTATTTACGATGGGCAAGGCACTTTCGAGACCGACCATGCCAAACGAGGCCTGGTCCCATTCGCAATCCTTGGTGTCATGAGGATGCGGCGCGTGGTCTGTGGCCACGATGTCAATTGTGCCGTCGGCTACTGCTGCGCGAAGAGCCTGAACGTCAGCGGCCGTTCGCAAAGGCGGATTCACCTTGAACCGAGCGTCATAGTTCTCTGCCAGGTCGTCCGTCAGCAAAAGATGGTGGGGTGTCACTTCGACGGTGACGGCAATGCCGCGAGCCTTTGCCCATCGGATGATCTCTACCGAACCTGCCGTCGAGAGGTGGCAAATGTGAAGCCGTGAACCGATGTGCTCGGCGAGTAACACATCACGAGCGATGATTGACTCTTCAGCGACTGCTGGCCATCCGTTGAGTCCGAGGCGGCTAGAAACTTCGCCTTCATTCATCTGAGCGTCGATGGTCAAGCGTGGATCCTGCGCGTGTTGCGCGATGACGCCGCCGAACGTCTTTACGTATTCCATGGCGCGGCGCATGAGAAGTGAATCGTGCACACACTTACCGTCGTCGCTAAAGACGCTCACCTGGGCTCGCGAGGTGGCCATCGAGCCGAGGTCGGCGAGAGTCTCGCCAGCAAGACCAACAGTGACGGCCCCGATGGGTCGCACTGTTACGTATCCTGCTTCGTCTCCCAGGCGTTTAACCTGCTCAACAACGCCCGCATTGTCAGCGACGGGGCTTGTGTTGGCCATGGCGAAAACGGTGGTGAAACCGCCGGCTGCAGCGGCGCGTGATCCGGTCAGAACGGTTTCACTCTGTTCAAAGCCGGGTTCGCGCAGGTGTGTGTGCAGGTCGACCAAGCCTGGCAGGGCAATCAGGCCCTTGGCGTCGATGATGCGAGCCTCAGGAGCTTCAAGTTTGGCGCCCACGGCAGTAATCACGCCGTCACGCACGAGGATATCGGCGGTCGCCTCCCCCATGATGTTGGCCCCGGTGATGAGGATTTCGTTACTCATGTACATCTCCCTTGGCTCCAGTCAGGACCGTGAACAAAACTGCCATGCGAACAAAAACCCCGTTCGTGACCTGCTTGAGAATGACCGACTGCGGCGAATCAGCAGCCTCGCCCGAAATTTCTAGACCACGGTTCATCGGCCCTGGATGCATGATGATCGTCGACTCACCGAGCTTGCGGTAGCGGGCGGCCGTCAACCCCCAGAACTTTGCGTACTCTCGAGCGTTCGGAAAAAATGCGGCCTTCATTCGCTCGGACTGAATGCGCAGCATCATGACGGCGTCAGGTGCCGCCTCCAGTGCGTCATCGAGGGAGTGCGAGAGGCGAACTGGCCAGGTTTCGATTCCAGGAGGAGTCAGCGTGGGCGGAGCGACGACCGTGACGTTGGCACCAAGAGTGGCCAGCAGCCAGATGTTTGAGCGTGCTACTCGGGAGTGAAGAATGTCGCCGACGATGACGATGTTGAGCCCGTCGAGGCCTTTTCCGCGAGCATCGTCGTCAAACATGCTCTCGCGCAGGGTGAACGCATCAAGCAGTGCCTGCGTCGGGTGTTCGTGGGTGCCGTCACCGGCATTGACGATCGGAACATCCAGCCAGCCACTGTGTGCCAACAGATGCGGAGCGCCGCTTGACGAGTGGCGGACAACCACGGCGTCGATACCCATAGCGTCCAGCGTTTGAGCGGTGTCTTTCAGGCTCTCGCCCTTAGAGACGCTTGAACCCTTAGCGCTGAAGTTGATCACGTCGGCGGAAAGGCGCTTTTCTGCGGCTTCAAACGAGATGCGAGTTCTCGTAGAGTCTTCGTAAAACAGGTTGACGATCGTTTTGCCACGAAGCGCGGGTAGCTTCTTCACGTCGCGCGTGCCGAGAGCAGCCATGTCGAGAGCAACATCGAGAATGCTGATTGCCGTGGCTCGGTCGAGGTCGCGAGTGCTGAGAAGGTGCTTCATGCGGCGCCCCCGCTGGTGTGCTCGGCGATTGTCACCAGGTCATTACCGTCAATTTCAGAAAGGCGAACATTGATGCGCTCAGAGTGAGCGCTTGGCACGTTCTTGCCGACGTAATCAGCTCGGATGGGCAGCTGGCGGTGTCCGCGGTCGATAAGTACGGCCAGCCGAACAGTTTCTGGTCGCCCAAAGTTCGTCAACGCATCCAATGCTGCTCGCACCGTGCGACCGGAGTAAAGCACGTCGTCGACCAGAACCACCGTTTTGCCCTCGATGTCGACCGGCACATCGGTTTGTGCAGTCGCGCGCGTGGGATTCGACATCAGGTCGTCTCGATACATCGTGACGTCAAGGGCTCCGACCGGAACTTCTGTTCCGTCAATCTGCGCGAGTGTGGCAGCGATGCGCTTCGCCAAAGTCACTCCGCGAGTGGGAATGCCAAGAAGGACGAGATCCGAGGTGCCTCTATTGCCCTCAAGGATTTCGTGAGCGATGCGAGTGAGTGCTCGCGTCATGTCAGCTGGCTGCAGCAGAGTTGCAGTCATTCTGACCCCCTTTCCCGCCTCTCTGGACGGATTTTAAAGAGAATCTGTTTGGTGACAGCGTATCAGGAAATCGTTGCCGCCACAGTAGCCAAGAGTCCGTTAACAAATCGTGGCGAGTCGTCAGAACCTAATTCTTCGACAAGGTCAACCGCCTCGGCGATGACGACAGTAGACGGCACCTCGCGGTTGTAGAGCAGCTCCCATATCGCGCAGCGAAGAACGGCGCGATCTACCGCAGGCATGCGCTCGAGAGTCCAGCCACGTGCGTAAGTTGTAATGGACTCATCGATTTCAACGCTGTGGTCGATGTATCCATCGACGATTTCGCGAGCGTACAGCCAGGAGCTCTCGCGTTCTGGCTCAGAAGCGGCCCGTACGGCCTCCTCAGCCAAAACGGCTGCCACTTCGACGCCACGCACGTCGGCGGCAAAAAGTACGTCTAGGGCTCTCTTGCGAGCCTTAGTGCGAGCACTCACGAAAGTTAGTCGTTTACGCGACCAAGGTAGTCGCCCGTGCGGGTATCGACCTTAACCTTGGTGCCGGTTTCGAGGAAGAGTGGAACCTGAATCTCGTAGCCAGTCTCAAGGGTTGCAGGCTTGGTGCCGCCGGTTGAACGATCACCCTGCAGTCCGGGCTCGGTGTAGGTCAGCTCGAGCACCACAGACGCGGGAAGCTCGACATAGAGCGGGTTTCCGTCGTTGAGCGCAATTTGAAGTTCTTGATTCTCGAGAAGGAAGTTCTTGGCATCCCCGACAACTGCTTCAGAAACGCTCACCTGCTCGAACGTGTCTTTGTCCATGAAAACGTACTCGGAACCATCGTTGTACAGGTACTGGAAATCACGACGATCGACGTTGGCCGTCTCGATCTTCGTTCCTGCGTTGTAGGTCTTGTCGACAACCTTGCCCGTCATCACGTTCTTCATCTTCGTGCGCACGAAAGCGCCACCCTTGCCAGGCTTGACGTGCTGAAACTCGATGATGGTCCAGAGAGCACCGTCGATGCGAAGGACGACGCCGTTTTTGATGTCTGCTGTAGTTGCCATGGTCATCTAGCGTTTCTTTCGTGTTGTGGAGTGGCGCGCGACGCGTACCAAGGGATTAGCTTAGCCCGAAGGCGTTGCCGCTCAGCGAGTGAGTTGAGTAAGAGCCAAGAGGTACGAGTCTTGACCGAAGCCTGCAATCACGCCCGTTGCGACCGCGCTGATCACGCTGTTGTGACGGAACTCCTCGCGAGCGTGTGGGTTCGAGATGTGCACCTCGATCAGCGGGATTCCCGCCTTGGTGACCTGGGCAACCGCATCCCGAAGCGCGTATGAGTAGTGCGTGAACGCAGCGGGGTTCAATATAACCGGAGTCTTCGTATCGACGGCCTCAAAAAGCCAAGACATGAGTTCGGGCTCGGAATCTGTTTGGCGAACATCCACCTCTACTGACCCTGCGGCTGCGCTGAGGGTCTTCTGAAGGTCAACGAGAGTGAAGCTGCCGTAGACATCGGGCTCACGCGTGCCAAGTCGACCCAGGTTCGGGCCGTTGAGAACGAGGATGCGCGACATGAGTCGAGTCTAGCTCGCGACCTCTTGATAGGCCGCAAAGAGTACTGACGTGTCAGGCACGTTGAGGGTGCTGGGGGCCCCGACGTCGCTCAGGACAACAAACCTGAGCATGGAACCACGAGCCTTTTTGTCGCGTTTCATTGTGGCAAGCAGCGTTTCCCACCGTCCGGCTGGATACTCTGTCGGAAGCGTCAGCGACTCGAGAATGCGACGATGCCGCTCGACGGTCTCATCGGAGAGGTTCTGTGTCATGCGTGATAGTTCAGCCGCAAACACCATGCCAATCGATATCGCCGCTCCGTGTCGCCACTGGTAGCGCTCGGCGTGTTCGATTGCGTGACCCAGAGTGTGGCCGTAGTTCAGAATTTCACGCTGCCCCTGCTCGGTGAAGTCATCCGACACAACGCGTGCCTTGATGCCAATGGATAGCTCAATGAGTCTGCGGAATTCCGCGCTCGTGTAGTCAGTGGCGACGTCGACGTCAGTTTCCAAAATGTCGAGAATCTCGGAATCCGCGATGAAGCCGTACTTGACGATTTCGGCGAATCCGGCGAGCAACTCGTTGCGGGGAAGAGTTTCGAGCAAATCGAGGTCGCAAATCACCGCGTGAGGGGCATAAAAGGCGCCGACAAGGTTCTTGCCCTCGTTTGTGTTGATTCCCGTCTTGCCGCCGACAGAGGCGTCGACCATTCCGAGAACACTGGTCGGAATCTGCACGAGGCGAACTCCTCGAAGCCACGAAGCCGCTACAAAGCCTGCGAGATCTGTCACTGCGCCCCCACCCAGGCCGATGATGGCGTCAGAACGCGTGAAGTCGGCTTGGCCCAAGACCTGCCAGCAGAACGCCGCTACCTCAATGCGCTTTCCTGCCTCTGCATCTGGAACCTCGGCCAGAAGCACTTGATATGAACCAGAGAGAGCCTCACGTAAAGCCGTCGCACGAGCCCCGAGCGTAGGCGGGTGCACGATGAGAACCTTGTTGACTGCAGGCCCCAGTGCATCTGTGAGGACATCCCCTTGTGAGAGAAGCCCACGTCCTACGGTGACGTCGTATTGCCGGCCACCCGAAACTGAAATAACGGTTGGGATGGTCATAAGTTCACTTTCTGCTTAGCGGTGTACCCGCTTGAAATCCATTCAGCAATGTCATGGGCAATCGAATCGAGGTCATTGTTCGATGTGTCATATGTGCGATCGGCAAGGCGATCGTAGATTGGCCGACGCGTGGCATAGATACGCTTCCACGACGCCATTCCATCGGCAACGAGCGGTCGCTTACCGTCACCCAGACGTGATTCAACCGCTGTGTCCGAAACGTGAAGACTGACCACGTGCGCATCTTCGAGTAATGCTTGAGTGTCAGGACTCAAAACAGCTCCGCCACCGAGACTCACCACCGCATCCTGGGCGATTGCCGTGGCTACATACTGAGCCTCGAGCCGGCGAAATTCGTCTTCGCCCGATGTCGAGAAGAAGTCCGCGATGGCTCCATGTTCGGCGACAAACATGCTGTCGGTATCCAGGCGCAAAGCACCAAGTTGACGCGCGATGCGCTTGCCAATCTTGGTTTTGCCGGAGGCCATTGGGCCGATAAGCACAACGAGTGCAGGCACGTTAGTCTCGAACGGTCTTGAGTGCTGCCGGAATGTTGGCAAGGTACGTTTCGAGGTTTCGGCGGGTTTCGCCGATGCTGTCTCCACCAAATTTTTCAAGGACAGCCTCAGCAAGCACGAGCGCCACCATTGCCTCAGCCACCACTCCGGCGGCCGGGACTGCACAAACATCTGAGCGCTGGTGGTGAGCGCCAGCAGCTTCACCCGTGGACACATCGACCGTCTTGAGCGAGTGGGGAACGGTAGCAATGGGCTTCATGCCCGCGCGCACGCGCAGCACGGTGCCCGTCGTCATACCGCCCTCGGTTCCACCAGCGCGATCGCTCTCGCGGACGATGCCATCGGCGGACGAAACCATTTCGTCGTGTGCTGCGGAACCGCGGCGGCGAGTGGTCTCGAAGCCGTCGCCAACCTCAACACCCTTGATGGCTTGGATGCCCATCAGTGCGCCCGCAAGACGCGAGTCAAGGCGACGATCCCAGTGCACGTGGGAACCGAGTCCCGGCGGCAGTCCGTAAGCCAGAACCTCGACAACGCCACCTACGGTGTCGCCGGAGTCGTGGGTGGCTTGAATCTCAGCGATCATGGCCACGCTGGTTTCTGGGTGGAAGCAGCGAACCTCATCTGCATCAATAGCGACAACGTCCGACGCCTTCGGGAACGTGTACCCTTGCGGAACCTGAACCGGGCCAATGGCAACAGTGTGGCTCACGAGCGAGATTCCGAGTTCTCCCAGGAAGCTGCGCGCAACGGCGCCCAGAGCAACCCGTGCTGCGGTCTCACGCGCGCTGGCGCGCTCCAGGATAGGCCGAGCTTCGTCAAAATCGTACTTTTGCATGCCGACGAGGTCAGCGTGGCCGGGGCGAGGGCGCGTAAGCGCAGCGCCGCGGCCGCTCTCCAAAATGGCCGGGTCGACAGGCTCAGGGCTCATCACCTGTTCCCACTTGGGCCACTCGGTGTTGCCGATGCGAAGCGCAACCGGCCCACCCATCGTCAAACCGTGACGAACGCCACCAGAAATGTTGAGCTCATCTTGCTCAAACTTCATGCGGGCACCACGCCCAAAACCGAGTCGACGGCGTTGCAAATCTGCCTGGATGGCGTCGCGTAAAACTGGGATACCGGCGGGCAAACCTTCGATAACGGCGATCAGTTCAGGACCGTGAGATTCACCTGCAGTAAGCCAACGAAGCATGTCTTAAGTCTGTCATAGTCCTTGAGAAGGGTCGGACAGGCAGACCGCCCGTAAACGCTAAAGGCCGATTTCGTTGAGTCCGACGCTTGCAAACATTGCTGCCGAGACTTCACTCTCGTTTGGGAGCTCCTGGTCAGGAACGCCTGCAGAAAAAATGCGAACCTGTTTGATGGCCTGATAAGCCAACATAGAGAGTCCGCTGACGGAAACTCCCCCGCGTTGTGCCCAGGCCTCTGCACGCGGGCTGGGCCATACGTCGTAAGCAACGTCGAGGAGGACTGCGCCATCATGACGCCCAAGCTCGTCGAGGCTAATGGCCGCTGCTCCCGGAACGGTCGAAACAACGGCGTGAGAGGGCTGGACACCAGCCAAATCGCCGAAGGTTGTCACCGCAAGCTCAACTCCGAGTTGTTGCGCCAGGGTCGTGAGGTGTTGAGCCTTTGCGATATCACGTAAAACGACAGTGACGCGCTCGGCACCGAGCTCATCGAGTGCGACAAGGGCGGAAAGCGCAGTTGCTCCGGCTCCGATGATTGTCGCTTCTGCACAGTCAGACAGTCCGGCCGCCGTCAAGGACGCCGTGATGCCATACACGTCTGTGTTGAAACCCCGAACAATTCGAAAACCTTCAACGTAACTGAAGCTGAGGGTGTTCACTCCTTGGGTGTACGTCCCGTGAGAGTCGACACTCCCGGACACCAAGAAGCCCTCGTGCTTCAGCGGCATTGTTAGCGAGAGTCCGCGCCACGATGAATCCAGACCGTCGAGCGTATCCCGCAAAGCAGAAGCCCCGACTTCGCGCTTGCCATAAGACCAATCCAGACCAAGCACTTTATATGCCGCGGCATGCAAAATCGGCGATCGGCTGTGCTCGATCGGAGACCCAAAAACCGCCAGGTTACTTGTACTCAGGATGTGCCTGCCACCACGCTTGGCTCTGAGCAACAGCAGCTTCATGCTGCCCCAGAGTCTCTGAAAATACTGTTTCACCCGTCTCTAGGTTGACGGCAACAAAGAACATCCACTTACCAGTGGCGGGGTGCAAAACCGAGTCGATTGCGTCTTCGCCGGGGTTGGAAATCGGAGCGGCAAGCATTCCCGGGTGCACGTATGTGTTGTAAATGTTCCCAGCATCTGCCCGCTCAGCATCTGTCGTGTTCCACGTGTTGGTGTGCCCAGTGCCATAGGCAACGGTTGCATCTGACTGCAAAAGCAACGTCGGCCAGATTTGCTTGTTGAGACGGTTCTGGAAGACGCGTGACACCTTGTACATGTCTTTTACTGATCCGGCCTCCTTTTGTACGAGAGACGCCAGCGTGATTACACGGAACTGATCGACGACGGGAACTTTGGCTTTGTCCAAGGCCGCGAAGGTTCGAGTCACCATCTGCTTGAGCAGATCAGACGCCGTCATGTTGGGGCTAAAACTGTACGTCGCCGGAAAAAGGAAACCCTCGAGCGTTTTAGCTTGCTGAGGAAGTCCGAAATCAGACGGAACTTTGGCAGCTGCCTGAAACTCTGCGACGGGAATCTTTGTGGCAGAGCTCAACAGGGCAAAAACCTTGGGCAGAATGGTGCCCTCGGGTATGACGACCTCATTGACAAGCCGGTTCTCGGTATTCAATAGGGCGTCAAGAGCAGCCTGAGCGGACATCTCTTTCTTGAGCGAATAGACCCCAGGAATGAAGACAGGCGAAGGGTCTTGTTTCAGAACCAGTTTGTAGAAGGCATCAAAGCTCTTCGTTATACCGGCGGACGCCAGCCCCTTGGCGATGGTCTCACCCGTATCCCCGTCGGCAATAACGAACTCGACACTCGCGGTCCCGGTGCCCGAGAAGTCAGCTACCGGGTGCAAATAAGCAGAGATGGCGTCTCTGCCAAACGAGGCCACAGACACTCCGGCGATGAGTACCGCGCCGAGCACAATGATTGAAACCAGAAGCGTGCGTCGACGTCGACGCGGCGCGCCGTGCTTGGGTCGCTTGGCTTGTTCGCCATCAGGGAAGTACATGAGCCTCCCTACAAGTCGTTGATGTTGGTTCCAGCCGGACTACCGGATGAGCGCTCAGAGTCGAGCGCGTGCTGTAAAACCATAACAGCGGCGACCTGATCGATTACTGAACGCGTGCCGCGTTGCTTTTTTCCGACCGACCGCATGGCCGCGTGTGCTGACACTGTGGTGAGGCGCTCGTCGATCATGCGCACTGGCAGCCCCGTAGATTGTCCGAGCTCCCGAGCAAGGGCGATTGCATCCTCGGTAGATGGTGTGTGAGAGCCAGCAAGGTTCAACGGAAGACCGACGATCACCTCAATCGGGGAATATTCGTCAACGACTCGCTGAAAATCATCCAGTAGTGACTCGGATGCGCGATTCAGGGTCATGACAGGGGTCGCTATCAAACCCGACGGGTCGCAAACGCTAATTCCCACTCTTGCCTTCCCGGCATCAACACCGAGCCGAGCACCGGGTCTCATCGATTATCCCTTGAGAGAAGCGCGGATTGCATCGAGGGCGTCGGCGACAGCCGTGACGTCGGTTCCGCCACACTGTGCCATGTCGTCACGTCCGCCGCCGCCGCCGCCGAGGATGCCAGCGGCAACCTTTGCAAGTGCGCCCGCTTTGACGCCAGAAGCGCGCGAAGCATCCGTCGTTGCGATGATCACGCTGGGTTTCGCATCAATAACGGCGGCCAGTGCGATGACGGCATTTTCGGCCTGGAGCTTTTCACGAACACCCGTTACAAGCTCGCGAAGGTCATCAACACGCGAGAGTCCGTCAACGGACTCAACGAGTGTCACCACTGAAGATGAACGGTTAACCTGTGAAATCAATGCGGGCACTCGTTCGCGTACCGCCTTTGATTCGAACTCGGCAATTCTCTTTTCGGCCGCTTTGAGAGATGCCGTCAGGTCACCAATGCGGCTCAGTACTTGATCACGCGGCGCCTTGAGATTTGCTGACAGCTCAGAAACAATCGCACGCTCTACGGCGAATGATTTGAAAGCGTCTGCACCGATGAGCGATTCAATGCGACGGTTGGTCGAGCCGACGGAAGCCTCACTCACGATATTGATAACGCCAATTTGGGCACTCGATGAAACGTGGGTTCCTGCACAGAGCTCGCGACTCCAGGGGCCGCCAATGTCGACCATTCGTACGACGTCGCCGTACTTCTCACCGAACAGTGCCATAGCGCCCAGTTCGCGAGCATCATCGAGAGCCATCTCTCGCGTGACGACGTTGAGGTCGCTCAGCACCGCCTGATTCGCAATGTCTTCGATCTCAGAGCGAGTGGATGCAGACAGCGGCTCACTCCAACTGAAGTCAAGGCGCATGTAGCCCGACTTGTTGTACGACCCTGCCTGGTGTGCGGACTCGCCCAAAGTTTGACGAAGCGCAGCGTGAATCAGGTGCGTCGCTGAGTGAGCTGCGCTCGCGCTTTGGCGGTACACGCGGTCGACAACCGACGTTGCCTTGTCTCCAACGGCAACCTGACCAGATGTAACCCGGGCGGTGTGAGCGATGAGACCTTTGACCGGCTTTTGTACGTCAAGAACCTGAAGCTCGAATCCCGAGCCAATGATTGTTCCGGCATCAGAGTCTTGACCACCAGATTCCGCGTAGAGACTGGTCGCCCCAAGGATGACCTCAACGAGGTCGCCGGCCGAAGCGTGCGAAACCGGCAATCCGTCTTTGAGTAATCCGAGAACGCTCGACTCAACATCGAGTTCGTCATATCCAAGGAAAGTTGTTTCACCAAGTGCGCGCATCTCGGAGTAAACACTGAGGTCTGCTTGCTGCGACTTCTTCGCCTTGGCGTCAGCCTTGGCACGTGAGCGTTGCTCGAGCATGAGCGAGTCGAAAGCAGCTCGATCAACGCTGAGGCCGGCTTCTTCAGCCATCTCGAGGGTGAGGTCAATCGGGAACCCGAATGTGTCGTGCAAAAGAAATGCCGTTTCACCAGCAAGTTTCTTGGTACCGGAGGCTTTGACGTCGGAGACGGCGACATCGAGGATGCTGGTTCCCGAGACGAGGGTCTTCAGGAATGTTTCCTCCTCAGCGTATGCAACCTGCGATATGCGCTGATAGTTCTCAGCAATCTCCGGGTATGAGGTGCTCATTGCGTCTCGCGATGCACCAAACAGCTCTGGGAATGTCATCGTGTCAACCCCGAGCAATCGCATAGCGCGCACGCTGCGACGAAGAAGACGTCGCAGAATGTATCCACGACCCTCGTTTGAAGCCGTTACGCCATCACTCATCAACATCAAGGCGCTACGCACGTGATCTGCCACGACGCGCAGTCGAACATCCGACTCATGATCGGCGCCATATTGAACTCCCGCGAGTTCGGCAGCTCGATCGAGAACGGGCCGAACTTGGTCAATCTCGTAGATATTTTCAACGCCCTGTTTCAAGAAAGCGACGCGCTCGAGACCCATGCCTGTATCGATGTTCTTGTTGGGAAGTTCGCCCAGAATTTCAAAGTCAGACTTGCCGGTTCCCTCGCCGCGCAAATATTGCATGAAGACGAGGTTCCAGATTTCGAGGTAACGCCCGTCGTCGGCGGCGGGACCACCCTCCTTGCCGTACTTTGGACCGCGGTCGAAATAGATTTCGGAACATGGACCAGCTGGCCCTGGCTGTCCGGTGGACCAGTAGTTGTCGTCCATGCCGAGACGTTGAATGCGCGAGTCGGGAAGACCTGCCGTCTTTTTCCAAAAATCAATAGATTCGTCGTCATCTTTGTAGACGGTGACCCACAGGTCTTTTTCGTTGAAGCCAAATCCGCCGTCAGACTCCGATGAGGTCAGCAATTCCCATGCGAACTCAATTGCTTCCTTTTTGAAGTAATCGCCGAACGAGAAGTTACCGTTCATCTGGAAGAACGTTCCGTGCCGCGTGGTCTTTCCAACTTCTTCGATATCCAAGGTCCGAATGCACTTCTGCACGCTCGTGGCACGTGGATATGGGGCCGGCACAACACCGGACATATATGGGATGAAAGGCACCATTCCTGCGACCGTGAACAGGAGGCTCGGGTCGTCACTCACCAAGGATGCCGAGGGAACCACGGTGTGACCGCGAGATTCAAAAAAGTTCAGCCAACGCTGCCTAATGTCTGAGGTCTGCATAGTCTGTTCGCCGGCTACTTAGAACCGTTGCGAAGCTCCTGAGTGCGTTCGGTGAAACCAGCACTGACAGCGCCTGAGAGTTGACGAGCCTTAGCATCGACGTCGTCGAGAAACGCCTTGCCCGCAGGGTTGCGATTTACCTGGTGGGCAACAACGAATCCGAGGCCGACGCCCACGAGCAAAAGTGCGATGTATTTCATGACAACTCCAAATGTCTCAACTGCAAAAGTCTAAACGCCCGCGGGGCGAGAAGACGACGCTTAACGACGTAGGGCCACCCCGGATGGGATGGCCCTACGTGCGGATTTATCTAGCGAGCTGCGTAGTACTCAACAACGAGCTGAACTTCACAGGTCACAGGAACCTCAGCGCGCTTGGGACGACGAACGAGCGTCGCGTGCAGCTTGTCAATTTCGACCGTCAGGTACTCGGGCACCGGCGGAAGAACATCAACGTGACCGCCAGCAGCAGCGACCTGGAAAGGCTCCATGCCTTCCGAGCGCTCCTTGACGTGGATCAGCTGGCCGGGCTTGACGCGGAACGACGGGCGGTCAACCAACTGGCCGTCAACCAGGATGTGACGGTGCACAACCATCTGACGAGCTTGAGCTGTGGTGCGAGCGAACCCGGCACGCAGAACGAGAGCGTCGAGACGCATCTCGAGAAGCTCAACGAGGTTTTCACCGGTCAGGCCGGATTGCTTGCGGGCTTCCTGGAAGACGTTACGAAGCTGGGCCTCGCGAATGCCGTACTGGGCACGAAGACGCTGTTTCTCGCGAAGACGGACCGCATAGTCGGAGTCGGCCTTGCGCTTGGTGCGTCCGTGCTCACCAGGAGCGTAGGGGCGCTTTTCAAGATATTTTGCTGCCTTCGGGGTCAGGGCAATGCCCAGCGCGCGCGAAAGGCGGGTCTTGCTACGAGTACGTGACTTGGTAGACACAATTTCCTTTTCAAATTCATGCGAAACGAACACGCGAATACGTGCTCGCAAAGATGAGAGGTTTGCCTCGGGCCCGGCTACAGGGCGACCAAAAAGTTTGACAGTGACATTAGCAGCCGCACCAATGTCACCAAACAGGCGTCCTCAGACTATCACAGCGATTCACCCCGAATAATTGCACGAAGCTTTGCAAGCCGATCAGCGAAATCGGCTTCATGACCGTTCGTCGTCGGCGCGTAATACTCGGTTCCTACAAGCTCGTCAGGAAGGTACTGCTGGTGAGCGACCGCGTGCGGCTCATTATGTGCGTATTTGTACCCTTTGCCGTGACCAAGCCGAGCAGCCCCGGGATATCCGCCGTCACGAAGATGAATCGGCACTTGGCCTATTTTGCCTGCCCGAACATCTTCAATGGCAAGATTTATGGCGTTGTATGCAGCATTCGACTTTGGGGCCATTGCTAGGAAGATTGTCGCTTCGGCCAGCGGGATACGCCCCTCAGGCATCCCGATCAGTGCAACAGCATCGGCTGCTGCGACAGCAACCTCAAGGGCATGAGGCGACGCGAGGCCGATATCTTCTGCTGCCGAAATAACCAGCCTTCTCGCGATGAAACGCGGGTCCTCCCCTGCTTCAATCATGCGCGCTAGGTAGTGAATGGCGGCATCTGCATCAGACCCACGAATTGACTTGATGAAGGCACTGATGACGTCGTAGTGCTCATCTCCTTGACGGTCGTAGCGCAGCAGGGCGCGGTCAATTGCCGACTCGACGTGTTGCCCGGAAATACTCTTCGCTCCTTGCGCGTCGGCAGCGTGCGCAGCCGCTTCGAGAGACGTAAGTGCTCGCCTGGCGTCACCGCTGGCAAAACTGATGAGAGCGGACCGTGCCTCTGAAGTCAAACTGAATTCCTCGGCCAGACCATGCTGTGCGCGAAGCGCTTTGTCGAGCAAATCCGAGAGGTCAGCGTCGGTCAGGAGATTCAGACGTAATAGCAGCGAGCGAGAAAGCAAAGGACTGATAACACTAAAAGACGGGTTCTCGGTTGTCGCTGCGATGAGGGTGACCCAGCCATTTTCAACGCCCGGCAGAAGGGCGTCTTGCTGAGCCTTAGTAAATCGATGTATCTCGTCAAGAAATAGGAGAGTTCCTGACCCGTAAAGCTCACGATGAGCTTGCGCTTGTTCCATGACGGTTCGTACGTCTTTAACCCCCGCCGTAACAGCGGAAAGCTCGACGAACTTACGCCCTGAAGACGCAGCGAGAGCATGCGCAATGCTCGTTTTTCCCGTCCCCGGGGGGCCCCACAAAATGACACTTACAGACGAGCCAGCTTCGGAATCTGCAAGGGCGCGCAGAGGGGAACCCTTCTTGAGCAGCTGGTGTTGCCCCGAGATCTCGTCAAGTGTGCGCGGACGCATGCGAACCGCAAGGGGGGCGGTGTATCCACGGATTCCTTTATTGCTCGACACCACTAGAGACTACTGAACGGGTCAAGGGGCTCGACGCCTGAATCCTCATTTCTGGTATCCAGGAACTCAAACGATAACTCCAGAGGTGTGCCTATTCGAGCATTCCTGACGATGCAGCTCGTGCGTTAGGCTTGGCAGGCTATAGCAAAGGATGAAGAAACACATGGCTGAAGACAACTGGGGTCGCGTTGACGAGACCGGAACGGTCTACGTTCGCGATACTGACGGCGAGCGTGCAGTAGGTGCGTACCCTGACGCCCCAGTAGAAGAAGCACTCGCCTACTTTGCGCGTAAGTTTGACGACATTTCGGTGTCGCTCAATCTGCTCGAGCGTCGAGTTGCCACCAGCGCCCCGGTGACTGAAGTCCTCAAGGGCCTGTCGGCCGTAAAAAAGAACATCTCCGCGGGTGTCGGTGTCGGAGACTTTGAGTCGCTCCGCAGGCGCGTGGCCGCACTCGAACTTAAGCTCGAGGGGGCCAAAGAAGCCGCAGACGAGCTCAAAGAAGAGGCCAAAGAAGCCGCAGTCACGGCTCGAGCAGAACTTGTTGATCAGATTGAAAAGCTTGCCAGCTCGAACCTGGGTAGCGTCAACTGGAAAGCGACTACGGCAAAAGTAGATGAGCTCTTCGCATCTTGGCAGCAGGTACAGAAGTCTGGTGTGAAAGTCTCCAAAGAGACCGCAGACGAGTTGTGGAAGCGCTTCCGAAACGCTCGTGCAACCATTGATCGCGCTCGGCGCGCTCATTTTGCGACAGTTGACACTGTCGGCAAAGAGGTTAAGGCGCGTAAAGAAGCCCTCATATCTCAGGCTGAGGCCCTCGCGACGGCCACAGGTGAAAAGACGATCGCCGCCTACCGCGAGCTGCTCGAAGAGTGGAAAAAGGCGGGACGCGCGTCTAAGAAGACAGATGACTCACTGTGGGCCAAATTCAAGGCGGCTGGAGACGCTATATACAGCGCGAAGTCAGAGGCCGACGCGGCGGAAGACGCCTCGTATGCCGACAATCTGGTCGCGAAGGAGCAGATTCTTGTGGAGGGTCAAAAGCTGCTGGCGATGACCAACCGTGACGAAGCTCGTTCCCTGCTCACTGGACTCCAGAAGCGATGGGATGCTGCCGGTAAAGTACCGCGCGCCAAGGTAAAAGACACCGAAGCGGCAATGCGCAAGCTCGAACAAGCCGTCAAAAAGCTCGAGGACGATGCCTGGTCGGCATCTGACCCAGAGAAGCAAGCTCGCCAAGAGGGTCTTGCTGGAGCAATTGAGTTGAAAATCTCAAAGCTTGAAGCTCAGTTGGCCAGTGCCACAGCAGCCAAGGACGCCAAGAAGGTCTCTGAACTTACTGAGGCAATTGACACCCAAAAGTCTTGGCTCGCCGTACTCGCTGGCTAACATTCCACAACTTGATCCTGGTCACCCCGACGTCTGTCCGTGGGTGCTAGACCGATGGAATGTCGCACTCTAATGCTCTTTTTCTGCCACTGACAACGGGTCTCACGCTGGCTTCCACTGAGCTACAGGCCATGGGCTTAGACGGCGATGTGGTGGCACTATCCGACGGCTATACATATGCCGACACGCCAGCCTCTCCGGCGGTGAAGGCACTCATAGTGACGTTGTCGAACACTTCTCGATACGCACCCTGCGGGCAGAGTGCGTTGTGGGTTTTTGGGCTGACTTCGGCCCCGCGCATCCTCTCGGTCGTTCTCATCGGGGGAATTCGTGCAAACCATGAGACGCTCGATCGACGTCGTGTGCGGGAACTGCGGCACATTCAACTGCAGCTCGTTCACGAGGGGACGGCACTCGTGCAGTCCCCCACGTGGGCTCTCATCGACGTCGCAAAGGACGCAACATTGAGCGACCGAGAAAAGTCGACAACCCTCAGGGACGTCTGTCGGACTAATCACTCGCTGTGCATCGAAGCGGGCGCAGAACTTGCAAGAAGGCGCATCAGACCGAACGCCATGACGGGATTGCGGGCTTTAGCTCTCGCTCACGCGATAGACATCGTAGACGGCATCAATTCTGCGGACGGCATTCAGAACGCGCTCCAAGTGCACGGTATCGCTCATCTCGAAAACAAAGCGGCTCAAAGCCAACCGGGCATTTGTGGTGTTGACCGAGGCGGAGAGAATGTTGACGTGATGCTCCGATAAAACGCGCGTGACATCTGACAACAAGCCGGACCTGTCCAACGCTTCTACTTGAATGTGCACCAAGAAGACGCTCTTAGAATTCGGAGCCCATCCCACTTCAATCAAACGAGCAGGTTCTCGCTCGAGCGACTTGACGTTATTGCAGGTGCTTCGATGAACAGAAACACCCTGGCCACGAGTTACGAACCCCGTGATTTCATCGCCGGGAACGGGCGTGCAGCATTTTGCAAGTTTGACAAGAATGTCAGGTGCACCACGAACAAGTACACCTGAGTCTGACTGTCGTGCACTGCGCATGGAGGCTGGCGCCGGCAAAACGAATTCAGGCGCATCTTCAGTTTCCTCAGCTGAGTGAATCGTGGCCACGAGCTTCTCGATAACAGACTGAGTCGAAACGTGACCCTCGCCCACGGCCGCAAAGAGTGCCGATACGTCGTCGTAGTGCAAGACGGCCAAGACCTGAGCTAAAGATTCGGGCAACATCAGCTTCTGCAGTGGCAGATTCTGCTTACGCATGGCGCGGGCAAGGGCATCTTTGCCGTTGTCGACAGCTTCTTCGCGCCGCTCTTTGGTGAACCACTGCTTGATTTTGTTTCTGGTCCGAGTGCTCTTGACGAAGGTAAGCCAGTCTTGGCTGGGGCCCGAGTCTGGATTCTTGCTGGTCAAGATCTCAACCGCGTCACCGCTCGAAAGCGTGGTGTCTAGAGGAACCAACCGCCCGTTGACCTTGGCACCCATGGTGCGGTGACCGATTTCCGTGTGGACCGCGTAAGCAAAATCGATGGGAGTAGCCCCTGATGGCAGTCCAATGACACGACCCTTGGGCGTAAAGACGTAAACCTCTTTGGCGCCGATTTCAAACCGCAGCGAGTCAAGGAACTCCCCCGGGTCGTCGGTATCAGATTCCCAATCAGAGATGTGCGCAAGCCACGCCATGTCGTTATCCACGGCGGATAATGAGTCGCCCCCCTTGCCACCGGCAAGTTTGTCTTTGTACTTCCAGTGCGCCGCCACGCCAAACTCAGCGCGTGCGTGCATTTCGGGAGTGCGAATCTGAATCTCGACCGGGCGCCCTTTCGGTCCCATCACGGTAGTGTGCAACGACTGATACAGGTTGAACTTAGGTGTCGCGATGTAATCCTTAAAGCGACCAGGCAACGGATTCCACCGAGCGTGGATTGCCCCCAGAATTCCGTAGCAATCGCGCACCGTCGGAACGATCACTCGAATTCCGACAAGGTCGTAGATTTCATCAAACTCTCGACCCCGTACGACCATCTTTTGGTAGATGGAGTAATACTGCTTGGGTCGACCGCTCACGTCGCCCCTGATGCGGCTGACCCGCAAATCGCCGTTGACAGCGTCGATGACCTCGGCAACGAATTTCTCGCGCTCAGGAGTTCGCTGGGCGACGAGGTTGCTGATTTCGTCGTAGATTTTCGGGTGGAGAACTCCGAATGAGAGATCCTCGAGCTCCCATTTCAACGTCTGGATTCCTAAACGGTGAGCTAGCGGAGTGTAGATTTCGAGAGTTTCTCGTGCTTTACGCTCAGCGCTCTCTGGCGAAACGAAGCCCCAAGTACGAGCGTTATGGAGCCTATCTGCGAGCTTCACGACGAGAACACGAATGTCTTTCGACATTGCAACGATCATCTTGCGCACAGTCTCTGCCTGTGCGCTCTCTCCATACTTGACCTTGTCGAGTTTTGTGACTCCGTCAACAAGCATGGCGACCTCGGGGCCGAACTCAGCGTGTACCACGTCGAGCGTCAGCGCAGTGTCTTCAACGGTGTCATGGAGGAGGGCCGCGATAATAGTTTTCGGTCCGATACCAAGATCAGCCAAGATTTGCGCAACGGCAACGGGATGCGTGATGTATGGCTCACCACTGGCCCGCAATTGACCTTGGTGGGCATCTTTCGCCATGTTGTAGGCCCGCGCAACGCTGGCAAGTTCGGCCTTAGGGTGATGAACTCGCAGCGTACGAATGAGGTCAGAGAACCCGCCATCGGTCTTCGTGCGGCTGAATATTTTCGGCATCAGACGGCGCAACGACGTGGTTGTCGGTGTTGTTGAATCAACCATTGCGTCTCCTGCCTATATCCATTATCTAGGACACAGGAGTCAGGACGGTCTACGCCTCGGCGCGAGCTTGAGCGACGAGAAGCTTCTCGTCGTTCTTCGCAACCGTGGCGTCTTTGCTACGCCAGCCCGCGTAGAGCGGAGCTGCCAAGAACAAGGTCGAATACGTGCCCACGATAATTCCGATAAGAAGCGCGAGGCTAATGTCCCGAAGAGTGCCGGCGCCAAGAACGAAGGCCCCGATAAACAGGATCGATGCTACGGGCAGTGCCGCAACAACACTCGTGTTGATGGAACGCACCAAGGTCTGATTGACGGCAAGATTTACCTGCTGCGCAAAAGTCCTACTGGGGTCACGCATGACGCCAATCGTGTTCTCGCGAATCTTGTCGAAGACAACAACCGTGTCATACAGGGAATATCCCAGAATGGTCAAGAGTCCAATGACAGCTCCAGGCGTTACTTCAAACCCGGTCAGGCCATACACGCCTGTTGTGATGACGACGTCGTGCAGAAGGGCCACGATTGCCACTACTGACATCTTCCAAGTGCGGAAGTACAGTGCCATCACTAGGGCCGCAAGAATGACGAAGACAACGAGGCCACGAATTGCCTGCTGCGTGATGTCTTGACCCCACGTGGCGCCGATGAATGATGACGTCACGTTGGTTTCAGGGACTGCATAGCCCTTGGCAAGAGCCGCCTTGACTTCTACC
The DNA here is from genome assembly GCA_903859205.1 of uncultured Microbacteriaceae bacterium. GTDB lineage: Bacteria > Actinomycetota > Actinomycetes > Actinomycetales > Microbacteriaceae > CAIOLM01. The sequence goes on from CAIOLM010000042.1 coordinate 160,282, forward strand.
GTCTGTGCGTTCGTCATCTGGGATGTCTGGACGCGGACAGAAGAAGCGCCGATGGTCGAAACCTTGGGGACGACCGTCGCATCAACGCTCTCGACGGCGTTGGTTGCAATGTTTTGATCTGTGGAGGCTGGTCCGGAAATGATGAATTCGCTGCCTCCAGTGAACTCGATGCCGAAGTTATAGGCAGGAGTGTTGGTGATGGCACCTCGAACAAAAGGGCCGGCCAAGCTAATGAGCACCAGAATGATTGACAGGAGGTACCAAGTTTTGCGGCGACCCACAAAGCTGAAGGACCGCTTGCCCGAGTAGAGATCGTTTCCGAGTTCAGTGAACCGCGACATTAACCATCCACCTTTCCGGAGTCTGACTGCACCCCGTCGGTCATGGCTGCCTTACGCTCAGCGATGGTCTGGCGCTTAGCTGCCTCTTTGCTGGCAGAAGCAATCTTTGCCGCGCGAACCTCTTTAGACGGGGCGAACTGAGCTCGGCCGCGATAAACCGCGCCAAGCGCCATTGGGTCGAGCCCGCTGAGGCGATGGCCGGAAGCGAAGAAATTCGTCTGAGCTAAGAGCGCCAGAACGGGGTGAGTAAACAGCGAAACAACAATGAGGTCGACAACGGTGGTGAGACCTAAAGTGAGAGCAAATCCACGAACGTTACCCACCGCCAGGATGAACAACACCAAGGCCGCGAGGAAATTGACTGCGTCACTTGCAATGATCGTACGAATTGCCCGACGCCATCCAGTCTCTACAGCCGACTCGAGCCCGCGACCCTCACGGAGCTCGTCCCGCGTGCGTTCAAAGAAAACAATGAATGAGTCGGCAGTGATGCCGATAGCGACAATCAATCCAGCTACTCCAGCCAGAGAAAGTCGGTAACCCTGGTACCAAGAAAGAATTGTCACGAGCAGGTACGTGATGATGGCAGCCACCGCTAGCGAGAAGACCGTGACTAGACCGAGGGTGCGGTACTGAATGAGCGAGTAAACGATGACCAGAATCAAACCGATGAGACCGGCGAGCAGACCGTTCAGAAGTTGGGTGCTGCCCAGAGTCGCCGAAATAGTGTCAGAGCTTTGCACTTTAAAGCCGATGGGCAGCGCACCATACTTCAGTTGGTCAGCGAGGGTCTTCGCTGACTGCTGAGTAAATCCACCTGAGATTTGAGGCTTACCGTCTGTAATTGCTGACTTTGTGGACGGAGCCGAGATGACCTTACCGTCGAGCAGGATGGCGAATTGATTGCGGGCGCCGGTCAGTCCGGCCAAGCGAGTGGTTACCTGCGCGAAAGCCTTGGTTCCTGCTGCGTCGAAGGTCATGTAAACAGCCCATTGCCCAGTGGACGTCCCTTGGGAAGTCTGAATAACGCCACTCGTGGCATCAGCAATCTCAGAGCCGTTTACCTCGACGGGTCCAAGCAGAAACTTATAAGAGCCGGACTCGTCACACGTGATGAGCGGCTTATCCGCCGGCGCCGCGGAGGCGTCTTTTGCGGCAGCTGACTTGCAGTCAAAGACGTCATACTGCGCCTGAAGCAAAGGCGTTACCCACGCGGGGTCACTCGCATCTGTCGGCTTAACACTCGGTGTGCTCGGAAGATTCGGGTCGACGGCCGGTGGCGGCGTCGACTTTCCATCTGCTCCGACAGCTGAAACCGCGGCTTGATCTGTCTCAATGACAGCCCGGAAGTCGAGTTTCGCTGACGCTTCAATGCGGTTTATGGTGTCTTGATCGGGTGTGCCCGGAATCGAAACAACAATGTTGTTTGTTCCCTGAGTGTTGATCTCTGCTTCGCTCACACCAGCTGAGTCGACACGCTGACGAATGATCGAAACAGCCTGGTTCAGCTGTTCTGGCGTAACGCTGGCACCGTCAGTGATCTGCGGAGTCAGGATTATTTGAGTTCCACCTTGCAAATCGAGTGCGAGTTTCGGTGTCCATGATCCCCCGCCCCAGAGCACTCCCCCGGCGTTGATGCCGATGAGAGCAACGATGAGCACGAGAAGCCAAATGAGACTCCGCCACGCACTGCGCATAGGTGTTTTAGACACAAAAATCCTGTCGAATGTGACGTGTAGCGAGAATTACTTGGCTGAAGACTTAGTGGCAGGTGACTTCGCGGCGGGCTTCTTTGCAGCGGGCTTCTTTGCCACAGTGCGCTCACCGAAAGCCGGTTCGCCAGTAACTACTGCCTTTTTTGCCGCAGGCTTGACGGCAGGTGCCTCTTTCACGACACGCGAAACAGCCTGTCGGTGAAGCTTCATGGTCACCTTGGGTGAGATTTCGAGAACGACGACGTTCTCAACAGAGTCAATGCTGACGATGGTTCCGTAGAGACCGAACGAGGTCATCACCTCAGCGCCAGGGAGAAACTTGGTCGCGAGCTGCTCGGCGTCACGCTTGCGCTTGCGGTTGTTGCGGATCATGAAGAAAACGAGAACGGCCAGAACGGCCAACATAAGAATCATGGTGGGATCGAATGACATTGTTAGTCCTAACTAACGCAAAGAAAAGGCGCGTTTTCGCGCTCTTTGAGTATAGGTCACAGCAGGGTTTCGCCCGGTTCATACCCATGTTGTGCTGGGGAAATTCCCAGATGTCCCCAACCGTCTGCGGTGATGATGCGTCCTCGCGATGAACGAGTAATCAAACCCTCACGTATCAAGAAGGGCTCAACCACGGTTTCGATGGTCTCGGAATCCTCGCCGATGCTGACAGACAATGACGAAAGTCCCGCGGGACCGCCACTAAAACGCTTAGCCAGGGTCTCTAGGTAAGCGCGGTCAAGCCGATCTAAACCCCGCGCATCGACGTCATAAATTGTCAATGCCGCACGCGTGGCTTCGAGTGCATCCGTGCTCGCATGCACCTGGATATAGTCACGAACGCGCCGCAGTAGGCGGTTAGCAATTCGCGGAGTGCCTCGACTGCGCGAGGCCAATTCAACAAGGGCCACGTCAGCAAGAGAGAGGTTGAGTAGATCGGCCGAGCGACGAACGACCTCGACAAGTTCGTCTTCTGCATAAAACTCAAGATGCCCGGTGAAACCAAACCGGTCGCGCAGCGGCGCCGCAAGTGCCCCAGATCGGGTTGTTGCCCCCACCAGAGTGAACGGCGGTAATTCAAGCTGGATTGACGTCGCACCAACGCCCTTACCGACCATGATGTCTATGCGAAAATCTTCCATCGCCAGATAGAGCATCTCCTCGGCAGACCGAGCCATGCGATGAATCTCATCAATGAAGAGAACCTCGCCAGGCTGAATGCCTGAGAGCAACGCCGCAAGATCGCCGGCGTGAGAGATTGCGGGTCCACTGGACATGCGCAATGTGCGACCGCTCTCAGCGGCCACAATCATGGCGAGTGTAGTTTTTCCTAGACCAGGCGGACCAGACAGAAGAATGTGGTCTGGCGTGCGTTCGGCAACCTTAGCCGCGCGCAGAAGAAGGTCGAGCTGGGCTACCACCTTGGACTGACCGACAAACTCGCTGAGGTCATTCGGACGCAATGCACCCTCTGCTGCGCGTTCCTCGTCGGTGGCCAGCCGAGCTGTTACAACGTCTTCTGGGGATTCGGCAGGATCTGTCACGAGCGTTGCACCTGCGCCAACGAAGCCAACGTGAGTCGAAGAACTTCTGCCACGGATGCGCTCGAACTTGCGTCGACGCCTGCGACGGCATCTCGTGCCACCCTCTCCTGCCAACCAAGGCCAACGAGAGCCGCAACCACTTGATCACCAACTGCGGTGCTGGCAGTAATCGCATCGCTGCTTGCTGGCACCACGGCAGTGAGGCGGCCGCCCAGCGAGACGATGATGAGCTTTGCTGTCTTCGGCCCGATTCCCGAGACCGCTTTGAAAGCGCTCTCATCTTCATTTGTCACCGCAGCGAAAACTTCAGCAGGTGAGAGCGCACTGAGGACGCCGAGAGCTGACTTGGGGCCAACTCCACTCACGGTGATGAGCGACTCAAAAATGTGGAGGTCTTGTGCAGAGAGAAATCCAAACAACGTCATGGAATCCTCACGAATAATAAGCGTCGTGAGCAAATCGATCTGGTCGCCGATCTCCTGAGCGTTTGCGACCGCACTGGTTACATTTACCGCGTAGCCAACGCCATTGACATCTACGACCAAAAGGTCTCGAGTGGCGGCACGTACTATGCCTGTCAGCGAAGCAATCACTTGGTTAGCCTAGGAGGCTCATCCTCTGCGACGGCTGAGACGCTCCGCCTCGCGCCACTTCTGCTGGGCCAAAGTAAGGCCGTCTTCATTATTTTCAGCGGAGACGAGGGAACCCGCTCCCCCGCGCCAGGCGTTGCAAATAGCAAGGGCGAGGGCATCTGTTGCGTCGGGCAAGAGCTTGTCATCAGGCATGGACAGCAGTTTTTTAACCATGTTGGCAACCTGAACCTTATTTGCACGCCCGTTTCCAGTCACTGCTGCTTTGACTTCGCTCGGCGTGTGGAGATCGATGCTTAGACCGCGTTCAGCTGCCTCCGCAAGCACCACGCCACTGGCTTGTGCGGTCCCCATAACCGTTCTCAAGTTGTGCTGTGCGAACACCCGTTCCAATGCAACTCGGTCTGGCTTGAGTTCATTGAGGGCCAACACTAGGCCGGTCTTGATTGCGAGAACCCGGTTTGCCAGATTCATGCTGGGCGAGGTTTGAATCACGCGCACATCAACCAGGCGCAGGGCGCGGGTATCTGAGACCTCGATCACGGCAACGCCGCACCGGGTCAAACCGGGGTCGACGCCGAGTATGCGCACGCGACTAATCTTGCTCGAGTTCGGCGAGAACCTCAGGGCTCAAGTCAAAATTGGAAAAAACGTTTTGAACATCGTCACTGTCTTCGAGTGCATCGATGAGCTTGAAGACCTTTCGAGCGGTGTCTGCATCGATAGGTACGTCAAGATTTGCCACGAATTCACTGTCAGCTGAGTCATATTCAATACCTGCTGCCTGAAGCGCTTCACGCACCACGACCATGTCGCTCGGGTCGGTGAGAATCTCAAAAGTCTCGCCTTGGTTCTCAACGTCTTCAGCGCCAGCCTCAAGAACCGCCGCCAGCACGTCGTCTTCGGTCGTTCCCGTTGATGGAACCCGAATCACACCCTTGCGGGCAAAGTTGTAGGCCACAGAGCCCGGATCAGCCAAAGTGCCGTTGTTTTTCTTGAGCGCCTCGCGAACTTCTGCGGCAGCCCGATTCTTGTTGTCGGTCAGACACTCGATCAGAAGGGCAACGCCATTCGGGCCGTAGGCCTCGTACATGATGCTCGTGTATTCAACCGCATCACCAGTGAGTCCGGCGCCGCGCTTAAGAGCGCGTTCGATGTTGTCGTTCGGGACACTCGTCTTCTTGGCCTTTTGGATGGCGTCGTAAAGAGTCGGGTTTCCGTTAATGTCAGCACCGCCGACGCGAGCTGCAACCTCAATATTCTTGATGAGCTTTGCGAACGACTTTGCACGCCGAGCGTCGATGACGGCCTTTTTGTGCTTGGTGGTTGCCCATTTGGAGTGTCCAGACATGGCTTCTACCTTATCTTTCCGATGAGCCCAACGCGTCAGCGACGACGTTCAAGAAGTACTTGTGTATACGGCTCTCCCCCGAGACTTCCGGGTGGAATGAGATACCAATGATGTTGTCCTGCTGAGCTCCTACGACCGTTCCGTCCGCGAGCTGCGCAATGACTGTGGCCCTGGGGCCAACGTGTTCGATGATCGGCGCTCGAATAAAAGTCGCGGCCACGGGGGTCGACGACACCACTGGCATCTCAATAGATGTCTCGAACGAATCGACTTGCGCCCCGAATGCGTTCCGGCGCACCGTCACATCCAGTCCGCCAAACGTCTGCTGATCTGACGTGCCGTCAGAGAGACTGTCGGCAAGCATAATGAGGCCAGCGCACGTACCGAGTACGGGCATCCCTTCGGCAATACGCTTCTTGATTGGATCAGCCAAATCAAACAAGCGCGTCAGCTTGTCGATGACGGTCGATTCGCCACCAGGGATGACAAGCGCATCGACGTGTGCGAGTTGCTCGAGCGTTCGCACCTCAACCGGATTGACACCCAGAGAATTCAGCGTCTCGACGTGCTCGCGCACATCCCCCTGAAGCGCAAGTACACCGATACGCGGAGAGCTACCAGCCACGCTCGGCAAGGCGGTGCGGAGCAGGAAGGTCTGAGACGTTGATGCCGACCATGGCCTCGCCCAAACCGCGCGACGCCTCAGTGATGACGCTCGCGTCAGTGAACTGCGCCACGGCCTTGACGATTGCTTTCGCGCGCGCCTCAGGGTTGCCGGACTTGAAGATTCCAGAGCCAACAAAGACGCCGTCGGCGCCAAGCTGCATCATCATGGCCGCGTCAGCCGGAGTTGCGACACCGCCGGCGGTGAACAAAACAACGGGGAGCTTGCCCGTCGCAGCAACCTCTTTGATGAGGGCGAACGGGGCTTGGTGTTCCTTTGCTGCGACGTAGAGCTCGTCCTCGGACATCGAGCTCAAGGCACGAATCTCGGAATTGATTTTGCGGATGTGCTTGGTTGCCTCAGACACGTCGCCGGTCCCGGCTTCGCCCTTGGAGCGAATCATCGCAGCGCCCTCGTTTATGCGACGCAAGGCCTCACCAAGGTTCGTGGCACCACACACGAAGGGCACAGTGAACTTCCACTTGTCGATGTGATTCACGTAATCGGCTGGACTCAGGACCTCGGACTCGTCGATGTAGTCCACCTTGAGGTACTCAAGGACCTGCGCCTCGACAAAGTGACCGATTCGAGCCTTCGCCATAACCGGAATCGAGACCGTATCAATGATCTGCTGGATCAGGTCGGGGTCGCTCATTCGCGCGACACCACCTTGCGCGCGAATGTCTGCGGGAACACGCTCCAGCGCCATCACAGCAACGGCGCCCGAGTCTTCAGCGATTTTGGCCTGTTCGGCTGTAACGACGTCCATAATGACGCCACCCTTGAGCATCTCTGCAAGGCCACGCTTGACGCGGTCGCCGCCGAATTCACTCTGCTGTGCTGCCATATTGTTCTCGCTCACTATCGAAGGGGGTAAAAATGCTGTGGTGTGGGTTAGCTGTGGGTAGACCAGGCGACCGCAATGCTGTCGCGAACCTCACCGAGAAGCCGAGGCATTGCCTTGGTTTTAGCGATGATGGGCAGGAAATTTGAGTCGGTTGACCAGCGAGGAACAACATGCTGGTGAAGATGACCCGCGACTCCGGCCCCGGCGACCTTGCCTTGGTTCATTCCAATGTTAAAGCCTTCTGTGCCACTCACGTGACGCAGAACGCGCATTGCCTGCTGAGTTAGCGTAGCGATTTCGGACGTCTCGCCGACGGTTGCTTCGTCATACATTGCAACATGGCGATAGGGGCAAATCAGAAGGTGGCCAGTGTTGTACGGAAAGAGGTTGAGGACAACGAAAGCGTTTTCCCCACGATGAACGATGAGGGCTTGTTCGTCCGACATGGAGGGGGCACTGCAAAATGGGCAGTTATGGTCATGTGCCTCCGGACCCGCACTGATGTAGGCAATGCGATGAGGAGTCCAAAGGCGTTGATACTCGTCGGGTACTCCGATGAGGTGCGAAGCATCTTCGACGGAGGAACCCACCACAGAATCTGGACGATTCTCCATCACAGGTCGTCTGCTCCCGCTACCTGTCGGTGATCAGCGATCGCTGCAGAAATTAGTGCAACTGCCTCAGCTACCGGAATTCCATTGCGCTGCGAGCCGTCGCGGAACCGGATAGAGACAGCCTTCTTGGCCCGATCTTCTTCACCGGCGATGAGGACGAGTGGAACCTTTGCCATCGTGGCGTTGCGAATCTTCTTCTGCATCCGGTCGTCGGATGCGTCGATCTCAACGCGAACACCGTTTCGGCGGAGCTCGCCCAGAACTTCCGACAGATAGTCTTCGTACTCGGCTGCCACGGCAACTCCGGTTGCCTGAACCGGTGAGAGCCACAACGGGAACGCTCCGGCGTAGTGCTCGGTTAAGACTCCGAAGAATCGCTCAATCGAGCCAAATAGCGCGCGGTGAATCATGACTGGGCGGTGTTTGTTGCCATCAGGTCCGGTGTATTCAAGTTCGAAACGCTCAGGCAAGTTGAAGTCAAGTTGAATAGTAGACATTTGCCAGGTTCGACCGATGGCATCTCGCGCCTGCACCGATATTTTTGGACCGTAGAAAGCTGCTCCACCGGGGTCTGGAACCAGCGTCAATCCCGATTCCTCGGCGACGCTACGCAATGTTTCGGTGGCCTCATCCCAGATGTCATCGTCTCCGACGTACTTGTTTGGGTCCTTGGTTGAGAGCTCCAGGTAGAAGTCATCGAGCCCGTAGTCGCGCAAAAGGTCCAGAACGAAGGTGAGCACCTTGCTCAACTCGTCTTTCATCGAGTCGCGAGTTGCAAAAATGTGCGCGTCATCCTGGGTCATGCCCCGGACCCGGGTGAGCCCGTGCACGACGCCAGACTTCTCGTATCGATAGACCGATCCAAATTCAAACAACCGGAGCGGCAGGTCACGATAGCTCTTACCTCGTGAGCGGTAGATGAGGATGTGGAACGGGCAGTTCATGGGCTTCAAGTAGTACTGCACGCCCGCGCGAGTAATCTCGCCGGCCTCGTTGCGAAGCTCGTCGAGATTCATCGGCGGGAACATGCCGTCGGCATACCAACCGAGATGACCAGACTGCTCGAACAGGTTCGACTTAGTGATGTGTGGCGTGTACACAAACTCGTAGCCCGACTCCTCATGGCGACGACGCGAGTAATCTTCCATGGTTCGTCGCATGATTCCACCCTTGGGATGGAATACCGGAAGACCTGAACCGATCTCCTCGGGGAACGAGAAGAGATCCAGTTCTACCCCGAGACGACGGTGATCACGCTTCAGTGCCTCTTCGATGCGTTCCTGATAAGCCCGAAGCTGCTCTTTCGTGGGCCAAGCCGTTCCATAAATACGTTGGAGTTGAGGGTTCTTTTCGCTCCCGCGCCAATAGGCGGCTGCAAGCCGGGTCAGCCCGAAACCATTGCCAATCATTCGTGTACTGGGAACGTGGGGCCCGCGACACAGGTCTTTCCAAAATGTTTCGCCCGTGCTGGGGTCAACATTGTCGTAGATGGTGAGCTCGGCACCGCCGACCTCGACGCTCTCGTTGTCGTCGCCCGTGTTACCGCCCTTGAGCCCGATAAGTTCGAGCTTGAAAGGTTCACCTGCCAATTCGACACGCGCATCCTCGTCAGACACGACGCGACGAGTAAATCGTTGCCCGGCGCGAATAATGCGCTCCATCTGCTTCTCAATTGCTTTGAGGTTTTCCGGCGTAAACGGCTCTGGCGTGTCGAAGTCGTAGTAAAAACCGTCGGTGACAGGCGGACCGATGCCCAGCTTCGCGTCAGGATTGATGTTCTGGACAGCCTGGGCAAGAACGTGTGCCGCAGAGTGACGAAGAATGCTGAGACCATCCGGCTCGTTAATCGAAACGCCCTCGACACGATCCCCAACAGCTAGGTGATGAGCTAGGTCCTTGAGTTCACCGTTAACGCGCATGGCAACGGTGGAGCGATCAGAGAAAAGAGCGAACCCGTCGCTCGGAACAAGCACAGTGATAGCGGCGGTTTCAGACACGGATTACGACTCCAGCTCGATGAAAGTTATTCCAGCCTAGGGCAAAAGAAAACCCCCGCCGAAGCGAGGGATTCTTGTGGGCGATACTGGGTTCGAACCAGTGACCTCTTCCGTGTCAGGGAAGCGCGCTACCGCTGCGCCAATCGCCCTTACGGGCCAGTAACTCTTGCGAGTCACTGTTGAGGTGGATACCGGATTCGAACCGGTGTGGACGGCTTTGCAGGCCGCTGCCTCGCCTCTCGGCCAATCCACCGTGCGTGGTTTCCCACACCTGCTTAGCGCAGTCCGGCAGGACCACACTCGAGCGGATGACGAGATTCGAACTCGCGACCCTAACCTTGGCAAGGTTATGCGCTACCACTGCGCCACATCCGCGTGCATTCTTTCGAACGCATTGATGACTCTAGTAGCCCCAAGCCCGTTTAGCAAAACGACGCGCGTGCAACTAGACCTTCCTCGAACTCGCTATTCTGGAGGCGTCTTCGTCTCTGAATCTCGGGGGCGTTTGGGCGATTGGCGCAGTTGGTAGCGCGCTTCCTTCACACGGAAGAGGTCATCAGTTCGAGTCTGGTATCGCCCACCGTTGCATCAATTGGCGGCTAGTAGGACTCGATCGCGTAACCTTCTTCACCGTGAAGAATTGTGTCAATGCCAGCGAGTTCGTCCTCGTTTTTGACACGGAAACCCATGGTCTTCTCAATCGCCCACCCAATGGCGTACGTCACGACGAAGCTAAAGACGAGAACGACAAGTGCGGAGAACGCCTGACGCCCGAGCTGCTCGAACGATCCGGTCGCGAGAAGCCCCACATCAACTCCAACGAAACCGATCATCAGGGTGCCGATAACACCGCCGACAAGGTGAATACCAACCACGTCTAGCGAGTCATCGAAGCCCAGTTTGAACTTGAGCTCAACGGCCAAAGCACAGAGAACACCGGCAATCACGCCCATCACAAGGGCCCACATTGGCGAGATTGACGCGCACGACGGTGTCGCAGCCACAAGACCAGCAACGGCACCGGACGCTGCTCCAACGGACGTTGCTTTGCCGTCTTTGATGCGCTCAACCACGAGCCAGCCGAGAATTCCCGCGGCCGGAGCGGCCATGGTGTTGATGAACGCGATCGATGCGATTCCGTCGGCAGCAAGCTGGGAGCCGGCGTTGAAACCAAACCAGCCAAACCAGAGCAAACCCGCGCCGAGCAATACGAACGGCACGTTGTGCGGCTTGTGGATTCCCTTCGCAAAGCCCACACGCTTTCCGAGGACCAGCGCCAGAGCAAGAGCTGCCGCACCAGAGTTGATCTCCACGGCAGTACCGCCAGCTAGGTCGATAAGTCCGATGTTGTGCACGAGCCAGCCACCGTTGACAATCTTGCCTTCGTCATCCTTGACGATATTGAAGACCCAGTTCGCGATAGGAAAGTAAACGAGTGTCGACCATACGCCGGCGAAAACCAGCCAAGCGCCGAACTTTGCTCGGTCGGCGATGGCACCAGAAATGAGAGCTGTCGTGATAATCGCAAAGGTTGCCTGGAAGGCAGCGAATGTGAGCGGCGGAACACCGTTGGCGTCGGGCTTTGCGTTGATGAGTCCCTCGAGACCGATGTCTCCCAGATTGATGCCGATGACGCCGTTCCAACCGACAAAGCCGTCGCCTGCTGTCCCAGCGAAGGAAATGGCATAGCCGTAGATGATCCAGATGGCGCCGACGATGGCCAGAGCGCCGAAGCTCAGCATCATCATGCTGACTACCGACTTGGCCCGCACTAGACCGCCGTAGAAGAAGGCGAGGGCTGGCGTCATCATCAAAACAAGAGCTGCGCTGATGAGGACAAATGTATTGTTGCCGGTGTCAATCATGGGAACCTCCAAACAGCAATTGTTTGGTGGCCGTGTTTCGGGGATGTTACAAAACGAAAGCAAGCCGAACTTTAATTCAAGAAGTTCGGCTAGCTTTCGTAGCAAGGCGTCTTAGTTAAGCGAGCTGGTAGCCCTCTTCACCGTGGACCACCGTGTCGATGCCAGCGAGTTCGTCTTCGTTCTTCACGCGGAATCCCATCGTCTTTTCAATGATGAATCCGATGATGAGGCTTGCGATGAACGAGAAGGCCAGGACGACACCAGCACCGATTGCCTGCTTGCCCAGCTGATCCCACGAGCCAGACTCGAGGAGGCCAACGCCGGTTGCGAAGAAGCCGATGAACAGCGTTCCTACGATTCCGCCAATGAGGTGAATTCCGACCACGTCCAGCGAGTCATCGAAGCCAAACTTGAACTTGAGTTCGATAGCAAGAGCACACAGAACACCAGCCAGGGCGCCCAGCACGATAGCCCAACCTGGCGTAAGCGCGGCACAGGCTGGCGTAATCGCGACCAGTCCGGCAACGGCACCTGAAGCGGCGCCAACCGAGGTGGCCTTACCGTCCTTGATGCGCTCAACAAGGAGCCAGCCCAGGACCGCAGCTGCTGGAGCGGCGATGGTGTTGATGAAGGCCTGAGCGGCGACTCCATCGGCAGCCAGCTCGGATCCAGCGTTGAATCCAAACCAACCGAACCAGAGAAGCCCGGCACCCAACATGACGAGAGGAACGTTGTGGGGCTTGTCGACGCCCTTGGCAAACCCGATTCGCTTGCCGAGAACGATTGCAAGAGCAAAACCTGCAGCACCAGCCGCGATGTGAACCGCGGTGCCACCTGCAAAGTCGATAACACCGACCTGGTACACGAGCCAGCCGCCGTCGACGACAGTGGTTCCGTTGTCACCACCGAGAGTGAAGTTGAATACCCACTGTGCAACGGGGAAGTAAACGATGGTTGACCACAGGAAGGCATAGAGCAACCACGCGCCGAACTTTGCGCGGTCAGCAATAGCGCCCGAAATCAGGGCAACAGTGATGATGGCAAAGCCAGCTTGGAACGCAGCAAAAGCCAGTGGCGGGAAGACAGCGCCCTCAGGCACCGTCAACAAATCGTTGAGACCGATGGATGCAGTGTTAATGCCGATGACGTGTGGGATACCGATGAAGGTCGATACCGGGTCATTCTGGCTGCCGGGAAAAGCGATGGCGTAACCATACAGAACCCACGTAACGCCAATGAGTGCCATTGCACCAAAGCTCAGCATCATCATTGAAACAACGCTCTTCGTCTTGACGAGACCGCCGTAGAAGAATGCCAGAGCGGGGGTCATCAGGAGCACGAGCGCTGCACTGACGAGGACCCAGGTTGTATTACCCGTATCCATGTGAACCTCTTTCGTATCAGGGGGCCGCGCTGCCACTGCAGCAAGCACGGTCGATGAGACGAGTCTCGGTCAGGTGAGTTACGCCAAGGGACGCAAAGCCGTGTCGCCCTTGTTACAAATCCGTCCGAAAGGTTTCAGGTTTGTTACGCGCTAACTGTTCGTCAGTGCGATCAGGCGAGACATGCATCGGAGGTACTTCTTTCTATAGCCGCCGTTAATCATGTCCCCGCCAAAAATCGTGCTGAGAGCAACGCCTGAGGCCCGTAGTGGTATTTGAGCGTCGTAGACGCGGTCGATAAAGGCGACGAAACGCAAGGCGTCCGTTTGATTGTTCAATACGTGTACGTCTGAAATCGCTATGACCTCGACGCCGGCAATCAGTCGCACATACGTCGAGGGATGAACCGATGCCAAGTGTGTCAAAATATCGTCGAAGCTGTCGCTCGTGACGCATAAACCGCTTTCACGCAGGTCTGAAACAACGCCCGCCAGGCGCGCACCGCTGACAACCTGAGCCTCGCCGGATGCTGTGCGCTTTCGGTAATCGGTACCGTCGATGCGCAACGTCTCAAAGTTGGCGGCCATGGCGTGGATTTCACGCAAGAAGTCGGCGGCGGCGAATCTTCCCTCGCCCAGAGCGTGCGGAGGCGTGTTGCTTGTGGCTGCTACGCGGGTGCCACGCTTGATCAACTCGCCCAACAAACGTGTCATCACCATGGTGTCGCCCGGATCATCGAGTTCAAACTCATCAATGCATATGAGACTTGCGCCACTCATGGCCTCGACAGCGTTTTGGTAGCCGAGGGCACCGACAAGCGACGTGTACTGCAAAAAGGTACCGAAAAACTTTTTTCGGCCCGGGCTCGCATGCCAGAGAGCCGCGAGCAGATGAGTCTTGCCAACACCGAATCCACCGTCGAGATACACACCAGGCAACGAGTCAGGGCTACTCGCCTTGCGAGCGAAGAGTTTGCTTTGCTTGATGGTGTTCGAACCCAGAGCGAAAGCAGCAAGAGTGTCGCGAGCTCGTTCCTGTGATTCGTATTCAACGTCAGGGATGTAGTTCTCAAAGCCGGCCTGGGCGAACTGCGCAGGTGGAACCAAGCTTGCCAAAATATCTGCCGCGTTGAGCTGCGGATGACGGTCAACGAGTGCGGTTAACGCATCTGTCATGGTGAATGTCGACCCTCAAACTAGGCTTATTTCGTAACACGAGTAGAACACTTCGCAGTGAAAAACATAGTCTCGTATTAGCGTTCTCGCCCAATCGTGCGTGCGAGGCCATTTCTCACCCCGGTCAAGGAGTATTCCCATGTCTGTCGCACTCGACAACAACGAAAAGTTCTCTGAATACGCGCATCCTGAGGTACTGGTGTCAACCGAGTGGCTCGAAGCACACCTCGACACACCAGGGCTGGTCGTTCTTGAATCCGATGAGGATGTTCTGCTCTATGAAATTGGGCACATTCCCGGCGCGCACAAAATCGACTGGCATACCGATCTCAACGATCCGGTTATCCGCGACTACATCGACGGCACGCGCCTCAGCCGCTTATTCTCCGAGCGCGGCATTACTCCCGAATCGACCATTGTGCTTTACGGAGACAAGAGCAACTGGTGGGCAACCTATGCACTCTGGGTGATCAAGCTCTTCGGTCACGCAGACGCGCGCATTCTCGATGGGGGTCGAGATAAATGGATTGCAGAAGGGCGGGCTCTAACGACGGAAAGGCCGAAGCCAGCGGCCACCAAGTACCCAGTCCTTCAGCGAGATGATCTCACCATTCGCGCCTTCAAAGAGGATGTCGTCGGCCACCTCGGTAAGGCGATGATTGACGTGCGGAGTCCTGAAGAGTACTCCGGCGAACGCACACACATGCCGGCATACCCAGAGGAGGGAGCTCTTCGTGGCGGACACATCCCTGGGGCCGCAAGTGTTCCCTGGGCTCGCGCAGTGAACGAGGACGGAACGTACAAGACTCGCAAGGGACTCGAGGATCTATACCTGGAGGGCGCCGGACTCGTGCCCGGCGAAGACGTCATCGCCTACTGCCGAATTGGTGAACGCTCTAGCCACTCGTGGTTCGCGCTGAAGTACCTCCTAGGCTTCGAGTCGGTTCGCAACTACGACGGCTCGTGGACAGAGTGGGGTTCGGCCGTTCGGGTTCCCATCGCGGTGGGAACAGAGCCGGGCAACATCTAAACCTGGCGTGGCAGACTAGGGCGTGATGACGCTTTCACTTCCACCCAAGCTCGCCGAGATTCGAGATGACTTCGAAGCGCTCACTGGTAACGATCGAATCCAGCTCCTGCTCGAGTTCGCTCTCGAACTTCCGGAGCTTCCCCAGCGCTACCAAGACCACCCAGAGCTCTTTGAACGCGTAGAAGAGTGCCAGTCACCTGTGTACATCTTCGTTGAGATTGACCCCGAAGCTCATGTACAGGTTTTCGCGACCGCACCCGAGCAGGCACCAACAACGCGGGGCTTTGCCTCAATCCTTGCAAGCGGCCTCAGTGGCCTCTCCCCCGAAGACGTTCTTGAGGTCAGTGACGACTTTCCAAGCTCCCTTGGCCTCGCAGCTCTCATTTCCCCACTTCGCCTTCGAGGCATGTCGGGAATGCTTCGCCGCATCAAGCGGCAGGTTGTCGAAAAGTCGACCCGCTGACATCCCCTCATGAATCACGAGCCTGAAGACCTTTGGGTCAATTACGCGTGGCCCAACATTCCCTGGGTTCGCATCAACCTTGTCGTCGATTCACAGGGTGAAATCCGTGGCTCCGACGGGACCTCGAACCCGCTCAGCAGCAAGACGGATCGCGAAATTCTCAAGACCATTCGACGCGACGCTGAAATCATCATCGTCGGGGCAAACTCGGTTCGATCCGAAGGCTGGCATCTACCGCCGAACGGCACTCTGGGCATTGTGAGCCGCACTCGACACGTCCTCGAAACCTGCCCAGACCCAGAGCGAGTCATTGTTGGATCACTCGATGAAATACTCGATCACTCTTTAAAATTTCAGCACGTGCTTTGCGAAGGTGGAAAATTCGTAGCTGGTGAACTACTCGCTAGAGATTTCGCGGACGAGATCTGTCTCACAATCAATCTGAGCGACGTCGCGGAGGAGCCAAAACTTCCAACGTGGATGTCAGCGGTATCTCCACGCATGTGGACTCTTCATCGCGCTATCGGTGACGATGCCCAAGCATTCACAATATGGCGGCGAGCCACGTCTGAGCCGCTTTAGCCTGCGGCTACATTTGCTTCTGTGACCAACACTCCTGCAGCACCTGCCGAGTTCGAGTTAGCCGTGAAGACGCTCGCTCGTGCGCGCCTGCGTCCTGAGATCAGCCTTCGTGACATTGCCAGTCCGGGTTCTGTTGCTCAATACAGCCATGCATTCGCAGCAGATGTCCTGAGCGTCGCAGACGACGATGAATCTCCCCACGGAACCGGTCGATTCATACTTCTTTACGACCCCTCGCAAGTCGAAGCTTGGGGCGGCATTTTTCGCGTTGTGTGCTTCGCTCAAGCCCCCCTCGAGCTCGAGATAGGCCTTGACCCATTCTTAGCGAAGGTCACTTGGTCCTGGCTCATAGACGCACTTGACGGTCGAAATGCTCAATATGAGCGCCCCTCGGGCACTACGACCAGGATTCTGTCGACAGGGTTTGGAGAGCTCTCCGGCGGCCCCGACGGAGCACAAATAGAACTTCGTGCTTCATGGACACCAACTTCTGCCGATCTCTCCGGCCAACTTGAAGCCTGGGGTGACTTACTCTGCATGCTTGCAGGTCTTCCGCCGAGCCCCGAAGTTGCCAGCATCCTCACAAAATCACGGGAGCGTGGTTAGCGTTCACGTCGTTGACTCCCCCGAAGAATTCATTACTGCCTGTCGCACGCTTGCCGATGGCACAGGTCCCCTCGCGATTGACGCCGAACGTGCCTCTGGCTTTACATATTCGCAACGTGCCTATCTCATTCAGGTTTATCGCCGCAACGCGGGCGCATTTCTTTTTGACCCACCTGCAATCGGGAACATGTCGGCCCTCACAACGCTCTGTCATGGTCAGGAATGGGTGCTGCATGCAGCGAGCCAGGACCTCGCCTGCCTGCGTGAAGTTGGTATAGAGCCGCCACAGATCTTCGATACAGAGTTGTCTGCGCGACTCCTTGGCCTCGAGCGCGTCGGTCTCGGGGCCGTCGTCGAGTCTCTCTTAGATATTCACCTCGCCAAGGAACACAGTGCAGTGAATTGGTCCACTCGCCCGTTACCTGAACCATGGCTTGTCTACGCTGCAGCCGATGTCACTCACCTCGTCGACCTTCGCGACAAGCTCGAACAGATGCTCATCGACTCAGGCAAGCTCCCATACGCTCTGGCCGAGTTTGAAGCAACGCGTGTGAAGCCTGAAAGAACGCCGTCAGAAACTCCGTGGCGCAAGCTCTCTGGGCTGCACACTCTTCGCTCACCACGCCATCTCGCTATTGCGCGGGCGCTTTGGTTCGCACGCGATGAGTTGGCGCGGGAACGTGACGTGTCCCCCGGAAGGCTTATTCCGGATTCCGCCATCATCGCTGCAGCATCAGGCACCCCAGCATCAAAGTCAGACCTCATCAACACAAAAGGTTTCAACGGACGAGACGCCCGCGGATCGCTAGACCGCTGGTGGGAGGCCGTCAATTTCGGTCTGGGAGACCCAGACCTGCCGCCACTGAGAGTGAAGTCCGACACACTTCCGGCACCCAGAATGTGGCGGGATAAGAATCCTGACGCGCACGCGCGCCTGACTGTTGCCCGCCATGCCGTCTCAACCCGCGCCGAGCAGTTGACAATGCCAATCGAGAATCTCATTGCGCCGACCGCATTACGAGCTGTTGCCTGGCAACCGCCAGAGCCACTTTCCATTGAGACCTTGACTGCCTCCCTCCTCAAGGAGGGCGCGCGAGCATGGCAAGTTGAAGAAACAGCGGCCCTCATTATCGAGGCATTCGACAATTCGATGGAGAAATTGGCAGCCCTTCAACCTGCGGCAGAAGAAAACTAGCGCGTCCCCTGTCGGCCTGACAGCCATAGACTTGCAAAGCAATGAAGCGAAAGGGTCCCCATGCTTTTAGGAAACAGTGTCGTATTCGTCGACGGAGTTCGCACTCCCTTTGGCAAGGCAGGTGAAAAGGGCGCCTTTTGGCAGACTCGCGCCGATGACCTCGTCGTCAAGGCGATGCAAGGACTACTAGAGCGTCATCCAAACCTCGACCCTTCGCTGATTGATGAAGTCGCCATAGCTGCAGCGACACAGTCGGGAGACCAGGGAATTACGTTGGGTCGAACGGCAGCTATTCTTTCGGGCCTTCCCCTGAGCGTTCCCGGATACGCCATTGACCGCTGGTGCGCTGGCGCCATGACCGCCGTGACCACAATCGCCGGCGGCATCGCTTCTGGAGCGTACGACCTCGCCTTGGCCGGTGGTGTCGAGCACATGGGACACCACCCCATTGGAAGCGAATTTGACCCTAACCCACGCTTCCTCAGCGAAAAGCTCGTCGATCCAGGCGCACTGAACATGGGCGAGACCGCTGAGCGCCTACATGACAGGTTTCCCACTCTCACTAAGGAACGCGCGGACCGGTACGCGGTAAACAGCCAAGCGAAGACCGCGGCTGCCTACGCGGCCAACAAAATTCAAGACGACTTGATTCCCGTCGCCTATAAGGGACCCGAAGGTTGGGGTCAACTCAACGTTGACGAACACCCTCGGCCGGGAACCTCAATGGAGGGTCTAGCTGACCTCAAGACGCCGTTCCGACCGCACGGACGGGTGACCGCGGGCAACGCCTCACCGCTCACCGACGGTGCGACGATCAGCCTTCTCGCGAGCGAAGCAACTGCACACGAACTCGGACTCCCGGTCAAGATGCGTATGGTGACTTACGCATTCGCCGGCGTTGAACCGGAAGTCATGGGAATCGGACCTATCCCCTCGACCGAGAAGGCTCTGAAGCGAGCAGGCTTGACCATTGATGACATCGGCATCTTCGAAATCAACGAAGCTTTTGCGGTTCAAGTGCTTTCATTTCTAGAGCACTTCAACATCGCGGACGACGACTCTCGCGTCAACCCGTACGGTGGGGCCATCTCATACGGACACCCCCTTGCTTCGAGCGGAGTTCGACTCATGATTCAGCTGGCCAGGCAGTTTGAGGAACGCCCCGACGTTCGTTTCGGAATTACCACCATGTGCGTTGGCCTTGGTCAGGGCGGAACGGTTATCTGGGAAAACCCGAGCTGGTCTGGAAAGTAATCGATGACGAACTACGAGTCGGTCGATTACAGTCCGCTTCTTGCGCTAGCCACCGACGAGGTAGTAACGCACTCGTTTGTGCGTGACGTAACGCTCCGCAGCGGTAAGAAACTGGCCCTCATCACGCTCGACAACGGCAAGGACCACACGCGCCCCAACACGCTGGGCCCGAAGTCCCTGATGGAACTGAGCGGGACCCTCGATGCAATCAAGATGCGGGTTGAGAGCCGTGAAATCGATGCGGTCGGCATCATCGGAAAACCGTTCATTCTTGCCGCCGGTGCCGATCTTTCGAAGGTACGAGAAATCACCTCCGTCATTGTCGCCCAGAAGCTCGGTCAACTCGGTCACCGCGCCCTCGGAAAGCTGGGAACGCTCGGGGTTCCTTCGTTTGCTTTTGTGAACGGTCTTGCGCTGGGCGGCGGGCTCGAAATCGCCCTCAACGCAACGTACAGAACTGTTGACACCTCCGCAGCCGCTCTTGCATTACCAGAAGTATTCCTTGGGCTCATCCCTGGCTGGGGCGGAGCGACGCTACTTCCCCGTCTGATAGGCCTGCGCAGAGCCATCACAGTCGCAATTGAGAATCCTCTCAAGAACAATCGCCTGATGAAACCAGCGGATGCCCTCGAGCTCGGAATTGTCGACCGCGCGTTCGGCCCGGCACGCTTTCTCGAGGAATCGCTTGCGTGGGCAGACCGAGTTCTCACACACACAGAGCGTGTCTCACGACCCAATAGCCCGTCGACTCTAACGCGCGCTTTAGCGTGGCCCACAATCGCGCGAGCTGCCCGTAAACAGCTAGAGTCCAAAATCGGCACCGTTGCTCTTTCGCCATACCTAGCTCTCGAGACAATGTCGGCCTCGGCGCGAGGGACTGTTCACGAAGGATTCGTCCGCGAGGACGAGGCCCTGTCCCGACTCATCGCTGGCGACCAATTTCAGGCTTCCATGTATGCCTTCAATCTGGTCCAGAAGCACGCCAAGAAGCCAACGGGCGCGCCCGACAAGGCCTTGGCTCAGAAGGTCACCAAGGTCGGCGTAATCGGAG
The DNA here is from genome assembly GCA_903859205.1 of uncultured Microbacteriaceae bacterium. Taxonomy (GTDB): domain Bacteria; phylum Actinomycetota; class Actinomycetes; order Actinomycetales; family Microbacteriaceae; genus CAIOLM01. The sequence goes on from CAIOLM010000042.1 coordinate 180,539, forward strand.
CCGGCCTCATGGCTCAACAGTTCGCATTGCTCTTTGTGCGGCGCCTCCGCGTGCCCGTGTTGCTCACCGATATTGATCAATCCAGACTCGACAAGGCCATTGCGTACATACATGCAGAACTCTCTAAAGATGCATCCAAAGGAAAGCTCTCGAAAGACGATCTCAACCGCCTGCAGGCACTCGTTTCAGGAACGGTCGATATCGCGCAATTCAGTGACGCCGACTGGATTATTGAAGCCGTCTTTGAAGAGCTCGGCGTAAAACAAGACGTGTTTGCTCGCGTGGAATCTGTTGCGAGCCCCGAAGCCATTTTCGCGACCAATACCTCTTCACTGTCGGTCGATGACATTGGGGCCAAACTTAAGCGACCTGAAAGGCTCGTCGGATTCCACTTTTTCAATCCAGTCGCCGTGATGCCACTCATTGAGGTCGTCAATGCCCCTAAAACCTCTGATGTTGCTCTTGCGACGGCAATGGCTACAGCAGCAAAACTCAACAAGACTGCCA
>CAIOLM010000043.1 GCA_903859205.1 uncultured Microbacteriaceae bacterium
ACCAGCACGGCCAATCACACGGCCGAGGTCCTCGGGGTTCACACGAACCTCAAGGACCTCACTGCGTGAGTTGGAGCGCGCAACAACTTTCACGTCGTCGGGGTGATCAACGATCCCCTTGACGAGGTGAGTGAGTGCGGCATCCAACATGGTTTTACTTCGAATTACTTGGCGTCTTCTTCGGCGGCTGCTTCTTCAGCAACGGCCTCGGCGACGACCTCTTCGACAATCTCTTCGACGATTGCCTCGGCAATAGCCTCTTCGATGATTTCTTCGGCTACGGCCTCGACGATTGCCTCTTCGACGGCTGCCTCAACGGCGGCCTCTTCAGCTGCAACTTCTTCAACCTTGACGGCCTTCTCGACCTTGGGGCGAAGAACAGGCTTCTTCTTGGTGTCGATCTCGAAAACCGGCTTCGGCTCCTTGACCTGAACGGTGCTCTTGGCACCCTTCTCACCCTTGAACGTGCCCCAGTCGCCAGTCAGCTTGAGCAGGGCAGTGACCTGCTCGGTCGGCTGAGCGCCAACTCCGAGCCAGTACTGAGCGCGCTCAGAGTTGACCTCGATGAACGAGGGGTTCTCGGTCGGGATGTAACGACCAATTTCTTCGATGACACGACCGTCACGGTGCGTGCGCGAGTCAGCGACGACGATGCGGTAGTGCGGCGCACGGATTTTTCCGAGGCGCTTAAGGCGGATCTTGACAGCCACAATTCTCCTGTGAACGTTAGTTGGAACGAACTGGTGCCGTGAGCGTGGGGGCACACTCGGCGAAAGCTCTAGGGTTTCGGACATCGCATCTGATTAGAGGGTCGGATGCGCACCGAACACAAGTGTCTAGTCTGCCAGATAGCAGGGCTGTTGCGCCAATCGGCGCAACCAGATCGCTACGGGGCGACGCGACCGTGTTGGTTGAAGGCGTCGTACGTCAGGGGCATGAGCTTGGCCCAGAAATCTTCCATCTTCTCGGCAACCATCTCGATCTCGCGCTGCGGGAACGAGGGAAAGTGAGTGCCGTCGCGCTTGGTGCGCAGACTAAGGAAGTTCATGAGCGAGCGAGCGTTCATGGTGACGTACATCGACGAGTAGGTCGCGACCGGCAGAACACCGCGAGCAACCTCGCGAGCAACTCCAGCGGCGAGCATTTCTTCGTACTTCTCGTAAGCGAAAGTCACAGCAGCCTTGGTGGCTTCAACAGTCAGCTCGGTCTGCTCGGGAGTTCCGGCGATGAAGTCGTAAGCGCCTGGCTTGCCGACCTGAACAAGGTTACGGTCAGCGCCGGGAACATAAAAAACAGGACGAAGCTCCCGGTAGCGACCGGATTCTTCGTTATAGGAAGCGATACGGTGGCGCATGAACTCGCGGAACACAAAAATGGGGGCCTGAACGTAGAACGTCATGGAGTTGTGCTCGAAGGGCGAACCGTGACGGTCGCGCATGAGGTAGTTGATCAGGCCGCGGTCGCGCTTCTCGTTCTCGGCAGAGATTTCAGCCTCGCCCATGCTCGACTCAAGCGTTTGCTCGCCCAGAGTAGAAACACGGGCCGCAAACAGCACGTCGGCGTCGCTCGCATTAGAACGAACGAGCTCAACAGTTACATCAGAACGAAATTCAATGTCAGCCACGAGAGTCCACATTACCGGCAGGAGCGAGCCCAGCCGGTCGTAACGCACCGTCACAGTCGGGTTTCTGAGCTGATTTCGCCGTAGCCTCAAAGTGTTATGGATCCCCTCGTTATTGCTCTCGTACTGGCCGGACTGGTTGCTGTTGCAACGGTCATCGGATTAGTCGTTCGCGGGCGTGAGGGCAGGGTTCAAGAAGTGAATACCTTTCGTCGCGTCACCGCTTCGGAGCTTGACACTCTGGAGCGCTTTGGGCTCAGTGCGACGCTGGTTCAGTTTTCAACTGAGATGTGCGCCAAGTGCCCAGCAACGCGTGACCTCCTGAGCAAAACGGCGTTCGAGCATGCGGGTGTTCGCCACATTGACGTCGACGTCACCAGCCGACCCGACATCGCCAACAGCTTCAACATCATGCAGACCCCAACAACTTTGGTGCTGGATGCCAGTGGCGCCATCGCCGCCCGTATCGGCGGCGCGCCACGCCCCGAAGCACTCCTCCATGCCCTCGCCATCGCCCAAAAGAAAGAACACGACCTCTATGTCATCTAACGCCTCGTCCACCAAAGCAAACCCACTGGCCGCCAAGTCCGGGCAGCCCGGCATCGACCCCCGTGGCCCGCGTTTCGGCGCAACCATCACCGTCGTCCTGCTGGCTATCGATGTCGTTCTCGGACTCACTGGTGTTTCGACTCAGTCGGGAACAACGCTCGCGCAGCGCGTGACTGACCCAGCGTTCATCCTGCTCGTTATCCTCGCGGCGATCTTTGCCTGGGGCGCCTTCGCGGGCATCCAGCGTCACCCCTACGGCGCCATCTTCAAGAGGTTCATTCGCCCGAACCTTGCTGCGCCGACCGAGCTGGAAGACCCCAAGCCTCCGACATTCGCTCAGCTCATCGGCTTCCTCGTTACCGGCGTTGGCGTTGTGCTTGCGCTGGCCGGTGTTCCTTACGGACTCGTCGTGGCCGCCGCCTTCGCGTTCATCGCGGCATTTTTGAACTCGGTATTCGCTTACTGCCTCGGCTGCCAGATCTACGTTCTGTTGGTTCGTGCCGGTATTCTCGGACGCAAGGCTGCCTAACCGGATAGCCAAAAATCTTGACTGAACGCGGAGGTGACGAATGAGTCCCCTCCGCGTCCTCATTGCTGGTGGCACCGGAACGATTGGAACGGCTGTCACAACTCGCTTTCGCGCCGCGGGTCACGAGGTGCACCTGCTCTCGCGCTCGGCCAGCACAGACCCGATGATTCACCCGTGGGCACCGGGCTTTGAACCGCTTGACCTAGATGCCCTGGGCAAGTTCGACGCCGTCATCAACCTGTCGGGAACCACGGTGGCTCAGCTGCCCTGGACTTCAAAGATCAAGGCCGGCATCTACCGCTCTCGGCTCGACTCGACAAAAACCATCGTGGATGCAATCGCGCGCGCTAAGCACAAGCCAGCCACATTGCTCAACGCTTCTGCTGTGGGCATCTACGGCGAGCGCGGCGACGAATCACTGACTGAGGATTCACCCGCGGGCGCAGGTTTTCTCGCCAGCGTGTGCTCGCAGTGGGAGGGCGCCGCGTTCGAAGCCCCCGCCTCGGTTCGGGTTGTCACCTTGCGAACGGGTCTCGTGCTCGGTCACAAGGGCGCGCTGACTCCCCTGCGTTTACTGACGAAGGCGTTCATTGCTGGGCCCCTCGCAGGCGGCAAGTCATGGTGGCCGTGGATCAGCCTGAACGATGAGGCGCGGGCGATCATCCACCTGCTCACCTCGAAGGTCTCTGGTCCAGTGAACCTTGTGGGTCCCAAGCCGGCGACCGCGGGAACACTCATGCGCACCCTCGCAATATTGCTCAAGCGCCCCTATTGGATTCCGGTTCCTCGCTTCGCCATGAACCTGCTGCTGGGCGAGGGCGGGCAAGAAGTGCTGCTCTCGAGCCAGAAAATCTCCCCCACGGTGCTCGAGCGCGATGGATTCGTGTTCGACGAACCCACCGTCAGCCAAGCCCTGGCCGCTGCCCTACGGAACTAGAACTGCGCGACCGCGCAAGGTTCCTTCGTGGAGGCGCTCATAGGCCACAGCGCCGTCGTCGAGCGAGAAGGCTTCGAACTCGACCTTGATCTGACCGCGTCGCGCCATCTCGACAACTTCGACGAGCTCGGGCAGCGCACCCCAGTATGGGCCGCGAAAATTGGTGTCAAACGGGAGTCCCTCAAAACGGATGGGGAGCACACCGTTTCCGATGCCGATGAGCTGAACGTCTCCTCCCGGAGCAACGAGCTGCGGCATCAGGTCGACTGTCGCCTGCATGCCTACGAAATCGAGCACGACATTGGCGCCCACGCCACCGGTGAGGTCTTTCACTGAAGCAACCGCTGCCGGGTTCGAGTCAAACGCGTAGTCAGCGCCCATCTCGAGGGCAAAGGCGCGCTTCTCTGGGCTGATGTCGAGCGCAATAACCGTTGCGCCAGAAATCGCCTTCAGAATCTGGATGGCCATGTGTCCGAGTCCGCCGGCGCCGATGACAACCACGGTCGAGCCTGCACCGAGCTTCGACAGCGAAGTCTTGATGGCGTGATACGGCGTCAACGCGGCATCCGTGAGTGAAACGCTGGCGACCGGGTCGAGGTCACCAAGCTGAACCAAGTGACGAGGTGAGTCAACAATCATGTACTCCGCCATGGCACCCGGCGAACCGAGTCCGGGAGGCGCGATCTTTTCTTTGACGGCGACCGGACAGAGCATCTCGTCACCCTTGAGGCAGTAGCTGCAGCGACCGCATCCCCACGGGCCGTAGACCAGCACCGAATCTCCCACCGCGACCCCTGAGGCTCCCTCGCCCAATTCAGCGACGATACCGGCACCCTCGTGCCCGAGAATGAACGGCACGGGCCAGCGGGTCATGACGACCTCTTCGGGCAAGCTCATGATGAATTCATCGGAATGGCACACGCCGGCAGCGGTGACCTTGAGAAGGACCTGCCCCGGGCCGGGCTTGGGCTTAGGGACCTCGACAATGCGAGGCGCTTCGCCCACGGTGACGTACTGGAGTGACTTCATCATTTCGCTCATGGTTTCAGGATGCGCCAGCGCACCCATGAGCGATTAGGCGCTAGGTGCACGCGAATGAGACTTCTGCGCCCTCTCGGAGCGAGAGAGGGAGATTGCCGTTCGAATGGAAGACCGAGCACGGCGACGATCACCGCTGGCGTCGTAGGCCAGCCCGAGACGGAACCAAGCCCGCCAGTCATTCGGTGCGGCGTCCACCGCAGCAGCGTAGGCCGGGAACTCGAGGTCAGCCGCCTCACGCACAGTGCGGCCACTCGGTCGGTGAGGCAGGTTGTCAACAGGCAGAGCGCCCTCAGAATCCAGGATGCGCGTCAAAGCCGCACTGCGCACACCGAATAGCAACTCTCGCACGAGCGACCAGAGGGCAATCGCCGGCAAGATAAACAGGGCCACGGCCATAGCCATGCCGATGGGTTGGCCAGTGGCCCAGAGCACGACGGCGATGTTGGCAGTAAAAACTAAGTAGAGAACCAACAACAGCGAGATGAACACCACACCGATGATGGTGCCGACTCGCGATGTCTTCACGTGAGCGACTTAGAGGCTGATGACCTGGTCGAGGCCAACAGTCAGACCCTTGTGGGTGCGCAGAGCACGCAGGGCAGCCATGATGCCAGCCTCATACGAGCGGTTCGAAAATGTGGTGTGGGTGACGGTAACAGTTTCGCCAACCCCACCAAAAATCACGTCTTGCTTAGCAACAACACCCTCCATGCGAAGGCTGTGCACGGGAACACCCGAGACCAGCTGGCCGCGTGCACGCTGATCGGCGTGCGGGGCCTGAATGTCGTTGTCACGAACACCCGCGATTGCTTCCGCGGTGCTGACCGCGGTGCCCGAAGGCGAGTCAACCTTGTGAACGCCATGGGTTTCGATGATCTCGATGGAATCGAAGTGCTTTGCAGCCACCGTGGCCAGGTGAGTCGACAATGCGGCGCCGAGCGAGAAGTTTGAGATGAAGACGACGTTGACGTCGGGGTGTGACTCGATGAACGCTCGCTGCTTCTCGATGCGCTCCGACGACCAGCCCGAGGTGCCGATCATGATGTGCTTGCCGTTTTCAACGGCGAACTCGAGAACGCTCTTGCTGACCGAGGGCAGCGAGACGTCAACGACGAAATCTGCGGCCAGAATTTCAGAGAGGTCAGACTGCGAGCCCAGCTGCGCAACGAGCTCAAAATCATCTGATTCTTGAATCAAACGGCACACGAGCGAGCCGATTTTGCCGGATGCGCCGACAACAGCAACAGAAGTTTTCACGTCTTTAGCCTAGACCGAATAAGGCTCGGGCAAGCCGGTGCGCAAGTCGACAGAGAGGTGTCCGAGGTCGTTATGCGCCACGAGCGCCCAGGGGCGACCCGGTTTTTGCTGCAAGACCGTCAGGCCACAGTTGGCTTGGTTAAGCGTGACCCACTTATAGGCCGGTGCATCGAGGACCTCGCGCACGAACCATCCGATGACTGCGTTGTGGGTAACAAGAAGGTCGGTCTGCCTGCGCTTGCCGCGAGCGAGGAACTCTGCGACGGCATCCGACATCAGGGCCCCACCGGCCTCGATCTCGGCTTCAGAGACTGACTTGAAGAAGGGTGCAAACGCCTCGGGCGTTTCGGGGTACATACCTGTGGGCACGCAGTCCATAAGAAGGGCGGAAGGCTCGGGAGTGACATCCGGAAAATTCGGGCTGAGCACGCGCACCGTGTCCCACGCGCGCTCGAGTGGGGAGTGCCAGACGTTGTCGATGTGCAGACCGGCCAGACGCTTGCCGAGCGCCTGCGCCTGCGCGAGCCCCCGAGGCGAAAGAGGACCGTCGATGACACCGTGCTCGGCATCGAGTTGCTCGCCGTGTCGAACGAGAATGACTGTGTGTGGCATGAGCTAGCAACCCTCCCCGATCGCACCAAGGGCGGTGCCGTCGGCCTTGCCGACTGACACGATGGAAAGTTCCCCGCCCGCCATTTCGGCAGCGAGTGATTGTACGTCGGCAGCGGTGACCGCCTCAAGCAACGCGATACTCGCGTCATAGTCATAGAACTCGCCCTGACCGATTTCGGCCCGGCCCAAACGTGACATGCGAGTGTCGGTGTCTTCGAGGGCGAGCGCGGTCGAACCGGCGAGCTGTCCCTTGACTCGGCGAAGCTCCTGCTCGGTCACGCCGCCGGTTGCGATGCCTTCGAGTTCGCCGAGCATGACGCGAGCAACCTCAGCCGCCTTTTTAGGCGACGCGCCAGCAAACATGCCGAAGACTCCGGCGTCGGAGTAAGCCGAGGCAAACGAGTAAACCGAGTAAGCCAAGCCACGCTTCTCGCGAACCTCTTGAAAGAGGCGACTCGACATTCCGCCGCCGAGAATCGCGTTCATGGCCGACATGACCGGGCGACGGTCATCCGAAATAACAAGACCCGGAAAGCCAAGAGCGATATTTGCCTGCTCGATGGGTCGATCGATTACCGTGAGTGCGCTTCCGCGCGTGAGGTCGGCACGAGTCTTGAGGCGCCGTGAAACGGGCGTTGCAGCAACGCCCAGATCCCAGCCAGCAGCCTCGAGGCCGCGAACAACCCACGTCACGAGCTCATCGTGGTCAACCGAACCCGCCGCGGTAATCACAATGTCATTCGGGCGATAGTTGACTCGGTAGTGCTCAACGACTGCGTCGCGACTGGCAGCCCGAATCGTTTCGGGGTTTCCGCCAATGGGCCTCCCCAGCGGATGCGCACCCAGAACCGCCTCAAACAGGCGCTCCGACGCCACGTCGCTGGGGTCGTCCTCGGCCATAGCCAGCTCTTCGAGAATGACACCGCGTTCGGTTTCAAACTCCTCGGCGTCAATCTCGCTCGAGGTGATCATGTCACTCATTACGTCGACGGCCATCTCGAGGTCGCGATCGCGAATCTTGCCGTAGTAGCAGGTGTATTCCTTGGCAGTAACGGCGTTGTGTTCACCGCCGACAGAGTCGAATGCCTCCGCGATGTCGAACGCGGTACGACTCGGAGTGCCCTTGAACAACAGGTGCTCAAGAAAATGTGTAGAACCGAGGCTTCCCGCGTGCGCTCCGTCGGCGCCGGCTTCTGCCGCGACCTCGTCACGCGATCCGACTGCGACCCAATAGCCCAGCGTCACGCTGCGGGCACCGGGAACTTTTTCAGAAAGGATGCGCACACCCGACGGCATTACCGTGCGGCGGATTTCGCCTTCCCCGGATACTCCAAAGACCATCTCGCCAGCGGTGAGGGGAAGCGCAATCGGGGAAGTCATACCAAACGACAATCCTACGCGAGTGCCGACTCGAACAGGCGACAACGTTGGTTCGAGACCGACCTATCGGACAGATGCGCGATTGAGCTCAGTCAGCTGCGCCGCCGTAAGGTGCACCTCAGCGCCGTACATCAGGCCCTCTACATCGCTGACCGTGTCGGCACCGACCACAGCGGAAGCAATCGAAGACTGCATGAGGGCCCAGGCAACCGCAATAGTGGCAGCGTCAACGCCATGACTCAGCGCCACATCATCTAGGGCGCGATTGACCTGGTTTCCGAGGCGACCGGCATGTGAAAAGGCGCGACGTCGGTGCGTGTCCTCGTACTTCATCGGCTTGAGGTCTCGGTGCCGCCCAAGAAAACCATTGGCCAGCACGAAGTAAGCCATCAGGCTGATGCGCTGAGCCTCGAGCGCCATAGTCATCGCTTGGTCGACGACATCACGTCGCATCAGGCTCAGTTCAAGCGTTGCCGCCTCGAACCTCGGCAGGCCATCAGACGAGAGCACCCGCGCATGCAGCAATGAATCTGTCGAAAAATTGGATGCGCCGAGCACGCCGACCTTTCCGGCATCGATGAGCGCGCCGACTGCCGAGAGGCTCTCTGCCAGAGGTGTCTCACTGTCCTCGCCGTGAAAGTACAGCAGGTCGATGTGGTCGGTTTGCAGGCGCTCCAGCGAGGAATCCACGGCTGAGCGAATGGCGCGAGCTGAGAGCCCCGGGTTCGACGAAGACTTTCCGACCTTGGTAGCCACGACGACCGAGTCGCGATTGCGGCGCTCGCGCATCCATGTGCCGATGATCTGCTCTGAGCGACCTGACGAGTAGGAGTCGGCGGTGTCGACGACGTTGCCTCCGAGCTCGACATAACGGTCTAGTTGTTCGACCGCGCGGCCGCCCGGAATGGTCCAGCCGAACGCGGCTGCCCCGAGTGCAACGGGGTGCACTTCGAGGGACGAGGCCCCAATTCGTCGGAATCGGTTCATGGTGTTTTCACACTAAATGACGGATGCCCGCTCCCTCGAGAGGGAACGGGCATCTGCCTTGATTCTCAGCGAAGAATTTACTCGGCGTCGCCTTCTGCAGATTCTGCAGCAGCGCCTTCTTCACCCTCGAGAACCGGAGCGAGCGAAAGCTTGCCACGGTCATCAATCTTGGTGATCTCAACGAGTACCTTCTGGCCAACCGAGAGCACGTCTTCGACGTTCTCCACACGCTTGCCACCGGCGAGCTTGCGCACCTCAGAGATGTGCAGCAGGCCGTCCTTTCCAGGAAGCAGCGAGACAAACGCACCGAAGGTAGCCAGCTTGACGACGGTTCCCAGGAACTGCTCGCCAACCTCGGGGTTGGTCGGGTTTGCGATTGCGTTGACCTGAGCGCGAGCAGCCTCAGCCGAGGGGCCGTCAACAGCGCCGATGTAGACGGTTCCGTCCTCCTCGATGCTGATGTCTGCGCCGGTCTCGTCCTGAATGGCGTTGATCGTCTTACCCTTGGGTCCGATGAGCTCGCCGATCTTGTCGACGGGGATCTGCACGCTGATCACGCGCGGAGCCGTCGGAGCCATCTCGTCGGGGCCGTCGATAGCCGCGTTGATCACAGCGAGGATCTGCGTACGAGCATCCTTTGCCTGGTTCAAAGCGCCAGCAAGCACCGAAGCGGGGATACCGTCGAGCTTGGTGTCAAGCTGAATGGCGGTGATGAACTCGCTGGTACCGGCGACCTTGAAGTCCATGTCGCCAAGAGCGTCTTCAGCACCAAGGATGTCGGTCAGAGCGGCGTAACGGGTCTCACCGTCGACTTCGTCAGAGACGAGACCCATGGCGATACCTGCAACGGGCGCACGCAGTGGCACACCGGCGCTGAGCAGCGACAGAGTCGACGCACAGACCGAACCCATTGAGGTAGAACCGTTCGAACCCAGAGCCTCAGAAACCTGACGGATGGCGTAAGGGAACTCGTCACGTGCCGGAAGCACGGGAACGAGAGCACGCTCAGCCAAGAAACCGTGACCGATTTCACGACGCTTAGGGGTACCCACACGACCGGTTTCACCAGTCGAGTAAGGCGGGAAGTTGTAGTGGTGCATGTAGCGCTTGCTCTTGACCGGCGACAGCGAGTCAATCTGCTGCTCCATCTTGAGCATGTTCAGCGTGGTTACACCCATGATCTGAGTCTCACCGCGCTGGAAGATCGCCGAACCGTGAACGCGAGGGATCACGTGAATCTCGGCGTCAAGCGCACGAATGTCAGCCAGTCCGCGACCGTCCATGCGAACACCCTCAGAAAGGATGCGACCGCGAACGACCTTCTTGGTGACCGACTTGTAGGCGGCACTGAACTGGTTGAGAGCAGCCTCGGGCAGCTCGCCAGCCTCGACCTTTGCAGTGATCACAGCCTTGGCCGCAGCCTTAGCAACGTCATCTGCATCCTGACGAGCTACCTTCTCAGCGATCAGGTAGACCTTCTCGAGATCGGTCAGGGCAGCTGCTTCAACCGCTGCGTAAACCTCGTCGGTGTAGGGCAGGAAGACCGGGTACTCGGCGATTTCCTTGGCCGCCTGGCTAGCCAGCGACTCCTGAGCCTTGACCAGTGCGGTGATGAAAGGCTTTGAGGCCTCAAGGCCCTCCGCAACAACTGCCTCGTTGGGCTTGATGCCACCGGCCTTGATGAGCTCCCAGCTGCCCTCGGTAGCTTCGGCCTCAACCATCATGATGGCGACGTCTTCTTTACCTGCAGCATCTTTGACTACGCGGCCAGCGACAACGAGGTCGAAGACAGCGAGCTTGAGCTGGTCAACGGTCGGGAAGGCAACCCACTGGCCCTCGATGAGTGCGAGACGCACACCAGCGATGGGGCCAGAGAAGGGCAGACCCGAGATCTGGGTCGAAGCCGAAGCTGCGTTGATGGCCAGTGCGTCGTAGAACTCACCGGGAGCAATCGAGAGCACGGTGATAACAATCTGGACCTCGTTGCGCAGACCATCGACGAACGAGGGGCGCAGGGGACGGTCGATCAGACGGCAGACCAGGATGGCCTCAGTCGAGGGGCGACCTTCACGACGGAAGAACGATCCGGGGATCTTTCCTGCGGCGTACGAACGCTCTTCAACATCCACCGTGAGGGGGAAGAAGTCGAACTGGTCTTTGGGCTGCTTGCTGACAGACGTTGCCGACAGAAGCATGGTTTCTTCATCGAGGTACGCAGCTACGGCACCCTGTGCCTGCTGTGCGAGACGACCGGTTTCAAAGCGGATCGTGCGCTTGCCGTACTTGCCGTTGTCGAGAACGGCCTCGGCGAACTTGATTTCTGGACCTTCCATGTGAAGGTTTCTCCTTTGTTTTACGTCGATTCCCCGTGTGGGATTCGACTCATACATGTGGAGATAGCTCGCAGAACGAACTTCACGTTGAAGCGCAGAGAATGCACGAATTTCAGAAGCTTCGTGCTGGCCACCAGTAGAAACTCACCAAGCAAACATGTGGGGCGCTTGGTAAACCACCACCGAGGACCAGCGAACTGCTTGCTACTCCACTTATCAGGGTAGCAGGGATGCGCTCAAAATGAAGAAACCCCGCCTTTCGGCGGGGCCTCTTGCAAAGTCAATAGCGACTAGCGATGAATGCTTCGCGTTAGCGACGGATACCCAGACGCTCAATCAGCGCACGGTAGCGGTTGATGTCGACGTCGGAGAGGTATCCGAGCAGACGACGACGCTGACCCACGAGAAGCAGCAGTCCACGACGCGAGTGGTGGTCGTGCTTGTGCTCTTTGAGGTGCTCGGTGAGGTCCTTGATTCGCTTCGTCAGCAGGGCAACCTGAACCTCGGGGGATCCGGTGTCACCGGGGTGAGTTGCGTACTCGTCGATGATTGCTTTCTTTACATCTGCAGGAAGAGCCATGTGGTTCCCTCTTTCGTTCTCGTTGCGCGGTGCCCGCATCCGGTTGATGTGAGCGCTCTGATTCCGCGGCCGTTAGACGGCAACTTGTCAACAATAGCAGAGCGAAACACTCTCGAAAAACCGGTGACGTCGACCGACCGGAGTCCTAGACTCAGGCACAGCGAGGCCAATGGGGGCTCGCCTAAAAGCAAGGAGCCGAAAATGACTTTCGGAGAAGCCATCAAGACCGTGTTCAGCAAGTACGCCGTGTTTAAGGGTCGCGCAAGCCGATCTGAATTCTGGTTCTGGTACCTGTTCACGGTCATCATCGGGATTGCCCTTTCAATCGTCATGAACATCGCTACGGCAGGAACTGCAGCTAGCGGAGACATAAACGCGATACTCGCCGCACAGGCGCCATTTATTGCTATTTCTGGCTTGGTCAGCCTTGCATTCTTTATTCCGACCATCGCCGTAACCGTTCGTCGCCTCCACGACACCAACCGCTCGGGTGGCTGGTGGTGGATTCAGCTCGTCCCCTTCGCTGGCCTCATCATCATCATCGTGTTCGCAGCAATGCCGAGCGAGGATGCCGGAAACCGCTTCAACTAAATGAGCACTAACCCCATCTCCAAACTGGATGCTCACGAATCGTGGGCACTGCTCTCAGGCGTCCGACTCGGGCGCCTGAGTGCATCCGGGGCGCACTCCCCCGATATTCACCCGGTCAGCTACGTGGTTCATGCCGGAAAGATTTACTTTCGCACTGGGGCAGCGTCACGCCTGCTCAGCGAGGTCGACGACAACGATGTGGCCTTCGAGGCTGCGTGGCAAGAGATAGATAACGCCTGGAGCGTTGTTGTTCTTGGCCACGCTAAAGCGCTGGGCAATGACGAGCGCGCAGAGCTCGACGAACTGCCCATTCTTGACTTCGCCCCGAACATCACCGACGTGTGGGTCGCCATCACACCGACCGAACTTCGTGGCCGACGCTTCAATCTCGTTTAGATTTTGTGGCTAAGACAGTCGCAGCTCTCTAGCCGAGATTGATGGTGTACTGGCGCTTGGTCGGCACGATGGGGAACGGCTTGGTCTTGCCGTTACCCGGGTCGATCTTGAGGTACGTCGTTGCAAATCGGCGGTCGCGCTCAACGAGGAACGTGATGCCCCTGAACGGGTTTCCGGCACTGAAGTAGCTAAATGCCTCCGAGTTGAACTTGCAGACAACCGTGGTGGCGAACACCTTGCGCACAAACGCCTTGGGGTCACTGGCCTTCAACGGCTTGATTTGTCCGTAGTTGATGACACACACCTGGGTGCGGTTCTCGAGAACCCCGTTCACGGTCACTTTGTAGGGCACCGTGATTGTTGCCTTGATCGGTCCGATGTAACCACCGCTGGATGATGGCTTCGCGGTCACCGACGTCTTGGTCATCAGGAAGGCCAGGCTGTCCTGTGAGCCACTGTACGTGCCACCCTTGCGCGGAATCGAGATGACTTTCTTATCAGCAACGAGCGCTCCGCCAGCCGAGGGGCTGGAGTTGTGCGTGGCGACCAGATCAATGAACTGAGGCTTAACACCGTCAAAGTTCTTGTCACCAGGCTGCGTCACCTGAATTCGACAGGTGTTGCCGTTGCGGTTGAAGCCGGGCTTGCCTGCAACGAGCGTGAGGTCGTAGAGCCACGTCACCGTTCCGGTCTCGTCAACCTTGCAGTTGGGGGCCAGAGCCTTACCCGCTGCATCCTTGGCGGGAACCACGGCAAAGAGAGGCGTAAGACCCGAGGTGGCCGTGACGCTCAGGATGAACCCGGCAGGGTCATCCGTGGCGGCGTCAGCAGTCTCGGCCGGGCTCGTGTCGGGAATAGTCTCTCCAGGAGCAGTAATGACCAACTCTTGTGGCGTCTTCGAAACAACGAACGACTGTGTCGCGGTCGACAGCGTGGTGCCCGAACCGCTCGACGCGATCACGGTGCACGTGCCCGCTCCAATGATGTGAATGTCGTTCTGGGAGTCCAGGAAACACACGGCATCGCTGGCCACCGGCGTGGAGTAGGTGACGGCGAGTCCCTTCGAGGACTCACCAGTTCCCGTCAGGGAGTACAGATCCGTGGAGACCTGAACACCGTCTGCGACCTCCAACGGCAGATTCAGAACCGTCTTGTTCACGTTTGCGGCAACAACCGCGAGCTTGAACTCAGCCGTGTCCGACAGCGTTGCAGCATCGGTCAGAGTGATGCGGAATGTGTAATTTCCCGCAACCGAGGGCGAACCAGTGATGGCACCCGTGTCGGGGTTCAGAGCAAGCCCTGCTGGGAGGGTTGAACCCGTCGCCAGAGCCCAGGCACCCGTGCCAGGAATGCTGGCAGCGCCCGCGGTCACTGTCTGTGTGATGCCCGTCATCCCCGAACCACCCAAAGTAAAGGTCGGCAAAGCGCGGCGAGTCTCAATGACCGGTGGAGCGCCAACAGTCAGCGTGAAGGTCTTGCTCGCGGTGAGTCCGTTGGCGTCGGTCAGAGTCACGGTGAAGGTGTACGAACCTGCAGTGTCGGGAGAACCTGTTATTGCTCCCGTGTCAGGGTCTACGCGCATGCCATCTGGCAGGTTTTCTGAGGTCCACGCGCCCTTAGCGGGAATGACAGCTGCACCCTTTACGGCAGTGAGCGCAACAGGCGTGATGGGGCGACCCGCGAGAGCAGAAATTGCGGTCGACGACGTGGTCACCGTTGGAGGCGCTACGACCTTGACCGAAATCGTCTTGACCGATGTCAGTCCATTTCCGTCTGTCACCGTCACAACGACGGGGTATACGCCGGGTGTGGTCGGGGTTCCCGAAAGGACACCTGAGGTGCTCATCGAAACACCTGCGACCGAGGAAAGTCCGGTTGCAGTCCACGTCAGCGACGAGCTTGAGCCGGCGAGCGCCGGGAAGGAGACGCCCGCGGCAATCGCCGAGTTTGCGGCGATGACAAGCGTGGCTTCAGCAATCAGCGTGGGAGGGGCAATGATGTTCATCGAGAACACCTTGCTCGCCGTCATGCGACCCGCGTCGGTGACCGAAACAACGATGTTGTTGAACGGGCCCTCGGTCGTTGGGGTTCCGGTGATTGCACCTGTGTTGGGGTTGATCGACAGTCCCGGGGGCAGATTTACTGCCTTCCATGCTCCTGTTGCGGGAATCGTTGCCGTTCCAGTGGTCACGGCTTGGGCAATCGACGTAATTGCTTGGCCCACCACTGCTGGCGGCAGAATCGCTCCGGTGGTGATGACTGGGGCGGCAGCAGTGACGTTGAACGATACGCTCGCACTCGCTGCGCCGTAGTCGACAGTCTCAAAGGTGCCGCCGGGGTGGCTTGCCGTGAGAGTGCAAGTACCGGCTGTGACAACAGTCACAACGTTGTTGGCCACAGTGCAAACCGCAGGGGTACTTGAGGTCGTGGTGGGGACAAAGGTCGACGTGACGCTGGAAGTCGGCGTCACCGTGATTGCTGAGACGCCCGGACGCACATCCCCGGGCGACAAGAAGGTGATTGTCTGCGCGCTGGCTGGAGTTGCTGGCGCAGTGGGAGCGGACACGGCAGGAGCGGCCGTTCCGGCAGCAGTGGCGACCGTAGTCACAGTGAAGACGTACGGAGTGCCCGAGGTGAGCCCCGGAACGGTGCAGGGCGAGGAGGCGCAGGTGATGGTGACTGCAGGGCCGGTGGTCGGCGTAGCGATTACCTTGTATCCCGAAACCACAGATCCGTTGGTGTCACCAGGGGTGAAGGTCACGGCAGCGGAGCCTCCGACCACGCCATCGGCCCCGAGGGTCGAGACAGCGTTCACGACCGGGACATCAGGTGCCGCCGCGACGTTGAAGGTTCGAGTGACGCTCGTCGCCGCAAAGTGCGTGCTGTCTCCGGCCTGGCTCGCAACGGTGGTGCAGGCACCTGAATCGACAAACGTGATTCGCAGCCCCACCACTGTGCACACGCTCGGGGTTGTCGAGGTGAGCGTAACGGGAAGCGCTGCCGAAGAAGTCGGTGCAACGGTCAAGCCACCCAAGGTGAGCAGCTTGTCTGTCGGTGCCGCATAGGTGACTGAGTTCGCCCCGCTCACGGTGAAGACGACAGGGTCGGTCGAGTCGGCGTTGAAGAACGGGTCAGTGGCCACGGTGGCCACCACCGAACAGGTTCCGGCGCCGGTGGCCTTGAGCGAGGTCCCCGTGATGACACAGGTCACACCTGGGCCAGACGGGGTGGCGACATAGGTCACAGCACCAGTGCCGAGCTTGCCCGTGACGGCCAGCGCTTGAGTCGCGCCCGAGTTAAGGTTTGCAGCAGCCGAGGGGTTCAAGACGAGGGTCTGGTCAGCTTTCGAGACGACGAAGTCTTGTATAACCGAAGCGGAGGAAACCCCCGTGTTCCCAGCCTGCGTTGCCGTGAGCGTGCAGGTCCCCGCACCCTTCATGGTCACGGTGAAGCCACTCACCGTGCACACCGAGCTCGGAGAGGCGGTCACAGTGACGGGGAGCCCCGAGCTTGCGGTGGGAGAAACGGTAAACGGAGTGGCGCTGTAGACCCGATCGGCGGGATCAGCGAACATGACCGTTTGGGTCGCCTGCGAAATCGTGAAAGTCTGAGTGACCGGTGTGGCAGCCGCGTAGGCAACTGTTCCGGCTTGGGTCGCCGTGATGGAACACGTTCCAGCTCCCACCATGGTTGCGTTGGCTCCATTGACGGTGCATACCAGCGGGGTGTTCGAAGTCAGGGTGACGGCAAATCCCGAGCTCGCCGACGCGACGAGGGAGACGGGGGTCGCACTCCACAGAGTGTCAGCAGGATCGGTGAACGAAATAGTCTGAGCCACCTTGGCAACGGGTCCGACAATGTTCGAGTACACGGTCGTAGTTCCCGCGTCATTGGTCGCTGCGACCGACGTGCGCACATAACCACCAGCAACGGCGGGGCCAGCGAGCAGAGTTCCACCGGTGGACCCCGGGATATCAGCGCACGACGAAGCATCGGTCGACGAACACAGCTGCCACTGCGTCACGGTCGTGGTCGTGGGATCACCCTGGTAGTTCCAAGTTCCCTCGGTGGACGTCAACGTGTCTCCCTGCGCGGCAGCTCCGAGAGGCGTGACGGCTGGCAGCACACTGTTGGCCGGCTTCACGGTCACGGCTTGTGTGTATCCGCCTGCCTGCGTAACCGAGGTTCCGTCGGTGTTAGTGACGACAACATCGACTGCTCCCGGAGCGCCGGATGGCGTCGTGCAGGTGAGGCTGGTCGTGGGAACGACGACCACGTTGGTGCAGGCAGATCCACCGACGGTGACCGTCGCGCCAGCGAGAATTTTTGTTCCCGTGATCGTGATGGTCGTGCCGCCGCCCGAAGGACCCGACGTGGGAGAAATACTGGTGACGCTTGGGCCGAGAACCGACGAGAAGTAGCTGGCTTGACCGACGGTAGCTCCTGTGCCATCCCAGTTGCACATCACCTTGCCGGTCGAAGCGCTCGAGGTGAAACTCAGGTTGACAGATAGAAGACCACTGTTGTTTGTTGTCGAGACGCTGAACGAAGCCGAAAAGTTACCCCCGCCTCCGCTCGCGTTGGCTCCCCCTCCATAGGAGAGGGAGTAGTGCCCGGCATTCGTGCCCGTCATGGTGCAGCTCACCGTCGATTGAGCACTCGATGGCGCCTTTATGTAGCTCAGTGCTCGAACGGTCGTACCCGAGGTCACAGATCCAGAGGTGTAATTCACCAGTCCAAAGCTGACTGTTCGGGCAGCTGGGCTCGTCGTAACTTTCTCAATACACATACCCGCGTTTCCCCGCTCAGAGACGGGGGCGAGACAGAGATAGCTGGTTGAACCGTAGGTGATGTTGTAGTTGGAAGCCGAGCCCGAGGTGAGCGTCGCAGCCGAAGGTGTGACCGTGTAGATACCCGGCGTTGTTGGAGGGGTGGTTCCACCCGCGTATGTTCCCAGCGCCCCATAGGTCACCGAAATCGGGCTCACCGCGTCAGTGCCGACGAGTCCCGTCACCGCTGGAGTGAAGTTGATCGTGTCGCCGACGAAGGCAGTGACCAGCGGGTCCAATGAAATATTGAGTGCCTTCGCGCCGACCGTGAATGTCTTTGTGGCGCTGCCGGCGGCGTATGTGGCGTCACCAGCCTGCGTGGCGTTCAACACGCACGTTCCCAAAGCATTGAAAGTAATCGTGTACATGGTTGGTGCTGTGGCGCTGGTTTGCACGAGGGAGCAGACACCTGAGGATGACGGGGCAACCGTGACAGGCACAACGAGGTTGGTGGGGATGCGACCATCCTTGGAACTTCCGTAAACCACGCAGGTGTCGCCGAAGGAGGCGGTCGACTGCGAGACGCAGGTTGTCGAAATGACTACGGTCTGTACTGTCGAGCCCACCGCTTGCGCCGGCGCAACGCCGATAAACAAACCAGCGATGAGGGCCAGACCCGTGACGAGTGCCAGCCAAACCGATCGCGGTGAACGGATTCCCCGAGTAAACATTCATGCGCCTTTCGCCCCGCGCGAGAACAGCACGGTGGAAGGTAAGTCAACTCCGGGTCAGCGGGGCAAAACCCCCGGTTTTTTGTACATGGCGAGCTCGGGCGACAATAGAGGTGGGGAAACCACCAGAATCACCGTGCACGTCAAGCCCGGCAGTAGTCGCGGCCCTCTCGTCGAACAAGCCGATGACCACCTGATCGTCTATGTCAAAGAGAAAGCCATAGACGGAAAGGCGAACCAGGGAGTCATCAAAGCACTCTCTGAGTTCCTCGGAGTTGCCCCGTCACGACTCGTCGTGGTCGGCGGAGCGGCAGCTCGCATCAAGCGCATCGAAGTCAGAGACTAAGAAACTCTGCGACGTCTTCGATCTCTTCGATGCTGAGACTGTGCCCGACATTGGCGTAGAGGCGCTCATCGAGGTCGGTATGCGCGGGCAGCCACTTGCGCGTGTAAGCAATGAGGTTCTCACCGATGACCGGGTCGCGGGGGTCGCGCCCCCAGAACACCCGGGGCTTGACTTCAGCGAGCGCGGCATCGAGAGCCTTGGTTTCAGAGGCGTGGTCTTCGGTCACGAAGCTGGCCAGCAAGACCAGCGAGTCGATACGTTCGGGAGCTCGACGAAGCAGCTGCAGAGCCATGGATCCGCCCTGTGAGAAGCCAAGCAGCGACAGGCCCCGCATTTCGCCAAAGCTCGCTTCGAGCGCATCCAGCCATTGCATCAGGGCAAACGTGCACGAGTTGATTTCGTCGATGTCGCGTTTGAAGCCGCCGGTCTCAGGGTCGGGGGCGAGGTTGTACCAAGCAAAGCCCGCACCAACCTGCAGTGGTGCCTGAACGGATGCGACCACGTAATTCTGCGGCAGGTACTCGACCAGCCCGATGAGGTCATCGGCGTTCGAGCCGTATCCATGCAGCAGCACAAGAAGTGGCCGAGACGCCAATTCGGCCCCGATGCGGTCGGAGGGAACCGACCAGCGCACCTGGGCCGAATTGATGGTGAAGTTGTTCACGCCTGCGTTGTTAGCCAGCGATGCCGAGCAGGTCGATCACGAAGATGAGCGTCTTGCCCGAAAGGAAATGGCCGGCACCTGCAGGGCCGTATGCCATGTGGGGCGGGCAGATGAGGGCGCGACGACCGCCGACCTTCATACCGGGGATTCCCTCTTGCCAGCCCTTGACGAGCATGCCGAGCGGGAAGGTGGCGGGCTCGCCGCGACCCCAGGACGAGTCAAACTCTTCGCCCTCTTCGTACTCAACACCCACGTAGTGAATGGTGACGGTGTCGCCGGGCTGAACTTCAGCGCCGTCGCCCACGATTATGTCTTCGATGACGAGGTCCTCAGGGGCCGGACCCATGGGAGCGTCAACTTCTGGCTTAGAAAGGTTGTGATCAGTCATGCATCCATTCAATCGCACTTCTTGCACACAGGAGCAACCCACCGGCACCGAAGTACAAAGCCACCCTGAGCGCCTCGGCGTATGGTGATGTGCATGGGACTTCTTGACGGAAAAAACGTTGTCATTACCGGTGGCGCAAGCGGCATCGGACTCGAAACCTCGAAGCTCTTCGTGAGTGAGGGCGCGACGGTGCACATCCTCGATTTGCCGGGTGCAAAATTGGATGCCGCAGCCAGCGTCGTGGCGGCAACTGGCGGCTCCACCACCGCCGCTGACGTCACCAACCGCGAACAAGTCGACGCTGCAGTCGCCGTGGCCACCGCCGGTGGCAAGAAGATCGACATCGTGATTGCCAACGCGGGCATCAGTTCGCCGGCCTCGCCGTTTGAGGATTACCCGCTGGATGGTTTCGAGCGCGTGCTCAAGGTGCACGTGGTCGGCGCGTTCCACACGATTCAGGCTGCGCTGCCCCACGTTCCCGACGGCGGCTCGATCATCATCACCTCGAGCGTGGCCGGTCTGATTGGCACGCCTCAGGTGTCTGCCTACGGCACCGCTAAGCACGCCCAGATCGGGCTCATGCGCTCGCTTGCTGTCGACCTGGCACCCCGTGGAATTCGCGTGAACACCATCAACCCCGGCCCGGTCGACAACGAGTTCCAGACCACGTTCGAAGAGCGTGTCACCGGGCAGGTTGCCGCTGACGCCAACGCCATCTTCGACTCACTGATTCCGCTGGGACGCCACATCCCGATGAAAGACATTGCCTACGGCATGCTCTACCTCGCCGGCCCGCACAGCACCAACGTGACGTCGACGATTTTCCGCATCGATGGAGGCATGGGCGGCTAGAGCTCATTCGCTGGTTGAGTAGCGACGAAGTCGCGTATCGAAACAGCATCGCTGGTTGAGTAGCGACGAAGTCGCGTATCGAAACAGCATCGCTGGTTGAGTAGCGACGAAGTCGCGTATCGAAACCCAACAGACTGTGAATCCTTCACTCTCAAGAGCATGAGCACGGGCATCCTTCACTCATGCCCCTCGTCTACATACTTCGATGCGCTGATGATTCCTACTATGTGGGGTCCACCCGAAATCTCGAGGCCCGCATGGACCAGCATGCGAGCGGGAAGGGATCCGCGTACACAAGCAAAAGACTCCCCGTCGAGCTTGTGTTCATCGAAGAGTTCGACAACGTCGGCGATGCGTACGCTCGCGAAAAACAACTTCAAGGCTGGGGCCGAGCAAAGCGGGAGAAGCTCATCGCGTTGAAGTACGACGAGCTGCCTGGCTTAGCCAAGAAGATTTTCAAGAGCTAGCTCGGGGTTTCGATACGTCGCTTCGCGACTACTCAACCTGCGAAAAGGTGCAGTTTCGATACGTCGCTTCGCGACTACTCAACCGGCGATGGCTAAAGAACCTCTGAGGTCTCCGGGTCGAGTGAACTGAGTGTTCCTCGCTCGAGGCCCGCGATGGCCGTCATGGCGGCCTCGTCGAGCGTGAATCCGAAAACATCGAAGTTGGCGATGATTCGCGCAGCCGACGACGACTTGGGAATCACAATGTTCCCCAGCTGAATGCTCCAACGCAGGGCAGCCTGCGCGGTTGAGACGCCGTGCTTATCAGCCACGGCGACAAGCACCGGGTCGGTCAGCAAGTCGCTCTTGCGACCCAGCGGGCTCCACGCTTGCGTCGTGATGCCCAGGCTCGCGTGCAGCTCGCGCATGGCGGCCTGCTGAAAGTAGGGGTGCAGCTCAATCTGATTGACCAGCGGCGTGACGCCCGAGCGAGCGATGATGGTGTCCAGCGTCTTGGGTGTGAAATTTGAAACCCCGATGTCAGCGGTGAGGCCATCATCTTTGAGCTCGACCATTGCTTCCCAGGTGTCGATGTAGCGGTCGTTCATGGGGTTCGGCCAGTGAATCAAGAGGAGGTCGACATAGTCCATGCCCAGCTTGCGCAGGCTTTCGCGGCAAGCCTCCTGAGCTTCGTCAAACCCGTGATTGCGTCCCCGAATCTTGGTGGTCACCTGAATCTCTTCGCGCGGGATGCCCGACTCGCGAATCGCACGACCGACCTCAACCTCGTTCTCATACAGTGCAGCCGTGTCGATGAGCCGGTAACCGGCGTCGAGCGCAGTGCGAACTGCATTGACACAGTCCTCGCCCTCCAATTGGTAGGTGCCGAAGCCGATCTGAGGAAGCGCCATAAGTTAGACCTTTACGAGTGAGTGGATGGGGCGATTGTTCAGGCGGTCGCGACCACCGAGTGCTTCAATCTCGAGCACGACGGCGATGCCAACGACTTCCCAGCCGGCACGCTCGATGAGCTCGATGGATGCGCCGATGGTGCCGCCCGTCGCAAGCACGTCATCCATGATGAGTACGCGCGAGCCTTTGGGAAGGGCATCCGGGCTGACCTCAAAGGTGGCGGTGCCGTACTCGAGTTCGTAGGTTTCTTGCAGCGTCACGCCCGGGAGCTTGCCCGCCTTGCGAATCGGCAGAACACCCACGCCGGCATCGATTGATGCCGCAGCGGCAAGCAAGAAACCGCGCGCTTCGAGGCCCGCAACCGCGTCAAACAGCCCAACGAATGGCTCAATCAGGCCATCGACAACGGCCCGTAGCGAAGGACCGTTGGCAAAGACTGGGGTGAGATCGCGAAAGAGGATGCCCGGTTCAGGAAAATCTGGAACGGTCTTCATTCGGGCGTGGACGACCTCAGCTGCTGTACTCACGCCTGCCAGCCTACCGACGCCCAGAGGTGATTGAGCCTGTCGAAATCAGCACAGTCGCTTGTGACGGTTACCAAATCGTGACCTGTAAAAACCTTGCCACGAATAAAAATGCCGGTCACACTGAAATTACGGTCTCTCACCGCTCGGATGCGTCTCGATGGCTTCGCCTCGACCCCGGGCGGTGAGCCGTTTAACGAGCGACTATGCGTCGCCTGCCAGCTTGGCGGGCTGAAGCTCTGCCTCGACGGCCTCGCGCGTCATGAGACCGGCCTCAACGACCAGGTCGGCAACCGGACGGCCCGTGTGCAGCGCCTGCTTGGCCAGCGTTGCCGCTTCTTGGTAGCCAATGATCGGGATGAGCGCGGTGATGACGCCCACGCTGGTGGCCACCATCGACTGGAGTTTCTCGACATTGGCCGTGATGCCGTCAACACAGTTCACGCGCAGCGTGAGGCAGGCCTGCGACAGCCAGGTAATAGAAGTAAGCAGCGAGTATGCGATGACCGGCTCAAAAGCGTTGAGCTGCAGTTGCCCTCCTTCGGCTGCCATGGTGACCGTCACATCTGTTCCGGCAATCACAAAAGCGACCTGGTTGACCACCTCGGGAATGACCGGGTTGACCTTGCCGGGCATGATGCTTGAGCCGGCCTGACGAGCCGGCAGGTTGATTTCGCCCAAGCCGGCCTGCGGGCCAGATGAAAGCAGGCGCAAGTCGTTGCAAATCTTCGAGAGCTTGATTGCCGATCGCTTGAGCGTGCCACTAAACGACATGAAGCCGCCAGCGTCGCTGGTTGCCTCGATGAGGTCGGGTGCCGAGGTGATCTTTAGTTTGGTGATCTCGCCCAAGTGCTTGACGGCGAGCCCGGCGAACTTGGGGTTTGCGGTAATGCCCGTGCCGATGGCGGTTGCTCCGAGGTTGACCTCGCACAGCATCCAGATGGTCTCACGCAGGCGGTCGATGTCTTCGCCGAGCGTGGTGGCAAAGCCGTGAAACTCTTGTCCCAGCGTCATGGGCACAGCGTCTTGGAGTTGCGTGCGGCCGACCTTGAGAATGTGCATGAACTCGATGGCCTTCGCGGCAAACGCATCGCGCAAAAGTTCAAGCTGCTGAAGCAACGGCTGGAGTGCGAACGCTAACGCCAGCTTGACCGATGTGGGGTAGGTGTCGTTCGTCGACTGGCTGCGGTTCACGTCGTCAATCGGGTGCAGGTGCTCGTACTCGCCGAACCTGTGCCCGAGAATCTCGAGACCGCGGTTGGCAATGACCTCGTTGACGTTCATGTTGGTGGATGTTCCAGCCCCACCCTGCATGACACCGACCACAAACTGCTCGTGCAGGTTTCCGTCAATGATCTCTTGGCAGACCTGGTCGATGACCTTCGCAAGCGCGGGGTCGAGGTCACCGAGTTCGGCGTTGGCTCGCGCACAGGCTTGCTTCACGCAGGCATAGGCCGTGATGAGCTCAGGGAACACCGAGATGGGTCGGCGGGCGATAGGAAAGTTCTCGAGCGCGCGTGCCGTGTGCACGCCCCAGAGCGCATCCATGGGCACATTGACCGAGCCGAGCGAGTCGGTTTCGATGCGCGTCTGAATCGGAATGGGCATGGTCTGCGGGTTACCCATGAAGTTTCCCGAGGCGTCCAATGGCATTGCGTTTCCTATCGTGAGAGGCGGCGCAGCAGGCCCCTGGCCATGCGCCCCTTGGCGGCCGTATACGGCGGGTAAATCAGCGAGAGCGTGTCTGGCGCAAGCGGCTTTGACAGCACGGCTTTGGCATGGCTGAACGTGTCGAACGAACGCTTGCCGTGATACGCCCCATGCCCGCTGGCGCCAACTCCGCCGAACGGCAGACCCGGCACACTCATGTGCGCGAGCCCGACGTTGATGTCGAGCGCGCCCGAGCTCGTCTGGGTTTCGAAGTCGCGACGCACCTGTCGATCCGCGCTGTACACATAGAGCGCCAGCGGCTTGGGTCGCGAGTTGATGAACCCGATTGCCTCGGCCGAATCGGCGACCTTCAGAATCGGCAGAATCGGCCCAAAGATTTCGTCGCGCATGATCGGGTCGCTCGGCTTGACGCCGGTTGCCGCCGTCGGGGCAATGTACTTCGTTTTGGCATCGACCTGACCGCCGAAGGCAATCCCTGCGCGGGGCATAACTGCGCGAAGGCGGCTGACATGATTCGCCGAGACGATACGGCCATA
Organism: uncultured Microbacteriaceae bacterium; assembly: GCA_903859205.1. Classification (GTDB taxonomy): domain Bacteria; phylum Actinomycetota; class Actinomycetes; order Actinomycetales; family Microbacteriaceae; genus CAIOLM01. The sequence continues at coordinate 24,653 of CAIOLM010000043.1, forward strand.
GTCAGTGCTTGCCTGAGGGTCGGTTCCGAACAGGTCGGTCACGGCTGACTCGAGTGCGGCCACGAGGCCGTCGTGGGCATCTGGCGTTACAAGCACGTAGTCGGGAGCAACGCAGGTTTGCCCGGCATTGACGAACTTGGTCCACGCCAAACGTTTGGCGACGTGAGCCAGATTTGCGGTGCCATCGACGAAGGTGGGCGACTTGCCGCCGAGCTCGAGAGTCGTCGGTGTGAGGTGTCGGGCCGCTGCGGTCGAGATGATGCGCGCGACGGTCTCGTTGCCGGTGTAAAAAATGTAATCCCATTGCTCGTCGAGCAGAGTGGTCGTCTCTGACGGCCCGCCCTCAACGACCCTCACCAAAGCGGCATCGAGATACTGCGGGATGAACAGCGCCATGGCGGCGCTCGTGGCAGGTGAGATCTCACTGGGCTTGAGCACGACCCCGTTTCCGGCGGCGAGAGCACCGACAAGTGGTGCCAGCGAAAGCTGAAGCGGGTAGTTCCAAGGAGAGATGATGAGCACTGCACCGAGCGGGTCACTCACGGTGCGAGCGGTGGCCGGCCAGAGGGTCATCGGCGGGCGGGAGCGGCGGGGTCGCATCCACGAGCGCAGGTGACGAAGCGCGTGGTCGATCTCTGCCAGAACAAAACCAATCTCGGTGATTTCAGATTCGACGGGGTTCTTCGCCAGGTCGGTGAGTAGTGCCTGCTCAAACTCCGGGCCACGCTCGAGAAGCATGGTCTTGAGTCCCAGCAGTTGCTGGCGACGGAGCGTATAACTGCTGCCTCGCTCGGATCGCGCTGCGCGAACATCGGCCGCTAAGGAACGAAGCTTCATGGTCTCTGGCATGTTCGCAACACTACTCCCGCAACAAAAAAGTGTGGGCGAACCCGAAGGTCCGCCCACACAAGGTTTTGCTTTGCTACTTGTCGGTGCCGTCCTGAGCCAGGATTTCAGCCTCGACCTTGCCGCCGTAGCCCTCCTTCTCGGGGTCACCGTGCTGACCACCACTCAGGGCGTACTCTTCCTCAGGCGAGAGGATGAGACGGTTGCGCCCGAAGATGGCGAAGCCCAACAGCAGCACTACGTAGAGCACCGCGATCGCGATGATGGCCGGAGTGAACGCAGGGTTGAACAGGAAGCCCAGGAAGATGAGCACCGAGATGACAGCCGCGATGACTGCACCGGTAATTCCCCAGGGGCTGCGGTACGGACGGTTAGCGTTCTTGAATCGAAACCGCAGGATGATGAACGAAATCATCTGCATGAGGTACGAGATAACCGCGCCCCACACTGCAATGTTCAAAACAATCGCTCCACCGGTAGCACCGGCATCTGCGTTGGTGGCGACAAGCAAGTCGACGACGACCAGAGCCACGAATCCAATCACAGCACCGATGATGAGCGAGACCCACGGGGTCTGGCGCTTGCCGGTGAGCGAGAAGAACTTGGGGTAGTAGCCCGCACGCGAGAGCGAGTACATGTTGCGTCCGTAGGCGAACATGATGCCCTGCAGCGAAGCCAGCAGACCAATCAGAGCGAACAGCGAAAGCACTGCAGCGATCTGAGCTCCACCGTCGCCAAGAATGGCGCGGAAGCCATCAAGCAGGGGCTCCCCGGCCTTTCCGGTCGACGCAGCGCCGTTGACACCCGTGTTCAGGAATAGCACGAGCACAGCGAAGATGACCAGGGTCAACAGAGCGGTGCGACCAGCCTTGGGGATGTCCTTGCTGGGGTTGTGAGCCTCCTCAGCAGCCAGCGGCAGCTCCTCGATGCCGAGGAAGAACCACATCGCGAACGGAACTGCGAAGAGGATCGGAAGCACGCCGTGAGGCAGGAAGGTCGACTGGCCGGCGTCTGCGGGGATGTCCCACAGCTTGTCCCAGCTGAACGAGCCCGTGAAGAGAGTCATGGCGAAGAACACAACCAGAATCGCAATCGAAATGAACGAGACCCAGATTGAGAACTTGAACGACAGCGAGGCGCCGATCCAGTTGATGATGATGAACACCGCGTAGAGAACGACGTACCAGAGCCACATGGGCAGAACGTGTCCACCGTCTGGCAGTTCAACGTTGAAGAGCGTTGCTGCAATGCTGTCGGCGTACGACGCCGAGAAGAACACGATTACGGCAGTTGTCGCAACATACTCAATCGTCTCTGCAACGCCGGTGACGAATCCGCCCCATGGCCCCATTGCCGATCGAGCGAACGAGTAAGCGCCGCCTGTGTGAGGCATGGCCGCGGCCATCTCACCGACGCTGTAAATAAGCGCGTAGTACATGACCACGACAACGACGAATGCGATAAGCATTCCGCCAAAACCGGCGAAGTCGATACCGAAGTTCCAGCCCGAGAAGTCGCCCGAGATAACTGCGGCGATGGCGAGGCCCCAGAGGCCCCAGATTCCAGCCGAGCGCTTCAGGCTTCGCTTCTCAAAATATCCGTCTTCGGCAGTGGAGTATTTGACTCCGCCTACCTTCAGGGTGTCCTTGGCCATCCAGATGTCCTTACCTATTGGGTGTCGCGACACCAAACGCCGTTGGCTGATGCACACAACACTGTGAGTTTCCTTGGGATGAGCATAGGGCGTACCCGTACCCACATATCAATAGGCGAACTGAAATCACTGTGTTTCAAAAGTGAACTCTTTTGTGCACCCCTGTCGAACATCGCGGTCCCGACAATATGGTCTAATAAGTGAGGCTCAGCCTCAGAGAAGAGAGAAGCAATGACGACCAACGCCGGAATGCTCACGCCCGCAGATTTGACGAAACTTGTCAAGGACGGCGAGATTGACACGGTCATCGTGGCCTTCACCGACATGCAGGGCCGACTCGTCGGCAAGCGCGTCTCTGCCCGCCTCTTTCTCGAAGACATCGCCAGCCATGGCGCTGAGTGCTGCAACTACCTGCTGGCCGTCGACGTCGACATGAACACCGTCGATGGTTACGCCTCTGCCGGTTGGGAGCGCGGCTACGGCGACATGGTCATGCAGCCTGACATGAGCACCCTTCGCCGGGCCGCTTGGCTGCCATCGAGCGCGCTAGTTATGGCCGACATGCAGTGGCTCGACCACGCTCCGGTATCGCACTCCCCGCGCGAGATCCTTCGTCAACAGATTGCTCGCCTGCACAAGATGGGCTTGGTTCCCTTCGTGGGCACCGAGCTTGAGTTCATCGTCTTCGACGAGACCTACCGAGGCGCCTGGGCCAAGGGCTATCGCGAACTCAGGCCAAACACCGACTACAACGTCGACTATGACTTACTCGCGTCAACTCGGGTCGAACCCCTGCTTCGCGACATCCGCAACATGATGGATGCCTCGGGCCTGTACTGCGAAGGCGTCAAGGGCGAGTGCAACTTTGGTCAGCAAGAGATCGCTTTCCGCTACGACGAGGCTCTCGCAACCTGCGACAACCACTCGATCTACAAGCACGCCGCCAAGGCCATTGCCGACGACCACGGCAAGGCAATCACCTTCATGGCCAAATACAACGAGCGTGAGGGCAACAGCTGCCACATTCACATCAGCCTGCGCAATGAGGCTGGCGACGCCGTGTTTGCTGACAAGTCTGACGAGCGTGGAATGAGCAAGATGTTCAAGCATTTCCTGGCCGGCCAGATTGCGGCCATGCGCGAGATGTCGCTCTTCTTCGCTCCCAACATTAACTCGTACAAGCGTTACGTCGACGGAAGCTTCGCTCCCACCGCGGTTGCCTGGGGCGTCGACAACCGCACGTGCTCGTTGCGAATCGTCGGGCAGGGTCACGCCATGCGCGTCGAGCAGCGCGTTCCCGGTGGAGACGTGAACCAGTACCTCGCTGTCGCGGCGCTGATTGCTGCGGGCATCCATGGAATTGAGAACGAACTCGAACTCGAGCCAATCACCGAAGGCAATGCCTACGGTAGCGACAATCCGCGCGTACCGTCGACCCTGCGTGAGGCCGCTGAGCTGTTCTCGCAGTCCGCTCTGGCCCGCGAGGCTTTCGGCAACGACGTTGTCGACCACTACCTGAACAACGCCCGCGTTGAGCTCAAGGCCTTTGACGCCGCCATCACCGACTGGGAGCGCATCCGTGGCTTCGAGCGCCTCTAGTCGTGATTCGCGCCCGGTCATTGGCCTGACAACCTATCTCGAGCAGTCCAAGACCGGCGTCTGGGATGTCCCCGCATCTTTCCTGCCCAAGGCGTACTTCGACGCGGTCAATCGCGCCGGCGGCATCGCTGTTCTTATTCCGCCGCAGGCAGTCGACGCCAGCGACGCCGAGCGAATTCTCGACAGCCTCGACGGACTCATCATCTGCGGTGGCAAAGACGTCAATCCCGCGCTTTACGGCGCGCAGCCGCATCCGACCACAGACGAACCGCGCCTTGACCGGGATGCCCTCGAGGATGCCCTACTGACGGCAGCCCTCAAACGCGACCTTCCCTTCTTGGGCATCTGCCGCGGAGCACAGGTCTTCAACGTCAACCAGGGCGGAACCCTCATTCAGCACCTGCCCGACGTCATTGGCGACGACCGCTACCAAAAGGGCGGTGGCGTCTTCTCCACGATCGACGCTGAGGTTACGCCCGGCACCAAACTGGCCGAAGTATTGGGCTCAACGCAGGCCGTACCCGCCGAGGTGTATCACCACCAGGCCATCGACGAGGTAGCCCCCGGACTGACCGTTTCGTCGCGCACGGCCGACGGGGTCATTGAGGCAGTCGAGCTGACCTCGAAGCCATTTGCCCTCGCCGTACAGTGGCACCCCGAGGAATCCCCCGAAGATTTGCGCCTGTTTGAAGGCCTGGTCGAAGCAGCCCGAAACTACAGGAGCAACGCATGAGCTACACCGTGATCAACCCGGCAACCGAAGAGGCGATGGAGACCGTCGAGCATGTTGACCTCGAGGGCGTGGACGCCGCGGTTGCGCTGGCCACCAAGGCTCAAAAGGAATGGGCGCGCCTGAACCCCGCCGACCGCGCCGCGGCCCTGCGACGCTTTGCTGACGCCGTAGACGGCGACGTAGAAACCCTTGCCCAGCTCGAGGTTCGTAACTCTGGTCACCCCATCGGGCAGGCACGCTGGGAGGCCGAGCACGTGCGCAATGTGCTCGAGTACTACGCAGCCACGCCCGAGCGCATGTTCGGCAAGCAGATTCCCGTTGCCGGCGGTATCGACATGACCTTCCAAGAGCCCCTCGGCGTCGTCGGAGTCATCACGCCGTGGAACTTCCCCATGACCATCGCTGCGTGGGGCTTCGCGCCCGCACTGGCCGCTGGTAACGCTGTGTTGCTCAAGCCCGCCGAGTGGACACCGCTGTCGAGCATCCGTCTCGGTCAGTTGGCTCTGGAGTCAGGATTGCCCGAAGGTCTGTTTCAGGTACTACCCGGCAAGGGCTCGATTGTCGGCGAGCGTTTCGTCACGCATGAGAGCATTCGCAAGGTTGTCTTCACCGGCTCGACCGAGGTCGGCAAAAAGATCATGGCCGGATGCGCGCACCAGGTAAAGCGCGTCACCCTGGAGCTCGGCGGCAAGAGCGCGAACATCGTGTTCGCCGACGCCGACCTCGAAAAAGCTGCCGCCACGGCACCCTACGCAGTCTTCGAGAACGCCGGGCAAGACTGCTGCGCCCGCAGCCGCATTCTGGTTGAGCGCAAGGCGTATGACCGCTTCCTCGAACTCCTCGAGCCAGCCGTCAAGGGTGTCAAGGTTGGCGACCCCACGCTCGAGTCAACCGAGATGGGGCCACTGGTTTCGAAGGGCCACTTCGACAGCGTCTCGAGCTTCATCGATAGCGACGCGCCGGTTGCGTTCCGCGGCTCGGCCCCCGAGGGCGACGGCTTCTGGTTCGCACCGACCGTACTCACACCTACTTCTCGCAAACACCGCAGCATGACCGAGGAAATCTTCGGCCCGGTTGTCTCGGTTGTTCCGTTCGACGATGAGGCCGACGCACTCGAGCTCACCAACTCGACCGAGTACGGGCTGTCCGGCTCCATCTGGACTCGTGACGTCGGACGCGCCATCCGTATTGCTCGCGGCGTTGAGTCGGGCAACCTCTCGGTGAACTCGCACTCCTCAGTTCGTTACAACACCCCCTTCGGCGGTTTCAAGCAGTCAGGTCTGGGCCGCGAGCTCGGCCCGGATGCCCACCTCGCCTTCACCGAAACAAAGAACGTCTTCATTCCGGCCGACTAGCCAGCTACCCAACAGAAAGAACAGCATGAGTATCGAAAAGATTGACCTCACCCAGCGTCTCGCTGGAAAAGTTGCCGTCATTACCGGTGGCGCCAGCGGCATTGGCCTCGCAACCGCAAAGCGCATGCGCGCTGAAGGAGCGACCATCGTCATCGGCGACATGGACCCTAAGACCGGAGCCGCCGCAGCTGCCGAGGTAGAGGGCCTATTCGTGCAGGTGAACGTCACCGACGAAGACCAGGTCAACAACCTGTTTGACACTGCATTCAAGGTCTACGGCTCGGTCGACATCGCCTTCAACAACGCTGGCATTTCGCCGCCCGACGATGACTCGATTGAAACCACCGAGCTGCCTGCCTGGCAGAAGGTGCAAGACGTCAACCTCAAGTCGGTGTACCTGTGCTCGCGCGCTGCACTGCGTCACATGGTCAAACAACAGAGCGGCTCGATCATCAACACGGCTTCGTTTGTTGCCGTACTCGGTTCAGCTACCTCGCAGATCTCGTACACCGCATCCAAGGGTGGAGTTCTGGCGATGAGCCGCGAGCTCGGCGTGCAGTTCGCTCGTCAGGGCATCCGGGTCAACGCCCTCTGCCCCGGACCAGTGAACACTCCCCTGTTGCAGGAGCTCTTCGCTAAAGACCAAGAGCGCGCACAGCGCCGTCTGGTGCACATTCCGGTGGGTCGCTTCGCCAAGGCTGAAGAACTGGCCGCTGCGGTCGCGTTCTTGGCCAGCGACGACGCGTCGTTCATCACCGGCTCGACCTTCCTGGTCGACGGTGGCATCTCGGCCGCGTACGTCACGCCGCTCTAACCACTCACAGGCAACGAAAAAGGGCGGGCCCGCGAGGACCCGCCCTTTTTTGTGTCTGTTCTGCTAGCCGTTGAGGTGGAACGCGGGAAGCAGGAAGTAGACGAAGAAGCCAGCTGCAACAACCCAAAGCAGCGGGTGAATCTCCTTGGCCTTACCAGCGAAGGCGCGGATGATGACGTAGGAGATGAAGCCCACGCCAATACCGTTTGCGATCGAGTACGTGAAAGGCATAACAACGATTGCCAAGAAGGCCGGGAACGCAATGGTCCAGTCCTTCCAGTCGATGTCAACGACCTGAGCCATCATCAGACCACCGACGACGACCAGTGCCGAAGCACCGACCTCAATCGGAACAACGCTGGTCAGCGGCGAGAAGAATGCCGCCACGATGAAGAGCACACCAGTGAACGTGGTGGCCAGACCGGTACGAGCACCACCGGCAATACCGGATGCGCTCTCGATGTAGACCGTGTTCGACGAGGTCGAGGTGTAACCACCAGCGACAGCACCAACACCCTCAACAACCAGCGCGCTGGTCAGACGGGGGAAGTTGCCCTTAGCGTCAGCCAGGCCAGCCTGCTTCGACAGACCGGTCATGGTGCCCATGGCGTCGAAGAAGTTCGAGAACACGAGCGTGAACACGAGCATGATGGCAGCGAGTGCGCCGAGGCGTCCGAACGAGCCAAACAGGTCAACCTGTCCGATGGTGCTCAAATCAGGCAAAGCCACGATCTGAGTCGGCCAACCCGGAATTGTCGTGTCCCAACCGAAGGGGGTCACGAACTTGCCGTCGACGAACTTTCCACCGATGTGCAGAGTTGCTTCGAGGATGATGGCGACGATGGTGTCAACGACGAGACCAATCAGAATGGCGCCACGGACCTTGAGGGCCATCAGCACAGCAATGAGAAGAACACCGAAGATGAAGACCACGGTGGGGATGCTCAGCTCGTGGTTCGAGCCGACGCCCCAGTTCACAGGAACAGGAGTGTTGGCTGCGTCACCATTGCGGCGAACGAGTCCACCGTCAACAAGACCGATGAAGGTGATGAACAGACCGATACCTACAGTGATGGCGGTCTTGAGCGCCGGCGGTACCGCGTTGAAGATCATGGTGCGCAGACCGGTCGCAGCCAAAATGACGATGATAATACCGTCGATGACTACGAGGCCCATGGCCTCAGGCCAGGTCACCCCGTGCACGATGGTCACAGCCAAGAAGGAGTTGATTCCCAAGCCAGCTGCGATGGCGAATGGCAGTCGGGCAACGAGACCAAAGAGCAGGGTCATCACACCGGCGGTCAGTGCCGTAGCGCTAGCGATTGCGGCGGGGTGCGGGTCAGCACCACCGATGAAGTTGCCCGCAACGTCCTTGTTGAAGGCGAGGATGATCGGGTTCAAAATGACGATGTAGACCATCGTCATGAAAATTACGAGACCGCCGCGGAACTCAGTTCCGATGGTCGATCCGCGCTTGGTTACTTCAAAGAAGCGATCGAGGAAGCCCGATCCCTCCTTCGTTGGCTTAGTAGCGTTGGCCACGAACAACTCCTTTGTAGTTGGTTAGATGGGGCTTCGGGTGACAGCAGACTACCTGTGAATATGCCCAACATCTACGCACAAAACGCGTGTTTTCGGGTAAAGGAAAAGGCCCGCTTTTCAGCGGGCCTTTTCCTGAACTCAGTGTTACTTGCTCAGGGCAGCTACGAGAGCGGCCTTGTTCATCGTCGAGTAACCCGAGACGCCAGCAGCCTTAGCCTTTGCGCGAAGCTGGATGACGGTCAGAGCCGCGACTCCGGTCGACGCAGCAGCGGGAGCCTTGACGGCGGCGGGCTTCTTAGCAACAGGCTTCTTCGGCGCAGCCTTCTTTGCGGCAGGCTTCTTCGGTGCAGTCTTTTTTGCGGCAGGCTTCTTCGGTGCAGTCTTTTTGTTGGCCGCCTTCTTTACGTCGGCGGCGGTCTTCTCAACCTTGGACGCAGCCTTAGCGGTTACCTTGAGAACGTCCTTTTTTGTCTCTTTTCCCGCCTTCGCCACCTTCGACGCAACCTTAGAAGCAGCCTTCTTCAGATCCTTCTCGGTTGCCTTTGCCTTCTTCTCGAGCTTGGCGGTTGCCTGTGCGAGCACCTTGTCGAGAGCAGCCTTCTGCTTCGAAACCGGGCTCTTCTTCTTGTTAGCCATGATGACCTTTCCGCGATTGGTGCTGGGCACGACAATCGTCTTTATTCAGGGGTTCAGTTAACCCATCGAAGGTAAACAGACAGCCCCCGGTAAAGGTTTATTCATCTAGTGTTCACTTTTCCCGAACCCCTACGATTTAGATATGAGCACTCTTCCACCGCCTGCTTTTGAGCTTCAGGGTAAGACCCTCGACGACCTCCTTCCGGCTTCGGCCGATCGCAAGATTGTAGACATCGGAGATGTTCAGCTCGCCGTTGCCGACCTGCCCGCAACCGGCTCCGAGCTCGGCACTGCGCTGCTGATTCCCGGGTTCACAAGCTCGCTGAGCACCTTCTTTCCGATGTTTCAGAAGCTGGCCGATCAGGGATTCCGTGTCATCTCGTTCTCGCAACGCGGCCAGCCGGGCTCGACCGGGCCAGACTCCCCCGAGGGCTACGCGCTCGACACCCTCGGTCGCGACATTCACCTCCTGGCTGACGCGCTCGGCCTGGGGCGCAACCTGAACTTGCTCGGCCACAGCTTTGGCGGCGTCGTCGGAACCGAGGCCGTCATCCAAGACCCCTCGCGCTTCGCGAGCTTCACCATGTGGAACTCGGGCGCGGGCAGCCTGGGCGAACAGATGCTCAGCGAGCAGGCCGTACTGCGCGAGCACGGCATCCGTGGCATATGGATTGGATTCCGCCAAGAGGTGGGTGCTGACCCCGATGCAGACCTGCGCGGAGAGCTCAACGTGATTGAGCAGTTCTATCACCGTCGTCTTTTCGACACGAACCCCGCCCAGCTGGATGCTGGCTTCACTCACCTGCACGGGCATCGCGACCGCTCGGACGAGCTTGCTGCAAGTGGCGTGCGCGTTCTCGTCAGTCACGGTTCACTCGACGACGCGTGGCCCATCGAGCAGCAGCGCGAGTTCGCTGAAAAGGTCAACGCTGACTACTGGGTCGTCGCCAATGCAGGGCACTCGGCACACGCCGACCGACCGGATGTCTGTGCCGGCCTGCTTGCCTCGTTCTGGAAGAACTAGCAGCAGGGTGATTGAGCCTGTCGAAATCACCGAACGAGCTACCCACAGTGCGAGGTGATTGAGCCTGTCGAAATCACCGAACGAGCTAGCCTCGCCAAATGTCTTGGGTTTACATTCTCGAATGCTCTGATGCGAGTTACTACGTCGGGAGCACCAAAAACATCGATGCTCGCCTTGCGCAACACCAAGAAGGCAAAGGGTCGGAGTACACAAAACGCAGACTCCCTGTGACCCTCGTCTTCGCGAGCGAATTTGACGGCGTTGACGAAGCTTTCTTCATGGAAAAGCGAATCCAAGGGTGGAGTCGCGCAAAGCGCAAAGCCCTCATCGAGGGGCGCTTCGAGGACTTGCCTAACCTCAGTCGAAATAAACAAGAGTCGTGATTTCGACAGGCTCAATCACCTTTGGTCGAGTGCGCGTGTAAGCACGTCCACGAGCGCGGCGAGCTGAACCGAGTCTTGCGACGACGGGTCGAAGGCTTCGCCCTCGAGAGCGCGTGATGCCAGACCCTGCTTGTTATCGATGAGCTCGGCGATCTTGGCATCGAGCGTCTGCGCAGCGATGATTCGCCAAGCGGTAACGGGCATCTCTTGACCAATGCGGTGCACGCGGTCGATGGCCTGAGTCTGCTCGGCGCTCGTCCATGAAAGCTCAGCGAGCACAACGTTCGACGAGGCCTGAAGGTTGAGGCCCACACCGGCTGCAGTGAGCGAACAAACTGCAATCTGCACGCTGTCATCATTGTTGAACGCATCGATGGCCTGCTGGCGAGCTGGCGTCGACTGGTCACCACGAATCGAGACATGCTTGAGTCCCTGTGCGCTGAACGCGCGCTCGGCAGCATCCATGACGTCAATGTGCTTGGCGAAGAAGACGACCTTGCCGACCGAGCGAGCAAGCTGCGCGGCGTAGTCGCTGGCGAGACCAGCCTTGGCCTGACCGATCTTGCGCACCATGGTGAAGATGTTCTCGCCGGTCTTCTGCCCCTTGGCCTCGTCAATCTCTTGCTGGGCAACGAGACGAATGAGGTCGGCCGTTGAACCGCGGAAACCGCCGTTAAGCGCCAGGCGCTCGTAGCGGGTAACCAAACGCTTGGCCAGCTCTGCCTCAGCAGCACGGATGCTCGCACCGAGTTCATCGTCGAGCTCGACAGGCAGATCGACCACGCGTTTCGCCGGTAGGTCTTTGGCAACATCGATCTTGCGGCGCCGCACGATTCCCATTGAGATGACCGCGTCACGCGCAGCGGCATAGAAGTCTTTATCAGCCGGAGTAAGTCCGAGGTCTTCGAGCTTGCGCATCAATTCGGGTGACGGCTTGTCGTTCTCGATCCAGCCCAAGAACATCCAGATGGCCCTGAAGTCGTCGATGTCGTTGATCAGAGGCGTTCCCGTGAGCGCGATGCGCAGGGGGTTGTGTCCGGGGGTGTTCTGCTTGATTCGCTCGGCGAGAGCAAGCACGTTCTTCGAACGCTGCGAGGTGAGGTTCTTGATGAAGTGTGCCTCGTCGACGACCATTCCCTTGAAGCCCATCTGGCCAATCCACGAAAGGTGGCGGTCGAGAACTTCGTAGTTGACCACGAAGACATCGGCGAAGGCGTCAATGTTCTCGCCATCACCGTGGATGACCGTGGCGCGACGTCCGGGAATCCAGCGCTCGACCTCGCGAGCCCAGTTCATCTTGACGACGTTGGGAACGATCGCCAGAAGCGGGAATGCCCCGGCAACCGAAGCAGCAATCAGGCTCTGCGCGGTCTTGCCCAGACCGGGCTCATCAGCCAGCAGGAAGGTGCGGTGCCCCTCTCGCACGCTCTCGATGAAGCGCACCTGGTGAGGCATGAGCTCGAAGTCTCGAGGTGAGAAGCGGTCGTACTTGGGTACGGGAGGCATCGCCATACAAGCCGAGCCACCGCCAGCACCCTGCTCAAACGACTTGAAGAGCGGCTGGATGAGCTCCCAGTTCGACAGACGAACAACAGGAATGGATCCGGTGCCAGGCGCGGTGAACACGGGTGCCATAAAGGGAGTCGAGCGCAAGCGGGCCTTGACCGACACCGGCAGAACCTGCTTCTCGGCGAGCTCAGGCGTCATGGCCACATCGGGCGTGGTCTTCTCGGTGGTAATGATCAAGTCTTCAGCGGCAACCTCGGCGCCTGACTCCAGCAGCCAGTCGCGGCGCATCTTCTGAGCAACCGGGCTCGTTGCGTGGTCGACCTCGAGCAGCGTGATGAGTGAGGTGTCGCGAGCGGCGGTCTTCGCCAGAATCGTGGCAACGCCATCCAAGCGCTTGATCTGTTCGGCGCGATCTTTATCGCTCAGATCAGCGTCTGACTTGATACGGGCGCGCTCCTCGCGAACGAGGAAGGCGATGACCTGAAACTTGGTGCGGTTGGTCGGGCCAACCTTTTTGCCGGTTGCGGCTTTGGCTTCAACCTCGCGAACTTTGCGCGCGAGGATGGGGATGAGTCCCGAGTTATCGAGAACGTTGCGGCGTGTGCCGGAGCGTGACAATGCGTCTCCTGTTGTTGTGCGTACTGCTATCGCCGGGAAGAACCCCCGCGATTCACCTGACCCCTGGGCTTCTCACGCAACATGTTTTGAACACGGGCGAGAATGCGAAGCGGGCTGTGGTGCGAGATTAGTCTAGCGCGTCGGTACGGGTGTCTTCATCACAATGCCGGCAGCAAATGTGAGCGCGGATGCGGCGACCTGAGTCAGTAGCCACCACTGACCCGCAAATCCGGTGGTGAGTGAGACCAGCGGATTCCACAACACAACGATTGCGAGCAAGAACGGCACGAAGACATAGGTTTTGAACGTGCGGCCCTGAATGGCGAAAACAACCATGATGGCGGCCAGGATGCTCACCGCAAAGCGCACGGTGATGAACCAGTCGCTGGCGCCCACGAACAGACCAACGAGAATTGCGGCGGCACACAACAGACCGGGCAACACTGCTGGGCGCATGAATTCGGGCTGGTTAGCGCCGGGGCGTGAAGGTTTCATCGCGGTAACTCTACCGCCCTCGAGCCAGACAAACGCTGGGAGAAACGACGAAATCGGGCTTGCTCATTGCCTTGGAACAATGAACAAGCCCGATTCGTGTCGAGTACTACGCCTTAGGCGCGGTCGACGAGGGAGCTACGCCCTGGGGCTGGACTCCCTGCTGAGGCGCGCCACCCTGCGGGGGCGTTCCGGTTCCGGGGCCATCGTTGTCGTTCGGGTCAGGATCAACGAACTGCCCGTTAGGCATTCCCTGACCAGGCGCACCAGGCATGCCCGGCTGGCCGATCTGTCCGTGCTTGCCACCAGGGCCGCCGTGATCGCGCTGCCCATCGCGGCCTGGACCGTCATGTTGGCTGTGCGAGAAGTCGGGTCCGCGGTGGTCGGCATTAGCTATTGCCGCACCCGTAAATCCGGCTCCGAGAATCACTGCCACTCCGGCAGCGGAAAGTCCGATGATGGCCGCCTTGCTCAGTGGGATGCGTGGCTTGGCCACACTCTCTTCGGTAGCCACGTTTGTAGCGGCCACGTTTTCGGTCGGAGTGTATTCCGCCTTCTTGTCATCCTTCGACATTTCTGTCTCCTTCTTTAGGATCAACCCGTGTGGTCGATGACTAGAGAATGAACGCGATTTCTATCAGGACGCTATGAGACAGCTAAGGGTCGCATAGGAGAAGTTACGAGCTCGTTAGGACTTTGATTCAGCGGACTTCTCCGCCGCGGCAACAATGCGTCGAGCCATGCCCGCAAAAATGATGCCGTGCAGCGGCAGAATCGAAAGCCAGTAGAGCCGGCCAGCAAGTCCGCGCGGAAAGAACACCGCACGCTGGCGATACAGGGATGTTCCATCTGGCTGAGACTCGGCGGTGAGCTCGAGCCACGCCAACCCTGGCACCTTCATCTCTGCGCGCAGCCGCAGGTACGAGCCATAGTCGACCCGCTCGACCCGCCACCAGTCAAGGGCTTCGCCGACCTTGAGCCGGTCGGGATTCACGCGGCCGCGGCGCAGGCCCACTCCCCCGACGAGCTTGTCGGCGAATCCTCGGGCCGCCCAGGCCATCGGCATCGAGTACCAGCCGTGCTCGCCGCCAATTCCCTCGATGACCTTCCAGAGGTCGGTTGCCGGGGCGATGCAGCGTCGGGAACGGGCATCCAAGTACACGGTGTGACCAGCCCAGTCGGGGTCGCTCGGCAGCGGGTCGCTGGGGGCGCCATCAACACTGGCGTTCTGCCAGCTGGTCTCTATGGCACCAGATTTCATTCTGTCTAGGGCCAGGTGCACCGAGCGGCGATATGAGACCAGCCCCTCGGCAGGCGGCGGGATGATCGAGTCGATGTCGTGGGTCTTCATGACACAGTCGTGCTGCAGGCTTTCGATAATCGGCACGGCGAGCGCGCGGGGAATAGGTGTGACGAGGTTTACCCATTGGCTCGCGAGATACGGGGTGAGCACCGGGAGCTTGAGAATTGCGCGCTTGCGCATGCCAGCCTCAACCGCATACTCGTTCATCATCTCCATATAGGTGAGCACCTCGGGCCCACCAATATCGACAGCCCGGTTCACGCTGGCGGGCACATCGGCTGCGGCGATGAGGTAGTAGAGAACATCTCGCACGGCGATCGGCTGAATCTTGTTGCCGACCCACTTGGGCGCGGTCATCACGGGGAGAACATCGGTGAGGTGACGAATCATCTCAAAGCTCGTCGAGCCTGAGCCAATGATGACGCCAGCTTGAAGCGTGAGAGTGGGCACGCCAGAGGCATGCAAGATTTCGCCGACCTCGCTGCGGCTGCGCAGGTGCTTCGAGAGCTCGACTCCGACGGGGTGGAGGCCACCGAGGTAGACAATTCGCTTAGCACCGGAAGCTTTAGCGGCATCGGCGACGTTGTGGGCACAGTCGAGCTCGGTCTTTTCGAAGTCACCCTTTTGGCCCATCGAGTGCACCAGGTAGTAGACAACCTCGACACCTTGCATTGCGGCGGCAACGGCCAACGGGTTCTGCAGGTCACCCTCTCGGATGTCGACCTCAAGTGCCCACGGAATGTTGCGAAGTTTCTCGGCATTGCGCACAAGAACGCGCACATCGAACCCCGCCTCAAGCAGACGTGGCACCAAACGGCCACCGATGTACCCGGTGGCACCCGCGACTAAGGCGAGTCGACCCATATGCCGAGCATACGCGCGCCCGCTTGCTGACAGCCACGGCGTGTAGCGTGGATAACAAGGGGAGATTTCATGCTGTTCACAAAGCGCTGGGTCAAAATCGCGGTTGCCGTTATTGCTCTCGCAATCGCGTCGAGTTTTGTCATCGCAACCATGGCGTCGGCGACGCCGAGTTTTCACGACCAGGTCTCACGAACAGGGTCAAGCTTTGTGAGGTTGTTGAACAAGCTGAGCGTCGACAATCGTCCGACCAGCCACGGCGGTTACCAGCGCACGCTCTTCAAGGTCTGGGGTGATGGCAACGGAGACGGCTGCAACACCCGCTCCGACGTGCTCCGCGACGAATCGAGCAGGCCAGTTACAACAGGCTCGACCAGATGCACCGTCAAAACAGGTCGATGGTGGTCGGCCTACGACAACATCATCATCACCGTAGCCAGCAAACTCGACATCGACCACTTTGTTCCGCTGTCTGAGGCGTGGAAATCTGGCGCGTACAAGTGGAGCAAGCCACGCCGCGATGCATTTGCAAACGACGAGAACTATCCGTATTCACTGATTGCTGTGAGCGCATCGACCAACCGCTCGAAGAGCGATCAGGACCCAGTTGACTGGATGCCGCCCAATCGCGGCTATTGGTGCAGCTATGCCGCCACCTGGGTCGCTGTGAAATACCGCTGGTCGCTGAGTGTCGACGCTAGCGAAAAGAGCACCCTCACGCGAATCCTCAGCAGGTGCGGAAAAATAGGCATTCCGATCCCAGATAAGGCCTAGCGCACGTAGTCTGGCCACAAGAAAAGAGACCCGATTTCTCGGGTCTCTTCTACTTTTTCTGGATTACTTGCCGCCGCAGCAGGCGCCGCCACAGCATCCGCCGTCGCCGCCAGCCTGAGCTGCAGAGGGGGTTTCCAGCTTGATGTCCTGAGTAGCCATTGTTTACCTCCAATTGAGTGCCGCACTTCGGCACAAGTCTTAGAACAAGTGTGCGCCTGTTTTTATGCCAGCACAAACCGGCGCGCTAAAGCCGCGAGTGAATCCACTCGACAATTCCGTCGAACGTGAGCTCGCCCGAGGCGATTGATGTCACGAACTCAAAGGCCTCGTCATCATTTGTCGCGATACGTTTGCCGTTCATGACCAAGAATGTGATCGCACTCGCCCAACCCAGCCTCTTATTACCATCTAGCAGTGGGTGATTTCGAACGATTGATTCGAGGTATGTAGCCGCCTTCTGGGCAATCAGAGGATACGTTTCAACGCCGTATAAGACCGTCTGCGGCCTCAGACGCGCCGACTCGAGTAACCCAAGGTCGCGAACGTGCGGCACCCCCATGGAGCGAGCGATATCGAGAATGTCGTCGAGGGTCAGGTATTCCAGACTCACTCGCCGAGCCGTTTGATGAGGTCGGCGTATTCAGTGAGAACGAATTGCTTGGCTTCCTCAAATCGCTTGGTGTGGTCGCGGCTCTCGAGCGCCTCATCGAGCGCGACGATGATTGCTTGTTGCCTGCTCACACCGAGTGTCTCGGCAAGCTCTTGCAGACGTGAATCTTGTTCAGCGGTAAGTCGAAGTGTCATGGCCATGAGGCTAATGGTATCAGCGTGATACCACTTCTCAAACAACGAAGCTGTGGAGAATTCGGTTTCGGTACGCGCTGCGCGCTACTCAACCAGCGAGCACTCAAGCCGCGAGGCTAGGCCAGCGAGGCAATGAGCTCCTGAACGCGTGCCTTGATGTCATCGCGAATCGGACGAACAGCGTCGATGCCCTGGCCGGCCGGGTCGTCGAGCTCCCAGTCTTCGTAGCGCTTGCCCGGGTAGAACTTGCAGGCGTCACCGCATCCCATGGTGATCACAACGTCGCTCGCCTCAACCGCTTCGTCGGTGAGCACCTTGGGGGTGTTGGCCGAGATGTCGATGCCCTCTTCGAGCATGGCCTCGACGGCAACGGGGTTGATGGAGTCTTTGGGGGCCGAGCCAGCCGAGAGCACGTCAATGCTCTCCCCCGCGAGCGCCTGCAGGTATCCCGCAGCCATTTGTGAACGGCCAGCGTTGTGAACACAGACAAAGAGAACGGATGGCTTACTCATGAGATTGATGGTACGCCCGTGAAGTTAACCCGAGGCAAACTTCCTAGCGACCTGCGGGAAGAACGGCCGAAGTCGTCACCGTGACCGTGACCGTCGACCAATTCGCCGCAGCCATCTACGGGTGCGCATGCGCTCAGCCTAGGGCTAAACCCCTGCGAGCAGAAGGGGCTAGCGCGAGCGCGAGCGCGAGCGGCGGCGACGAGCGCCGCTTGCCATGCCTCCGGCAGCGACCATGGCGAGACCAGCGGTGAGCCAGGCCCAGCGGTTTGCGTCATCGAGACCGGTGTTCGCGAGCGAGCGGTCCTCTTCGACTCCATGCGAGAACGCGAAGTCGCCAAGAGCAAAGGTTCCCGTGTTCGCGGGGTATGGGTTTACGTTATAGAGGACGTCGATCATGGTGTTACCCAGTGCAGTCGGGTCGCTAATTGCCGTAACCGTGTTGCCGCGTAACACACAGGCGGTCGAGTTATCAGGGATGCCGCCGTCGGTCAAGGCAAACCCCACCTGAATATCCTCAGGGGCTGCAGTGATTGTGGTGGACCAGTTTTCATTGCCCGCGAGTTGCGAGACCGTGATGTTCACCGGGTCGTAGTTGATGATGAACGCGTCGGTGTAAGGCACCGACGGGTTGTTACATCCGACTGCGGCGCTCACGTTCGTGGTTGCAACGCGAGTGATGGAGTGAATATGGAACGGCAGCAGTGCACCGTTGTCACCGATGCGGTATGCCTGTGAACGAGGGTTCGAGCCGTTGTCGGTGCGCGTGATGCTTGATCGCAGGTTGGTGCTGGCGTTCCAACCGCCATAGGCAAGCAACTCTGAGGCGTTCCAATCCCCGTCGAGCGTGACCGAGGGATCTGTTAGCGGAGCAAAATCGGCAGGAAAGTCGACGTCACTCGAGATGGTGAACTCAGCCTTGCCGCTACCGTACTGAGGCAGGCAGGAGGTGATCCAGTTGTCGTAGGTGCCCGAGGCGCTCGAGAGGGCGCTGATGTAGTCGGCGCCTGTTGCGCAGTCAGTCTGGGCAACGGCTTGCGCACCCGTTGCACTTGCGATTGTGGTTCCGAGGGTCGTAACGACCGCAGCACCGATGGCGACTGACTTCTTCATGGGGGTTCCCTCGTGCGCGACAATGATTATGTGGAGTCTAGGGCAGTGTGGTTCATCGCAGACAGCGTGAGCTCAAGCGGGTTGCGCAGCGTTGTTGCGCGCGACGGGCACGATTTTGCCGACGGCACGCGCTTTGACCGGGCGGATGCGCAGGCCGAGGTCGCCCTGGCAGCTGGCAGCCTGCTCTACTCGATCGAGCCGGTTGTCGAAGGGCCGGGAGTTGCTCGCGTTGCGGTGAGCGATGCGGTCGTTGCTGGCGCTCCCCTGATGTGGTTCTGCTGGGTCGATGAGCCGAAGGCGACTCCAGCGGCGGTGAATCTTGTTGCTTATGCAGACGAACGCATGCCTGCCGGCACGATCATCACGAACATGCAGTTTGCTTCGATGATGAACACCCACGACGGACAGGTCGGCGCGATTCGCTGGTATCCCGCCGATGGGCGCATCCACCAGATTTATGTGGCGCCCGAGCGCAGGCGCGAGAACGTTGGGTCGATGCTCATTTATGCGGCCGGCGCGTTTCACCAGTCAAACGGATGGCCCGGGCGCCTTCACGGCGACGGACGCCGCACCGACTTGGGCGAGCGCTTTGTAGCGAGCCTGCGGCACGGGCAGCGGGTTGCTGACCTGAGCGAGCCTCAGCCGGGGATGGACCCAGAACCCTAGCGCGCGACGGGCTCGCCGTCGGGGGAACACGCGCTTGCCCGCGACCTCGAACAGGTAACGGGAGCCGGTCACCGTGCCCGTGGCTCCGAAAAAACGAATGGATCGTTCGGGTTGCGTCATGGTTTGAGCCTATGCCTGGCTACCTTCGAGGACTGAAAATAGTGGACTAGATCGATATCAATGCCCGGGCGGTGTTCCAGCTCAAACTGTAATGGTTTAGATGGCTTTGTCGAACAATCGCCTAAAGCCCGGATCTTGCTCGAGTACGAGCAAATCTGGTGACGCTCCACAAACGTCCTGAAGGACTCTGGGCAGGGCATCAAATAACGCACCAAACGCGTCGGCCTGACCACCACTACTGACCTTGTAAATCGTGGCTGCATCGACGCGACGTATTCGCTCGACAACCCCTCGACCGGAGGGTGCCCACGGAGTATCACTTCCGCCTTTCTTTCGAGGAATAACTTCAATGAGGACAGCCGTGTAGCCCTTATACAGAGGCAACTTGAGCAAGTCTTGGAAACGCGAGTGAAGTGCCTCGGCAGACGATGAGTTCATGGTGTTGAACTTGTTCTTGAGCTCGGCCATGACTGGCGTTGCGCGTTCACCGAATGGCGCCTCATGGACGAGATCAACGACACCACCACTTTTGCCTGTGGACTTCCATCCAGGAAGCTTTCCGATTAACTCTTGATGGAAGTCACCGATGGCATTTGCAAGCGACTTACCAACTTGCCGAGAGCGCTCTACCCCAAGCCACTCATTGGAGTTCAACCCGACAACGAGTCCAGACTCAAACAAGGCCGAGAACGGGTCAATTACGTTCTTGTGAGGATCCGCCTCGTTGACCGCTGCGTCAACACGCGCGACCAACCCCTTGACTGCATCGTACAAATCCTGATCATTTAGGAAACCCAGGCCGTAGCCCCCCTGTCGAATACTCATGGTTCATTCTTACAACCACGCGACACGAACGGTAGATAGTTGTGGATTTGTAACCCTTGCCTATGCAAGGGTTATAAAGTTTTTGTCATGACACTACTTTCGATAAGCGACGCCAGCCGACAGCTCAACATTTCCGTCGACACTCTCCGTCGATGGGACAAGGGCGGCATCATTCGAAGCCAGCGGAACAACCAAGGCCATCGTCTTTTTGACACTGACGAGATCGAGCGTGTGCAGAGGAAGTCGGCGACTCGGGACACAACCACAGACCAGTTCGTGGTGTTGCGTGATGAACCAACACAGAGGTTTAAGGCCATCGACCTATTTGCTGGGGCAGGGGGAACAGCCCTCGGTCTTGACAACGCCGGATTCGATCACCTCCTTCTCTCGGAGATAGATCCCCATGCTTCCGCAACCCTTCGCCAAAATCGGCCAAATTGGAACGTCGTGGAGGGCGATGTGGCTGCCATCGATTTTCGGCCATTCGCAGGTGAGGCCGACTTGGTTGAAGGCGGCTTTCCGTGTCAGGCCTTTAGTTATGCAGGACACGGGCGAGGATTCGAAGACACACGAGGAACACTCTTTTTCGAATTTGCTCGCGCGGTGAGCGAGGTGATGCCCAAAGTTTTCGTCGGAGAAAACGTCAAGGGTCTTCTTCGTCACGATGGCGGAAGGACACTTGACACGATGATTCGAGCCCTCCAAAGCATCCATGACTCGGAAGGCCGCCACTACCGTGTCGCGTTCAAAGTTCTTCGTGCTCAATACATGGACGTCGCCCAGAAACGAGAACGCCTAATCATTATCGGGGTGCGCAGCGACCTGGAATCCCCCATACTTTTCCCTCGGGAGCGCGACTATATTGTCAGCCTTTGGGAGGCGATTAGCCAATGCCCTCCATCTGCTGGGCAAGAATTTCCAGCCAAAAAGAAGGCCATTCTGGACATGGTCCCCCCCGGAGGGTACTGGCGAGATCTGCCTGAGGAACTTCAAAAGGATTTTCTCGGTGGCTCTTATCATCTTTCGGGAGGAAAGACAGGTATGGCTCGTCGGCTTTCGTGGGATGAGCCTTCGCTCACTCTGACTTGCAGCCCCGCGCAAAAACAGACGGAAAGATGCCACCCCGCCGAAACGCGACCGCTGACTCTCCGGGAGTACGCTCGCATCCAATCGTTCCCCGACAACTGGGAATTCAGCGGATCCCTTGCAGCGGGTTACAAGCAAATCGGCAATGCTGTCCCAGTGAACATGGCGTTCCATTTAGGTCGCGCTGTCCGGGCAATTCTGACCGGACAGAACCGAGATGAGTTCGAAGAGATAAGCGCTATAGAAAAAACTGGCTAATCCTCCTTCAGTTTCCGAGGAAGGATTTGACGCCCCAGCTTCGAATTCCAGCTCGACGCGATGCGTCTCACTGCTCAGCCGTGGGCCCGGTAGGTTCATTCACCCACCCTGCAAAACGAAGAAGACCCTCACAAGTGAGGGTCTTCTTCGTTTTGTTGCGGGGGCAGGATTTGAACCTACGACCTCTGGGTTATGAGCCCAGCGAGCTACCGAGCTGCTCCACCCCGCGTCGGTAGTTCTAGGTTACCAGAGGTTTAGAGGCGTCGACGACGAGCGCGGGTGACGACGGTCATTGCCCCGGCGCCCAGGGCGAGCAAGGAAACACCCACGACTGCGGGAGCGAGTGGGTCGGTGTGGCCTGTATTGACCAGTGTTGCTTTTGGAGCCGAATCTTGTTGCCGGATCACCAAACGAACAGTGGCCTCTCTGGCAATGTTGTAATCGGAAAGCGTGCGGCCGTCTTCAAGCTGCTTGCCCGCAAAAATGAGGCGTTGCTGGTCAGGGCTTATGCCCTCTTTACCTTGAATCTTGCCTTTCACGTTTTCGACGTTGTCGCTCGGTTCGACGTCAATGGTGATGGTTTTACCTGTCAACGTCTTGATGAAAATCTGCATCGCCTGGGCAGGGACGGCCGCGAAAACGATGGCTGCAGTCGCAAGAGTCGTGGCGCACAGAAGCATGAGAGTGCGCCGCAAGGCAGACTTCACGAGCTGTGGCGCTTACGACCTGCCAGCCCGAGGCCGAGAACGATCGCGAGGACAGCCAACCCGGCTGCCCATCCTGAGGCACCGGCGTCAAGTCCGGTGTTGGCAAGCTCGACGGTTCGCTTGTCGTAGGCGACGCAACTCAGGGCGTTATCGAACCGGGTGATGCTGCCCGCGACGGGGTCAGCCAGCCACATTCGACCGGCTCGGTCGAAGACAATTCCTTCGGGCCGCTGAAGAGTGCTCATTGGGCCGGCAAGCGCTGCCAGGTAAGCCGCGCCTGCGCCGCTGGCTTCGGGAGCGAACTGCACCACGGGATAGAAGTCACCGTTCGAGTTACCGGTCACGACCAGTGTGCCGAGGCACCCATAAGCGACGTAGTCTTCGCCGCCGAGTCCATTCGTGGGTGGGCTGGTGCCCGCGACAGTAGTGACGGGTGTTGGCGTCAGTGTGGGCGGGGTGTTCACGTCGCCGTGACCTTCGACATCAGCGAAGGCGATTTGTGTCATCCCACCGAAGCCGTGCGATTCGGTTACCGCGAAGTTTTCATCGCCGATCGCAATGCCCGAGGGCGAGACCACGTCGAGACGAACAAAGGCGTACAGGGCGAGGCTCGGCGAAACCTTGTAGACCTCAACGACACCATTTGTGTTTGCCGCGACGTACAGGTAATCACCGTGAAGTTTGGCGTCAGACGGAAAGGGCGAGCTCACGCTCGACGTCATCAAAACGTGAGCGCCGTTCTGGCAGCGGCTCAGCTCGCGCGCGGGCACGACGCCGACCCCGCCCGGACCGGTCGCAACGTAGGCGTTGCCATTTGAGTCGAAATCGAACCCAAAAAGAGCACGTGCGTATTCGTCGGCGGCGTCAAAGACGATGCACTCGCTGACGGAATCGACATCGCCCTGGTCATCGAGTACGAGGTGGCGAAGGCGACCAGAAATCGTGCCTTCCCACAGGTCGCCATTTTGGTCGACGGCCAAGCTGAACGGCACGTCGCCCTGGCCTGAAGACGATGGGGTGAACGAATAGCTGGGCGATACGTCAAAAGCGTCTGCGCTTGCCGGTGCACAACTCATCGCAATGATTGCGAGGGCACCCAGGGCTCCAGCGATGAGTTTGCGCATAACTACCGGCTACTTCGATGCAGCGATTGCACGCGCGAGGGCTGCGGTCAGCTGGGCATCCGCCTTGCCGAACGCCGCCCAGTCACCCGAGATGCGAGCGGCTTCACGAGCCTTGAGCGCGGTGTTGGCATCAGCCAACGCCTGTTTCAACGCACTGTTGCTCGGAGTTGGCTTAACCGTGCCGCCACCGGTGTCGGGATTCGACGGGGTGTCGTTGGTCGGCTGGTCGACACCCGAGTTGCCGCCGAACAGCACATCGAGCGCGGCCGGCAGAGTCGACTCGAAAGCGATGCGGTCACCGAAAGCAACCAGAATCTTCTTGAGCAGCGGGTAGCTGGTGTTACCCGTTGACTTCACATAAACAGGCTGAACGTAAAGCAGGCCGCCACCGACGGGCAGGGTCAACAGGTTGCCCTTGAGCACGTCGGTCGAGCCCTGGCTGAGCAGGTTGAGCTGCTGTGAAACCACAGGGTCGGCGTTGAAGTTGTTCTGCACCTGACCGGGGCCGGGCACCGTGACATCCTTGGGCAAAGTCAGCATGCGCAGCTGGCCATACGACTTGGAAACGGTTCCCTTGGTGGCACCGGCATCTGAGTCGACAACCAAGTAGCCGGTGAGAACGTTACGGCTGTTGGTTCCGCTGGCGTTGGGAATGAACGTCGAGTACAGCGAGAACGCCGGAGCCTTCTGTCCGGGCACCTTCATGGTCAGGTAGTACGGCTGCTGAAGAACCTGTGTTCCGGCAGGGGCGGCCGGGTCGTTCGGGGTGGTCCACGAGTCGTCTTGCGAGTAGAACGAACCCGGGTCGGTCACGTGGTACGTGCCGAGGATGGCGCGCTGCGCCTTGAACAAGTCAGTCGGGTAGCGCACGTGGCTCATGAGCTGTGCCGACATGTCAGAAACCGGCTTGAGGGTGCTCGGGTAGACCTTCGACCAGGCCTTCAGAATGGGGTCGGTGGCATCCCAGGCGTACAGCGTTACCTGCCCGGTGTAGGCGTCAACCGTTGCCTTGACCGAGTTGCGAATGTAGTTGATCGTGCCACGAGCAAACCCGGTGTTCGGGTTTTGCTGGTCAGCAATCACATTCGACAGGCTTTCCTGGCGCGAGTACGGGTATTGGTCGCTGGTTGTGTAGCCGTCGACGATCCAGACGATACGGCCGTCGACCACGCTGGGGTAAGGGTCAGAGTCGAGAGTCAGATACGGAGCGACCTTCTGCACGCGAAGTGCAGGATCACGGTCGTAAAGAATCTGCGACTTGTTGTTCACTGCGTCAGAAAGCAGAATCTCTTCGTTTCCGAACTTCAACGCATAGATCATGCGGGTGAAGAAGTTGTCGAGCACCGGTCCGCCGGTTCCCGAGTACGTCGTGTAGGTCTGCTGCTTGCCGTCTTGAGCGGGGTAGTCGAGCTCGACATCCTTGCCGCTGTTACCGCCAACAATCGAATATTCAGGCGAGGTCTCACCGAAATAGATGCGCGGCTCGAACTCGCCGAGCTTGCCCGTCGAGGGAATGCCCGCTTGCAAGAAGACCGGCTGGCCTTCAACAGTGCGCTCGGTTCCGTAGGCGGCAACCAGACCGTAACCGTGCGTGTAGACCAGCGTGTTGTTGTACCAGCTCGAGGTGGTCGAGTTCGTGGCGATGCCCTTTTGGTTGAGCTCACGCGCTGCAATCACGGTGTCTTGCGACTTGCCGTTGATGGCGTAGCGGTCTACGTCGAGATCCTGACGGAACGAGTAGTACTGCTTGAACTGCTCGAGCTGAGCGAACGAGTCGCTCACCAGTGCCGGGTCAATAATTCGGATGTTCGCCGTCGTCTCGGCGTCGGCGCGCAGAGCACCCGGGGTCGCCGTGGTCGTGGCCTTGTATGGGGTCGACTCGAGGGTGTTCACACCGTAAGCCGAGCGCGTGAAGTCGATGTTGCGCTCGATGTAAGGCTGCTCAAGCGAGCGCTCACTGGGGTCAACAACAAACTTCTGCATCACGAAGGGGTAACCCAGGCCGATGACAAGGGCGCTGACCAGCAGCAGCGCAACACCGACAACCGGCAAGCGCCACTTGCCGGTGAAAGCGGTGACGATGAATAGCAGGGCGACGAACCCGGCGATGATGGCCAGAATCTGGAGCGCGGGGATGGTCGCGTTTACCGTGGTGTAGCTCGCACCGGTGATCAGACCAGCGGGGTCGTTCATGGTGGCGAACTGGTCGAAGTAAATGCTCACGCCCTGAAGAACGAGATAGACAGCCGCAGTGATGGCCAACTGGATCCGTGCTCCGCGCGCGATGCGCACCTCACGCGGCGCAAAGCTTATTGAGCCGTAAACCAGGTGCGTGAGAGTCGAAACGATGAAGGTCAGAATGACAACCGCCGAGAGGAACCCGATGAGCGCCTGATAGAAAGGCAGATCAAACAGGTAGAACGAGATGTCTTTGTGGAACTGCGGGTCGGTCGTGCCGGTCGGGCTGGAGTTGAAGAACAGCAGGGCATCCTGCCAATGACCCATGGTGGCCAAACCACCAAAGATTCCCAAAACCACCGGGATCACGATGGTGATGATTCGACGAACGGGGTCGATGGCTTGCTGGTAGCGATCCATCTGGGCGCCCAAACGCGCGTAGACCGGACGAACGCGGTAGGCGATGTACATGCCCAACCACACCGAGAGAGCCATAATCGAGAACCCGAGCAAGAAGAATCCGGCGCCGGCGCCCCACATCGTCAGGAGCACGCCGGTAAAACCGATCTGCGAGTACCACAGGGTTTCGGTGAACAGGCTCTGGAAGATGCCGAAGGCGATGGCCAGCACGATGATGGCACCAACCACACTCACGCCAATGATGCGACGACGACGCTGACGCTGGAACACGGTGTTCGACACGAGACTCCCCTGGTTAACCGGTGAGCCAATCCTACGGCGCGTTAGCTGGGAGGTTACTTACTGCAGGTGGGCAGGGCATCTAGCGCTTTTGCGCGAGTTGAATCGGAGTCAGGCTGGGCGATGACTTTGAGAGCGGCAAGCGCGTCATCCATGGTCGACACCTTGAAAATGCGGATGCCCGCAGGAACGTGCCCGACGGCGTCGGCACAGTTCGGCGTCGGCACGAACATGTACTCGGCTCCGGCGTACTTTGCGCTGTACATCTTTTGACGGATGCCGCCGATGGGGCCGACTTGACCTGAGCTGTCAATGGTTCCCGTGCCGGCGACCGCACGACCGCCGGTCAGATTGCCGGGCGTGAGCTTGTCGAGCACACCGAGCGAGAACATGAGACCTGCGCTGGGCCCGCCCACGTCATCGAGCTTGATGGTGACCTCGAACGGAAAGCTATAAACCGACGAACCAAGCACTTTAATCACGGGAGCTTGGGATCCATCGGCAGCTGGTTCAGAGAGCACTGGGGTGATGTCGGCCGTGTGCCGGATTGACTTGCGCAGGTAGACAAAACGCGCAGGCTTATCGACTCCATTGACCTTGAGAGCCGCACGCATCTCGACCACCGAAGAGACGACCGTGTCGTTGACACTCTCGACAATGTCGCCGACGTCGAGCTTGCCCGCTGCAGGTGAGCCGGCCAGTACTTTGTCGACGCGCACGTCACTGACGTCGTAGCCCAGGTGTGTGAAGGCAGCGGCAACCGCCTCTTTTTGAGAGTTCACCATTTCGGCGGTGTTCTCTTTGTCTTGGTCAGCGGTCGAGACATCGGGCGGGTACAGCAGATCCATGGGAACAACCGCGCGCTCGGGGCTCAGCCACGACAGCACAATGTCGCCGATGAGCGGGTGATGCTGCGGATTACCGGCAACATTCACCGTCAGCAGATCGAGCGAGCCCGTCGTGGGGTAGCTCGGCCCGCCGGTCACAGTAATCAACGGAACCTTGGTCTTGGTGCCGTCTGTGTTGGTGATGGTGGATGTGCCCAGAGTGTTCCAGCTCGGCCCGGGCATTTCGATGGCGAAGGGCATTGGTGAAACCAGGATGATCGCCCCGAGCACCGCGGAGATGACCAGAAAGATGAGGCCACGACGCTTACGGGAAGAATTCATGTATCCAGCCTAAAGTGGTTGCGTGAGCGACGATAACGAGAAGGACCCCGAAGACGACTTTCGGGAGATGCTTCGTGACTTCCTCGCGGGTCGAGGCGGAGTAGACCCGAGCAAGCTCGCTGGTGCCGCCGGATTGCCTACCGACGCCGCCGGACTGCAGGACATGATGAGCCAGTTGCAGGCTGCCATGAGCGCATCCGGTTCTGGCGAGGGCATCAACTGGAACCTCGCGATGGAGCAGGCCAAGTCGCATGCCCTCAAGACCGTCAAGCCGGTGAGCGCCATCACGCGCGCCGAGATTGACCAGGCCTTTCACGTTGGGTCGATGTGGCTCACCGAAGTCACCGACCTTTCGGACCTGTCTCTGACCCCCGATGTCATTACGCGGCTCGAGTGGATTGAACAGACCATGCCGCTGTGGATTCAGCTGGCCGAGCCGGTGGCTAACTCGATCTCTGAAGCGATGACGACCGTTTTGACGGAGCAAGCGCCAGAAGAAATGCGCGGCATGATTGCCAACGCTAGCCAGCTCATGCGTCAGATTGGCGGCACCCTGTTTGCTATGCAGCTTGGTCAAATCATCGGGCAACTCTCGTGCGAGGTTGTCTCGGGCGGCGATGTTGGTATTCCGTTGGTGGCCGACGGTCAGGCAGCGCTGTTGTCGCAAAACATGGATGAGTTTGGCGAAGGCCTCGACATTCCCATGGACCAGGTTCAGCTGTACCTGGCTGTTCGCGAGCTGGCCCACGCCAGACTGTTTCGTCACGCACGGTGGCTGCGCCTCAACCTTCTCTCGGCAATCACCGACTTCGCCCACGGCATCACCATTGACCTTTCGGCAATCGAAAGCGTTGCCGGCAACTTCGACCCCGCCAACCCCGATGACCTTCGCGAGGCGATGTCGTCGGGCGCGTTCATTCCGCCCAAGTCAGAGGCGCAGATGGCCGCCCTTGCCCGTCTTGAAACTCAGCTCGCACTGATTGAAGGCTGGGTCGACGTCGTGACCGAGGCTGCGGTTGCTCGCCTGCCCCGCGCGAGTGCCATCGGTGAAACGGTTCGTCGACGGCGGGCATCGGGTGGTCCGGCGGAGTCCGCGTTCGCCTCGTTGGTCGGGCTAGAGCTTCGGCCGCGTCGCATGCGTGAGGCATCGCAGATGTGGGCGCGGGTTACCGAGGCCGTGGGGCCAGCATTACGCGACAGCCTGTGGGCGCATCCTGATGTGATGCCAACGGCCGAAGATCTCAACAACCCGGATGCCCTGATTGCTCGATTGACCGGGCAAGCAGCCGGAGTCGTGCCCGAGCCCGACGAAATGGACATTGCCTTGCGCGACCTGCTCGACGGAAAGTCGTTTGGCGATGGCCCTGTGGACGGCGACACCCCCGTCTAGCCAGCAGCGGGCACACTGCGCAGATGCTGCGTATTGACCCCTCTCTCGCGCTCGTATGGCGCACCCCCACCTGTGTTCAAGTTGGCGTGCCCGAGGCGCTCGTCGTCGCCGAGCTCTCGCCGGCGCAAGAGCACTTGCTGGTTGCACTTCGCGCAGGCGTGAGTGCGGTTGCCTTTGACGCGATTGCGCGCATGCAAGGGCTCGGCCCTGCCGATGTGGCTACCTTTCTTGACTGGTTTGATGCGTGCCTTGAGCGCCCGGCCTCCCCGCGGCTGCGGGTCGGCATCGACGGGCTCGGTGCCACGGCCGACTGGCTCGGATACTTGCTCGGGTCGTTTTGCGAGGTGCGCTCGGTGCACGGTGCCGCCCCGCAATGGATGCCCGACCTCGTTGTTGTGCTGGGGTCCTATGCCATTGCGCCGGCGCGAGCGGGCGCCTGGCTCTCTCGCGATGTGCCGCACCTCGGAGTCGTCCTGGCCGACCGCGGTGTGCGGGTGGGACCGCTGGTGATTCCTGGTTCGAGCGCGTGCCTGACCTGTGGCGAATTAGCCCGGGCAGACGCCGACTCGAGCTGGCGCGGAATACTGGCGCAACTGCACGGCAAGCCAGCCGGCGTCGAGACGCAGCTGATCGCAGTGGAGGTTGCCTCTGTGGTCACGCGTTGGGTTCAAGCGTTTGGTCGTGGCGACGAAAGTCTTTCGGTCGGCGAGGTGTTGACGCTTGAGGCACCTACTGGGCTGTGGACAAGCGATGAGCTTTCGCCTTGGCCGAAATGCTCGTGCCTAGCTCTGCCAGAAAACGGGATGGCTGCTGCGGCTTAGCGTGGGCTCCGCTCTGAGACGCCCACGAGAGGTTGAGCGCCTTGCGTGCGCGCGTCATTGCCACGTACAGCAGGCGACGCTCTTCGGCGATGGCTTCAAGACCCTGGGCGTAGCTAATGGGCAGCATGCCTTCGGTCAGCCCAATGATGTACACCGAGTCCCACTCCAAACCCTTGGCCGAGTGAATCGAAGCCAGGGTCACCGCGTGAATCGTGGGCTCGTGCCGCACTTCTTGACGGGCGAGGAGGTCTGAGGTGAAATCGCGGAACGTCATCGACGCAGGTGCTTGGTCGGCCAGCATCATGATCGCGTTGAGTGCTTCCCACTTGGCGCGCACCGCGCCCACGCCTTGCGGGGCATCCTGTGTCCAGCCGAGCTCACGCAGGACGTCGCTCACCTGCTGGAACAGCGGCACCGGGCGCGTGACCACGGATGCGCCACGCAACGCCATGATGGCCTGCTTGACCTCGGGCCGATCATAAAAACGGGTTGCACCGTGAACGTGGTAGCCCACACTCACGTCGGCCAGCGCCTGCTCTAGCGCCGCCGACTGGGCGTTCGTGCGAAACAGCACGGCGATCTGTTCAGCGGGAACCCCGCGCGAAATCTCTTCAGCGATGCTGGCGGCAACGGCTCGTGCCTCGGCCTGCTCGGTGGGGTGTTGACTCAGGTTCGGCGTTGCACCTTGATCGCCGTGAGAGGTGAGTTCAAGTGCGCCCGCGCGGTCGCGCATGAGGGCGTTTGCGGTGGCAACAATTGCTCCGCTTGATCGATAGCTGCGGTCAAGTTCGACGGTTTGCGCTTGGGGAAAACGCTCGGCGAAGTGCAGCAGGTAGGCACTGGTTGCTCCATTGAACGAGTAAATCGTCTGGCTGGCGTCACCGACTACACACAGCTCTTGCCGGTCGCCAAGCCACAGGTCGAGCAGCTTGTGCTGAAGCGGGTTGACGTCTTGGTATTCATCCACCACGAAGAATCGGTAGCGGTCACGCACTTCCATGAGAGCGCTTTTCTCTGACTCGAGCAGACCGGCGCACAGCAGCAGCACGTCATCCCAGTCGATCTGGCCGCGGTCATCCTTGAGCTTTTCGTAGGCTTCGCTCACCCGCACGACGTCGTCGACACTGAGCTTGCCTGGCATGTTGCGCGCGTGAGCCTTGAGCGCGTAATCGTCGATGGTGAGGTTTGAGACCTTGCGCCACTCGATCTCTGCGGCCAAGTCCCGCAGGGTCGCCGTGTCGGCACGCAGACCACACTGTTGGGCCGCCTCACTGACCGTTCGCGCCTTGCTCTCGATGACGCGCGGTGTATTCGCGCCGGTGAGCTGCGGCCAGAAGTGATTGATCTGGCGAAGAGCCGACGAGTGAAAAGTTTGTGCCGTCACAGTCGCAGTACCGAGGTGACGCAAACGCGTGCGCATCTCGCCCGCTGCGCGGTTAGTGAACGTCAACGCCAATACCTTGTCGGCCGTGTAGACGCCGGTGGCTACTCCGTAGGCGATGCGGTGCGTAATGGCTCGGGTCTTGCCAGTTCCGGCTCCGGCGAGAACACGAACCGGTCCGCGAGTTGTCTCGGCAACGATGCGCTGCTCGTCGTCGAGTGCCTCGAGGATTTCTTCTGCGGTTGGAAAGCCCGAGCTCATTTGCGGCCGGTCCAGCCCGCATCCTGATCGAGTGCCTCGCCAAGCCAGTGCTCGATGAGCGCACGAGCGATAGAGACGCGTCCGGGAAGCATGATGTCGTCGAGCGACGCCTTGAGCTCGTCGCGAGTAAACCAACGCAGAGACAGAATCTCTTCGCCGTCTGCCTGGTGGTTCTCGGGGTGCTGACCGGGAGCAAGTCGCGCCTCAAAGCCCAGCATGATCGACGCCGGGAACGGCCACGGCTGAGAGCCGAGGTAGACGGGCTTCTCGACCCGAAGGCCACTCTCTTCAAAAACCTCACGGATGACGGCCGCCTCGAGCGACTCCCCCGGCTCGACGAATCCGGCGAGAAGCGAGTAGCGGTTCTTTTCCCACATGGCGTTGTTGCCAAGCAGCACGCGATCTTGATCGTCGGTCACCAGAACGATGACGGCTGGGTCGGTACGCGGGAACTGCTCGGAGTTGTCAGCGGTCGACTTGCGAACCCACCCGGCGGTCGCGGGAACGCTCGGTGCCCCAGTCTTCGGCGAGTGCAAGTGTGATGCGTGCCACTGATACAGCGCAAGGGCCTGCGTAAAGAGCCCGGAATCGCGGTCGCTCAGTGAGGTTCCGATAACGCGCAGGTCTTCCCACTGCTCGTCGGTCAGCGATTGCGGGGCGCCGGCAAGGGCGTCGTCATCGTCGACGAACGCGACGACATAAGGAGCCTGGTCTTCGAGGTCACGCCCCAGGTAAACGGTTGTTGCGGTGGGTGCAATGTCGGCGGCGGCGAAGAACAGCAAGGCATTCTCGGCAATGGCTGCTCGGCCTTTGCGAATGAGCAGGATGCGCGTTCCCTCGCCGGCAAGAAGTTCGTTGAGTAGCTCTGGATTTTGCCGTGCGATAGCGTCACGATCCAACTGCTCGCGCGAGAGAGAAAGTCGCGCTTGGAAATCCTGAGACATGCTCTACCGCTATCTGTGAGCACCGGAGCGGTGCGTGGCGTTCGAGGGGTTTTTCCCCGTCGCGACCTAGCCTTGAAACATGGCCAGATCTCATCTCACTTTAGCGGCGCTAGCCTCCTCGGTTATCCCCGGATTTGACCCCTCTGGCTCGCAATCTCTCAGCACCGGAACCCAGGGCGAGTTCGACACCGCGCTAGTTCGTGACGCAGCCGGTGCTCAGTACGTCGTTCGCGTGGCCACAAGTGAAGCCACCGCAAATGACCTGACCAACCAGACTGTTGCCCTGACCGCTATGACCCAGGGCGTGCGGTCGCGGCTCGGTTTTGTCGTTCCCACCGTCATGGGGCTTGCTCCGCTGCGCGATGCCCTTGGCGTTGTCTTTGACTTTCTGCCGGGGCGCATTATTTCGCTGGCAGACTTTGACCAGAATCTGACGCTCTCGGTACTGGTCGGCCGCGCAACCGCCTCGATTCACCAGCTCCCCACCGGTTTCGTGGCCGAAGCCGGACTGCCCTCATTCAGCGCTGCAGAGACCCAGCGGCAAAGTGCCGACATGATTGCCCGCGGCCGAGCCACCGGTTTACTGCCAGCCACGCTGGTGGCCCGCTGGGACGAAGCCATCGCCGAAGCCTCACTCTGGCAGTTCGAGCCCACCGTCATTCATGGCTCCTTGGGCGTTGACCGCTTTGTCATCGGTGAAGACTCCGTAACGGGTGTTCTCGGATGGGGTTCGATGCGTGTGGGCGACCCCGCATGGGACATGCACTGGCTGATCAGTCTCGACTCGGAATCGCAGAGTGAAGCCTTCGGCGCCTACACGAGCGTTCGCCTGTCGAGTGTCGATCCCAACATTCGCCAGCGGGCCATTCTGTACTCCGAGCTTGAGCTCATGCGCTGGCTGATGCACGGAGTCGACCTGCAGCGTCAAGACATCATCGACGACGCTGTCGCACTTCTTGATCGCTTGGTCGACACTGTTCGAGACGAAGAGACCAACACTGTCGGTCAAGACGACGCACCCGTTCTGAATGTTTCCGAGGTTGAGAGCCTTTTGGCCGCGACCCCCGAGATTGAGGATGCCGCGCAAAACCAGACGGCCGACGTCTTTGCGGCGACAGAGCAGTACAGCTCGACGCAGGAATACAACTTTCCATCACCTGCGGCCGTCGAAGAGACCCCGTTCGCGAGTGAGCTCGGTCAGGTCACCGAGGCTCCCGCTCTCTCGCCCGATGACGTCGAGACAGCTCCGACACCGTTGGCCGCGCCGCGGGTTGACGAAAACGGCCAGCCACTGCCCGAGCGTGAAACGCCGCGCTTCAGCGACGACAAGTTCTAGGTCGTCACCCAAGCACTAGCGCTCGTAGACGCTCGTCCAGAGTTTGATGAGCTCAGCCTCTCCGAACACGCGCTCCGGGCGAATGACTTTGTCATCGGAAACAAAGTAGAACGCTACGTCGACCGACTCGATTGGCACCTTCTTCCACGTGGCGAAGGCGAGCCGGTAGAGGGCAAGTTGCAGTTGGCGGACCTCGAGGTCACGCGCATCGCTGGGAGACTTGCCGGTCTTCCAGTCGACGATGTCGTAACGCACCCCGCCGGCAGTTTCATGCCGATAAATGGCATCGATCTTGCAGATCACGATGTTGCGACCCAGTGGCAGCTGAATCTCGAGTTCCACTTCGTAGGGGGTGAGCTGTCCCCACTCGCTCGCCTCGAAGGTGGCCTCGAGGGCGGCGAGTTTTGCTTCGTCGTAGCCCGAGACGTCGGCCAGTGCGGCATCAGCACGCTCGACATCGTGCCCGCTGTCGGCACCTGACATGACCGCATCTAAGGTGAATCCCTCGTAGTCGCCGCCCAAGCTCGGCGCATTGACGTCGGTTCCCTCGAAGTCGATGCCCTCGAAGTCGATGCCCTGGAGCTCGATGGCCTGCTTGCCGCGTGACTCGACCCAGGCATGGAAGATGGTGCCGAGCATGGTGGCGCGATACGGCTGAGTCGGCAGGGGTCGGCGCATGGCCTTGGCAACACTGCTCGCGTCATCGATGAAATCTTTGAACTTCGAAGCCGCGACACGCACCGGAAGCGGCAACGGGCGATGTTCGAGAGCGCGCGCCCGCTCGGCTACGAGCAAGCGAATGTCTTCGGCCACCTCGGGGCTGGGCTCAGCCGTGGACGAACCAACGAGCTCTGCGGCCTTGCGCACGCGAGTCTCACGTTGGTCAAGGGGCGGCGGCGGCCACAAGACCGTCAGGCTTTGGGTGCCTTCAGGAGCCTTGGCATAAATCGAGTCGACGGGAAGCTCGACGCCCGGCGTGACCTCGGCGATGTTGACGAGGTACTCATTCGGCGGTGCGGGCTTGGCATTACCTGCCCAGAACGAACCGCTCACCATAAGGTGTTGCATCGATCGGGTGACCGCAACGTAGGAGAGACGACGCTGCTCGTTGAGATAGCGAACCTTGACGCCCTCTTTATGACGTCCGTAATCTTCGGCGAGCTCGCGCATGTCGCTGGCCGTGCGCCACTTCCACCAAGGTTCGAGATCACGGTAATCACTGCGCAGCTCGTCGGGGAGCTTTCCGAACTCGTCGAGCCAAGTCTTGGCATTTCGAGTATCAGTGCCGCTGGCAGGAGTGGCCTGCCGAGGCACGGCAACGAGGTGCCACTCCAGGCCCTTGGCTCCGTGAATTGTCATGAGCTGCACCACGCCTGGCTCGGGCTCGGCGGCTGCGGGGCTCATGCGGTCGCGACGCTCTGCGTCTTCGAGCCACGTGAGGAACGCACCGAGGGTGGGGACAGTTGCCGTGCCGAGGAAGGTGCCGACGGCATCCATGAATGCTGAGATGACAGGTTCGACCGAGGCCGTGGTGTCGTTTGCTTCTCCCTCGATGTCGAGGTCGAAGGCCTGAAGCACGACGGTGACAAGCTCACGCAGATCGAGCCCGGCCCGGCGACGAAGGCCGGCAATGAGCTGACCCGCGTCGCGCAAACGCTCGAAGGCAACCTGGCTCAGATGGCTGAGGGCGCCATGGTCTTTGTCTTTGCGATCGGCGATGAAGTCGAGTGCGTCGACCAGGCTTGCTCCGTCTTCGGCGGAAACCGACTTGGCAAGAGCCTCTTTGACGCTGTCGCTCAGAAGTTTGTGAGCGTAATCGTGATCGGAAAGCCAACGGGCTGCCTTGTTCAGCCCCTTGAGGTCGCGCGGTGCGATGCGCCAGCGCGGGCCAGAGAGAAGCCGGATGAGCTCAGAGTCAGCCGAGGCGAAGTGCATGACCCGCAGGGCGCACACCAGATCAACGATGACCGGGTCAACCAGCAAGCCTCCGAGCCCGACCACCCGATACGGAACATCGCGTTTATCGAGTGCTCGCTTGAACGGCTCAAGGTCGGCGACTCGGCGAACCAGAAGCGCCGCCGTGGGCTTCTCGATGCCCTGGTCTTTGCCCACGTCAGGTCGTGGTTGCCAGCTCGAGATAGTGGTGTCGAACCATTCAGCGACAGCCGTCGCTTCTTCGTCAACGGTTTCGGGGTAGACCACCGTGAGCGAGCCGGTACTTGCCTCGCTTCCGAGTTTGAGCTCGGGCGACGAAACATCAGATTCTTGTGGCAGCGGAGCAGCAATGGCGTTCGCCGCATCAAGAACGACCTGCGGGTTACGCCAGCTGTGCGGGAGAGTGAAAATGCGCGGAGGTGCGCCCGGCGCGTACTTGTCGAAGAAGGGCTTGGTGTCCATGCTGGATGCGCTCGCCCCACGCCACCCGTAGATGGCCTGGTTCGGGTCGCCAACGGCGGTGACCGCAACCCCTCGGAACAGCGTGGACAGCAACTCGATCTGAACGCTCGAGGTGTCTTGATACTCGTCGAGAAGGACAACCTTGTACTGCGATCGAAGTACGGCGCCAACATCGCTAAAGCGCGTCACAATTTCGTAGGCGCGCGCGACCTGATCGCTGAACTCCATGAATCCGTTGGCTTGTTTTTGTGATTCGTAAGCGTGCACCAAATCAACAACGAGTGGCAGAGCCTTGGCGGCTGAGACTGCCCGGCCGATTATTTCTTTGTGGCCCTTGGTCGCTTTACCCTCGTCGAGCTCGGCAATGACATCGATGAACTCTTGCCCGAACGCAGCGACGCTCGCCGGATCGATCATGTTGTCGTTAATCGCACGCGCAAGATTGAGAATGCCGTCGGCCACGTCGCCGAGCTTCTTGTCGATGTCGAGCATGTCTTGACGGTCTCCGCCGCGCGCGACCTCGAGAGCGAGTTGCCAGGCGGTTGCCTCGGACATGATTCCTGCGTCGGGGTCACGGCCAATGAGGTGCGCATAATCGCCGAAGATTCGGTTTGCGAACGCGTTGTACGTCGTGACGGTGGCACCGAACATGTCGTCGTTGTTGCCGGCGGGAATAGCAAGCCCCGACGCAGCGAGCCCAGCAAGGCGCTTGCGGATTCGCTCAGAAAGTTCACCGGCCGCCTTGCGAGTGAAGGTAAGACCAAGGACCTCTTGCGCGGTGACCATGCCGTTGGCAACGAGGTAGACGACGCGGTTGGCCATGGTCTCGGTTTTGCCGCTGCCTGCCCCGGCGATGACGATTGAACTCTCGAGTGGAGCCGAGATGATGGCGGCCTGTTCGAGCGTAGGTGCAGGCTGCTTGAGCGCGGCTGCAATCTCGTTGGCGGAATATCGTTCGTTCATGACTAGGCAGTCACCGCCTGAATCACGTGGATGCGCTTCGACCATGCGCTGTCGAACTCACCCTTGACCTCGCGCGTGAACACCACTGCCGAGAAGGTACTGCCACCCATGCCCTCGATGGCCGTCTGAATGAGTTCGCGCATTTGTGCAGCCGAGCGTGGTGTGCCCGTGTCGCGGTCGGACCCCTCGGGCTCAAACGCGGTCTGCGTGACCTCGCGATAGGTAAAGACATCGCCCTTGTCTTTGTTGAGGTACAGAAGCTTTGCACCGGCAGCGCCGGTTGACTCGGTCACCTCGGCGAAACCACCATTGACCAGAGCGAACTGGTAGCAGGCCAGCTGCAGGTGTTCTTCGCCCTCTTTGGCGCTCAGTGCGTACTTGGAGGTTTTCAGGTCGACAATCTCGATCGAGCCATCGGGCAACTGCTCGAGCCGGTCGACGCGACCGCTGAGCTTTCCGCCCTCGAGGTTGATGGCGATGCTGCACTCCATGTCGACAACGGTGCGCCCCGACGCATTGAAGTCGCGGATGTAGTCGGCCAGGCCAGCGAGCATCTTTTTGACCCGAACTTTGGAGCGCTCGGATTCCCATTCGGGCGTAATCGCGAGTTCACTCCATTGAGGTTCGATCTGTTGCCACATGTCTTCGACCTCGAGCGACATCGAAGGGTCGCGGAACGAGCGCTCAAACACCGCGTGCACGAGCGTGCCGATGCCCGCCGAACTGCCACCTTGCCAGCCGACCGTGCGATCGATGAACCAACTGAGTTGGTTGTCTTCCCATTTTTCGAGACTCGACGGCGACACGTGAACGAGTTCTGCTTCGGAGCCGTCGTTGAGGGAAAGGTTGTCTTTGGTCGATGGGTCAATGAGCCCAAGCCACGTCTCGGGATACGCCCCGGCAACACCCTCGCGACCCAGTGCCGCCAGCGCCGCGGCACGGTTGCGCGCCCGGTCGTTGCCTTCGGGATGTTCACGCAGCTCAGCCGAAAGTTCGCGCCGCAGGTGCCCGACCATGCCTCGCAGACTCAGCGGGTACTGTTCGGGCGAGTCGGCGCGGTTGACCGAGATCTCGCCATCGACGAGGTGTTTGATGGCCAGGCGCACAATCGGCGACTCAACTTCGTCGCCGCCGGAGCGCGAGGAAACAACAAGGTGATTGCGGGCACGTGAGATAGCCAGAGCGAACATGCGCAGTTCGTCGTCGAGGACGTCTTTACGTTCGTCAACGAGGTCGCGCTTCTCACGCGTGAGAGCGTTGGCGTGAAGCAGTGAACTGCGCAAGCGGAGGTTGGGCCAGGCACCGTCTTGGACGGAGGCGACCACCACCACGTCGAACTCTGCTCCGATGACAGCAGCCGGAGTGCAGACGAGAACGGCATCGGCCTCGGACTGACTGGCCAGCGTGTCTTCGGGAACCTCCGAGGCCAACACCGTGGCGATGAAGTCTTGCGGGCGACGCGACGGTTCGCGCTCAACAAAGCGGCGGGCTGCGGTGAAGAGGGCGAGAACGGCGTCGAGGTTGCGGTTGGCTTCGTCGGCGATGACACCCGTGCCGGCTGACTCTTCGCCCCAGGTTTTAGCAAGCCCCGAGTTTGACCAGACCTCCCACAGGAGCTCTTCGATAGTCGCGTTCTTCAGTGCGCGCAGGGTGGTCAGCAGCTCGACCAGGGCGGTGAGACGGCGTGCAGCGCGCATATCGAAACCCGCTACGGGCACCTCGCCCGCAACAGCCAACGGGAGCAGCTGCTCACCGGTGCGCTTGCCTCCGGCCGCGAGCTCGTCGTGGCGCAGGGCCTGACGAAGACGACGCACCTCGATGATGCTCAACCCCACAAGCGGGCTCGTTAGCATGTCGATTGCTGCCGAGGGGTCGATGGAGCGCATGCCGATGGCGACGGAAACCACTCGAAGCAGGTCGCGCGAGATTGCTTGGTCGTTGAGGGTGCGATCAGAAACCAACGTACGCGTGGGCACTTCGGCCACCGCCAAGGAACGGGCTAGGTCAGGCACATCGCGACCGGAGCGCACGATGACTGCCATCTTGGCGAAGTCGATGTTGTGATGGATGTGAAACTCACGTAAGCGCCGGGCGATAGCTGCACTCTCGGAGGCGCGACTGCCGCGGAGCATGACCGAAAGGGTGGATTGCCCCGCCGCGTCGTTCAGGGACGGTGCGACCTTGGCTGCCCGCTGGGTGCCAGCTCGGTTGACTCCGGTGCGACCGACAACGTCGCTGACCAAATCTCGAACGGCACCGCCGTGACGATAAACCGATGAAAGCTCGAACGTGCGCGCTGGGGCACCCAGCATCTCGGCAAACGCGCCCAGCACCGAGGGAGTTGCATCGCGGAAAGTGGTGGCCGTTTCGTCGGGATCGCCGAAAACCACGACAGGAACTCCACGCGCGGCAAACTGCCGAAGGATTTCGATGGCACCAACCGTGAGTTCTTGGGCATCGTCGACGACGACGAGCCGAACGCCCGACATGACCGCCGGGTCGGCCAGAGCCACAGCCGCTTGGCGCATGAGCGTTGCAATGTCGAAATGCTCTTCGCGGCCGAGAGCCAAAGCATCTTCGTATTCGCCGAGCCAGAAATCGGCAGCCGCGACCCAGGCGGGCATATCGCGCTCAACCCCAAGGACCCGCAGCGACTCAGGGCTCACGCCCATCTCGGTCGCTCGCGCGAAGAGGTCGCGCAGTTCGGTGCGGAAAATGCGGCTCTGTCGGACCTCAAGCCCCAGTTCGGCCGGCCACGTAACACCGCGATTTTCGTGTTTAAGCAGATCGGCCAAGATTTTGTCTTGCTCGGCACCGGTGAGCATGCGTGGTGGCTCAACCCCGCGAGCCAGCGCCCCTTCGGTGGCCAGCGAAAACGCCACCGACATGGGCGTGCGCGCAAGCGGCCCGTTGGTGGCCACTTGCAGACGCTCGCCGAGAGCGAGCCGCAAACGATTTGCCGCCAAGCGCTGCGGGGTGAGAACGAGGATGTGATCTGCACTCATGTCGAACTTTTCGACTCGGCTGGCCACGTATTCGATGAGAGTTGAGGTCTTGCCTGAGCCTGGAGCGCCCAGCACGGACGCCGATTCACGGATGCCCAATTCGCACACTGCTCGCTGCGAAGCATCGAGCTCGACCGCACGAAAAACTTGGGCCGGGGCGCTGAAGGCGGGGGTGAGAGACATCACATCCACGGTATCGGTTGGCACTGACAGCGAAGAGGTAATGTTGCAGGTGAATCGACGAAAGGTTGTCTAGACGTGGAAATCCGCATCGGCATCGTGAACACCACCCGCGAGCTCAGCTTCGAGAGCTCCGAGAGCGCTGCCAACATCGAAAGCGCCGTGGCTGCAGCACTCAGTGGAAGTGCCCCGTTCCTCAAGCTCAGCGATGAAGCGGGCAAGGTTTACCTGATTCCCACCGCCACTCTCGGTTTCATCGAGATCGGCGACGACAAGGTTCGTCGCGTCGGATTCGTCGCCTAAGCCGGCTCACCTCAACGGGCGCGCCTATGCCGTCAGGCCAAGCCCATCCATGCGCTTGGAGTGCGTGCCCATGAGATCGGTGAAAACCGGCTCAAGGCGCGATTCCTCTGAGCCATCGCCCGAAAGTCGAAGGGCGCCGCGCGCAACAAGCTGAGTGTCACCCATCAAGCGACGACCCCACAGGGCCAGACGCGAGCCAAGCTTGGGGTCTGCTTCGATTCCCGCGCGAATGGCTGTGGCCAGAACCACACCGGTGCGGTCGGTGCTCAGAATCTCTTGAACCAGCTCGCGCTGCTTCTTTTTGAGTGAACCGGCCAGCTCCAAGAAGAACTCGTTCAAGAAACTCGTGGTCAGGTAGACGCCGAGAAGGGTTTCATACCAGTCCCGGCCCACGGTCAGCGACTCAAACCGGTCGATGTCGTCGGTGAACGGCTGCATAGCAACGGCCGGCTCAACCTTGAGCTGGCGAAGAATTTCGACCATGCCGTGGTGCTTGGCCAGCGCCTCACCAGCAACCAGGCTCAGATCTGCTTTGGATGCGAGATCAGGGGCTTCGCTGACAGCGCGGGTCAGCGACTCAAAGACCGAAAGCTCGAAGTAAGCAACCTGTCCGAGGTAGGAAATGGCGTCGGGCGAGATGTCAGCGAGGTCAATTTTTCCGCTGGAATCTGGCTGTTCCGAGCGCGGGGTCAGCACATGGGCACCACCCTTGGCGCGACGCTTTCGGAACCACTCAAACACGTTTCCACCCTATGCCTATCCGGGAATATGTTCGACTTGCCCGTAGACTGAGGGGGTTGCCGCAGAACACTGGATTCGCGGCCCTACGCCTGTAGGTGATGAAAAACGAGGCGTAGAACCTCTTTCTCACTATTACAGGCATTTTCTATGACTTTTATCGACCTGGGCATTGAGCCCGACATGGCTGCTGCGCTCGAATCCAAGGGCATCCTCGAGCCGTTCCCCATTCAGGAGCAGACCATCCCCCTGGCACTCGGTGGCCAAGACATCATCGGTCAGGCCAAGACCGGAACCGGCAAGACCTTCGGGTTCGGGCTGCCCTTGGTGCAGCGCCTCGGCATTGACCCCGAAAAGGGCGTCAAGGCGCTCGTCGTTGTGCCCACGCGCGAGCTGTGCGTGCAGGTGACCGAAGACCTCGAGCTCGCCACGAGTAACCGCAACACCATGGTCGCCTCGATTTACGGCGGCAAGGCTTACGAGGGTCAGATCGAGCAGATCAAAGCCGGCGCCCAGATCATCGTCGGAACCCCCGGGCGTCTACTCGACCTCGCGAACCAGCGACTGCTGAGCCTCAAGGATGTTCAAGAGATTGTTCTTGACGAGGCAGACAAGATGCTCGACCTGGGTTTCCTCTCTGACATCGAGAAGATCTTTGCGCAGGTTCCCGAGAACCGTCACACCATGCTCTTCTCGGCCACCATGCCCGGACCAATCGTTTCGCTTGCTCGCAAGTTCATGAACAAGCCGATTCACATTCGCGCGACTGACCCCGACGAGGGCATCACGCAGGCGAACATCAAACACCTGGTTTACCGCGCACACTCGCTCGACAAAGACGAAGTTATTGCGCGCATCCTGCAGGCCAACGGGCGCGGCAAGACCGTGATTTTCACGCGCACCAAGCGCGCCGCTTCGCGACTGGTTGAAGAGCTTGCCGACCGCGGATTCCCCGCCGTTGCCGTTCACGGTGACATGAGCCAGGAGGCGCGTGAGCGTTCGATGGCCGCGTTCAAGGCAGGCAAGAAAGAGATCCTGATCGCGACCGACGTTGCCGCTCGTGGAATCGACGTCGACGACGTAACTCACGTCATCAACCACACCATCCCCGATGAAGACCAGACCTACCTGCACCGCGCTGGCCGTACCGGTCGTGCGGGTAAAACCGGCATCTGTGTGACCTTCGTCGACTGGGAAGACCTTCACAAGTGGGCACTCATCAACCGCGCTCTTGAGTTCGGTCAGCCTGAGCCCACCGAGACGTACTCGTCTTCGGCACACCTGTTCAGCGACCTCGACATTCCCGAGGGCACTCGCGGTCGCCTCAAGTCGACCCCGCCGACCAAGGGCGTCGAGCGTGAGCCTCGCGCAGAAAAGTCGGCCGAGAAGTCGGGCAGCTCGCGTGACGGCCGTCGCACCAACAACCCTCCCAAGCACATCAGCCCGGAGCACGGAGTTGCCGCCGGTGCTCACGACGGTGGCGGAGCCGAGCACCACGACGGCAACAACCCGGCACGTTCGCGCAACCGTTCGCGCAACCGTCGTCGCGGCCCCGGTCTCGGTGGCGGAACCTCTGCCTCATAAGGGCTTTGCCCACTAAAGTCGGTTCAAGAGAACAACACCGACGGGGGCTTCCATGCTGCGCATCCGCAACCTTGCAATTGCATTAGTTGCCGCCATCGCAATGGCGCTGGGCACGGTGAGTGCTGCTCAGGCTGCCACGGCCGAGACAGTCGATTTTTACCTCTCCGGCCCGAACGTGATGAACACGTTCACCAACGGGGCAATCGTTGAAACCTTTGACACTTTTGCTGCGGGTGCGGCATGCCCAACCAACTGGCCCACCGTGGGCACGATTACCGTCAGCGGCTCGGGCGCAGGCTGCCGCATCAAGAACGCGGATGCATTTGGAGGCGCCACTGCCGGCATCGGCTCCGCCGCAGTCACGCGGCCCTCTGGCAACGGCACAAAGTACGTCTCGGTCGAGCCCAACTCGACGGTCACGCTCTCTCTCCATCAAGCGGAGACCTACTTGGGTTTCTGGTGGTCGGCTGGAGACGCACGAAACTCCATCAAGTTGTACTCGGGCGGAACGGACGGCAAGCTCGTGGGCACCTTCAGCACGGCATCCTTGGTCAGCATGCTCAATGGCGGAACCGGGTCGATTGAATCACTCGACGGCTCGACCTACGACACCTGCGACTACTACGGCAACCCCGTTCGCACGACGGCCACCTGCGGAGGCGGTCGTGAGCCATTCGCATACGTGCACCTCGTGGCCACTGGCGGTCTCAACTTTGACACGATCGTGTTCAGCCAGGGCTCCAGCGGTGGGTTTGAGTTCGACAACATGGCGATTGCCCGCTTCGTCGCTCCCGACGAATCACTCATCAGCTTCCCGCCAGGTTTGCGCCCGGGGGACGCCTCGCAGGCAGCAACAACCTGCTCTCCTTTCGTGAGCACCCTCGACTGGACAGCGTCTAACTTCGCGAGCGCACCCACCTTCTCGATTACGCCATCGCTTTCCAGCGACTTCACCTTCGATGCCGCTTCGGGAGAGTTTGCCGGCACCCCGACCGCCACGCTCAGCCAAACCAGCTACACCGTCACCGCGACCGCGGGCAGCCAGTCGAGACAGTCGACCTTCACGCTGGCCGTGACCGGGACCACGCCATGCCCGTCGCCCCCCGAGCCGTTCTTGGTGGCGTTAAACACGCCTCTGCTCATCAACGCCTGTGGGGCTTACGTGAGCGGCCTCGATTGGATTGCCAACGATTTCGCGGCCGCCCCCACGTTCGCAATCACGCCTGCACTGCCGGGCACGTTCACCTTCGATACCGCGACCGGCGAGTTCTCGGGAACCCCAACCGCGAGTCTGGGCAAGACGACCTACACAGTGACGGCAACCAATGGTTCCGAGCAAGCTAGTGGCACCTTTGAATTTGAAGTGGATGTCACGAGCTGCGCCGCGCCAGAGCCCATTCCGAACACCGGGCTCAACGTCGGCAATCTGCCCTGGATCGCCCTCGGCATGCTCGCCGGCGGTGCCGCCTTGGTTGTTATGACTCGGGGTAAATCGGCGCGTAGCCGGTGGACTCGTCGATGATGCGCTTGAGCATCTCGGGTTCCGTCTGAAACTCGCCCGGGCGATTCGGCTTACGCGTGCCGTGGTAGTCGCTCGAGCCGGTCACGATGAGATCGAACTCTGCCGCATACCCCGTGAGGGCGGCTAGCCCTTCCGGATTCTTCTTGTTCTCGCGGTGCCCGAGTTCAAAGCCGTGGAGCCCGGCGGCCTTGAGCGCAAGCATGTGCTCGCGTGGCATCACATGCGAGTGTCGACCCACCGGATGCGCGGTGATAGCAACTCCACCGGCCTGTCGAACGAGTCGAATCACATCACGCACATCGATGCCCGGGCTTGAGATGTAGTACTTGCTGTCTTTGGTAACGATTCGCTCGAAGAAATCGTCGGTGTCTGTGGCGTGGCCGCGACGAATCATTGCCGAGGCCAAGTGTGGGCGACCGATGCTTTTTCCATCGGATTCCGCGAGCACGTCATCCCAAGTGATGTCGAAGTCGTCAGCCAGTCGCTCGGTCATTTCTTGTAAGCGA
Source organism: uncultured Microbacteriaceae bacterium (assembly GCA_903859205.1). Classification (GTDB taxonomy): domain Bacteria; phylum Actinomycetota; class Actinomycetes; order Actinomycetales; family Microbacteriaceae; genus CAIOLM01. The sequence continues at coordinate 69,385 of CAIOLM010000043.1, forward strand.
GGGATGCGGGCGTCGAGTGTGTTGTTCACGGCAGCAAGAAGCTCTCCTTCTTCGGGGTCAAAGAGGTAGGCAAGCATGTGCACGCCTCCTCCGCGAGCGCCACGGGCAGTGATTTCCATGCCACCAATGAAGGTCATGTCCAACCGCGAACATTCCGCGGCCGCTTCCGCCCAGCCAGCCGTTGTGTCGTGATCCGTGAGTGCCATCGTGCGCACTCCCGCGGCGTGCGCTGCGCGAACAACCTCGGCCGGAGTGTCGGTGCCATCGGAGACGTTGCTGTGCAGATGCAGATCTATCGGCTTTTGAGCCCTAAAAAACGCCTCCATGGTGTCATGCTAGAGCACGATGTTCTTGAGACCGGTGCGCCTGATTCTGACCCTCGTCGGGGTCGCCCTCATTGTCTTCTTCCTGTGGCCCCAGCTCTTCGGTCTGTCGCGAACGAATCCGTTTGCGTTTTTTGTGGTTTCGCACGGGGCATCTGCTGCCGTGGCGCTCGTCGCCGTGGTTGCCGTTCTCATCATCGGCATGCTGGCCAAAGGCTCGAAGCGCATTCGCCGCATTACCCGGTCCCTCGCACTGTGGTTCCTCGTTTTTGCGATTGCCTCTGCCGGACTCGTCGTCCAGCGAGGTTGGAAAACAACCACGAGTGAGGCGAAGGCGACGCACATTACGGTCTTCTCCTGGAACACCATGGGCGCCAAGGCGACCCCCGCCGTGATTGCCAAGCTCGCCCTGAGCGCTCACGCAAATGTCGTCGCACTCCCGGAGACCAATTACGGTGCCGGTCGAACCGTAGCCAAGCTCATGGCGGCAGCCGGATCTCCGATGACAATGCTGCACACCCAGTTCGACCCGGTCTACTTCGCCCACTCGACGGTCCTGCTCATCTCAACGTCGCTGGGTGACTACCGCCTCAACCAGAAAATCGGCTCGACTTCGTCGTCACCCTCTCTCGTCGCGGTTGCGCCGGGTAAGCCAACCATCATCGCGGCTCACGCGATTGCTCCGGACGCTGCGGCGCTCGGCTCATGGCGAAAAGACCTCACGTGGCTCGCTGACCGATGCTCACAACCCAATGTCATCATGGCCGGAGACTTCAATGCCTCCATCGACAATATGAGCGGGCTCGGTCCGGCTCCGATGGGCAACTGCGGTGATGTCGCACTCAAGCTCGGTGGGGCATCCACCGGAACCTGGCCCAGCAGTTTGCCGACGCTCTTGGGAACCCAGATTGACCATGTCTTCTACTCGGCTGAGTGGGTGCCCACGGCGTTCGCGGTCATCACGAGTCAGTCGAGCTCAGCAAGCGATCACCGCCCAATCACCGCAACGCTTATTCCAGTGACAAAATAGCCAGATGAGCGAAAGCGCGCAGCCCAGCACCAAGAACCGGTCGACCACCCCAACCTCGAGCGCTTTTCAAACGTACGTGGGTGAGCACTGGGCTGAGCGCACGGATGCCCTGCCGTCACTGCGCGAGCACGCAAAATACGCCGCCGCTCGTCGTCACGCGCTTAGCGCCAAGTTTCCGGGCGAACGACTGGTCTTCGAAGCTGGCGCCATGCAGGTGCGATCGAATGACACGTTCTACATGTTTCGTGCGCACTCTGACTTTGCGTGGCTGACCGGATGGGGCAGTGACAGCGAGCCCGACGCCGTGCTGGTTATGGAACCCACCGCTGCGGGACACAACGCAAGCCTGTACTTTCGGGCACCCGCTGGTCGCGACTCCGATGAGTTCTACGCCAACCCCGACATCGGGGAATTCTGGGTTGGTCCGCGACCGAGCTTGGCTCACGTTGCTGCCGAGCTCGGCCTGCCCGCCTGTGATCTCGCCGCACTTCCCGCTGCGCTGAAGGCCGATGCACCTACCCGCACGGTTCCCGGAGACAGCGACCTCTCGCAGGAGGTTTCTGAGATGCGTTTAGTCAAAGACGCCTACGAGATTGGGCAGATGCAGATTGCCATCGAGGCCACTTCCCGAGGCTTCTCCGACATCGTGCGCGTACTACCTCTCATTGCTGGAAACCCTCGCGGCGAGCGCATCATCGAGGGAGCTTTCGCCTCGCGCGCGCGGCTCGAGGGCAACGGAGTCGGTTACGAAACAATTGCCGCCTCGGGCGCGCACGCGTGCATCCTGCACTGGATTAAGAACGACGGAACCGTCAACGCCGGCGACCTCGTGCTTATTGACGCCGGTGTCGAGGTTGACAGTTACTACACGGCCGACATCACCCGAACGCTGCCGGCCTCGGGCAAGTTCACCCCCGTTCAGCGCAAGGTCTACGAGGCCGTGCGCGAGGCCGCCGATGCCGCGTTTGCGGTCATCAGGCCGGGCATCACCTTCCACGAGGTGCACGACGCCGCCATGGAGGTTATCGCCGCCAAGGTGGCCGAGTGGGGATTCCTGCCCCTGAGCGCGGAAGAGAGCCTGAAACCCGAGAACCAGCACCACCGTCGCTACATGGTGCACGGAACCAGCCACCACCTCGGCATTGACGTGCACGACTGTGCCGCTGCCCGCCGAGAAATGTATAAAGACGGCATTGTCGCCGAGGGCATGGTCTTCACCGTCGAGCCGGGTCTTTACTTTCAGCCCGATGACCTCACCGTGCCCGAGGAATATCGCGGCATTGGCGTGCGCATCGAAGACGACATCGTCGTGACCAAAGACGGTGCGGTTAACCTCTCGGCAAGTATTCCTCGCACAGCCGACGAGGTTGAAGCGTGGCTCGCTCGATGACCGCCACGGCTGCCTGATGCCACCGGTCGAGTTGCTCGGCTTCGCGGGAGGCTTCATTGGTCTCAGCGTCTCTATTCCGCAAATCTTTCGCGTTATCTCGACCCGTTCGTACGTTGGAGTCAGCACCACG
>CAIOLM010000044.1 GCA_903859205.1 uncultured Microbacteriaceae bacterium
GGCTTCCGCGGGTTTCTGCACAGTCGGCAACGCTACCAGTCCCGGCTACTTCTGATTGGAAGCGGGAGTTAGCTTTCCGCGAATGAGCTTGTGCTGGGCGGCTTGAGCAACCGGGCGAATGGTGATGAGATCAAGGTTTACATGGCCGGGCAGTTCGACAGCGTGAACAATCGCCTCGGCAACGTCCTCGGCTGAGAGGGGATTTTCGACACCCTCGTAGACCGCCGCCGCGCGGGCCGGATCGCCCAGCCGGTTGAGGGCGAATTCCTCGGTCTTGACCATTCCGGGAGCAATCTCCAAAACTCTGATGGGTTCGCCGGCAAGTTCCAACCGGAGAACGCCCACAACCGCATGGGCGGCAAACTTGGCGGCGTTGTATCCCGCTCCGCCCTCATAGGGAACAAACCCGGCAGTCGATGTGACGGTCAGGATGTCGGCGTGCGAGTCGGTACTGGCTTGGCGCAAAAGGGGCAGGAGCGCACTGGTCACGCGTTTGAGTCCGATGACATTCACGTCGAACATTTTCTGCCAGTCGGCCACGTCGCTGTCTTCGACGCTGGCGCTTCCGAATGCCCCGCCCGCATTATTGATGAGCGCGTGAACCGCTCCTGAATCTGCAAGGTAGGCATGAAGGGTGTCAACGTCAGCCGGCTCGGTGATGTCGGCGACGAAGGTGGCGCATCCGATTTCTGCAGCAAGGGTTGCCAGACGGTCGGCGCGACGGGCGACGGCAACAACGCTCCACCCGCGCTGGGAAAAAAGCCGCGCAGTGGCTTGGCCTATTCCCGAGCTTGCCCCGGTGATGACGACTCGTCGATTCTTCACTCTGCCAATGTATCGTCGCGAACGCCGTTCGGCGTTGGCGTGAGGCTAGTCAGCGCTGACCAAGAAATCCTGGAGTACTGATGCGCTAAAGCGCCCGTCATGACATTTTTGGGCAAAGGCGAGTCCGTCAACAGCCCCCCGTTGGTACATCGACCTATCGGCAAGGATGCTCATGAGCGTCGTTCCAACATCGTCGGCTCGACTTTCGACGACGGGAAGGTCGAGGCCCGTACTCGCGCGGACGTAGTTGCGCACAAAATCGTTCACGTGACCTATCACGACGCGTCCTGCGGCCAGTGCTTCCACGGCGGCCACACCGTAACTTCCGAGTCGGAACTGATCGAGCACGATGTCGGCGTTCGAAACTTCCGTGAGCAGGTCCTCGTGGCTCAGCCCAGAGAGTCGACGGTATTCAATGACGCCGTCATCGTGAAGGCTCTGCATGATGGGGTCAATGATTTCCGAGCCCTTGAATGCCGCGTTGCTCGGAGAATGGAAGACAATGGGCCGTGAGCGCGTGAGGGGTGTCTGCCCGGTCGGGACGGCTGAAAAGTCGACGACGACGGGCAGCCATCTTGCTTGGGGAACGTCCTGGATCAAATCCGGGGTGGTGACGAAGATATCTCCAGCAGACGTTTTCAGAAAGTCCAGATGCTTCCGGGCCTGAACTTCGAGGCGGGGTGTCTGGGGCAGCAGCCCGGGGGCAAAGGGCGAGTCGGTGTCGAGCCGCGCGTGGCGGCTCGGGAGGCGAACATCTGATCCATGGCAGATGAAGCCGACCTTGAGGCCAGCGGCCCGCATCGATCTGACCTCACCCTTCAGTGCACGCAAAGCCGAGAACGACGAGAACTTCTTGCCGAACAGGGGTCGTTCGGCCTCGACCAAGACGTGCGTGAAGCCAGAAGTCACCGCCGCCCATTGCGCCGCTTGCCATGTCTTGCTATAGGCATACGTTGAGGCAGGAACGCTCACATCCACAGGAAATGCAAAGGTGCTTTTCCCCAAGAACTGCATGCTTTGAGCCCTTACATTGGGCAGATTTTTTGCTGCCTCGACGAAGGCGTGGCCCTGCCCCGAAAAGTTCACTGGGCCCACGAGTAGGCGGGCCTTTTCGGATGCTGCGAGGGCAGGCGTGAGTGCTGAAATCGGTCCTTGAGCGGCAAAACGCATCGATGCGGGCACGACACGCAGCAGGACCCTGGTGGGCAGGGCTCTCCATAGAGCGCCCAAAGCCAGCCGACGCAGATTCACAGTAATTCGCCTTTTCGTGGCCCAAACAAGACCACCTTCATTTTAGCCCTCTGACGAAGTTTTGAGCCCGAAGCCGTCGAACGCTGAGACCGTAGTAGTCTCAAGTAAGTACCCAAAATTGTCACCCCTGATGAGGAGCTATGGCGGCCCATCCGTTGATTGAATTTGTGGTCGCGGTTCACACCGAGTCACGACCGATTAGGCGTGCTGTGGAGTCGTGCATCACCGGGGCCCCGACGGGAAGTGTTCGCGTTCTGGTGGTGGCACACGAGATCTCGGCCGCTGCGGTGGAGGCACGCCTAGACGGGCTACCTCCGGGGTCGTACCGTGTCCTGCCTTTTAGCGACTGTATCCCCAGCCCGGCCGGTCCGTTCAACTATGGGCTGAGCCAGGTCGATGCGGACTATGTGGCCATTTTCGGTTCTGACGACTTCTTTTCGGAGGGCTTTTCTGCCGCGGCGGTAAATCAACTTCACCGCCGCCGGCCCGACGTCTTGATTTACCCCTTGCGAGGTCAGAACGGAAAGCTGAGCGGACCGCCACTCACGCGCTTTGCTCGCCAGCGAGGGCTGCGCCCTCACCGCGACAGGCTTCTCTATCGAACGGCTCCCTTGGCTCTTATCTCGAGGGAGGTCTTGAGGCGAGCCCCAGTGCTGATGAGCCCCGGGCATCGCACGGGCGAAGACCATGCTTTTAGCTTTTGGCTCTGGACAATCGACGGGTTGATTGATTGCGACAAGAGTCTGCCGGCCTACATCGTTACCGACGATGCTGTCGACCGGGTGACGGCGGTGGATTATCCGTGGGGCGAGTTGCTTAAACCCCTGTTCGAACTCCTCGCGCTGGATTGGGCCACAGCTCGACCCCTCGCCGCTCGACGAGCACTGGCGATCAAGTGCTCTCGGGTGTCGATACTCTCGCCTCTCAGGCGAGCCGACGGGTCTCCTGCCGAGAGCGTCGACGATGCCCGCGCACTTGGTGAGATCGTCCGCCAGCTCAGAATCTTCGCGCCAGGTTTCGAGCAATACCTGTCGATTTCTGAGGCGGCGGCGTTGGATGCCCTAACTCGCGATGCCGGTTCACAGAACGTGATTCAAGCTCGTCGCGCCCTCGCGAACAGGTCAACAATGAAGGCGCGCATTGCAAAAAATCCCTTCTACTCGTTTGCTCCGGAGGGTCCATCGGGTCGACTGGTCGACTACGCGCTGGCAAAATTACGTTCCCGATCCCATCGATAGGCGCCTTCTCTCGATTAGCCGAGAGCCCGCTACGCTCTGCCCATCCCAGCAACGCGACTCGGATTTGAGTTGAGGTTTGTCGTCACGTTGAGTTAGTAGTCTCGAGGCACCGAACCCGTCCGAAGAGCCCGTGAAGAATCGAAGCCTATGAAGCCCCTCATGGAGTTCGTTATCCCGGTTCATTCGGTCTCTCGACCTCTCAGACGAGCCGTCGAGTCCTGCATCGCCTCGGCACCACAGGGGTTAGTCCGCGCGCTCATCATTGCGCACGAGATTTCGGCCGCCTCGATTGCTCCGCTCCTAGACGGACTGCCCAAAGATTCATACAGGGTGCTTGAGTTCAGTGACGGTATTCCGAGCTCCGCCGGCCCGGCCAATTTTGGCTTTGCCAACGCAGACGCGGAATATGTTGCAAAACTCGACTCCGATGATTTTTTCTCTGGCCGGTTTTCGACCTCCGCTCTCGAGCGCCTCCGCAAACATCGCTGGGATGTCGAGGTTTACCCTCTCTTGGGTGATTCGGGACAGACCATTCTGGCGCCGCTTCCCCGGCTTGCCCGCAGGAGAAACCTTCGACCGGAACGTGACCGGCTCTTCTATCGAACCGGACAGCGAGCAATCATGTCCGCGGATCTTCTCAACCGTGCGCCCGTGCTCTTTCGCCCGGGCTTTCGCACCGGCGAAGACTTCGCTTTGAGCTTCTGGCTCTGGTCAAGCGGGGCTTCCATCTTCTTCGACGATTTCCTCCCTGCCTATCACGTGACTGACGACGCTACAGATCGCCTGACGGCCGACACATACTCGTGGCGAGAGTTGTTGGCCCCCCTGTTTGAGATGGTGACAATGCCGTGGGCCTGCGAGCGACCGCTCGCGGTTCGCCGCGCGATGGTCGTCAAGAGCCTGAGGGTTACCATTTTCTCTCCCCTGAAACGAATGAACTCGCTCGCACAGGTCACCCCTGACGATAGAGAAGCCTTGAAGGAGATTGCCGCCCGGCTCAGAGCCTTTGCACCCGGTAGTGAAAGGTACCTCTCCAGATCGGAAGCAAACGGGCTTGATCTCTTGGGCTCTGACGACAACGACGTGAGCCTTGCGTTGGTCCGTAGGCATCTCAACGACACGACCCTGCGAATGACACGCATCGCAAAGAATCCGTTCCTCACATTCACCCCAGAGGGGCCGTCCGGCCGAGTAGTTGATTACCTTCTCAATCGAGCGCGCACCCGAATTGCCCGGATTAGCCATAGGCGCTCGTCGCGTACTATTCTTGGGTAGTTGTTTCACAACACTGCGCCCGTAGCTCAACGGATAGAGCATCTGACTACGGATCAGAAGGTTGGGGGTTCGAATCCCTCCGGGCGCACCAACCATTTACCCGCAGAACTATGCGGAAGTAGAGTCCCCGCGAACCGGCTAACCCACTCAAGGGAAAGCCCATGGACACTTACGCAGACACTCACGCCATCTCCTGCGCCACTTTGATGCCTGATGAGTCAGGGGGACACCGTGGTAAACTTAGCCAGATAAATAAATACGGTCGTCATAGATCCGAAGGTTTGAGTCCGCAAGTAGCAACCTATAGAGAGGTTGTGAATGAGGCGGTAAGAACCCACACGATAACGGCGAACCGGACCGGACGATATAGACCGATACGTCATGGGGTGCAAGTAGCAGTTGCCATTGCAGCTGTCAAAGAGGCACTAGTGGCCACGTCAGTGACATCGATTCCAATTTCCCCTGACTCACTTTGTGGATCGCAGCTTCGCGAATGCGCACTCACTGACTCCAGGCTTATTGGCACGACTGCTCCCTGGATTCAATGCGCCGAGACTGCATCCCGTGTATGGATTGGATCTTTCTCCATGTCGAACCATGACTCGCTGTTGACCACTGATCAAACAGCACAAATCCTTGCCTGCTCCCGTTCAACTGTGTGCCGACTCATTCGCACCGGTGAACTCGAATCAATTCAACTGCGCCGAGCACGACGCATCAGCCGCAGCGCCATTGACCGTTACATCGCCGATCAACAAAAGATTCAGCGTTACAAGGCGGTGGGCTTCTAATGACAACGTCACGCAAACCTAAGAGCAAAGCCACCAATGGTGACGGCTCCGTCTTCCGCATCGAAAAAAACGGTCGAGAGGTATGGATCGCCCAAGTTAGTCTCGGGCAAGACATCACCGGCAAACGCAAATACACACGCCGGTCTTGCCCAACCGAGACAGCCGCTAAGAAACTCTTACGCGACATGCTGTTTGAGCGAGACCGCGGAACTCTCAATCAGCAAACGCAGGAGACCATTCACTCGCTCGGAATGTACTGGGCGACTCAAGTCAAGCCTCTGTCTGTGCGCACCACGACGGCTTCTGGCTACGAGGACCTGTTGAGACGTTACGTCTTTCCGTACATCGGCCGCATTCGCATCGCTCAGGTCAAGGCAACTGATATTCAGACATTGGTGTGGCAACTTAAAGAATCTGGAAAATCAACATCGACGGTCAATCAGGTGCGTCGCATCCTGCATGGCTTTTTCAATTATGCGCAACGTCAAGGCTATATCGGTCATAACCCAGTTCAAGCCGTCGAAGCCGTCAAACGACAACACGGCGAAAAAACCCAAGTTCAGACACCATGGTCGCTCGATGAGGCAACACAAGCTCTGACTGTTGCACGAAACGACGACCTCATGGATTGCTTTCTGCACATCATGCTGCTCACCGGCTTTCGGCCCGGCGAGGCTATGGGGCTTCGCTGGAGTGATGTGGATTTTGAGAACAACATGCTTCACGTCACGGGGACGCTCAGGGTTGACCGGCGTATCTTGCCCAACGGCGACGGGGTGTCAAAGCTCGCACGAAATGACCCTAAGAATTTTTCAAGTGGACGCTCACTGCCGATTCACCCGGAACTTCGGGCTGCCTTGGAACGCCAGCAAATGCGCTTGAGTCTGTGGCGAATACAAGCAGCGGAAACTTGGGTTGACTCGGACTACGTCATCACAACGCTCGTGGGAACTCCCAAAGACCCAAGTAACAATCGGCATCATTTCTACCGATTCCTAAAGGCCCACGAGATTCGGCGTATTCGGCCACATGACATACGTCACGTGGTGGCTGCTCGCGCACTCGAATCCGACGTTCGTCTGGAAGACGTCAGTCAAGCGTTGGGACACACGAGGCTCGATACGACCAAACAAATTTATGCCGGAATCGTCCCACGTCTCAATGACCGATTCGTTGAAGGAATCGGCGACCTCTTCTCATTGCACACTCGCGTCGAGATCAAGTTAGAAACCTTCACCGAGGAAAGTTAGGACATAACTATGGGCAACATAAATGGACGTCCTCGTGGACGTGCACCTAAACCTGAAATCGTCTTGCGTGAGAATTCGGTGATTCGCCTCAGGGAGGAGGGGTGGACCTGGGGCGACATCGCCAAAGAAGTTGGTTACGGGCATCCTGCAACTGCACGAGACGCCTATATGCGCGGTATCAATCGAGTGAGCACAGAAGACATCGACAACATGAGACACCTTGAGGCAGAGCGACTAGACGCAATCCAAGTCGGTATCTGGGATCAAGCCACATCGGGCGATCTCAAAGCTGTCAACGTCCTGTTGAAAATAATCGACCGTAGGTGCGTGCTCTACGGTTTGTATCAAAAGCCCGGAGCAGCCGACGCCAAAGCCCAGCAACGGGCGTCTGAGCCGGCGTATGACACCAAAGAAATTGATTCACTGATGCTGTGGCTGCAGGTTTCGGCTCCTCTTCGCAAGCAGTGGGAAGCCTTCGTTGCCACACTCTCAGAGGACGAGCTTGCTCGGCTCAGAGATCAGGAGGAAACGGAATCAGAAATCGCCCTCTCCGAATGACTGCTGCGAGGCAGAAACCCTGCCAGATATCAAAAGTCCTCCAGACCCGTCTCACGTGGGAGTCAAATCCGTATGGTGGTTCTTCTGCACATGGCGCTTATACTGGCAATCCTGGGGACTTGGGACTTGGGACTTGGGGACTTGGGACTTTTGGGGACTCTGTATTTGTAATCAGGGGGCATTAGTGGCCCTCTACACTCACGGAAACCGATGCTTTGGCCCTTGGACGACAAGAGCCGCCACGGCGCGAATAGGAAGTCTATAGATGGACACGAGCAAATATCAGCCCGCCCGGCTAATACCTATTACTGGGATTAAAGGTGAGCAAGATCAAGAGCGCCGCGCCACAAGCGCACTCTTGGCTGCATTCGTTGGAGTCCCGGAATTTGCGAGAACGGTTCTAAAACTCGTGGGTGCCGCTGGTTCAGCAA